>NZ_DASUNC010000148.1:0-130958 GCF_036277355.1 Archangium sp.
CCTCGGGCTCGTCCGCGAACTGGTTCCAGTAGAAGATGCCGATGTTCCAGCCCGCGTTGATCCACGCGTCGGCCATGTTCACGTTGACGCCGTACGTGGGATCGTTCTCCGCGTAGTTGAACGTCTCGCGCTTGCCATTGATGACGCCGTCCTTCTGCCAGCCGTGCACGTAGATGACGGTGGGCTTGGCGGCGTTGAAGTAGGGATTGTAGACGCCGGCGACCGCCTTCTGGGACGCGTTGCTCAGCCCGTACCAGTAGATGCCGTAGTCCAGGGTGCGGCAGTCGAAGGGCACCGCCGCGTGCGCGCCAGCGGGCACGCCCACGCCCAGCGCCAGGCCCAGGGCGGCCAGCGCCGAAGTCAGAGGGTTCTTCATGGGAAATCCTTTCCCTCGAACCGTCAGGAGTTGACTCGTCGAGGCACCGGTGTCTGTAGCCCACCCCTCCTTTGACGTAAAGCCATTAGGACGTGAAGTCTGTCACGCCATCCCGCGAGGAGATCGTCAGCCCAGCGTCAGCGTTGTCAGCCCAGCGTCAACCCGGCGTCGAGCGTTGACGGAAGTTCCCTGGGGAAGGGGTTGTTCGGGGTTGTTCCGCCACGGAGTTGTTCCGTAGATTGAGCTTCGTTCCAAAAGCGAGGCGCCATGGATTCCAAGAACCCCCAGAGCAATGATTCCCAGGCCGTGTCCCGAAGTCGGCGTCAATTCCTCCGGCGGGCCGCCGCCCTCGGTGGGGGCCTGGTGGCCTGGCCCCGGGCCGCGGATGCAAGGGGCGCGCGGCCGGAGGGCTCCGCCCAGGTGCGCTCCGGCACCTTCGTGACGAGCGATGGGGTGGGGCTGCACTACCTGGAGGCGGGCCGGGGCAAGCCCCTGGTGCTCATCCCCGGCTGGTCGCAGACGGCGGCCATGTACTGGCCGCAACTCCAGGCGCTGTCCCGCCACCACCGGGTCATCGCCCTGGACATGCGCGGGCACGGCGACTCGGACAAGCCCGCGGGCGGCTACCGCATCGCGCGCCTGGCCAAGGACTTGCACGAGTTCCTCGAGAAGATGGACGGCGGCAACATCACCGTGGCGGGGCACTCCATGGGGTGCTCGGTCATCTGGAGCCTGTGGGAGCAATTCGGGCGCAGCCGCGTGGATCGGCTGATCCTCATCGATCAAGCGCCGGCGGTGACGGCCTGGCCGGGCTGGTCCGAGGACGAGCGGGCCGAGGCGGGCACGCTCTTCACCCCGCAGTCGCTCTATGACACGGCCGCGGGCCTGGCCGGACCCGACGGGGTGCGGGTGTCCGAGGGGCTGGTGCGGGGCCTCTTCTCCAGCTCCTTCCCCGAGGACGCGCTCGCTGAGGTCATCGAGCAGAACCTCAAGTTCCCCCGCGCCGCCGCCGCCCGGCTGCTGGTGGACCACTGCGGCCAGGACTGGAGGGATCTCATCCCCACCCTCGACGTGCCCACCCTGGTCGTCGGCGGCGAGGTGAGCATCTTCCACCCGCGCTCGCAGCAGTGGATCGCCCGCCAGATTCCCGGGGCCCAGCTCTCCATCTTCAGTGCCTCCGAGGGCGGCAGCCACTTCATGTTCCTGGAGAACCCGGACAAGTTCAACCAGCTGGTGCTGGACTTCCTCGGCTGAGCGCTCACGGGAGGGGGAGCTCCAACGTGGCCGTGGCCCCCTGGCCCGGCCCTTCGCTCTCCAGCTGGAGGGTGCCTCCCAACAGCATCGCCGCGAGCGCGCTCGAGTGCAGGCCGAAGCCATGGCCATCATTGCGCGTGGTGAAGCCATGCGAGAAGAGCCGCTCGCGGACCTCCGGCGCGATTCCCACCCCATTGTCCACCACCTGGACGCGGGCCAGCCGCTCCCCGGTGGTGAGCCGCACCAGCAGCCGCCGCTGTCCCTCGGGCAGCCCCCCCATGGCGTATTGGGCGTTGCTGATGAGGTTGATGAGGATCTGCAGCACCTTGTGCCTGTCCACCCGCACCCGGGCGGTGCTCGCGAGCTCGCAGGTGATGGAGACGCCGTGGCGCTCGAGCGCCGGGCGCTGGATGCGCAGCGCATCCTCGACGAGCCGCGACAGGTCGCACTCGTCGATGAGGAGCGACGTCTTGGCGTAGGTCTGCTGTACCTGGACGATGGAGCGGATGTGGTCGATGTGCCAGCCCATCTCCTCCAACCTCTCCCGCAGGCGCTGCTGCTCGCGGGAGAGCTCCTCGGAGAGCGCGGAGACGTAGTGGGGCAGGTTCTTGCCGCGGGCATCCCGGGTGAGGAAGTCCGCCAGGCCGTCGCGGTGCGAGTGGAGCATCTGCGCGAGCTGCGTGAGCCGGCCGACGCGTGAGGCGCCCACCGACTCGCGCATCAGCTCGAGGTTGACGACGGCGCTGGTGAGGACATTGCCCACGTTGTGCAAGACATTGGAGGCGATCTCGGACATGCCCACCGCGCGCGCGGTGTCCACCAGCTGGGCCTGGGCATCCCGGAGCTCCCGCGTGCGCTCCTCCACCCGTGTCTCCAGCTCGTCATTGGCACGGCGCAGGGCCGCCTCGGCGTGCTGCACCTCGGCGTACAGGCGCGCGTTCTCCATGGAGATGGCGGCCTGGGAGGCGATGTGCCCGAGCAGGGCGATGCGCGCCGGGTTGAAGGCCTCGGTCGCCAGGCTGTTCTCCAGGTACAGCACCCCGGAGAAGGTCTCCTGGCGCAGCAGCGGAAGGCAGAGCACGGAGCGGGCCCGGGCCCGCCCGAAGTACTCGTCGGAGGAGAAGGCGTGGGGCTGGGTGGCGTCACCGATGAGCACGTGCTCGTGCGTGCGCCTGACGTAGGCGATGAGTGTCCAGGGCAGCTCCTGGGGGACGCCCTCGCCCGGAACGATGAGGGGCGCGTCCGGCGAGGCGCCCGCGGAGATGGCCACCACCTGGAGCGTGTCCCCCCTCGGGAGCAGGAGGGCACCGCGCTGGGCGCCGGCGCTCTCGATGGCCACCTGCGTGAGCGTGGTCACCAGACGGTCCAGGAGGATCTCCCCGGAGATGGCCTGCTGGGCCTTCACCACGGTGTGCGCGTCGAGCTGCGCCGAGCCCGTGTCGTAGGAGGCGCTGGTGTCCGGGGAGGCCCCGGCGAACACCAGGTGCGGCCAGCGGGACTCCAGGTGCTGGACCTTGCCCCGGGCGCCCCACTGTTGGTACGCCTCGCGGGCCGAGCGGGCACAGCCCTCGGCGATGCTCGCCAGGCCGCGCGCGCGCCAGAAGTTCGCCGCCAGCTCGCTGGCGAGGGCGGCGTGGTGGATGAAGCCGTGCGCCCGGGCGGATTGGAGCGCCTCCTCGTAGGCGTTCATCGCCTCCTCCGGCCGGCCCTTCACGCGGGCCAGCTCCGCGGACACCATCCGCTCGGGGGCGAGGAACGTCTCCGGGCAATGGCCCGCCCACTCCGCCAGTTGCCGCTGGTGCTCCTCCATGGCCTCGAGCCACCGCCGCTGCTCCTCGGGCGCGGCCCCCTGGAAGCTGGCGGCCAGCGTCAGGGCCCGGTAGAGGTGGAAGTCCAGCAGCTGGATGTGACTGAGCGAGGCCCACAGCAGCGCAGCGGCCTTCTCTCCCGCCTCGCGCGCCTGCGCGTACGCCCCGCACATGAAGCGCGACTGCAGCTTGTGCAGCCAGTACCAGCAGCGCAGGGTGCTCATGCGCCCGGGGGTCAGCCGGGCCTCGAACTCCTCCTCCTCGAAGCCATCCCCACTCAGCGTGTCGAAGGAGCGCGAGAGCCCGCGCAACTGCTGCACGTAGCGCTGGGTGCCCAGGATGATGTCCTGCACGTCCAGGAAGCCCGCCTTGCGGACGAAATCCAGGCGCGCCACCGACTCCAGGTAGACGTCCTCCAGCTTGTCTCCCTGGGAGAGGCTGTTGGTGACGATGTGGTTGCAGCAATAGCTGGCGATCGGGATGTCTCCGGCCTGCAGCGCGTGGTGGAAGGCGCCGCGGGCGAGCTCCCTCGCGACGGAGAGGGGCCGGGTCCAGAAGCTGATGATCTCCAGGGTGAAGAGCGCCTTGCCCCGAGAGGAGGCGTAGTTGTAACGCTCCACGAGGGCGCAGCCGAGCGTGCCGAAGGCATGGCCCTCCCGGTACTTCTTGAAGGTGGAGCCCAGCACCACGCCGTAATAGGTGTAGCCGTGGACGGCCGCTTCGCTGTTGCCGTGGCGCAGGGTCAGGGAGACCAGCCGGCACAGGTGCAGGGCGAGCAGGTTGTTGTCGGTGAAGTAGGCCACGGCGAACATGGCGCCCAGCACGCCGAGCACCGCCTGGATGTCCGCATCCGTCAGCAGGGGCAGATCGATGAGGCTCTCGATGGGGCGCCCGTCCAGCAGGGCCCACACCTCCTCGTTGGCGGCCACCACCTCCTCCCAGGTGGGGTGCGGCGGCATCGGCATGCCCAGCAGGGCCAGACACTCCAGGAAGCAGGTGAGGGCCTCCTGGATTTCCCCCTGGGCGAGGTGGAGCTCACTCGTCAGGCGGTAGACGGCCGCGATGTCCGGGGCGGTGCGTGCCCGGGGGCGGAGCTCCGCCAGCAGGTGGCGCGCCCCGGCGGCATGGCCATTCATGAACTCGCACGTCGCCTGCTCCAGACGCAGCTTGAAGGCCAGCTCGGGGTGGGCCGTCCAGGGCTCGCCCGGCAGCAGGCCGAACGCCGTCTCGAAGTAGGCGATGGCCGAGCGGTAGGCGATGGCCGCCCTGGCCTTGCGGCCCGCCTCGGCGTTCAGCCGCGCCACCTGGAGGCGCTCCTCGGGGTCCTCGAGCAGCGCCGCCCCGGCGTTGAGCTGCCCCACGAGATCGAACAGCTTCTCGCGCACCTGCTCCGCGGACAGGCTCGCCAGCAGCAGGCGGCCGATGCGCAGGTGCACGGCCGCGCGCTCCTCCTCGGGGATGAGGGCCTGGGCGGCCTGCTGGATGCGGTCATGGAGGAAGCGGTAGTGCTCCAGGCCGTGCCGGGCCAGCAGGCCCTCCTGGAGCGCGGGCTCCAGGCTCTGCTCCACCTCGGACGGCTCGACGCCGGAGATGATGGCCAGCATCGGCAGCGCGAAGCCATTGCCCACACACGCCGCCAGGCGCAGCAGGTGCTGCGTCCCAGCGGGGAACTGGCGCAGCTTGCCCACCATGAAGTCGACGACGTTGTCGGAGTAGGCCTTGGCCCGGACGCCCGCCGCATCCCACCGCCATGCCCCTTGCGGCGTGCGCGCCAGCAGGCCGTCCTGGTTGAGCGTCAGCAGCAGCTGGATGAGGAAGAAGGGATTGCCGCCCGTCTTCTCGAGCAGCAGCGCCGAGAGGGGCACGACGAGCTCCTCGCCCGCCCCCGGGAGCGTCTCGGCGACGAGCTGCTGGAGTTGAGCCGGGCTCAGCGGCTCGAGCCGGATGTCCGTCACCCGCGCGCCCGTCTTGCGCACCTGCTCCATCATCAGCATCAGCGGATGGGAGGGGCTGACCTCGTTGTCGCGATAGGCCCCGACCAGCAGCAGCGGCGGCACGTCCGGCTCGCCGAGCAGGTGCTGGAGGAGCCCCAGACTGGCCAGGTCCGCCCATTGCAGGTCATCGAGGAACACGGCGAGCGGGTGCTCGCGGGTGGAGAAGACGCGGAGGAAGTGGATGAAGACGCGGTTGAAGCGGACCTGCGCCTCGGAGGGCGGCAGCTCCTGGAGGGCCGGCTGCTTGCCCGCGACGAGCTCGAGCTGCGGAACCAGGTCCACCAGCACCTGGCCCTGCTCTCCCCAGGCCTGCCGCAGCCGCTCGCGCCATGCCGCCAGCTCCTCGTCGGTGCCGGCGAGCAGCTGCCGTACCAGCCCGCGGATGGCCTGGGCCAGGGTGGCGTAGGGCACGTCGCGTTGGAATTGATCGAACTTGCCGCGCAGGAAGAAGCCGCGCCGCTCCACCACGGGCCGTTGCAGCTCGTTGACCACCGAGGACTTGCCGATGCCGGAGTAGCCACTGACCAGGATGAGCTCTGGCCGCCCTCCCTGGGCGATGCGCTCGAAGCCCTGGAAGAGGGTGGCCACGTGGGCTTCGCGCCCGTAGAGGCGCTGGGGGAGCTGGAAGTGGCTGGGGAAGTCGCGCTCGCCCAGCGGGAACACCCGGGAGACGCCCTGGCGCAGCTCCTCCCGGCACCGCTCGAGGTCCGCCTTCAGTCCCTCGGCGCTCTGGTAGCGCTCCTCGGCCACCTTGGCCAGCAGCTTCATGACGATGGCGGACAGGGCGGGGGGGAGGTCCGCCACGAGCTGCTGGGGCGGCCTGGGCTGCTGGGCCAGGTGCGCATGGAACCAGCCGAGCGCATCACTCCCGCGCAAGGGCAGGCTGCCCGTCAGCAGCTCGTAGAACGTCACCCCCAGCGAATAGAGGTCCGTGCGGGAGTCCACGGTGCGGTTCATGCGCCCGGTCTGCTCGGGGGACATGTACGCCAGCGTCCCCTCGATGAGGCTGGAGGCCGCCGAATCCACGTGCTCTATCCGGTGGAGGGTGGCGCTCCCGAAGTCGATGATGCGCGCCTCTCCCGCGGGCGTGACGATGATGTTGGAGGGTTTGAGATCCTTGTGGATGACGCCCCGCCGGTGGATCTCCCCGAGGGCCGAGGCCAGGGAGATGGCCAGCTCGAGGAAGGGGGGAACCGCGAAACGCTGGCCCACCGACTCCACCAGGGGCGAGCCCTCCACCTCCTCGAGGATGAGGACCGGACGCTCCTGGAGCAGCTCGCAGGAGAGGACCCGGGGCACGCCCCGCACCTCCTGGAGCCGTTGCAGGATGCCGTGCTCGCGGCGGTAGCGCTCCCACTCGCGCGGGCCGGGAGAGGGGTGCGCTGGCGTCTTGATGATGACGGGCCGGTTGTCGGCCTCACCCACCGCGTGGAACAGCACATTGGCGCCCGTCAGACGGAGCGAGCCGAGCAACCTGTAGCCTGGGATGTCCAGCGAGTGGGCGGATGACGTGGGTGTGGGCAGATGCATCATGACTGTCGGGGGGCTCTCCCTGGAATCCGTCTGGAGGATACCTCGCCAGGAGCGCCCGCCGAGTGGCCGCTCGCGGAGCAGGCCCGGGGTGACACCCCGCCGTGGCAACCCGATGCCCGGCGGGTCTCCCTCAGAGCATCCAGCCCACGAGCGCGCGGACGCCGAGCCCGGCGCCCGGACCTCCCCGGAAGGTGACATCCGCGCTGCCGGCCAGTCCCACCGACAGCCGGGACGACACCGCGAAGGTGGCACCCGCCTCCAGGTAGAAGGCCAGTTGACGGGCCGGCTCCCCATCGCTCACGAAGCGGTACTGGTACTCCAGGCCGGCGCCCACCAGCGGGCGCACCACCTGCCCGTCCCGGAACGAGGCCCGGTACCCCAGGGCCACCGGCACGTAGGTGAACTCGGGGCCCACGAGCAGGCCCGGCGCCAGGCGCAGCCGGTGTGGCCCCTCTCCTCCCAGCCGGACCAGCAGCTCCGGCCGCACCCCCGCCGACAGGCCCACCAGGGTCACCTCCGGGGCGATGAACAGCTCCAAGCGGCCCGGCGCGGACGGCTCCCGCGCGCTCGCCGGCAGTGCCAGCAGGCCGAGCGCCATCAGACTAATACGCATACACGCTCCAATCCTCGAAGGCGCGGCTGAAGTCGCCGCCCTCCTCCACACCAAAGCCGATGCCGAACTTCCCGCGCGTCTTGTGGGGGGACCACATCCAGAACTCGTAGTCCCCCTTGGGCACCACGAGCGCGACGACCCCCGTGCTCCAGAAGAAGCGCCGGGTGAAGGTCTCGTAGAAGACGGGCCGCGGCGAGACGCGGTTCAGGTCCACGTACGCCCCAGCGCCCTCGGGCAGCGGCAGGGGCAGCGCGGCGCGCTCCTCGGCCGTGGGCGTGAAGAAGAGCCCGGGACCCACCAGCGCGAAGGCCGGCCGGTGCTCCTTCAGCTCCTCCCGGTGCGGCACGAAGAGCTCCACCGGCAGGGCGAAGTCCTCCGGGAAGCTCACCTTGACGCGGAACACCTCGTCCCCCGTCTCGAACACGCCGTAGAGCGCGTAGGAGATGGAGGTGTCCTCGATGACCGTGGGCACCCCCGGCGAGAGCACCGACGGGCTGTGGGCCCGCGCGATGATGGGAAGGAGGACCGCCAGCGCCAGCAATGAACGAAGACGGGTGCTCATGGCGCGCACGCTCCCGGCAGCTCCGGCATGCGCTCCCGCATCACCCCCACGCCCCGCTCACAGGCATCCCCGCAGAGCTTCGCGCCCTCGGGGCTGCCCCAGCACGCCCCCTCCGGCTCGAAACGGGCGAGGTTGGTGCGGCTGCCCCTCGCCTCATCGAGGGCATTCACGCACGCGACGAACTTCTGGCAGGAGGCGGACTGCGGCTGTCTGCCTTCACAGCCCGTGCCCCCCAGCAACGACAAGCCCAGGCCCCCCAGCGCCAGGGCATGGCGCCAGGGACTCTTCGAAGGTTCGGACATCTCTGCTCCCTTGTCTCCGGTCCGCGGTCCCCTCATGGGGACACGCGCCCCGCAGAGATGCCCGACCCCTCCGCGCGTTGCAGGCTCCGCGAGTGCCCCGACGCGGCGGGCCTAGAGGCCCATCACCTGGACGGGCGTGAAGCGGTTGGTGGTCGTCCCATCTCCCAGCTGGCCGTTGGCGTTGGTTCCCCAGGCCCAGACGGCGCCCCCCTGCTGCCTCATCACCGTGTGATAGGTGCTGCTGTAGAGGTGGGTGGCGTTTCCAAGGGTGCCCATTTGAATCGGCGTGGAGCGGTTGGTGGCCGTCCCGTCCCCGAGCTCTCCATAGGTGTTGCGCCCCCAGCCCCAGAGGGTGCCGTCCTGCTTCATCACCGCGGAGTGAAGGCCGCCCCCGCTGAGCAGGGCGGGGTGGCTGATGCCGGGCACCTGGACGGGCGTGAGACGGTTGGTGGTGGTTCCGTCACCGAGCTGGCCGTAGCTGTTGGCGCCCCAGGCCCAGAGGGTGCCGTCGTGCTTGCGCGCCATCATGTGAAAGCCTCCCGCGGAGATGGCGGCCACGTCCCCGAGGCCCACCACCTGCACGGGCGCGTTGCGCTGGGTGGTCGTCCCATCCCCGAGCTGGCCCAGGTTCTGGCCCCAGGCCCACACGGTGCCATCCGCCTTGAGCGCGGCCATGAAATGGTAGCCCGCGTCAATGGCGATGACGTTGCCGAGGCCCACCACCTGCACGGGCGTGGGGCGGGTGTTGATCGTCCCATCCCCGAGCTGGCCGCTGAAGTTGTCGCCCCAGGTCCAGACGGTGCCGTCCTGCTTGAGCGCCGCCGAGAACCGGTCACCCCCGGTGATGGCGATGACGCCGCCGAGGCCCGGCACCTGCTGGGGCCATGTGCAGTTGGCGGCCCCGCACCCTCCGCCCTGGTTGGAGGAGTTGTAGCCCCAGGCCCACACGGTGCCATCCCCCTTGAGCGCCAGGTTGTGGGAGCCACCCGCGGCGAGGGTGGTGATGCCGCTGAGGTTCATCACCTGCCCGGGCGTGGAGCGGTTGGTGGTGGTCCCATCCCCGAGCTGGCCGAAATAGTTCTGGCCCCAGGCCCAGACGGTGCCGTCCTCCTTCAACAGCGTCGTGTTCTGGTAGCCCGCGGCGAGGGCGGCCGGGCACGTCTGCGGGACGCTCCGGCTCATGCTCCTGGGGCTGTTCCAGCAGGTGGTGCGGTTGCCCGAGCTGTCGATGACCATCGGCCAGGCCTTCACCTCGACGGTGTGCCAGCCACACCGGGTGCCCGAGGCGCTGAAGTACCAGGTGCCGGAAGCACCGGTGCGCTCCTCGCTGCTGCTCAGGACACCATTGACCCGGTACTCCAGGCGCGCGGCGTTGCCGGGGCTGGACACCGTCCAGGAGCCGCTGCCGGCCAGCTCCCCTTCATAGGAGCTGAGGCCCGTGAGGGTGAGCGAGGTGACGCTCTGGCCCGAGCACAGCGCCGACAGCCGCTCGTCCAGGGGCTCTCCGGAGGGCAGCAGGGGCTCGGCGGGGGTGCCACAGGCCATCCACAACAGTGCGCCCAGCACGCTCCCCAGGCCCG
The DNA here is from genome assembly GCF_036277355.1 of Archangium sp. Classification (GTDB taxonomy): domain Bacteria; phylum Myxococcota; class Myxococcia; order Myxococcales; family Myxococcaceae; genus Archangium. The sequence continues at coordinate 10,023 of NZ_DASUNC010000148.1, forward strand.
GGTGTTTCAGATGATTCAACATTGACAATGACTCACAAGCAGGAGTGAAGATTCCAGGTTATACCGGTCTCGCTTTCCTGTGAACCCTTTCTTGACTCGGAGTATGTTTTCCTCGTCGGCAATTGACCCATCATCTCACGCGCCCATCTGGAGGAGCACGGTGCCCTGCTTGTGTCCCGAGTCGACGCGGCGGTGGGCCTGGGCGCTGTCTTCCCAGGGATAGCGGCCGTCGATGACCGCGCGGATCCGTCCCGTCTCGGCGAGCTCCTTGAGAAAGCACAGGTCCTTCTTCTTCTCGCCCGGCGGCCGCAGGCCGGTCAGCGCCAGGACCGCTCTCTTGCTGCCGAAGAAGCGCGTCCAGAGCATGTCCGCGAACATCCCCAGGGTGGGAACGGTGGAGAGGTAGATGCCCCCGTCCGTCAGCGCCTCCTTGCAGCGGGAGAAGGAGCTCTTCCCCACGGCATCGAACACCACGTGATAGGCGCCCCGGCGACGGGTGAAATCCTCCCGCGTGTAGTCGATGACCTCGTCCGCTCCGAGGGCTCGCACCCTGTCGACATTTCCCGTGCTGCAGACCGCGATGACATGCGCGCCATAGTACTTGGCCAGCTGCACCGCGGCGGAGCCCACGCTTCCGGAAGCGCCGTTGATGAGGACCGTCTGCCCGCTCCGCACGCGCCCGTGGTCGCGGAGGAAGGGCAGCGCCGTCATGGCTCCGTCACACAGAGACGCGGCCTCGTCATGGCTCATGTTCGACGGCTTGTGCGCGACCGCTCCGTCCTCACGGAGGCACACGTATTCGCCATGGGCGCCGAAGGCGGTTCCCGTCGCGGCGAAGACCGCGTCGCCCGGCCTGAAGTGCGTGACACCGTTGCCCACCGCCTCGATGTCTCCGGCGAATTCGGTGCCCAGGATGCGCTTGCGCGGCTTCCCGAGACCCGCCGCCAGCCGCGTGCTGAAGCTGTCGCCCTTGCGGAACGTGCTGTCCGCCGTGGTCACCGCCGCCGCTCGGACCCGCACCAATATCTCGCCCTCCCCGGGCTCGGGCTTCACGACGTCCTGGAGCTTCAGGACCTCTGGCGGGCCGTAGTCCTCGTACACGATTGCCTTCATCCGCGTTCTCCTTGGGTCACTGTTCTGCCATGCAGGACCGCACCTGTCCTCGGCCAGAACCGCCGATGTGCTATGCGGAAGTGCATGGATTGGAGCCACGTGGAGTTCGACTGGAATCACGTCCGCGCGTTCCTCGTGACCGCCGACGAGGGGTCCTTCTCCGCCGCGGCGCGCGCGCTCGGCATCGCGCAGCCAACGGTGGGCCGCCAGGTGGCGGCGCTCGAGGCCGAGCTGGGCGTGACGCTCTTCGAGCGCGTGGGGCGCGGGTTGGCCCTCACGCCCACCGGGCTCGAGCTCATCGAGCACGTCCGCATCATGTGCGACGCGGCCTTCCGGGTCTCACGCGTGGCGGCCGGACAGACGGTGTCGCTCGATGGCCCCGTCTGCATCACCGCCAGCGAGATCATCGCGACCTACCTCCTGCCGCCGGTCATCGCGAAACTGCGCGCCCGGCATCCGGGCATCGAGGTGGAGATCGTCGCCTCGAACGCCCCCCTGGATCTCCGCCGCCGCGAGGCCGACATCGCCATCCGGAGCTTCCGCCCGACCGAGCCCGACCTGATCGCCCGGAAGATCCGCGACAACGAGGCCTACCTGTACGCGGCGCCGAAGTACCTGCGAACGCTCGGCACGAAGCTCACCCGGGACGACTTCTCGCGCGCGAGCTTCATCGGCTTCGGCCGCGCGGACACCTACCTCAAGGGCCTCGTGGCGCTCGGCCTGCCGCTGACCGAGAAGAACTTCCCCCTCCTCAGCCAGAGCCAGCACGTGCAGTGGGCGCTCGTCCGCGAAGGCGCGGGCATCGGCATCATGATCTCCGAGGTGGGCGACGCCGACCCCTCCGTCCGCCGCGTGCTGAAGGACCTTCCTCCCTTCACGTTGCCGATGTGGCTCGTCACGCATCAGGACGTGCGCACGAGCCGCCGGGTCCGGCTGGTCGCCGAGCTGCTCGCCGAGGAGCTGGGCCGGCCGGGCGCGGCCCGGGCGAAGGAGTAGGGGAGGCGAGATGCCACCGAGGGGCGCGCTCAGCGCCCTCGTCCCAGGCGGGTGGCCCTCTTCAGCCCGCTCCACCAGGCCGCTTTCGGCCTGCGCCGGTAGACGATCGCCGCCGGGACCTTCAATTCCACTTCCGTGCCGGCCTCGGTCCGGCTCCACACCTGCAGCGTGGCCCCGATCCTCGCGGCCCGTTCGTGCATCCCCGCGAGGCCCCAGTGGCCCGGACGGCCGCCCATCTCGAGAATCTCCGGGGCCACGCCCTTGCCGTCGTCCCGGATGCGCATGCGCAACGCGTCGGAGCCGTAGCGGAGCTCCGCTTCCACGGCCGTGCCCTCGGCGTGCTGGAACGCGTTGAGCAGGGCCTCGCGGCCGATCAAGAAGATCTCCCCCTGCATGGCGGCGTCCAACTCCCGTGGTTCACCTTCCACGACCAGGCGGAACGACATCGGCATGTCCTCCGCCAACTCCTCCCCGGCCTGCACGAGCGCGTCCGACAGGTCGCGGCCATCGTGGGCGGTCGAGCGCAGCTCCATCACCCGGTCTCGGCCCTCGGCCAGCACCTCGTCCGCGCGGTCCAGGGCCTTCTCCATCGCCTGCCGCGCCGGCTCGTGCTCGGGGAGCTGCTCGGCGACGGCCTGTAACCGGAGCACCAGGCCCTGCACGCTCTGCAACAGGGTGTCGTGCAGCTCCCGGGCGATGCGCTCGCGCTCCGCGTGCCGCTCCTCCAGCCGGCCCCGCATCTTCGCGGTCAGCTGGCGCAGACGCAGCAGATACAGCAGCCAGAGCAGCAGCAGTCCGGTCATCCCGCAGAGCGCGCGGAACCACCAGGTCTGGTGGAACGCGGGTGGAACGACGAGCTCGAGGCTCGCGCCGCGCTCGTTCCACACGCCGTCGTTGTTCGAGGCGATCACCTGGAAGCGGTACCGCCCCGGCGCCAGGTTGCCGTAATAGGCGGTGCGCCGCGTCCCGACGTCCTGCCAGTGCTCGTCCACGCCTTCCAACCGGTAGCGGATGCGCACGCGCTCGGGAATGGACAGGCTGAGCGCGGTGTAGTGGATCTCCAGGTTCGCGGGCTGGATCGGAAGCGTCACGTCCGAGGATGGCGCGTACCAGCGGCCATCGGCCTTCACGGAGAGGATGGACACCGGCGGAGGCAACGGATTGCGGGCGATCCGCTCGGGATCGATCCACACCACCCCGTTGCTGGTGGCGAACCACAGGCGCCCGTCGCCGCCCGCGACCGCGGTGGGCAGTGGACGCAGCAGCGTGGGCCTGGCCGGAAGCCCGTCGAGGAAGTCGAACAACTCGTAGCGCACCCGGTGGCCGGGGTCGGCCATCGCGCGTTGGATCTCCTCGGCCGGGATATGGAAGACCCCCGGCACGGCATGCACCCACAGGCTTCCATCGGGGCGCTCGATGATACCGCTCACGTTGCGGAACGACTCGTCACCGTCGGCGACGAGTGGACGAAAGCGCTCGCCGTCATGGAAGGCCAGTCCGAAATGGCCTCCAGCCCACACCTGCTGGCGGCCGGCGGCCAGGGCGGTGACCACTCCCAGATTGAGTCCATCGTCCTCGGTGAACCGCCGGACTTCGTCGCCGTCCACCCGCGTGATGATGCCCCGCTGATGCCCCAGCCATACCCGCCCGCGGCCATCGGTCATCGCGATGTGGATGCGCTCGTCGTCCGACAGTCCCAGCCACTCCTTCACCGGGTGCCAACGGCCCTCCCTCCACTGCATCGGTGGACGACCCGTCATGGACACCCAGAGCGTGCCACGACGATCGCGAGTCATGGCCTGCACATGCGTGGACGGAGCCGGCAGGGGCGTGACGTGACCCAGCCGGCCGTCCTCGAGCCGCCACAGGCCGTTGTCCGCTCCCAGCCAGAGCACGCCCTCCTCGTCACGGTAGGCGGAGCGCACCGGGGAACCGAGCTGCTCGAACGAGACCTCGCCGTCGCGCAAGCGCATCAGCGGACGGTTGGTGGTACCCGCCCAGATCTCGCCGGCATCCCCCGCGGCCAGGGCGAAATCGTGCGAACCGCGCGGGAACTCCGCCAGCACCATCGAGCTGGTGCGGAAGCGATCGAGTCCGCCGCTGGTGCCCACCCAGACATTGCCCTCGCGATCCTCGAGCACCGGCCACGCGTAATCTCCGCTCAGGCCGTCCTTCTCGGTGAACGACTCCACGGCCCCGCGCACCGCCGCCGCGTCGCCAGCGGGCAGGCGTTCGGAATGGGCGATGCGGCGGATCCCATCCCCCAGGGTGGTGAGCCACAGGCTCCCGTCGCGGGCGAACAGCAGGCCCGCCGACTCCACGTGCAGGGCCGGTGGATTCTCCGTCTGTCCATGGCCGGGCACCGGAATCGGCCGCACGTCACCGCCCGATTCCGTCATCCAGAGCCGTCCATCCGGCGCCTGCCTCAACTGGAACACCCATCCGGCGCGGACGCCCGTGGGAACGAACCTGCGCGCGCCGCGCGGCAGATACAGCAGTGTCGTCTCGGTGGCGACCCACAGCGTGCCGTCCCGGTCCACGAGCACGTACCGGCACTCCTCGGCCGGATACCCCCAGGATTCTCCGACCTGTTCCCAGCGCGCGCCGGACAGACGGTACAGTCCTTCACCCATGTCGGAGGCCCACACGGTGCCGTCCGGGTCCGTGGCGAAGGCGGAGACCGTCCGGGGTGGTGCGCCATCAGTGCTTCGGTACCGGGTCACGCGTCCCTCTTTCAGCAACGCGACGCCGCCGAGCTGGAAGCCGATCCACAGCCCCCCCCCGGGCGGGGCATACAAGGTCTGGATGGCGGAGAAGGGTTCACCCGAGGGCGGCTCGAACCGCTCGAAGCGGACACCATCGAACCGGTACAACGAAGCGGCCGCGGCGAGCCACAGATACCCGTCTTCCGTCTGGGCGATCGCGGAGATCTGCCCGGGAGCGCCTTCCTTGATGGTCCACCGGGTGTGGTGGAACTGCGTGAGGCGCCGGTCCTGACTGAACGCCAGCGCCGTCTCCGCGAAGCATGCGAGCACCGCGATGAGCCCGAGGAACAGCGCCTGATACCAGAGCCTCACCATCGGTCTTCCACCTCAGCGGGTACGAGCCGTTGCCACCGAGCACCCACGCTCAGATGTCGATGATTCCCCGCTTCATCGCGACGACCACCGCATGCGTCCTGTCCCTGGCCCCGAGCTTGGTCATGACGTTCTTCATGTGCGTCTTGACCGTCTCCTCGGAGATGCCCATCCGGGCGGCGACTTCCTTGTTGGCGTTGCCGGCGGCCACGAGGCGCAGGACGTCACATTCCCGCGCCGTCAATTCATCGTCCGTCACGTGCTCGGCCATCTCGGTGGCGATATCCGCGGCGATGCGGCGGCGTCCCGCATGCACGCTGCGGATGGTCTCCACCAACTCCTTGCGCAACATGCTCTTGAGCAGATACCCGGAGGCGCCAGCCTTGATGGCGCGCAACGCCTGCATGTCGCCCTTGTAGGTCGTCAGGACGATGATTCTCGCCGTGGGGTACTGGGCGCGGATCGCCGTGATCGCATCGATGCCATTCATCATGGGCATCTGCACGTCCATCAGCGTGATGTCTGGCTGATGGTCGCGGAAGGCTTGCAGGGCCTGCTCTCCATTCTCCGCCTCGGCGACCAGCTGCATGTCCGGTTGTCCGGCGATCAGGCTGCTGAGCCCTTCACGCAGCAGCGGATGGTCGTCGACAATCAGGATGCGAATGGGCGGGTTCGTGGAGCTCATCGCTTCCGTCCTTGATCTCGACCAGGGGAGCTTCGCTGGATATCCGGCATCGACGCCGTTGGAATCCCCCGAAATGGGGAGGAGGGAGTCCCTTATCCCAGATACGATCGCACCGCACCAGGGGGCCCGCGGGGGTGCATAGCGGCTGGTGGGTGTCCGCTCCCTCTTTCGGGTGAGCCGTTTCATGTGCTTTCGGGTGTTTTGCCTCGGGTCCTGACTCTCTACTCTGTCTGGCATCACCCCAACCCGAAGAGGAAGAATTTCATGACCCCCAAGGCCACCCCTACGCCCGGAAAGGGCCTCCTGTCGCCCACCGACCATGCGCTGATCCTGATCGATCACCAGTCGCAGATGACCTTCGCGACGCATTCGATCGACATCGCGACGCTGCGCAACAACACCGCGCTCATCTCCAAGGCCGCCGCCGGCTTCCGCGTGCCCACCCTGCTGACCACCGTCGCGGAGAAGAGCTTCTCGGGGCCGCTGTTCCCGGAGATCACCGACGCGTTTCCTGGCGCGAAGGTCTACGACCGCACCTCCATGAATGCCTGGGAAGACAAGCAGGTGATCGCCCAGATCAACGCGTTCGAGAGGGAGCGGCTGGTGTTCGCGGGCCTGTGGACCGGCGTGTGCATCGTGGGTCCCGTGCTGTCGGCGATCGACCAGGGCTTCAAGACGTTCGTCATCACCGATGCCTGCGGTGACGTGACCGACGAGGCGCACGAGCGCGCCGTGAGCCGGATGATCCAGGCCGGTGCGGCGCCGATGACCAGCCTGCAGTACCTGCTCGAGCTGCAGCGCGACTGGGCGCGGGAGGCCACGTATGGCCTGACCACCGGCATCGCCAAGATCCACGGCGGTGGCTACGGCATCGGCATCCAGTACGCCAAGCAGATGTTCAGCGCGTCCGAAGGCGGTCACTGATGGCCATGCGGCCATCGGTCTGTCCATAGGTGAAAACGATTGTCTCCGGCGCGAGCCGCCGGAATGAGAAGGATTGTACCGATGGCCGACATGATCGTCAGAAACGCCCGAATCACCACGCTGGACCCGGACAACCCATCGGCGACGGCGTTGGCCGTCGCCGGCGGCAATGTGCTGGCCGTCGGCGACGAGGCCACGGTGATGGCACATGCCACCGCCGGGACCCGGATCATCGATGCCGGGGGCCGGCGCCTCATCCCCGGCCTCAATGACAGCCACCTGCATCTGATTCGCGGTGGTCTGAACTACAACATGGAGCTGCGCTGGGACGGCGTGCGCACGCTGGCCGATGCGATGGCGATGCTCCGGGAGCAGGTGGCTCGGACACCGGCGCCGCAGTGGGTGCGGGTGGTGGGCGGCTTCAGCGAGCACCAGTTCGCCGAGAAGCGGCTGCCGACGCTCCAGGAACTCAACGAGGCCGCGCCGGAGACCCCGGTCTTCATCCTGCACCTGTATGACCGGGCCCTCATCAACCGCGCCGCGTTGCGCGCGGTCGGCTATACCAAGGACAGTCCTGATCCGCCCGGTGGGCGGCTCGAGCGGGACGCGGCCGGCAATCCCACCGGCCTGCTGCTGGCGAAGCCCAATGCGCTGATCCTGTACGCGACGTTGGCGATGGGACCGAAGCTGCCGCCGGAATTCCAGCTCAACTCCACCCGCCATTTCATGCGCGAGCTGAACCGGCTGGGCATCACCTCGGTGATCGATGCTGGCGGAGGCTTCCAGAACTACCCGGAAGACTACGAGATCATCCAGAAGCTGCATGCCGACGGCGAGCTGACGGTGCGCATCGCCTACAACCTGTTCACCCAGAAGAAGGGGGGCGAGCTCGCGGACTTCGACAGGTGGTCGCGGATGCTGAAGCCGCTCCAGGGTGACGGCATGCTGCGCCACAACGGCGCTGGCGAGATGCTGGTCTTCTCGGCGGCGGACTTCGAGGACTTCCGTGAACCGCGCCCAGAGCTGCCACAGGGCATGGAGGGCGAGCTGGAGGACGTGGTCCGCCTGCTGGCGCAACGCCGCTGGCCGTTCCGCATCCATGCCACCTACGACGAGAGCATCAGCCGCGTGCTCGATGTCTACGAGAAGGTGAACCGCGAGGTTCCCTTCGACGGACTGCACTGGTTCATCGACCACGCGGAGACCATCTCCGATCGCAACATCGAACGCGTGCGCGCCCTGCAGGGCGGTATCGCCATCCAGCATCGCATGGCGTACCAGGGCGAGTACTTCGCGGAGCGTTACGGCCGCGCGGCGGTTCGGAACACGCCGCCAGTGCGCAAGATGCTGAATGCGGGCCTGCCGGTCGGTGCCGGCACCGATGCCACCCGCGTGGCCAGCTACAACCCGTGGATGTCTTTGTACTGGATGGTCACCGGCCGCACCGTGGGCGGTCTGTCGATGTATGGCGACGACAACCTGCTGGAGCGGGAAGAAGCGTTGCGCCTGTATACGCACGGCAGCGCGTGGTTCTCCCATGAGCAGGATCGCAAGGGCCTCCTGAAGGCAGGCCTCTATGCCGATTTCGCGCTGCTGTCCTCGGATTTCCTCCACGTGCCGGAAGAGGCCATCAAGGACATCACCAGCGTGCTGACCGTGGTGGGCGGCAAGGTGGTGCACGGCAGTGATGACTTCGGCCCGCTCGCTCCCGTGTTGCCCAGGCCCATGCCGGACTGGTCGCCGGTGAACCGGTTCGGTGGCTACCAGGGCGCCACCCAGGCGCAGGCCCGCGCCATGTTCGAGCGAGCGCATGCGCACGCACACGGAACGTCGTGTGCCGTGCATGGTCACGGGAAGGATCATGCCGCGCACCACCCCGCGCCGGTCAGCGGTCCGCGCGACTTCTGGGGTGCCTTGGGCTGCTTGTGCCATGCCTTCTGATGCTCAGGTGACGGGCGCATGGGCTCCGCTGCGCCATCCCAGCTTCCGAGCGCTCTGGCTGGCGGTCCTGACCAGCAACATCGGAACCTGGGTGCAGGATGTCGCCGCCTCCTGGTTCATGTCGGAGCGGACGGGCTCACCGCTCATGGTCGCGGCGGTGCAGTCCGCGACGACGCTCCCAGTTGTGGCGTTCGCGCTCGTGGCCGGCACGCTGGCGGACATCGTTGACCGCCGGCGGTACCTGCTCTGGGTACAGCTGTGGATGCTCTTCGTGGCCACGGCGGTCGCCGTGCAGGCTCATGCTGGCCGGCTCGATGCCTGGTCACTGCTGTGTCTGACATTCGCGCTCGGTACGGGCGCGGCGATGGGGATGCCCGCACAGGCCGCGACCACCGCCGACCTGGTTCCGCGCCCGATGCTGGCACCGGCGGTGGCCTTGAGCTCCATCGGTGTGAATATCGCGCGCTCCATCGGCCCCGCCCTGGGCGGACTGGTCGTGGCGCGATTCGGTGCATCCTGGGCGTTCTCCCTGAATGCGCTGTCGTTCCTGGGCCTGGTGTTCGTCCTGTGGCGATGGAAGCGGGCGAAGTCCGCCTCGGCCCTGCCCGCCGAGTCTTTCGGCGGCGCTCTGCGCGCGGGGCTGCGCTACGCGGTGCAAGCCGGCGAGTTCCGGTCGGTGTTGGTCAAATCGGCCTGCTTCTTCGTGTTCGCCAGTGCCCTTCCCGCGCTGATGGCGATCGTGGTCCGGCAGGAGCTCTCCGCCGGTGCGGGCACCTATGGACTGTTGCTGGGGTTCATCGGGGCGGGTGCCATCGGTGGTGCCATCGTCCTGCCGAAGCTCCGCGAACGGTTCGATGCCGACACGCTGGTGCCGGCCGCGACCCTGCTCTACGCGCTCACCATGCTGGTCCTGGCGAACCTCCGTGACCCGCGGTTCCTCTGCGTGGCGATGCTGGCCAACGGCCTGTCGTGGATCACCGTGCTGTCATCGCTGCAGACCGCCGCGCATGTCTCGGTGCCCGCCTGGGTCCGCGCCCGGGCGCTGTCGCTCTACATCGTGGTCTTCTCCGCGGGCATGGCGGGGGGCAGCCTGATCTGGGGGTCGCTCGCGCAGCAGGCGGGTACCCGCATTTCGCTGACCGTGGCGGCGGTAGCGGCGGTGCTCGCGGGGATCTTCTCGCTGCGTTTCCGTCTGAGCGTGGCCATGGGGCGGGATACCACCCCGTCCTCGCACTGGCCGCAACCGGCCGTGGCCGAGGAGGTCGCCCATGCCCGGGGTCCGGTGCTCGTGACGGTGGAATACCTCATCGCGCAGGCGGATCGTGACGAGTTCCTGCACCACCTCCACCTGCTCGGAGGCACCCGCCGGCGCGACGGTGCGGTGCAGTGGGGGGTGATGGAGGACGCGGCGCAGCCAGGCCGCTTCCTCGAATATTTCATCGTCGATTCCTGGTTGGAGCACCTCCGCCAGCATGAGCGTGTCACCCATGAGGAGCAGCGCTTGCAGGAGAAGATTCGCGCCCTGCATCGCGACGCGCAGCCTCCCACCGTGCGCCACTTCATGGGTGCCACGCCCTCGAGCCCTCACGTCGTCGCGTTGGAGAACGTCCCTTGAGCTGGAAATTCTGTGTTGGCCTGCTGCTCGGTCTCGCCATCGGCCTGGGTTGCCGTTGGCTGGGCATTCCGGTACCCGCGCCGCCCATGCTGGTGGGCGCTTCACTCGTGGTCGCCATGACGAGCGGCTACCTGCTGGCCGATCATTTCATCGCGACGCACCCCGCGCATCATCGCCACGACTGTGGCGGGCCCAGCGGTGAGACGAAGGAGACGCGCACATGATGGAGCTCATGATCGGTCCCGTCCTGGCGCTGGCCATCGGAGCCGGCTGCCGCCTGCTCGACATCCCCTTGCCCGCACCGCCGAAACTGCAAGGCGCGCTGCTGGTACTGGCGATGACCGTCGGCTATCTGCTCGGCGAGCGTCTCCTGGGCTGAGCTGGCGGCGTGCCCGGGCAGGCGCCGTCTCCTGATGTGTTGCCAGGAACGCATGGTGGGGGCCCCCCTCATCCCCGCTGGCCGGAATGTTAGCATTGCATTTCAATGACGGCTGACCCCTCCGAGTTGCAGGCCCTGCGCCGGGTGAAGAGGAAGAACCTGTTCGTCTGCGCGGCCCTGCTCCTCGGGGGCTGCGCCGCCCATGTCATGGCGTCGGGCGACTTCAGCCTGGAGCTCGTGCTGGCGTATCTGGGGTGGAGCGCGAGCTTCGGGGTGATTGGGGTGGCGGTGGGGCTGGGGTGGGTTCCCGTGAAGTCGACGGGGATGTGGACCGGGACGGCCACGCTCCTGGCGGTGACGGCGCTCATCCACCACACCGGTGGGCCCGGCAGCCCCTGCTTTCCGATGCTCGGCTCCCTGCCCTTTGCCCTCGCCATCTTCAGCCCGGACTCGCGCCTGCCCACGGTGGTGGCCTCCGTGGGGGTGCTGGCCAGCACCGGGGTGCTGGACATGATGGCCGGCCTGCCGTCGCGGGAGATGTTGCTGCATGTGTCGAGCTTCGGCCTGCTGGGCGCGGCGGCCATCGTCGGAGGGCAGACGTACCGGCGCATGCGTGACGCGGAGAAGGTGGCGCAGCAGGAGCGGCTGGCGGTGCTGGAGCAGCTCGCCGAGAGCGAGCGCCGCCGGGTGCACGCCGAGCGCGAGCGCGCGGAGGTGGAGCGGCTGGTGCTGGTGGGGCAGCTGGCCGCCGGGGTGGCGCACGAGGTGAACAACCCGCTGGCCTTCGTGAAGTCCAACCTCGGCTTCCTGGAGCGCGAGCTGCGCAACGAGGGCGGGCCGGGGGACCTGGCGGAGCTGCGGGACGTGCTCACCGAGACACAGCAGGGCGTGCTGCGCATCCAGCAGATCGTCATGGACCTGCGGCGCTTCTCGCGAGAGGGCGGCGAGGGGGACGAGGGGCTGGCGGAGGACGCCATGGACGAGGCGAAGCGGCTGGCCATGGTACGGCTGCGCGGACTGGGGGCGGTGTCGCTGGACGTGGGCCCGGGGTTGCCGCCGGTACGGCTGGGGCAGCGGCAACTGGTGCAGGTGCTGTTGAACCTGTTGCTGAACGCGGCGGACGCGGTGGAGGACGCGGTGCCCGCGCGCCGGGCGGCCATCGTGGTGAGGGCCCGGCCGGTGGCGGGCGAGGTGTGGTTGGAGGTGGAGGACAACGGCCCGGGGATTCCCCAGGAGGTGCTGGCGCGGCTCTTCGAGCCCTTCTTCACCACCAAGCCGCCGGGGAAGGGGACCGGGCTGGGGCTGGCCCTGTGCCGCGAGTACGTCTCGAGGGCCGGAGGCTCGCTCCATGCCGAGAACCGCCCCCAGGGGGGCGCCCGCTTCGTCCTGCGGGTCCCGGTGGCGCGGGAGCCCGCCTCCCCGGCGGTCAGGCAGGCGTGAACGGGCAGCGGGCCCGCTCCATGTGGCCGCCTCGCGGGGGAGGGAGCACGCTCCTGGCGTGCATTCCCGCGTTGCGGATCCCCCCCGGGTCTGGTCCCATCCGCGCCCCACCCATGGTGGTCTGGCCGCTGTGCGGGCGGCTCCCAGCCCAGGACGCCCGAGATGCTGAACATCCCAGGTTACACGCCACGAGGCGTCGTCAAGTCGACTGGCATGAACCTGCTGCTCCACGCCGTGCGCGACGCGGACGGGCTCCCGCTCATCCTCAAGACGCCGGTGGCCTCCTCCCCGGGCTCCCGCGAGCGCGAGCGCTACCAGCGTGAGTTCGGCATCCTCCAGCGGCTCCGGGACGTGCGCGGCATCTCCCGGGCCCTCGCCTGCGAGCAGTTCCAGGAGCGCCCGGTGCTGCTGCTGGAGGAGATCGAGGGCATTCCCCTGTCCGAGCTCACCGGCCAGCCCTTCAACGTGCTCCGCGTCCTGGAGATGGCCATCTCCCTGGCCTCGACCCTCGCGGGGCTCCACCGCCGGGGCATCATCCACAAGGACATCAAGCCCTCCAACATCATCCTCACCCCCTCGGGCGACACCCACCTCATCGACTTCGGCATCGCCAGCCTCCAGCTCGTCGAGCACGTGGACGCGCTGCAGGCGTCCTTCATCGAGGGGACGCTGGCGTACATGTCCCCGGAGCAGACCGGGCGCATGAACCGCTCGGTGGACTACCGCACCGACTTCTACTCCCTGGGCATCACGCTCTATGAGCTGCTGACGGGCAGCCGCCCCTTCCAGGGACGCGACCCGCTCGAGTGGTTCCATGCCCACATGGCGCTCGCGCCGCAGCCCCCGCTCGAGCGGGTGAAGGAGCTGCCGCCCGTCCTGTCCGCCATCGTCCTGAAGCTGCTGGCCAAGGTGGCCGAGGAGCGCTACCAGAGCGCCGAGGGGCTGAGGGCCGATCTGGAGCGCTGCCGCGACGGCCTGCTCCGCAACGAGCCGGAGGACTTCCCGCTCGGCGTCCACGACGTGCCCACCCGCTTCCAGCTCCCGCAGCGGCTCTACGGGCGCGACACGCAGGCCGCCGCCCTGCTCCAGAGCTTCGAGCGCGTGGCCCGGTATGGCCGGCCGGAGCTCGTCCTGGTGCACGGCTACTCCGGCATCGGCAAGTCCTCGGTGGTGCACGAGCTGCACAAGCCGGTGGTGCGCCAGCGCGGCTTCTTCCTCAGCGGCAAGTTCGATCAGTTCCAGCAGGACATTCCCTATTCCACCCTGTCCCAGGCCCTCCGCGCGCTGACGCAGCAACTGCTCTCGGGGACGGACGAGGAGCTGACGTGCTGGCGCGAGCAGTTGCACCAGACCCTGGAGGGCCATGGCCAGGTGCTCGTGGACGTGGTGCCCCAGTGGGAGCTCATCCTCGGCAAGCAGCCGCCCGTCCCGGAGCTGCCGCCCGTCGAGGCGCAGCACCGCTTCAACCGCGTGTTCCGCAGGCTCCTGGGCGTGTTCGCCACGCCCGAGCATCCGCTCGTCCTCTTCCTGGATGACCTCCAGTGGGCCGACCTCGCCAGCCTCCAGCTGCTCCAACACCTGCTCACCCACCCGGATGCACCGCCCGTGCTGCTGCTCGGGGCCTACCGGGACAACGAGGTGGGCCCCACCCATCCGCTCGCGCTGACGCTGGAGGTGGTGCGCAAGGCCAACGCCTGGGTGACGGACCTCCCGCTCGAGCCGCTCGCGCTGGAGGACGTCCAGCGACTGGTGGCGGACACGCTCCCCGGCGCGGGGGCGGACCTCATCGAACCGCTCGCGGCCCTGGCCCGGGAGAAGACCGGCGGCAACCCCTTCTTCCTGCTGCAGTTCCTGCTCACGCTCAACCAGGACGGCCTGTTGGCGCGCACCTCCGAGGGCTCCTGGCGGTGGGACGCCGAGGGGGTCCGGGCCCGGGGCTACTCCGACAACGTCGTGGACTTCATGGTGGGCAAGCTGCGCCAGCTCCCCCATGGCACCCAGCACCTGCTGCGGCTCGCCGCCTGCGTGGGCAACACCTTCTCCCCGCGCATCCTGCTCGTCATCTCCCACATGGCGGAGACGGCCGAAGTGGAGAAGGGGCTGGAGCCCGCGCTCCAGGAGGGCCTGCTGATGAGCGCCGGCCCCGGGCAGTACCGCTTCCTGCATGACCGCATCCAGCAGGCGGCCCATGCCCTCATCCCCGAGGCCCAGCGCAAGGCCGTCCACCTGCACATCGGCCGCCTGCTGCTGGCGAGCCTGTCGCCCGAGGAGGTGCACGAGAAGCTCTTCGACGTGGTGGGCCAGCTCAACGCCGGCGCGGAGCTGCTCTCCGAGCCCGAGGAGCGCCACCGCGTGGCCCGCCTCAACGCCGAGGCCGGTGGGAGGGCCAAGGCCTCGACCGCCTTCCGCTCGGCCGTCGTCTATCTGTCCACGGCCTTCCACCTGCTCCCCGGAGACCCCTGGGAGACCGCCCCCGCGCTGGCCTTCAAGCTCCGGCGCGACCAGGCGAGCTGCGAGCTCATGAGCGGCAACGCCGCCGAGGCCCGCCGCCTGCTGGAGGAGCTCCTGCCCCGGGCGCGCACCCGCGCGGACATGGCGGCCGTCTACCGCTTGAAGAGCGGCATCCACCTCGCCGCCGGCGAAATCCACGCCGCCACCACCTGCCTCGTGGAGTGTCTGGCCCGGATGGGCCTGCCCATCTCTCCGCACCCCACCTGGGAGGAGGTGGCCGCCGCCAACGACGAGGTCCAGGCCCTGCTGGGCGAGCGCCCCATCTCCAGCCTCATCGACCTGCCCCGGATGACGGACCCGGACCTGGAGGTGGTGATCAGCGTGCTCTCCACGCTCTCCGCGCCCGCGTCCTTCTTCGACCGCAACCTGTTCATCCTCCACCTGTGCCGGATGGTCTCCCTCGTCCTGCGCCACGGGATGACCGAGGCGGCCGCCTATGGGTTTGGCTGGTACGGCGCGGTGCTGGGCTCCGCCTTCGGGCGCTACCCGGAGGGAGATGCCTTCGGCCAGCTGGCCTGCGCGCTCGTCGAGCGCTACGACCTGACCGCCTTCCGCAGCCGGATCATCTACCTCATGGCGATGATCACCTACTGGACCCGGCCCCTGTCCGGGACGCTGGAGCCGCTGCGCAGGGGCTTCCAGCTCGCGCTGCAGGGCAGTGAGTTCCAGACGGCCTGCTATTGCTGCATCAACATCCTCACGGACCGCTTCGCCGTGGGGCACCCGCTGGACGAGGTGTACCAGGAGTCCGTCGCGCGGCTCGCCTTCGTCCGCAAGGCGGGCTTCCAGGACGTGCAACACATCCTCCACCACATCCAGCGGCACGTGCAGGACCTGCGCGGTGTCTCGCGCGCGTTCGGCTCGCTGAGCGGGGAGGACTTCGACGAGGAGTCCTTCGAGGCCGGGCTGTCACCCCAGCGCATGAGCACCATGCGGTGCTTCTATTGGATCCTCAAGATGCGCTCGCGCTACCTGAGCGGGGCCTACGCGGAGGCGCGCGAGGCGGGGGCGCGGGCGGCCGAGCTGTCCTGGGCCATGCTCGTTCAACTCCAGGCCCTGGACTTCCACCTCTACCGCGCCCTGACGCTGGCGGCCAGCTTCGGCGAGTTGAGCCCGGAGGAGCAGCGGCAGGCGCTGGAGACGCTGCGGGAGACGCAGCACCGGCTGGCCGGGTGGGCCCGCAACGTCCCCTCGACCTTCCGCGCGCCCGAGCGCATGGTCTTCGCGGAGCTCGCCCGCCTCACGGGCCGCGAGAAGGAAGCCCTGCACGCCTACGAGGAGGCCGTCCAGTCCGCTCGCGAGCATGGCTTCCTCCAGAACGCCGCCCTGGCCAACGAGCTCGCGGCCCGTTACTGGCGCGAGCGGCAGGTGCCCACCATCGCCGAGGCCTACGCGTCCAAGGCCCGCGAGGCGTACCTGCGCTGGGGCGCCCACGGCAAGGTGCGGCACCTGGACGCCGAATGGCCGTCCCTGGCCACCACCGCGTCCGCCTCCGATGCGACCTTCTCGGACACGAGCTCGACGCAGCTCCTCGACGCGCTCACGGTGGTGAAGGCCCAGCAGGCCATCTCCGGGGAGATCGTCCTCGAGCGGCTGGCGGCCACGCTGCTGCGGGTGGCCATCGAGAACGCGGGCGCCCAGCGCGGCGCCCTGTTGCTGCCCCACGGCAACACGCTCTCGGTGGTGGCCCACTCGGGCGCGGTGCCCGAGGGCTCCCCGGACGAGACGCCCCTGCCGTGGACCGTCCTCTCCTACGTCAAGCGCACGCGCGAGCACGTGCTCATCGGCGATGCCTCCCAGCCCCACTCCTTCTCGTCGGATGCCTGGCTCGAGCGCGGGAAGGCCCGCTCCCTGCTGTGCCTGCCCCTGCTGCGCCAGGAGGAGTTCCGCGGGATGCTCTACCTGGAGAACAGCCTCACCACCAACGCCTTCACGCCCGCGCGCCTCTCGCTGTTGGGACAGCTCGCCTCGCAGGCCGCCATCTCCATCGAGAACGCGCGGCTGTACGCCGACGTGCAGCGCGCCGAGAGCGCCCTGCGCCGCGCCAACGACGAGCTGGAGCGGCGGGTGGACGAGCGGACGCGGGAGCTGCGGCAGGCCCAGGCCCAGCTGGTGGAGACGGCGCGCGCGGCGGGCATGGCCGAGGTGGCCAACAACGTGCTCCACAACGTGGGCAACGTGCTGACCAGCGCCATCGTCAACGTGCAGATGATGAACCAGACGGTGGCCACCTCGCGCCTGGGGCGGTTGAAGCAGGTGGCCAGCATGCTCGCGGACCACCGGCGGGCGCTGGCGGACTTCCTCGCCCGGGATCCGCGCGGCTCCCTGCTGCCGGAATACCTCTCCGAGCTCTCCGATGAGCTGCTCCACGAGCAGACGGTGTTGAAGGAGGGCCTGGAGGCGACGACCCAGCACGTCGAGCACATCCGCGCCATCGTCAAGGTGCAGCAGAGCTATGCCGGGGACACGCTCGTCACCGAGGAGTGCGATCTGCCCCTGGTCGTCGAGGAAGCACTGAGCATCCAGATGCCCACGCTCAAGAGCCATGGCATCAACGTGGTCCGGGAGCTCTCCACGCTGTCCCGGACGCGGTTGGACAAGCACAAGGTGCTGCAGATCCTCATCAACCTCATCACCAACGCCAAGAACGCCATGGCCGCGCTCCCCCCGGGCCAGCGCCACCTGTACGTGCGGCTCGACGCGCGCGAGGACGTGGCGCGCATCCAGGTGGTGGACAACGGCATCGGCATCGCGCCCGAGGTGCGCGACCGGCTCTTCCGCCAGGGCTTCACCACGCGCGAGGACGGGCATGGCCTGGGGCTGCACTCCAGCGCGCTGGCCGCCCGGAAGCTGGGCGGGCGCCTCACGCTGGAGAGCGAGGGGCCGGGCAAGGGCGCCACGGCCACGCTGGAGCTGCCGCTGGTGTAGCGGGCCCCCGGCTCAGCCGAGCACGAGCGGCAGCGACTTGTAGCCGAGGCTCACCGGGGCGAACCCCTGCCGCACCGCGGCGCCCGCTCCCCGGCCGAGCGCCGGGAACCGGTCCAGGAACGCGTTGAGCGTGACGCGCGCCTCGAGCCGGGCCAGCGGCGCACCCAGGCAGAAGTGCGTCCCCAGCCCGAAGCCCAGGTGCTGCGCGTTCGTCGGGCGCTCGGGCCGGAAGGAGTCCGGATCCTCGAAGACGGAGGGATCCCGGTTGGCCGCCCCGTAGACCATGTCGACGATCTCCCCCGCGGCGATCTCCACGTCGCCGATCTTCACCGGCCGCGTCGTCACCCGGGGGAAGCGCTGCACCGGGCTCTCGTAGCGCAGCACCTCCTCGATGATGGGCTCCACGAGCGAGCGATCCTCGCGGGCCCGGCGCCAGAGCTCCGGACGATCCGCGAGCAGGGCCAGCATGTTGCCGATCAGGTTGGTGGTCGTCTCGTTGCCCGCGACGAGCAACACGGCGGCGAAGCTGCGGATCTCCAGGTCGGTGAGGGCCTCGCCCTCGACCCGGGCCTCCACGAGCGCGGAGAGCAGATCCTCGGCGGGCTGGGCGCGGCGCGCGGCGATGGCCCGGTCCAGGTACTCCGCCATCTCCTGCATCTTGCGCATGCGCTCCTCCTTGGACAGGCCGACGTAGGCGACCACGGCCTCGGACCAGAGCTTGAAGGACGGATAGTCCTGGTCGGGCACGCCCAGCATCGCGGCGATGACCCGCATGGGCAGGGGGACGGCGTACGCGGACATGAGCTCCACGGGGCCTTTGCCCGTGGTGTCGAGCAGCTCGTGGGCGAGGCGGCCAATCCACTCCGACAGCGAGGCGATGCGCTGCGGGCTGAACGCCTTGCTCACGAGCCGCCGCATCCGGGTGTGGTAGGGCGGGTCATCGTGCAGGAGCGCGAAGCGGGGCATCGTCTTGAACACCGGCGGCGTCTGCGAGGAGAACGTGGCGGGGTCGCGGATGGCGGCGAGGACATCGGCGTGACGGAGCAGCGCCCAGGCGTAGAGCGGCTCGGTCCGGCCCGTGAGCGGCCCCGCGGGGAGCCTCAGGTAGCGCACCGGGTTGGGGCCCTGGAAGGCCCGGTAGGCGGGGTAGGGGTTGGAGATTCCCTCGGGGGTATTGAGCACGTCGGGCGAGAGCGGAGCGGACATGCGGAGCATCTGACCGCAGGGGGCTCCTGGGCGGCAATAGCCGGGTGGCCCGGGCGGGGACCCGCCCGGTGAAGCCGCCTGTCCCTGGAGGGGGCAGCGGTCGCCAGGCGGTGGACGGGACAGCCGCTCAGAGGGCGCCACCTGAGCGTTGGACGGGTTGTGTCCGTGCATCGAAACAGGCGCCAGGTGTGCCCTCGAACGCGGTGATGAACCGCTGGCGCATATCGAGATCCGAGGCGAAGACGGTCATCCAGATGGACCAGAACCCGAGCGCGGTTGCCTGCCTGACGATGAGCCTTCTCGTGATCTCACTGTCGTTCTTGGAGAGATCCTCTCGGGCTTCTTCTGCTCTACCCCATGCATCGAGGCGCTGCTTCCAACGTCGATCACTGGCCGCTGGATCATGGGTCGGGGTCTTGTGGAGCCCCGTCAGGTGGATCGTCCGTTCCGCGACCTCTTTTTGCGCGGCCGTCAGGTGGGGCGCTGGACCCACGAGTCCATCCTCGGAGTACGCAAAGGCACGCGCGGTGTTGTCACTGTCAGGCCAGAAGTAGTCCCCCAGCTTCAGATCCTCGTCGCCCTTGGTGCTGTTGCAGTTCACGCATGCCAGGAGGAAGTTGTTCCAGTCCAACCTGAGCGCTGGATGGTGGATCTTCGGGAGGATGTGCTCCACCGCGAGGCTCGCGTTGATCTTCCGCTCGCAGAACGAGCAGTAATCGCCGATGCGCTTGATGAGCTCACCTCGCGCCATGGCATATTCCGAAAACGGGCGCGGGGTGCCGTCGGGATCCAGGGGCCAGGGTCCCCGTTCCACGGGCCTCATTCATCGTCCCCCGGGAGATTCGCCGCGCGCCGCTTCATCTCGAGGAACGCGTGATAGGCGACGTCGTCGCTGAAAGGTGCCGAGAGCTCATCCAACCGCTGTTTGAGCTCGGCGAGCCTGGGGCCCTTGGCGCCCTTGGCCTCCTCGAGCGCTTCGTAATAGGCGCGGGCCGCGTCCATCATCTGCTGGTGCCTGAAGCTGCGCTGGGGAACCTCGACCCCCATGACCGCCTCGGCGATGTCCTCGATGCTCCGGCTCGGCAACGACTCCCGGTTCCGGTCATCCAGGTTGATGAGCTCATGGGCTCGTAAGGATTGGATGATGAAGGGAGAGTGCGTCGTGGCCACGAACTGGATGGAGGGGAAGACGTTCCTGAGATCATCCACGATCTCTCGCTGCCAGAGCGGATGCAGGTGCAGGTCGAGCTCGTCAATCAAGACGATGCCAGGTGTTTTCAGGGCGGCTTCCTCGCGCAGGTGGGGATTGAGGGTGGCGGCTCTGTAGGCGATGTCCCCCACCATGGCGAGGATGTTCCGAACACCATCACTCAGCATCTCGAAGGGAAGCTGGGTGTGCGGGTTGCGAGCCACCAGACTTCCGAGGCGGAAGTCATAGAGCACGGTGTCCCAGCCGCGCAGACAGCGGACGATCGAGCGCCTGACGGATTCGAGTGTTTCGAGCGCCCCCCGCTGCAGTTGGATGAGCTCCATGGTCTTGAACCAGGAGACGAACGCTTTGTGATTCGACGTTGGATCGAGGCACCCACGGTATCCCCGGAGCCTGGAGCCGGGTTTCAACACTCGAGCGCCATCCGAGGAGCTCGAACGCCGCTCGCGCCTTTGCAGCCATAGGCGTCCCGTGCCGTAGTAGGAGAGAAGCGGGAGGGTGATGGGCTGTCCTGCCTTGACCTGCTCACCCCATTCTCCGGCGAGCTGGGCCAGATTGCTGGAGCCACCATGCGTGGTGTGTTTCTTGGGCCCTTCGAGGGTGCGTGTCCATTCGATACGGTCGTCGTCGACAATCCCCTCGCACGTGACCTTCACCGGGTAGAGCCGCTCCAGCGTGGGGACTTCACCCAGGCCATGGGTCACACGGCGCACGTCGTCTCCGTGGATGCCTGGGGGCGACGCGCCATCGAGCCCGAGGAAGAGCGCGCCCGCGCCGATCGCGAGTGCATCCAGGACAGCCGTTTTTCCGGCGCCGTTATCGCCGATGAGGACGTTGAAGGAGGGTGCGAGATCGAAAGTACGAGACTCGAAGCTGCGAAAATTCTTGAGTGTGAGGCGCTCGATCCTCATCCGTACTCCTGCTCCGCATGGATACCCGGTTGGCCTGTGGCACCGCGGGGAGACCACGAGCGTACGTCAAAGCCCAGGACACTAGGTCCGCCGCCCCGGCTGTCCAGTTTGTTTCTCCAATGTTTCCGACACCTTGGGAGGTGTCGTGTCGTGGGGGGGATGCGTCAGACCCGGATGGGAAGAAAGCGGCTCCCATGACCCATCCCGCCCCGGCTCCCATTCGCGTCGGAACCATCCTGCGAGAGACCTACGAGCTCATCTCGGAGCTCGGGAAGGGAGGCATGGGCTCGGTCTTCCTGGCCCAGCACCTCGGGTCCGCCAGTACTGGGCGCCCCATGGCCTCAGCCTCTGAGGTGGCCCGAGCACATGTGCGCGCGGTCGGCGCACTCAGGGGGTCCCTCGGGTCTCGGGCGCGCCCAGCCCTCTCGTCTCGGGTGAGAGCTCGATCCGGAAGATGTGCCAGCGGCGTTGCTCTTCCGTCGAACCGGGGACGTCGTTGATGCGCCGGAGCGTGACGGTTCCCGATTGGTGGAGCTCGTTCCCGGCCTTGAACCGCCCGTAGATGACCACCGGGACCTGGACATAGACCGAGCCCGCAGCGCCCTCGGGCCGGCCAGGCGCGCCGACCTGGGCGTGGTAGCTGGCGTAGCGGTCGAAGT
This sequence comes from Archangium sp., assembly GCF_036277355.1. Lineage (GTDB taxonomy): Bacteria > Myxococcota > Myxococcia > Myxococcales > Myxococcaceae > Archangium. Next base: position 31,618 of record NZ_DASUNC010000148.1, read on the forward strand.
CGGCGGCGAACCCGGCTTCCGTGCGTTGGCTGGCCTTTCCGTCATCCGACCAGAGCCGCCAGGCGTCGCCGTACTTCCCGGCCTCGAGCAGCGCGAAATAGGTCTGCACCACATCGCCCGCGGCCTGTGGGCTCTTCGGTCCCGTGGGTGCTTCCGACAGTGGGGTGCGATCGTCCGGCAGTCCGCCGGGCGCCCCGGGAGGTGGCGGCGAGACGGGGGCGTCGACGGAGACCCGGCACACCACGCCCGGATCGCTGGCGAGCTCTTCACCGGGCTTCAGCTGGCTCAGGGTGGCGTGGGTGCCCCGGGTCCACCACTGCAGGCCCGGGCCCGTGTAGCGCGCACCGCTCGCGGCTCGCGCGGCCTTCAGTGGATGGGTCCGGCCGTTGCGCTCCACCACCGCGGTGCCGGCGCCCGGGTAGTCCGCCCGGAGCGTCTCGCCATTCTCGCAGACGTAGGTCCAGATGCCGGGCCCGGGGTTCACGGGCGCCGCCGCGGCAGGCGCTGGCGACGATGGAACGGTCTGGGACTCCGGTGCGTGCTGACAGCCCGCGAGCATCAACACCAGCGCGGCCGGGGCGATCCTGTTCGAGGTGCTTCGGGTTGGCATTCTGCTGGTCACGATTCACCTCCACGCTTCATGTCTGTCATCAACGACTCGGCGATGGCCCGCGACCGTTGCTACCACGGGCACTCCGTCAGTGGCACTGATACAGCTTGTTGATCTTCTTGACGTCCAGAGCCGTCAGGCCTGCCTTGCGAGGGGGCGCCATGAGCTGCACGCCTGCTTGTCTGGGCACGAGGGTGGGAGTGGGGGGCTCATTGACAGAACGGTAGGTGCCTTCCACATGCATGATGGATGCATGGTCATAGGGAAGGTCTTGCGTCGTGCACTGCTGGCACACGTTGAAGTCGCGCGAGTAGTCGGGGTGGACGTTCCGGAGATTGATTTTGACATACGGGTCGCGATCGGGCCGTTGGCGCTCATCGTAGAAGCCCAGGGCGTGCATGAGCTCGTGCATGGCGATGCCGGTGTTCCCACAGGCGAGCCCGAGGCTGAACTCCGGCGTGTCGGTGGGCGCGCATCCGGCCGGGGAATCCGGCCACCAGCACCACGGTCCGCAGGGCCTGGAAGCTCCCCGGCCGGCGCGGGAGAGCGTCATGCGAAAAATCAGGCCGTGACGTTTCGGATGGAGCTGGCGAGGCGCTCGGGTGCAATCGATGAGCATGAAAGCCTCGCCAGGATGGGATTTCATGTGTACACGAAGCGTCCGCTGCCTTTCACCCGTTGTCCGTCTGATTGGATGAACCATGACCTCGCGTAGAGGATTCGATGTTCAGAGCCGTGCACTGATCGCGGCCGCATTCCTGGCCCTCTGGCCCGCGGTGGGCTCCGCGGCGACCCGCCTGCTGATCACCTCCGTGTATCCGGAGCCCTCCACGGGACGGCTCCATGTGTATGGCGAGGGTTTCGGGGCGACGGCCCCTTCCGCCGTCTTCGCGGGGCTGCCCGTCTCGGTGGTGTTCTCTTCGGAGACGACGCTGACCCTCGCCATTCCGTTTGGACTGCTCAACATCCCGGGGACCTATCTCGTCAGCGTCTCGCGTGGGTCCCTGCCGGAGGAGAACTCCGCGCTGGGTGTGACGGTCGGTCAGCAAGGCCCCAAGGGAGATACCGGTCCAGCCGGGCCCATGGGGCCCGCGGGGCCCGCGGGGCCCGCGGGGCCCAAGGGAGACAAGGGAGACAAGGGCGACACCGGTCCGATGGGCCCGGCCGGAGGCGGCGCGAATTGCGCCTCGCAGTCCTCGACCGGGTGGAGCCATGAAGGTGCTGTCTTCGGCCCCACGGAGCCCACGGGGGGAACCGTGACCGTTCCGGCCCTGGTCGCGAATGAGGTCTTCGTCGAGCGCTACTACGTTACCCGGGGTGGCACCGCCAAGTTTCTCATCCAGTGCCGCAACGGCGTCTCGTACGTCCTGGACGTGTTCGAGTACCGGAACTATTGACGCGGTAACGGGTCTCCGCCGAGGTCCGTTCCCGCTGCACGGGGGGAGGGCCTCATGTCGTCACGCGGAGTCGTCATCATCGGCGGGGGGATGGGCGGGCTGAGTGCCGCCATCGCCCTGCGTCAGGCCGGTCTCGAGGTCGCGGTGTACGAGCGGGCCGAGGCGTACCGGCCCGTGGGCGCCGGGCTGTCACTCTGGTCCAACGCGATGCGGGCCTTCGATGCCCTGGGGCTGGCCGGGAAGGTGGCCGGCGTGGGGGCCTCGTGGCGTGAGACGGTGATGCACCGCTGCGATGGCCAGGTGCTCTCCCGCCTGGCCGTGGAGGAGCTGTGCCGGGAGGTGGGCCAGCCCACGGTGGGGTTGCTCCGCGCGGAGCTCCAGCAGGTGCTGCTGCGGGAGCTCGGGCCGGACGGGGTGCACCTGGGCGCCGCCTGTACGGGCTTCCACGTCGAGGGCGAAGAGGTCCACGTCACCTTCGCCGATGGCCGGCGGGTGACGGGCTCTTGCCTCATCGGCGCGGACGGGCTGCACTCGGTGGTCCGCCAGCGGTTGTTCCCGGAGGTGCGGCCGAAGTACAGCGGCCGGACCTCCTGGCGCGGGGTGGTGGACGTCGCCTCCGAGGTGATTCCCGAAGGGAGCCAGTTCGAGATCTACGGTCCGGGGGCCCGCTTCGGCATCTGTCACCTCGGCCGGAGTCCGGAGGGCACGTGGCGGATGTACTGGTTCCTGCTGGCGCCCGCGCCCGAGGGCGGACAGGACGCGCCGGGAGGCCACCAGGAGGCGGTGCTCGGCCACGTCCGGGGCTGGATGGAGCCCGTCGAGCCGCTGGTCCGTGCCACGGCGGAGTCCCACATCCTTCGCACGGACATCCACTACCTGGAGCCGCTGCCGCGCTGGGGCGAGGGCCCGGTCACGCTGCTGGGTGACTCGGCGCACGCGATGGTGACCGACATGGGCCAGGGGGCCTGCCAGGCCATCGAGGACGCCGTGGTGCTGGCGAAGCTGCTGCGCCAGGACTCCGACCGCGTCCGCGCGCTGCGCGCCTACGAGGCGAGACGCCGGCCTCGCACCGCGCACATCGCCGCGCTGAGCCTGCGCTCGGGATCCATCCGCTACCTGCGCAACCCGGTGGCGCGGTGGGGGAGGGACCTGCTGATGCGGGCCCTGCCTCCCTCCGTGGCGCTCCAGCAGCTTCGTCTCGCGGTGGGCTTCGACTTCCTGGCGTAGTCCCTCCGCTCTTCGCGTGGGCTATTTCGACTGCTCGGCGAGGTACTCGTCCACCTGCGTCTCCAGCTCGCGGGCCGCGGAGGGGGAGACCCGCGAGAGGATCTGCCATTCCAGCTCCAGGTCCCGGACGATCTCCGGACGGACATAGGACATGGGGTCACCGTCGTACGTCATCTGATAGCCCGTCTTCGCATCCGTCTGGGTGGAGCCGGGGTGGGGCGCGGTCCGCCCGATGGTGGTGTAGCTGGCGCGGAACGCGTTCACCACGACGCGGCCGTCCGCGAGCTCCTTGAGCACGACCCAGCAGCAACAGCCCGACCAGCATCCCCCCGGACAGCCAACGCGCGCGGTGCATCCAGTTCTCTCCCGACGTGGATGAAGCGGAATGCGCCTGGAACGCGCGGTCGCGACTCGCATATCGCCCCTCGGGCACCTCTTACTGCTCCACGGCAATTTTCTCCTGTAAGTCTTACCGACTTCGGGACAGGTTCCGCCCTTCATCGAAAGACAAGCGCTTGAAATCACGGGCCTTTGTCCCTGGAGGCCGGCTGGCACGCGGGATGCTCTATGTCCAGGCAAGAAGTCAGCGGGGCAGGGCGGGTGGGGTGGTCGGGCAGGGCGGGGTCGGGTGGGGCTGGGAAGCGTACGACGGGCGGGACGGGGTCGGGGTCGGTCGGGGGCGGCGGGTTGGTGGGGGTGGGGGTGGGGTTGTCGGGGTCGGGAAGAGTTTGACGGGCAGGGCGTTGTCGGGGGCAGCACAGCGGTCCTTCGGGGGCAGTACGGGGAAGTGGGTCGGGGAGGAGCTACGGGGGTGGCTCCTCCCCGATTTTTTTTTCTGGCGCATGAGCCCTGGCCGCTCGGTTTTCCGTGGTGGAAAACCGTGAGCGCCGGGTGCCGCGTCCGGAGTCTCTCCCCGCGCGCGGGCGGTGAATCGCGAGGCAAGGCGCTTGCAGTCGCGCCGCTCCGATTCCTCATCCCCTCACCCGGAGACAGACATGAGACACAAGCCGTTCGCTCTCGGCGCGCTGGTGGCGGCCCTGGCCCTGCTCTCGGCCTGTGGTGCAGCAGGCGACTCTTCGGAAAATGGCTCGGGCGGTGGTTACTCCAGCCCGCCTGATGAGTCACCCCGGAGCGGTGGCGACTCGGGAGACGTGGCGGTGCCGGGAGGCTCGGGCTCCCCGGAGCCGGGCCAGGGCGGCTCCACCCCGTCCCCCGGGCAGCTCACCGCCGGAGACTGGGACGACAACCTCAACTTCTCCTTCTTCCAGAAGTACCTCACCGAGGCGCCCCAGGGCATGCCCGCGCACCCCAGCACGGATCGCATCCTCATCACCGTGCGTGACGAGGACGGCATCCCCGTCCCCAATGCGCGCGTCACCGTGGGGGATGCCGCGGGCAAGCGGCTCGAGGCGCCCACGGCCACCGACGGCCGGCTGCTCTTCCTGCCCACGCAGGATGGCGCGCAGGGCACCGGGAGCTTCTCGGTGACGGTGTCGCCTCCGCCCGGCCAGCCGGGCACGCCCGTCACCACCACCGTGGAGGGCACCGCGTGGAACGTCACGCTGCCGGGCGCGCGCGGCGTGCTGCCCACCGAGCTGGACGTGGCCTTCGTGGTGGATGCCACCGGCAGCATGGGGGATGAGATCAGCTACCTGAAGGCGGAGATCCAGAACATCGTCGACTCGGTGCGCGGCGCCTACCCGGACGTCTCGGCGCGCTTCGCGCTGGTGATGTACCGCGACGACGGAGACGCGTACGTGGTGCGGCCCTTCGACTTCACCGCGGACGTGGCCGTCTTCCGGCAGCGGCTGTCGGAGCAGTGGGCGGAGGGCGGTGGCGACTACCCCGAGGCCATGGAGCGCGGGCTGGGCGCCATCCACCAGCTCTCGTGGCGCACCGGCAACACCGCGCGCCTCACCTTCCTGGTGGCGGACGCGCCGACGCACGTGCAGAACTACCAGGCCTTCCTGCGCGAGGCCAACCGCGCCCGCCTCTCCGGCATCAAGGTGTACCCGGTCGCGGCGAGCGGCGTGGCCGACGAGGCCGAGTACCTGATGCGCGTCGCCGCCCAGCTCACCCTGGGCCGCTACATCTTCCTCACGAATGACTCGGGCATCGGCGACTCGCACGCGGAGCCGCACATCCCCTGCTACCAGGTGCAGCTCCTCAAGCACCTGCTGGTGCGCGCCATCGGCTCCGAGCTGGCGGGACGGCGGCTGCCCGCCTCGGGGACGGAGATCCTCCGCTCCGTGGGCAACCCCGCGCAGGATGGCTCCTGCACGCGCGCGGATGGGACGGTGACGTACCTCTGAGCCACGGGGACGTCAGCTCCGGAGCCGGGGACGGGCGAGCTCACCGGGAAGCACGACGGTGAACTCGGCGTACTGCCCCTCCTCGGACTCCACGCGCAGCTTGCCGCCGAGCGTGACGACGATGATGTCGTGGCTGAGGGACAGGCCCAGCCCGGTGCCCTCGCCGGTGGGCTTGGTGGTGAAGAAGGGGGTGAAGAGTTTGTTGCGCACCGAGGCGGGGATGCCGTTGCCGTTGTCGCGCACGCGGATCTCCACCTCGTTGCCCGTCCAGTGGGTGGAGACCTTCAAGCGGGGCTGACCGTCCGTGTCGCGGTCCGCCTTCTGCTGGGCGGCGTAGCAGGCGTTGTCCAGCAGGTTGAGGATGACGCGGCTGAGGTCCTCGGGCACCAGGTGGCAGGGGGGCACGGTGTCGTCGAAGGCCACGTCGAAGGCCACGTGGCGCGGAGGGCGCCGGGCCCTCAACCCATGGTCCACGAGGCGCACGGCGTCCTCCACCAGCTGGTTGATGGAGATGGCCCGGCGCTCGCCCCGGTTGTTGCGCGCGTGGCGCAGCATGCCGTTGATGATGCCGCTGGCGCGCTGCTGGTGCTCACACACCTTGGTGAGGTTCTGCTCCAGCTCCTGGAGAAGGGAGCCGGGGTCCTCGTGCTTCTGCACCGACTCGCGCAGCTCCTGGAGCAGCTCCAGGGAGAGCTCGGAGAAGTTCTTCACGAAGTTGAGGGGATTCTTCAGCTCGTGGGCGATGCCGGCGGTGAGCGAGCCGAGGGAGGCGAGCTTCTCCTGGGTGATGATTTGGGCCTGCATGGCGCGCAGGCTCTCCAGGGCGCCCTGGAGCTCGGCGTTCTTGGAGTGGAGCTGCTCGGTGCGCTCCTGGACGCGGTGCTCGAGGGTGCGGTGGGACTTCTCGAGCTTGCGGTAGAGGCCGGCGTTCTCCAGGGAGATGGCGGCCTGGGCCAGGAGCATGCCCACGGCCTTGAGGCGGTTGGAGTTGAAGGCGCCCGCGGTGAGGTTGTTCTCCAGGTAGACGAGGCCGAGCAGCTGCTTGCGGTGGAGGATGGGGACGCAGAGGACGGAGCGGACGTGGTGGAGGGAGACGTAGGGCTCGGAGCGGAAGGGCTCCTGGGAGGAGGCATCGTCGAGGAGCAGGTGGGTGCCGGTGGAGAGCACCAGCTCGGCGATGGTGTGGCAGAGCGCGCCGCTCTGGGCCATGCGCTCGACGGGGAGCAGGGGAGCGCTGCCGTGGCCCAGCTCGCCGGAGGCCTCGACGAAGAAGTCCTCCTCGCGCTGGAGGACGAGGACGCCGCGCTGGGCGCCGGTGCTCTCCATGAGGATGTCGATGAGGTTGGCGGCGAGCTGGGGGAAGTGCAGCTCGCTGGAGATGGCCTGGGAGGCCTTCATCACCGAGGAGACGTCGAGCACCTCGGCCAGTGAGTCCGTGCTGGACAGGTCGGGGTTGGACGGGAGCTCCGAGAGGCCCGCCTGCTGGAGCTTGTGGTCCCAGGCCCGGAGGCTGGAGCTGTAGGCATGGAGGAGGTGGGCCTGCTCGGCGGCGAGGAGGTGCACCTTGCCGGCCGCGCCCCAGCGCTCGTAGGCGTTGAGGGCTTCCACCAGGTAGGCGGAGGCGAGGGGAAGACGGTTGAGCTCCGCCTGGAAGCGGCAGGCCTGCTCACAGGCAATGGCCTCCACGCTGGTGAAGCCGCTGGCGCGCGCGGCGGCGATGGCTTCCTCGTAGCGGGTGTGGGCCTCGACGTGCTGCCCCTTCACGCGGGCGAGCTCCGCGCGGACCAGCAGGTGGTAGGGCGAGAAGTTCTCCTGCGCGCGCTGGGCGCACTTCTCCAGGTACGCCCGCTGCTGCTCCAGGGCCGCCAGCAGCTCCTGCTTCCGGTCCTCGCTGGCACCCGGGTACACCGCCGCCGCGCTCAGCGCCGAATAGAAGGCGTGCGTGGTCAGCAGGAAGGCCCCGGGCATGGCGCGCATGTAGACCGCGCCTTCCCGCGCCAGGGCGAGCGCCTCCTCGTGCTGGCGGAACAGGTACCGCTGCTCCAGCTGCACCTGGGAGATATAGGCCATGGCGGCGGCCCCGAGCCGGGTGGGGAGGGGCTCCCGCGAGGACTCCTCCTCCGGGGCCCCGGTGAGCTGCAGCAACGCCCGCCGGAAGGTCCGGAGCACCTGGAGGTTGGAGGTGTCCTTCTGGGCGGAGATCTGCTCGATGAAGCGCTGGTTCTCCGCCAGCACCTCCTGGAGCGACTCTCCCAGGGCGAGCCGCCGCCAGGACAGGAAGGTGAAGCAATGTCCCGCGTGCTGCCAGTCCCCACTCTCCAGGAGGACCTTGTAGGCCTGCGCGAGCTGGGGGATGCCGGTGCGCGCGCTCTTCGTCCAGTGCTCGATGTAGCCCGCGTGGATGTAGAGGGCACGGGCCTGCTGCATCGGATCCTTCAGGCGCGTGGCGAGCTCGTGGGCGAGCAGGCTGAAGCGCCGGCCGGTGGCGGGGTCGTCGCGGAGCGTCGAGACGACGAAGCCATAGGCGGCGTAGCCATAGGGCGAGAAGCGGCTGTTGCCGTGCTCCAGGCTCAGCCGCACCTGCCGGAGCGTCAGCAGGACGAGCAGCCGCTGGGAGACGAAGTAGGAGGCGATGACGATGGCGCCCAGCAACTCGGCGGCGAGCTTCGCGGTGGGATCGCTCATCGCGGGCAGGTCGAGCAACGACTCGATGTGCCGGCCTTCCAGCGCCGTCTCCACCCGCCGCAGCTCCACGGCCAGGGTGGCGTCCTCGGGCTCGGAGGGGATGTCGATTCCGAGCAGGCGCAAACCCTCGAGGCCGAGCTCCAGGGACTCGGCATGCCGGTCGTTGAGGGTGCTCAGGATGGCTTGCAGGCAGAGGACACTGGCGCGTTGGGCCGGGGTGCGCGCCTGGGCGAGCAGGGCGGAGAAGCCGGAGGCCGCCGCTTCGATTTCCCCCGTGAGATAGAGGGACTCGGCGAGCTCCTTCCGCAGCGCGAAGGTCCGCTCGTGCTCCTGCTCGAGGTCGGCGGGAGGGATGAGTCCGGCACCGGTCCGGAAGAGCTCACAGGCGGTGCGGTAGGCGCCCGAGCTCTTCGCCCGGCGTCCCGCCGCGAGGTGGAGGTCGGCCAGCTCCAGCCGCAGCGCGTCCGGGCCGATGCGCTCGGGCGCGTGGCCCAGGTGCGGCAGGATGGTGAACATCCGCTCGTCGAGCGTCTTCGTGGCGCGGGCGTCCTCGTACAGACGCAGGCCCACCTCCAGGTGCCGCGCGGTGCGCTCGTTCTCGGGGACGAACGAGTAGGCGGCCTGCCGGACGCGGTCGTGCTGGAAGCGGAAGGAGACGTCCAGCTCCGTGGGATCCACCGCGCCGCCCTGGGGGTCCAACAGCACGTAGTCCTTGCCGAGCGGGAGCACGAGCCTGCGCTCGATGGCCGTCCAGAGGGCGCGTGCCGTCTCCGCCGCCGAGGCTCCATGGGCCACCATGAGATCATGGAAGCCGAACGTCACGCCCAGGAACGCCGCGGATTGGAGCAGGGCGCGGGTGTCCTCGGGCAGCCGCTGGCTCTCGGCCACCATGAGCGCGGCCAGGTCTTCCGGGAGCCCCTGGGACTCGATGCGGGCGAGGTCCCACTCCCAGCGGCGGCTGCGCGGGTCGAAGCGCAACAGGTCGCGCTCGTGCAGGAAGCGGAGGAACGTCTTGACGGAGAAGGGGTTGCCGCCCGTCCAGGCGTGGATGAGGCGGGCCAGCTCCAGCGCGCGCTCGGCTTCCACGGAGGTGCTCTCGCACACCATCCGGGCGACCTCCTTGAGACCGAGCGGCGCCAGGTGGAGCTGCTCCCAGGGAGTGCCGGTGGCGCGCAGTTCGTCGAGCGCGAGGGAGAGCGGATGCTCCGGGGAGACCTCCGCATCGCGGTAGGTGCCCACGAGCAGCAGGTGCTGGGAGGACGTATCCCGGGCGAGGCTCCGCAGCAGCGTGAGCGTGGCGGTGTCGGCCCACTGGAGGTCATCCAGGAAGAGCGCGAGTGGATGCTCGGGTGTGGCGAAGGCTTGCAGCGTGCGTGCGAGCACGAGGTTGAGGCGGTTCCTGGACTCGGAGGAGGAGAGCGGGAGGGACGGAGGTTGTTCGCCCACCAGGGCGCGGGTGTCGGGAACGGCCTCGACGAGGGCGGAGAGGTTCGCCCCGAGCACCTCCTGGAGCCGCTCGCGCATGAGGGCCGTCTCCGCCTCGCCCGCCCCGAGCGTCTGCCGCACCAGGTCCTGCAGGGCCTGCTGGACGGCATCGAAGGGCTCGCTGTGGAGGAGCTGGTCGCACTTGCCCATGGCCACGCGCCCGCGGCTGGCGGCCGTCACGCGGTACAGCTCGTTGACGAGCGAGGACTTGCCGATGCCCGCCGGGCCGGAGATGAGCAGCAACTGGCCCCGGCCGGCGGCGGCGCGCGCATACATCCGGGTGAGCAGGGCCACGTCCGCGTCGCGCCCATGCAGTCCCTGGGGCGGGCGGTACTGGTGGGGCTGGTCCGCCAGGCCCAGGGGAGAGGACGGCGGCGAGCCGCCCTCGCGCAGCTGGCGCTGGCACTGCTCGAGGTCGGCGATGAGGCCCCAGGTGCTCTGGTAGCGCTCCTCGGGCGCCTTGGACAGCAGCTTGAGGATGATGGCCGCGACGCGCTCGGGCACCTCGGGGTTGAGCTCTCGGGGCGAGGGCGGCACCTGGGCCACGTGCGCGTGCAGCAACTCCAGGGGCGAGTGGGTGATGAAGAGGCGGCGGTCGGTGAGCAGCTCGAAGAAGGTGGCGCCCAGGGCGTAGAAGTCCGCGCGGGAGTCCACGCCCCGGTTCATGCGTCCGGTCTGCTCGGGCGCCATGTAGGCCAGCGTGCCCGTCAGGTGCGTGGGCAGCTCGGGAGTCACGGCCTCCAGCGACAGCCCCACCGAGAGCGAGAAGTCGGTGATCTTCAGCTCGCCGGTGGTGGGGTTGACGATGATGTTGTGGGGCTTGATGTCCTTGTGGATGACGCCGTGCTGGTGGATGTGCCCCAGGGCCGCGCTGATGCGCACGGCGAAGTCCAGGAAGGTGCTCACCTCCAGGGGCCCGCGCTCGTCCAGCAGGTGGCGCAGGGAGATGCCGCCAAAGTCCTCCAGGACGAGCGCGGCCCGGTCGGGGAACTCCTCCAGGCCCAGGACGCGGAGGATGCCGTCACCCTCGACACGGCGGGCGATGGCGTACTCGCGGCGCAGCTCCAGGGTGCGGCGGCGGTCGAGATAGTCGCTGGTGGTGAGCTTGAGGATGACCGGGCACTGGTCCCTGAGCCGCGTGGCGCGGAAGAGGGTGGAGCGCTGGCTGGAGTGGAGTTGCTCGTGAAGGGTGTACCCCGCCCGGTGTGCCACGGCTGCTCCTTCGAGGTTCAGCGGCTGTCCAGTCGCTGGAAGGCCACGCCCCGAGGGCATGGTCATCCACCCTCTTACCTCCGCGAGTGCTCGGCCGCTGTGGCCTGGATCACACCCCCCGGGAGGACGGCGTCACAAGGACACGGCTGACAGCTCAACGGCCTCGGCGGCACCCCAGAACCACTCCACGCGGGCGCGGGGTGCACCCGCGCGAGTCGCCGGAAATGATCCGCCCGGCCGGGTGTTGGGGGCCGCGCCGTTTTTTCCGTGCCCGGGCTCCTCCGGGCCGAAAGCGAGTCCTCCATGCGCCGTTCTCCTCGTACTCCGCTCCTCGCCGCGCTCGCCCTCATCGCCTCCGCCGCCCAGGCCGAAGCACCCGCTCCGACCGGGGCGAGCTGGTGGAAGCACGTGGAGTTCCTCGCCAGCGACTCGCTGGAAGGCCGCGACACGGGCAGCGAGGGCTATCGCAAGGCCGCGGCCTATGTCACCGAGCAGCTCTCGGCCGCCGGAGTGAAGCCCGGAGCCGGCGAGAGCTACCTCCAGGAGGTGGCGTTGGTGTCGCGCCGGCTGGTGGAGGAGCGCTCGCGCCTGTCCCTGGTGCGCGGGGGCAAGGAGACGCGGCTGACGCTCGGCAAGGAGGCCATCATCTCCTCCCGCACGGGCGAGGCGGGCTCCGTCGATGCCCCCCTGGTGTTCGTGGGCTACGGCCTCACCATCCCCGAGGCCGGTCACGAGGACCTCGCGGGCGTGGACCTCCAGGGGAAGATCGCCGTCGTCCTCCAGGGAGGCCCCGAGAAGGTCTCGGGCGCGCTGCGAGCCCACCACGGCTCCACGAGCGAGCGGGTGAAGGCGCTGAAGCAGGCGGGGGCGGTGGGAATCGTCATGCTGCAGAACCCCAAGCTGGTGGAGGTCCCCTGGGAGCGGGCCGCCGGGGCGCGCAAGCAGCCCGCGATGATGTTCGCCGACCCCGCCCTCAACGATGACCAGGGGCTGAAGCTGAGCGTCGTCGTCAACATGGCCCACGCGCAGAAGCTGTTCGCGGGCGCGCCGCACACCTATGACGCGCTGGTCGCGCTGGCGAACGCGGACAAGCCCCTGCCGAAGTTCGAGCTGCCCTCGCGCCTGAAGGCCGAGGTCGCCTTCGAGACCTCCCCGGTCCAGGCCGCCAACGTGGTGGGCATCCTGCCCGGGAGCGATCCGAAGCTCGCGAGCGAGTACGTGGTCATCTCCGCGCACCTGGACCACGTGGGCATCGGCGAGCCGGTGAGGGGGGACCGCATCTACAACGGCGCCATGGACAACGCCTCGGGCGTGGCGGCGGTGCTCGAGGTGGCGCGGGCGCTCCAGGCCTCGCCGGAGAAGCCGAAGCGCTCGGTGCTCTTCGCGCTGGTGATGGGCGAGGAGAAGGGCCTGCTGGGCGCGAAGTACTTCGCGGCCCGTCCCACCGTGCCGGCGGCGGGGCTGCTGGCGGACCTCAACATGGACATGTTCCTGCCGCTCGTGCCCTTCACCCACGTGGTGGCGTACGGCCAGGAGGAGTCCACGCTCGGCGCGTCACTCGAGCAGGTGGCGGCGGCCCACGGGGTGACGGTGCTGCCGGACCCGCAGCCCAACCGCATGGGCTTCGTGCGCAGCGACCAGTACGCCTTCATCCGCGAGGGCGTGCCCGCGCTGGCCTTCAAGTTCGGCGCCGTGCCGGGCTCCCCCGAGGAGAAGACGCTGCGCGGCTGGTACTCCGAGCGCTACCACGCGCCCTCGGATGACCTGGCCCAGCCGGTGGACAAGGAGGGCGCGGCGAAGTTCGTCCGGCTGCTCGCCGGCCTCGCCCGCACCGTGGCCAACGCCCCTGAGCGCCCCCACTGGAACGACACCAGCTTCTTCCGCCGCTTCGCGAAATAGCCCCACCCACCCCGCCACGTTGCTGGACACGGGCGCGGTGCAGATCTGAAGGGAGTGTCCGCCATGTCCACGACCGGAGAGGGAGACGTCGCCCGCTACAAGCGCCAGGCCGCCGAGCGGGCGGTGGAGTCCATCCAACCGGGCATGGTGGTGGGGCTCGGCTCGGGCAGCACCGCGGCCTTCGTGGTGCACCGGCTGGCGGCCCTGCGCGCCGAGGGGAATCTGACGGACGTGGTGGGCGTGCCCACGTCGGTGGGGACGGAGGAACTGGCGCGCGCGTCGGGGGTGCCCCTCACCACGTTGGAGGAGCACCCGGTGCTGGACCTCACCATCGACGGGGCGGACGAGGTGGATCCGGCGCTGCGGCTCATCAAGGGCGGGGGAGGGGCGCTGCTGCGCGAGAAGATCGTCGCCCAGGCGAGCCGGCGGGTCCTCATCGTGGTGGACGCGGGCAAGCTGTCGCCCCGGCTGGGGACGCGCTGGCCGGTGCCGGTGGAGGTGCTGCCCTTCGGCTGGCGCTCGCAGGCGCTCTTCCTGGAGGGGCTCGGCGCGCGCATCACCCCGCGGCGGGGGCGGGACGGGGCGCTCTCCCGGACGGACCAGGGCAACTTCATCCTCGACTGCGCGTTCGGTCCCCTCGAGCAGCCGGAGCAGCTGGCCACGCGGCTGGAGGCCCGGGCCGGCATCGTGGGGCATGGCCTGTTCATCGGCCTGACCTCCGAGCTGGTGGTGGCCGGTCCCTCGGGGGTGGAGCATCGCCGGCCGAAGTGACGCTCTCCTGGCTGCCTGTCCCCTCGGCTCCGCGTGCTCGGGTGCTTACTTGTAGGGGGACTCGCACTCGAGGGTACTTCTCATGACCATCGAAACACTCGTCATCTGGCTTGTCGTCGGCCTCATCGCGGGCTGGTTGGCCTCGGCGGTGGTGGGCGGCGGTTACGGCATCGTGGGAGACATCGTCGTCGGCATCGTCGGCGCGTTCATCGGTGGCTGGCTCTTCCGGGCACTTGGCATCGGCGCACCCGGAAGCGGCATCGTGTCCACCATCATCGTCGCCTTCGTGGGAGCGTGTGTCCTGCTCCTGCTGCTCAGGGCGATCCACCGCACGCGCTACCGCGCGACATGAGGTGAATGCTGGGGGAGAGGGGGCCCGAGCCTCACAGGGGCTCGGGCATCCCCACCCGCTCACGCCCTGACGCTCGGGCGGCGCGAGGCCCCACCCAGCTCCGGGCCTCCGAGCTTCAGCGGGTTGACGTCGGGGAACACGGGCAGCTCGACGAAGAACGCGGAGCCCCGGCCCGGGCCCTCGCTCTCCACCCAGATGCGGCCGCCGTGGGCCTCCACGATCTGCCGGCTGATGAAGAGCCCCAGGCCCAGCCCCGACACGTCGCTCGCGGAGATGGCCCGCTCGAAGCGGTTGAAGATGCGCTCCTGGCTCTCCTTCGCGATGCCGAGCCCCTGGTCCTCCACGCTCAACAGCACGCGTCCTTCCCGCGGCCGCAGCTTTACGGCCACCGGCTGGTGATTGCCATAGCGCATGGCGTTCGTGAGCAGGTTGGTCACCACCTGCTCGATGCGGAAGCGGTCCCACTCCACCTCGAGCCGCTCCGGGGCCTCCAGCGTGGCGGGGGTGCGTGCCTCGGCCAGATGCGGACCCAGGCGCTCCATCACCTCGCGGACGAGCTCGACGGCATCCACCGGGACCGGCTCGAGGCCGAGGCGTCCCGTCCGGATGCGCGCGATGTCGAGCATGTCGCCGACCAGCCGCGTGAGCCGCGCGAGCTGTTGGTTCGACTGCTCCACGAGCCTGCTCACCCGCTCCGGCTCATAGGCGGCGGCGTCCCCCCGCTCGATGCGGCGCTGGGTCATCTGCATCTGCAGCTTCAGCGACGTGAGCGGCGTCCTCAGCTCATGGCTCGCGATGGAGAGGAACTCGTCGCGCGAGCGCAGGGCCTCCTTGAGCTGCTCCTCGGCCTCGAGCTGCGCGGTGATGTCCGTGTTGGTGCCGAACCAGCGGCGCACCTGGCCCGAGCCGTCCCGGATGGGGTGGGCGCGCGAGAGGAACCAGCGGTACTCCCCCGTGCTGCTGCGCAGCGGGAAGGTGTCTTCCCACACCTCGCCCGAGGCGATGTGCCGCACGAAGCGCTCGGTGACCCGCTGCACGTGGTCCGGGTGGTGCACCTTCTGCCAGCCCCAGCCCTGCATCTCCTCGTGCGTCGTGCCCGTGTAGTCGAACCAGCGCTGGTTGTACCAGAAGATGGAGCCCGTCTCGTCCGTCATCCAGGCGAGCTGCGAGATGTTGTCGGCGAGGGCCTCGAAGCGCTCCTTGCTCTCGCGCAGGGCGGCTTCGGTGCGGTGGCGCTCGGTCAGGTCCAGCATGGAGCCGATCATGCGGATGGCCTTGCCGGAGGCGTCGCGGCCGATGTGTCCGCGATCCAGGAAGGCGGCGTAGGAGCCGTCGCTCCTGCGGAAGCGGTACTCGTCGCTCCAGGAGTCCTGGCCCCCGTCGATCGCCGCGTGGATGCCGGAGACCACCCGGCCGCGGTCCTCGGGGTGGATGCGGCCGTACCAGCCCTCGATGGTGGGGCCGAGCTCCTCCCGCGTGCAGCCGAAATGCGCGCGCACCGCCTCGTTCCATTCGAGCCGGTTCGTGGTGAGATCCCAATCCCAGATGACGTCGTTGGTGGCGCGGCTGACGAGCCGGTGCCGCTCCTCGTTCCTCCGGACGGCCGCCTCGGCCTGGACGCGGTCGGTGATGTCCATCTGCGCGACCACGGCGCCGAGGATTCTTCCCGCCTCGTCCCGTACGGGCGCGGCGGAGTTGAGGATGGTGCGGCGTGTCCCCGGTGCGTCGAAGGGCTCGAGCTCCACGAGGTCGCCCGGGACGAGCTCCCCGCCCAGGGCCCGGGCCATGGCCCACTCACCCGGCTCCAGGCGGCGCCCATGCCGCTCCGAGCCGTCGGCCCACCAGCCCTTCCACTCGCGGTACTCGTCCACGCTCGTGGAAGCGGGGGCGGGCCCCCACAGCCGCGCATTGGCGGAGTTCATCCGGACGAGCTTGCCGTTCGCGTCCGCGACGATGATGCCGGTGGGCACCGCCTCGAGCACGGCGTCCAGCAGGCGGCTCTCGGCCTCGGCCCTGGCGGCGGCCTGGTGCGCGCGGGCCTCGCTCTGGCGGAGGGCCTCCTCTGTGTGCTTCCGCTCGATAACGGCCTCGAGCTGCGCCCGGCTGTTTCCGGTGGGATCGTCTCGATGGGCGTCCCGCGCCGTCCGCCAGGGGGTGAAGCGCTCGATGGCGTCCTCGATGGCGTGGGTGAGCGCCCGGGCATTCAGCGAGCTGCTCTCGAGGACCTCCATGGCGCCGGCCCGCAGTGCCGCTCGCCGGGTGTCGCGCCCGTCCACCGGGCCGGCCGGGAAGAGGACGACCGGGCAGGGGGGAACAGGACGCTCCGCCCGGAGCGCGGCCAGCACCTCCAGCGCATCCAGGCCAGGCGGCTCATGGGCGAGGAGCAGGCAGTCAGGCGCGAGCCCTCCAGCCTCCAGGGCGTGCACCGCGGCCGTGCTGGTCTCGAGCTCGAGAACCTCGTACCGGCTCCCGGTGTCCTGCTCCAGCAACTGACGAAGCTCGGCGCGAAGCCCGGCATGACGGGCGATGATGAGGAGCTTGCAGGGTTGACCGCTCACGTCGATGGCCTCTCCAGCGATGGCGTCTTCATCCCAGCGTATCTCCTGTGGGCTGACCTCATGACCGGCCGCTCGAAGGCCCCATGGCCGGGCAACGACTCCCTGACCGATGGTGCGCATGATGCCCGGGAGGAGGGCCCGCTTCAGGGCCCTGCGCATGAAACTCCGGAGCGTGCAGTGAACAGCCGCCGCGTGAAAATGGATGCAATCGTCTCGTGCCTGACTTCACTCGCCCCCCTGCCCACCGGCAGGGGGGGAGTCCGCACCGTCAGGAGCGCTTCAGCAGCGTGGCCACCACCCACAGCAGCTCCGCGGGCTCGAGCGGCTTGGCCACGTGCGAGTCGAAGCCCGCCCGCAGCGCCGCGGCCTGGTCCTCCTGACGGGCATAGGCGGTGAGCGCCACGGCGGGCACCCGTCCGCCCTGCTCGGGGGCCCGGGTGCGGATCTCCTGGATGAGCGCGTAGCCATCCATCCCCGGCATGCCGATGTCCGAGATGATCAACTCCGGCGGCTCCCGGTTCAGCAGCTCGAGCGCCTGGGCCGCGCTCTCCGCGCTGGAGACGCGGGCCTTGCCCTCCTGGAGCAGCGTGGCCACCAGCTCGCGCGTGTCCTTCTCGTCCTCCACCACCAGGATGTGGCGCCCGTGGAGCGCCTTCGGGTAGTCGGCGGGGAGCTGGGGCGGGTGCTGGGGAAGGGCGCGGGCCGGCTCGGCCGTGTCCGGGCGGGGGGCCACCAGGGGCAGCAGGACGGTGAAGGTGGCGCCCTGTCCCTTGCCGGCGCTCTGGGCCTCGACCGTGCCGCCGTGCAGCTCCACCAGGTGGCGCACGATGGCCAGTCCCAGCCCCAGTCCGCCGTGGCGGCGCGTGGAGGAGGCATCCGCCTGGGTGAAGCGCTCGAAGAGGTGGGGCAGGAAGCCCGGGGCGATTCCGTCTCCGGTGTCGCGCACCTGGATCTCCACGTGCGCGGGCCGCCACGAGAGCGACACCGACACGCTGCCCTCCTGGGGCGTGAACTTCACCGCGTTGGACAGCAGGTTCCACACCACCTGCTGCAGCCGGTCCGGGTCCCCCTGCACGGAGACCGTCTGCGGCACCAGCGACACCTGGAGCTGGATGCCTCGCGCCTCGGCGGCCGGGCGCACCACGTCCACCGCGCTCTCGATGACCTTCTCCAGGTGCGTCGGGCGCACGTCCAGCCGCAGCCGGCCGCTGACGATCCGGTTGACGTCCAGCAGATCCTCCACGAGCTGTGTCTGGGCCCGCGCGTTGCGCTCGATCGTCTCCAGGGCGCGCTCGCGCTTGTCCTGGGGCAGCTGCCGCGTGCGGAGGATCTGCACCCAGCCGAGGATGGCCGTCAGGGGTGTGCGCAGCTCGTGCGAGAGCACCCCGAGGAACTCGTCCTTGAGGCGGCTGGCCTGCTCGGCGCGCTGGCGCTCCGCCTCGGCCGCCTCGTACAGGCGCGCGCGCTCCAGGGCCTGGCCACACTGCTGCGCGAGCATCTGCAGGAACTGCAGCTCCTCGGGGACGCAGATGCGCGGGTCGGGGTAGCTCAGCACGAGCGCGCCCACGGACTGTCCATGCACCCACATGGGGAACACCGCCACCGCATGGTCCCGCTCGGAGGCCCGCAGGGTGACGATCTCCGGGTAATTCGCCTGCATGTCCGCGGTGGAGCGCAGCCAGATCTCCCGGCCCGTGCGCACCGCGTCGACGACGGGGTTGTTCGCCGCGGGAGTCAGGTCGCGCACGTGACGGACGAAGCGCTCCGGGTACCCCACGTCATGGAGGCTCTCGAGCGAGCCATCCGCGCGCTGGCGGTAGACGGCTCCGGCCTCGGCGCCCATGCCGCCCACGGCCACGGACAGCACCGTCCGGGCCACGTCGGCCTGGGTGAGGGCCTGGGACAGGGCGGAGGTGACCACCTGCAAGCGCGCGGCGTGCTCCTCGGCCTGCCGGGCCTCGGTGATGTTGTCGAAGACCATCACCGCGGCGATGGTCCGGCTGCGCTCGTCGCGGATGGGGGCGCAGTTGACCTTGATGAAGCGGTTGTCCTTGTCCGGGCGGCGCAGCCACAGCACCTCGCCGCGCACCACCTCGCCGTGCAGCACGCTGCGCGCCAGCGGCAGCTCCTCGGGCGGGTACGGGGTGCCATCCAGGCGGTGCTGGTGGTAGGCCGCGTAGCCCCGCACGTCCGGCGACTGGATGAGCTCGTGGCCCCAGATGGCCTCCGCCTGGGCGTTGGCGTACGTCAGCTCGCCATGGGGCCCCGCGAGCAGGAAGCCCGAGGGCATCTGCTCGAGGATGGCCGACAGCAGCCGCTCGTTCGTCTCCAGCTCCGCCATCAGCCGGTCGCGCTCGGCCTCGGCGTTCTTCCGCTCGGAGATGTCCGTGTTGGTGCCCACCCACTCGCGCACTTCGCCGTCCAGGTTGAACATGGGCACGGCGCGCGACATGACCCAGCGCCAGCTCCCGTTGGCGTGCTTGAGGCGGTACTCGCGGGCGAACGGCGTCTTCGTGGTGACGGCGTTCCTCCAGGCCTCGCGGGCGGCCGGCGCATCCTCGGGGTGGATGGCCTCCAGCCACGAGGTTCCATCCAGCCACTGCTCGAGCGTGAGGCCCGTGAAGGCCCGCCAGGTGGGTGCGTCCTCCACGGGCAGGCCCTGGGCGTTGGTGGTCCAGATGGCCGACGCCGACGTCTGCACCAGCGAGCGGAACCGCTCCTCGCTCTCGTTGAGCGCCTCCGCGGTGTGCTCGGCGCTGGCGTGCCCGGTGATGTCCTCGCCCAGGAAGAGCCACTCCACGGTCCGGCCCGACTCGTCCTTCACGGGCAGTGCCCGCGCCTGGACGTCGCGCCAGACGTCATCCTCGCGGCGCACGCGGAAGGTGAGCTCCCCTCCCGTGGAGTTGCCGGGCCCGAGCAGCTCGCCCTCCGGGTCCAACGGACCGCGATCCTCGGGGTGGATGGCGTGCTGCCAGTGCCAGCCCATCATCTGACCGGGGGACTGGCCGGTGAAGGCCGCCCACGAGGGTGAGGCCTCCTGCATCCGTCCCGCCTCGTCCACGACCCAGACGAGCCGGTGGGTATCCGCCAGGAGTGCACGGACGCGGAGGGTGTCACGTGCGGGGAGCGCCAGAGCGAGCATGAACAGGTCTCCAGAAGGGCCCGGCCGCCCATGTCAATCCCCCGGGCCGAGGGAAGTCCTCACCGAGCCGGGCCCATTATGACCTCAATCCGGGCGGATTCGATGCCACGGCACATTTACCCTCACGGTGGGTGTGGGGTGTCAGGGCTCCGGACTCTGCTGGAGGGGGGCGGCCCGACGCTGTCTGGATGCGAGGTGGAAGGGAGTCCGTGGGGGGAGGCCGTCCTCTGGGAGCCTGGATATGCGCATCGATTTCGACGCAGTGGGACGTGCGGGCAAGCGGTGGTTCAACCGTCGCGTGGGACTGGCGGTGGGGCTGGTGGCCGCTGGAGCCGTGGGGCTGCTGGCCCTGCCTGGCCGCACGGGCAGTGTGCCGGTGCCCGGGAAGGCCGCGTGCTGCACGGGCGCGGCCGCGCTGGGTGACACGATGATCAACGCCTCGGGAGGAGGCGACAAGGAGTTCTTCGAGGTGCCCTCGAGCCCGCCGGGCGCCCTCTTCCTGGTGGGCAACAACGCGTCCATGCAGGAGTACGCGCAGTACCTGCCCGAGGTGGGTGACACCTCGAAGCCGGGCTGCTCGGACCCGGCGCTGGTGGACGCGATGAAGTGGTTCGACCGTGGGAGCGCGGATCCAGCGCTGAATGGCTCCATTCCGTTCGACGCGGATCCGGACTTCTCCACGACGCAGACGCACTTCTTCGATCCGGACAAGTACTACCACTCGCGTGGGCGGCGCCTGGCGTGGCAGGTGGAGGAGGGCCCGTACTCGCTGCCGGTGGACATGCGGAGCACGCTGGGCTTCACGGACACGATGAACGTGTGCGGCAACGCCCTGGACTGGAGCGAGCCGTGGGGCTCGCCCGTGTACGCGGAGTGCCAGAAGTGCCTGACGGACAAGGGCTGGTGGCGAGGTCCGCTGGCGAGCACGCCCACGCCTTCCGCGGGCGAGACGCTGCCGGTGGAGGCGCGGCGCAGGTGGGTGCTGAGTGGCCGCGTGCTCAACGTGCGTCCGCCGAAGTTCGTGGTGGCGCGCAAGGTGCTCAAGGACGTGGTCTCCACGGCGGTGGACCTGCGCATGGGCGTGGCCACGTTCGGCCCGGACCACGGCTGGTTCGATCCACCGGTGCTGCTGCGTCCGCTGAAGCCCTCGTGTGACAAGTCCCTGCCGGTGCTGGACGAGACGGCGCTGGGGCGGGCGGAGCTGCGCAAGGCGATCAACTCCATCTCCTTCCGCAACGACGAGCGCTCCATCGGCGAGGCGCTCTTCGGACTGGGCGGGTACTTCTCCTCGCAGAAGGTGGACGGGCGGTGGGCCAGGTGGTTCACCAACCCCATCAGCCCGGGCTGGGGCTGGCCGGGGTGCTGCAATGGCGGCACGGTGGATGACGTGCTCACGGGCAAGGACGGCAAGCCGTGGGGCGCGCAGTCGCCGGACGAGTGGCTCAAGGACACGCAGCCGTGGGAGGGCACGGGTACGGATCGCTCCGTGTGCTCGGCCTGCCAGGCCAGCTCCATCATCGTGCTGGCGGATGGCGCGCCCCGGTACGACAACACGGTGCCCATCACGAAGATGATGGAGGTGCTGAAGGCGCGGGGCGCGAAGCACGCGGACGGCACGCCGCTCACGTTCGACCCGAGCAGCCCGGAGACGAACCCGGCGCCGGGTGGGGTGAACTACTGCGACGAGTTCGGCGCGACGAAGGAGGACTGCGACTACGCGAACTGGCCCACGGGGCTGGCGAAGACGAACAAGAACTTCATGGACGACGTGGCCTTCTTCCTGGCCAACGCGGACCTGCGCGACGACCTCGACGGGGACCAGTCGGTGCGCACGTACACGATTGGTTACGGCGACAACAGCCCGATGCTCCAGAGCATCGCGAAGGCGGGCAAGGGCCGGTTCTTCCGCGCGAACAACGCGGGAGAGCTGCGCGATGCGCTCATGGCCGCGCTCGGGGACGTGAAGGAGGTCTCCACGGCGTTCTCGTCCGCGAGTGTCGCGAGCGTGCAGGCGGGAGGCTCGCAGTCCTCGTACGTGCCGCGCTTCACGCCGCGCCGGGGCCGTCCCTACGAGGGCCACCTCTACCGCTTCTTCTTCTTCAGCGAGTTCTCGCAGGGCTGCCAGCTGTCGCTGGCCCGGAGCCCGCTGGGAGACCCGCGCGATCTCAATGGAGACAAGGACTGCGACGACTCCTTCTTCCTCGACAAGCCGGCGGGCTTCACGCCCGCGCCGGGCGCGGTGGTGGACCCCGCGAGCTTCACGCGCGCCAACATCGTCCAGGAGAACACCGAGGGCGTCTGGGTGAAGGTGCGGACGGCTTCGCTCTCCAGCGATGGCCGTCTGGTGGGAGGCACGCCGGCCCAGCCCTTCTGGGATCTGGCGGAGACGCTCGGCCAGCGGAGCGCGAGTGCGCCGTGCGACCCGGCGGATCCGCTCAACCCCACGGGAGGCCGCTGCCTCTTCACGCTCGTGGACCGTGACAAGGATGGCCGCTTCACGGCGGCGGACAACCCGCCCATGCCCTTCGACGTGGCCCATCGCGCCGAGCTGGAGGAGTACCTGCTGTCGGCGGGGGACGGCTTCTGCGCCGTGGCCTTCGCGAAGATGAAGAAGGCCTGGACGGGCACGCCCGCGGAGCGGACCGGGTGCGTGGAGTCGCTCATCCGCTTCGTGCGCGGCGTGGACGTGTTCGACTACGACGGGGACCTGCTCACGGGCGAGGACCGGCCGTGCTCGGGCAGCACGTCGCGCTCGTGCAAGCTCGCGGACATCTTCCACTCCACGCCGGTGACGGTGGAGCCGCCCATCGAGCCCTTCCTGTGCTCGCTGGGGCTGAGTGGCCAGTGTCTGTCCACGCTCTACGACGACTTCACGGCCTCGGTGTCGTCCGAGACGTCGTGCGCCACGCCGTCCGCGGGCACGCCCTGCTACGCGGCCACGCCGATGGATCCACCGCGCGGCTCCAGCGCGAGCCGGTTCGGTTCCTATGACGTGTTCCGCAAGACGAACGCGAAGCGCGAGCGCATCGTGCTGGTGGGCTCCAACGGCGGCATGCTGCACGCCGTGCACGCGGGCACGGCGCTCGCGCGGGACAAGACGAGCGCCGTGGATGACGTGCACGACCTGGGCACGGGCCAGGAGCTGTGGGGCTTCATCCCGCCGGACCTGCTGCCCAAGCTGGGGCTGATGATGAACGGTCACGAGTACTTCGTGGACGGCACGGCCATGGTGCGCGACGTCTGGACGGACGGCTCGGCGGGCGCCACGGGCAACGGCGTGAAGGAGGCGGGCGAGTTCCACACGCTCGCCATCCTCACCGAGCGCTCGGGGGGCCAGCGCTTCGCGGCGTTGGACCTGACGAACCCGCGCGAGATGTTGAAGCCGGACGGCAAGCCCTTCCGGTGGATGTTCCCCAACGCGTGCGAGCCGGAGTCGGCCATGGTGGGCCAGTCGTGGACGAACTTCGCGCCCAAGCCGCCGCCCATCGGCCCGGTGCGGCTCGCGAAGAGCAATGCGCGCGGTTGGGAGGAGCGCTGGGTGGCGGTGCTCAACGGCGGGTACAGCACGGACCTGTCGCGCGGCCGCGGTGTGTACATGCTGGATGCGTGGACGGGTGACACGCTGTGGTCCGCGGAGGCGCGGCCCGGTGTGGCCTCGCCGGATGCGTACACGACGGAGGTGCTCAACCGGATGCTGCCCATCGCGGCGGCACCCGCGCTGGTGGACATCGGTGACGCGGAGAGCGTGCAGATGGACCTGGATGGTTTCTTCGACACGCTCGTCGCAGGTGACATGGGAGGCCAGGTGTGGACGTTCCGTTTCCATGCGCCGGGCGTGCTCGGGAGCGATGGCCGGGTGAACAACTGGTTCGGCGCGCGCTCGCTGGAGATGGCGCGTGGTGGCAAGGACTTCGAGAAGCAGCCGTTCTTCCACATCGCCTCCACCGTGCGTCAGCCGGAGACGGGCTGGCTGCGTGCCTTCCTGGGCACGGGAGACCGGCAGCACCTGCGCTCCAAGGAGGGGACCAACTGCGGCCCGGATGATCTGCTGGCCTGCGTGCGGATGAAGTGCGACGTGGAGGCGGAGCTCACCGCGGACATCAACGGTCTGCTGCGCACGTCCGTCATCGAGTACGACAACGGGGTGCTGGTGAAGAACACGGGAGCGCTCACGGGCTCGGTGGCGCCGGTGTGCTCGTCCGCGCGCATGGAGCTCACGGGGCTGCGCATCCGGTGTGACAAGAGCACGGCGCTGGGCAGCGGCTCCTACTACTTCCCCGCGGCGGGAGCTTCTGCGCCCGCGAGCACGGATGCCGAGTGCGCGAAGGCGGGCGGTGAGTGGTCGTGCACGCTGGCCACGCTTCCCACGGACTCGCACGGGGACCTGAACCTGGGCGCGGACGCGGACAAGGTGCCGCACAACCGCTACTTCGGCTTCCACGCGTACGGCGGCTGGCAGCGCCACTTCGAGAGCGCCACCGAGGCCGTCGCGTTCGACCAGAAGCGCGTGACGGACACCGCCTTCGCGTGCGGCGCGGGTGTCGCCTGCTCGCTGGTGGATGTCACCCTTCCGGACAGCGCCTACGCGACGTACGTGCACCCGGAGCTGGGGCCTCAGCGCTACGTCCCCACGAGCACGCTCGCGTCGCTCCCGCGGGGCACGATGGAGGGGCCGGGCTGGTTCCTCCGGTATGGCGGCCTGCAGGAGAAGACGGCGGCGGGCTCGGCCGTGCTGGGTGGCATCGTGTTCTGGCCGAGCTTCTCGCCTCCCGCGTCGGCCACCGTCTCCGCTTGCAAGCTGTCGGGGGGCGGGGACATCAGCCGCTCGTGGCAGGCGGACGTCATCACCGGGATGCCGGACCAGGCGGAGGGCTACCGGGTGACGGACAAGGACGGCAGGCTGCTCGGGTACATGCCCGCCAAGACGCTGGATGCGTTCGCGCCGCCTCCGGAGCCGGCGGCGGTCGTCTCCGTGTCCTCGACGGGCGGCATCCGCTACGAGGTGGTGATGCCGGGCGTGGGACAGGCTCCCGTGAGCGAGACGCTGCGGGAGCGCAAGAACACCACGCCGGACATCTCCTGGCTCGAGGTGCCTCGCAACCTGCACGCGTGCCGGCACGCGGACACCCGCTTCTGTCCGTGAGGCGAGGGGACGGCCGGGTCAGTCCTTCGAGGACCCGGCGTCCCCTACGTGGCGAGGAAGGCGCACCTGGAAGGTGGTGCCCTCCTCGGGGCTGGAGCGCACCTGGATGTCGCCGTGGTGGGCGCGCACGAGGTGATTCACGATGAACAGCCCCAGACCGATGCTGCGCTGGGCGCTGTCCGTCCTGTCCGCTCCGCGTTGCAGGGGCTCGAAGATGTGCCGCTGGTCCTCGGGGGAGATGGGCGTCCCCAGGTTGTGCACGCACAGCCGCAGCGTCCCATCCTCGCCGATGCTGCGCACGGTCACGGGGGTATCGGACGGGCTGTACTGGAGGGCGTTGGTCAACAGGTTCGTCAGCACCTGCGCGACGCGGTCGGCGTCCAGCGTTCCCTCGCCGTCGCCCGTGCACTCCACCCGGAGCTTGCGCCCGGGGTGGGCGAACTGCACTTCCTCCACCACCTGCCGCGTCAGCTCGTGCAGATCGATGGGCTGTAGGTTGAGGACGATGCCGCCGCCGATGCTGGCCTGGGTGAAGTCCAACAGGTCCCTCACCATGCGCGTCATCCGCTCGGCGCTGCTGCGGATGCGCGTGAGCAGGCGCACCTGGGCGGCCTCGTCCCGGCCCTCCTTGCGCAGGCCCGACTCCGCCGCCAGGGTGATGGCGGTGAGCGGGTTGCGCAGGTCGTGGCTGACGATGCCCATGAGCTGTTGCGCGAGCTCCGCCCGGTGCAGCGCGTCGGCGCGCAGGGCACGCAACTCGGTGATGTCCCGGCTCACCCCGATGAAGCCGGTGGGCGCTCCCTGGGCCGAGCGCATGGGGACGGTGCGGACGCTGACCCATACCTCGCTCCCGTCCTTGCGCCTTCCCAGCCACTCGCCCGAGCGCTCGCCCGTGGTGATGACGTCGGCGAGACCCTTCGCCAGCTCCTGGGAGGCCTGGCTCGGGTAGAGCAGCGCCACCGACTGGCCCAGCATCTCCGCGGCGTCGTAGCCGAAGAGCAGCGTGGCCCCCTCGTTCCAGTAGGTGATGCGGCCGGACAGGTCCGACACGATGATGCTGTCCTGCACGTTGGCGAGGATGTCCACCTGCGTGCGCAGCTGGGCGTTGGCGGCTTCCAACGCGGCGCGGGCCGCGCGCTCGGACGCCAGCAGCTGCGCGCGCTCCCGGGCCACCTCGTGCGTGCGCAGCACGGTGCGCAGCGTGGCCACCAGCTCCTCGGGCTCCACCGGCGCCACCAGGTAGCCGTCCGCGCCTCCGAGCAGCCCCTGCGTCTTGTCCTGCGTGGTGGTGAAGCTGGCGGACATCTGGATGATGGGGATGGAGGACGTGGCCGGGTCCTCCTTCAGCCGGCGGCTCACCTCGAAACCCGTCAGGTCCGGCAGGCGCACGTCCAGCAGGAGCACATCCGGCGCCTCCCGGGCGAGCGCGAGCGCTTCCGCCGCGTTGGCGGCCTCCCGGGTCCGGAAGCCCGCCAGCTCCAGCATGCGCGCGAGCATGTACCGCTTGGCCTCGTCATCCTCGACGATCAGCACGACGGGTGAGGGTGGCGGGGGGGATGGGGTCTTTTCCATTCGGCGGGCCAATCCCGGGGGGGCGGGTGCCCTCATACAACAGCGTTGCGCCTGCGTCCCCTCTCTCCTGCCGTCGATTCCGCTTCACTCCGGGTGCTGTGTTCTTGACGGGGCGGCCCGTGCCAGCGACCGTTGTGAAGTGAGCGCGCCCTCCGTTCCGAGCGCGCCCGGTTCCGGCCAGGCGCCTCCTTCCCACCCCGCCAGCTCCGCGCATCCGGCCGCCGAGCGTCTCCGGCTGTTGCTCGAGCACATGTCCGAGGCCTTCCTCTCGCTGGATGGACGGGGGCGGGTGCTCGAGTGCAACGCGCGGGCGGTGGCGCTGTTCGGCGTGGCCGCCGAGCGGTTGCTCGGCCAGGAGCCCTGGGTGGTGGTGCCCTCGCTGGCGGGCAGGACGTTGCACGGGCGGTTGTTGACGGCGCTCGAGACGCGCCAGCCCGCTCGCTTCCTCGCCTCCCTGCCGCCGCGCTCCTGGGTGGAGGTGTCCGTCGTCCCCCTGCGCGACGAGCTGTGGGTGCTCGCCTCCGACATCACCCAGCGCGAGGAGGCCCAGGCCCTGGTGGAGGAGACGGAGAAGCGCTTCCGGCTGTTGGGCGAGCGCTTCCAGGTGGCGCTCGACTCCGCGCAGATGGCCGTCTGGGAGACGAACCTCGCCACCGGCCAGGTGTTCCGCTCGGAGGGGCATGACCGGCTCTACGGCTACCCCGAGCCGCTCGCGGAGTGGACCCATGAGAAGTTCCTCGCCTCGCTCCACCCGGAGGACCGTCCGGAGGTGGAGGCCCAGGTCACGGGCATCTTCCACAATGACGTGAAGTCCTACACGTCCACCTTCCGCACCCGGTGGCCGGATGGCACCTGGCACTGGCTGACCAGCCGCGCCACGGTGATGCGCGACGCCCAGGGCCGGCCCATGGTGGTGCGCGGCGCCATGCTCGACATCACCACCCTGAAGGAGACGGAGCTGGCCCTGCAGGAGGCGGTGCGCGTGCGCGAGGACTTCCTGTCGCTCGCCAGTCACGAGCTCAAGACGCCGCTCACCGGCCTGCTGCTGCAGATGCAGATGTTGCGGCGGCTGGAGGCGGACGTGGGCACCACGCCGCTGGACTCTCCCCGGGTGCGGGCGCGGCTGGAGGCCATCGAGCGGTTGCTGCGGCGCTCGAGCCTGCTGGTGGACAACCTGCTGGACGTGGGCCGCATGCGCCAGGGCAAGCTGGACTTCCTCTTCGCCACGGGGGACCTGTCCGCGCTGGTGTCCGAGCTGGTGGAGCGCACCCGCGACGAGGCGCGGCTCGCGGGCGTGTCCCTCACCTCGGACATCACCCCGTCGCTGGTGGGGCGCTTCGATCGGCTGCGGCTGGAGCAGGTGGTGCTCAACCTGCTGGCCAATGCCCTGCGCCACGGGGGGGGCCAGCCCATGGAGGTGCGGCTGGAGCGGACGGCCGGGGGCGCGCGGCTGGTGGTGCGCGACGAGGGGCCCGGCATCCCCGAGGCCGATCGCGAGCGCATCTTCGCGCGCTTCGAGCAGGTGAACGGCGTGGCACGCGCGGGCGGCCTGGGACTCGGCCTCTTCATCGTGCGGCAGATCGTCGAGGGCCACCGCGGCCGTGTGCACGTGGAGCCAGGGCCCGGCGGGCGGGGCGCGGCCTTCGTGGTGGAACTCCCGCTGTAACAACTGCAACAAGGCTTCGCGTCCAGGGATTCCCCGTCGCTCCGCCGCTCGTACTGGGTGTGTCAGGAGTCCAGTCGCGCTGGAAAGTCAAGACGACATTGCCTGTTGAGTGCAGTGCGATCAGCCGTCCTTTCGAGTGGGCGGGTTGCATTCGGCCCTTCAGAGCGTTTCTGATCTGTACCGGAGCTCCGGTCGTCTCACTCCAAGCCCCCAACGGAGGCAATCAACGCATGCAGCTCAACATCACCTTCCGCCAGTTCGGCTCGTCCGATGCCCTCAAGGAGTACGCGAAGGAGAAGGTCGAGCGGGTGAACAAGTACCTGGACAGGGCCGGTGAGGCCCACGTGGTGCTGTCGCTCGAGCGGCACCTGCACCACGCGGAGATCACCATCCACTCCGGCTCCTGGGTGCTGCGCGGCAGGGAGAAGAGCGAGGATATGTACGCGTCCATCGATCTCGCGATGGACAAGATCGAAGCGCAGCTGCGCAAGTACAAGGAGAAGATCAAGAACCACCACGGGCGCGAGCGCGTGCACCACCGCCAGGGGTTGGTGAACCAGCTCAAGGTGCGCCACAAGGTGTTCGAGCTGCCCGAGGAGATGATGGACGAGGCCGCCGAGGCCGCTCCCGCCGCGCAGCCCGCCACGAGCACGCCGGCCACCGAGCAGCTCGCGCAGTCCACCACGCGCATCGTGCGCACCTCGGAAATCACCGTGAAGCCCATGCCGGTGGACGAGGCGGTGATGCAGATGAACCTGATGAACCAGGACTTCTACGTCTTCCAGCACGCCACCACGCACGAGGTCTGCGTGGTGTACCGGCGCAAGGAGGACGGGCAGTACGGTCTCATCGCGACGCACGGCTCGGCGCCCGCGCCCACCGCGGGCTGAGCCCCTGGTGGGCCGTCCGCGGCCTGAGGGGTTTCGCGCCTTCACCCCCAAGGCCCCCGGAAGAGACACCACTCGTAGTCGACTACGAGTGGTGTGTGTATTTGTCTCACCCCGGTCGTAGTCGACTACGAGTGAGCGGTTGTCCGGAGCACTCCACCCGCGACATGGTGGTCCTTGGAGGTAGGGTGCGCGCATGCGCTCCACCCCGTCGCCACCGCGCCCACTCCTCGCTCCGCCTCCCGCCGAGGACTGGCCGCACCCGAGGGACCTCCCCCCTCTGCCGCCCGGCACGCGCATTGGCGGGGACGTGGTGGAGGGGGTGCTGGGGGCGGGGTGCTTCGGCGCGGTGTACCGGGTGCGCGGCCCCGACGGATATGTGGCCGCCCTCAAGCTGCTGCCGCTGGAGGGCGAGGAGCGGGCCCGGCGCGCCGGGCGTGAGCTGGCGCTGAGCGCGCGCCTGCACCATCCCAACCTCGCGTGCCTGCTGGGCGCGGGCTACTGGCCCGAGGACAAGCCGCGCTTCTTGTGGCTGAAGTTCAAGCGGGTGGAGGGCCCCACGCTGGAGCAGTGGGGGGAGGGGCCCGGACGCACCGTGGGCGAGGTGGTGCGGCGGGTGCTGGAGGTGGCGCGCGGGCTGGCGGTGGCGCACGAGGCCCGGGTGGTGCACCGGGACGTGAAGGAGGACAACATATTGGTGCGCGCGGCCGACGGGCAGGCGGTGCTGGTGGACTTCGGGGCTGGCTACCGCGAGGGGGAGGCCACCCTGACGCGGCGCATGTTTCCCCCGGGCGCGCCGCTCTACCGTGCTCCCGAGGCGTGGGTGTATGCCCGGGCGCACCGGGGCGAGGCCGGGGCGCACTACCGGCCCGGGCCGGGGGATGACTTGTACGCGCTGGGCGTCGTCTTCTACCGGCTGCTCACGCGCCGCTACCCCTTCGGCCTCACCGACGAGGGCGGGGTGGACGTGGAGGCGGTGGTGCACCGCGCGCCCCTGCCCCCGCGCCTCGTCAACCCGCGCGTGCCCCGGGCGGTGGAGGTCGAGTGCCTGCGGCTGCTGGAGAAGACACCCGGGGCGCGCCACCCGGACGCCGTGGCGCTGTGCGAGGCGCTGGAGGCGCTGCTCTCCCGCGAGGACGTGGAGCCGGAGGCGCTGCTGCACGAGGACGCCCCGCCACCGGCCGCACCGAGGCCCCGGGCGCGCCGGGCCCGGGGGCTGGCGGCGGTGGGAGGCACGTTGGCCCTGGTGCTGGGCGCCTGGTGGCTCACCTCCCGCCAGGAAGTGGCGCCCCCGGAGTCCCCGCCGGAGTCTACGCGCGCCGTGGCCCCGCCTCTTCCCGAGCCCCCCATCTCCGCGGCCGCCGCCCCGCCCGCGGCGCCCCGAAAGGACAGTGCCCCCGTGAAGCAACAGCCGCAGACGTCTGGCACCCGGGCCCCCGCGCGCCCCAAGGGCTGGGCCCACCCCGTGCGCAGCGCGTGCCTCGGCCTCACCGGCGCCGCCCTCCAGGCGTGCCTGGGCGCGCCGCAGCAGGTGCCGCCCGCGTACTCCGCCCCGCCTCCCCAGGCCTGCCCCGCCGGGGCGGTGGAGACCATGATGGGCACGCTGGGCTTCCGCCTGGGTGAAACGACGAGCGTGGAGTGGGGCG
The DNA here is from genome assembly GCF_036277355.1 of Archangium sp. Taxonomy (GTDB): domain Bacteria; phylum Myxococcota; class Myxococcia; order Myxococcales; family Myxococcaceae; genus Archangium. The sequence goes on from NZ_DASUNC010000148.1 coordinate 62,182, forward strand.
ACGTGCGGGGCATGCCCGTGCGCGTGGACGAGGACACCCCCGTCTATGTGGTCGGCCACTGGATGGCGGGGGCCGACCGGCTGGGCCGGGGAGGCACGTTCGCGCTGCCGGGCCACACCCGGCTCTCCGGGCGGCTCTACGTGCACGAGGGGCGGGTGTACGGCCGCTTCACCGAGGCGCGCACGCCCGGCGGGGAGACGTACCCCATGTGCCTGGAGTTGCTCGACACGGACGACGATGTGGGCATGGAGCTGAGGTCCGGCAGCGGTCCCGGGAAGATGATGGTGGCCCCCGTCGCGGTGGTGCGGGTGGTGGACCATTTCGAGTAGGGGGTGTCCCGCTGGCGGGCCGGGCACGCACCGGACACGACCGGATGGGAAGTGTGGTAGGGCCCCACTTCCCCGGTTTCGTCCGCCCCGCGAGGAGGTCTCCGCCCATGCCCCTGCCGTCCACCGCCGCGCTGCTGCGGCTCGTGCTGCTGGCCACACCGCCGGAAGCCACCAGCGCGCGCCCGTCGCTGCCCGCCTGCGAGCCGGGCCCGCGCCACCTCGAGCTGACGGCGGACGCGCCCCAGCGCCCGCCCGAGGTGTGCATCCACCTGGGGTTGCCCACCACCTTCTTCTTCGACACGAGGCTCGCGCGCCTGGAGTTGCCCGGACGGGAGCGCTTCCGAATGCTCACGGACACGGCGGGCTTCGCGCTCGTGCCCACCGGGCCCCTGGCGGACGGGGAGCGGGTGGCGGTGACGGTGTATTTCCAGGACGGCGCGGCCCCCGAGAGCGCCACCTTCTCGCTGGTGGTGCACCCCTCGGCAGCCGAGCCGGAGGTGCAGGTGACGCGCCGGCCGCGCACGCTCGCCTCCTTGCGCGAGGGCGAGCAGCGGGCGCGGGCGGAAGCGCGGCAGTGCCGCGAGGACAAGGCCCTCCTGGAAACGGAATGCAGCGGGAAGGTGGGGCTGCGCGGCCTCATCGCCCAGGGGCTGCTGGGCGAGGGCGGCATCGTCGACAAGAACCTCGAGATGAGCGTCGTTTCGCGTCCGGGCAACACGCTCATCAGTACCAAGGCCCGCAGCTACCGCTCCGCCACCGGGTACCTGGAGGGCGGGCGCGAGGTGGTGCGGCTGGCCGTGGAGCAGGAGTTGACCAACAACGGCCATGCGCCCTGGACGCCCGCCGGTGCGCTGCTGCTGGGGCCCCGGCGCGCGGAGACGAAGGTGCTCGGCGTGTGGCCGCTGGAGCCCATTGCGCCCGGAATGAAGGTCCACGTCGTGGTGGAGGTGGAGGCGACGCTGGAGGCCGCGCGCGGCACCTTCACTCTCAAGCTGTGGGGCGAGGAGGGGGGCGGCCGGAGCGAGCTCTTCGACGGGGTGTCGTTTCCGTAGCGTGGACGGGGCGCACGCTGCCGGAGCCTCGTGAGGTGTCTCACATTGCGGACGGCCGGGTCAGACCCCCTCGTAACCTGAGAGGGAAAGGGAGGTCTCATGCTCATGCGGCGCTCGTTCCTCGCACGGAGGCTCGTGGTGTTCCTGGCATTGTTCTCTTCGGCCTGGCTCGCGTGCGTCGGCGGCCACATTCCGCCCTCCACGTTTCAGTTCGAGAAAGTCATTGATTACACACCTCCAGAGGGGGGCGGATGGAAGGCCGCCCAGGTGCTCGTCCTGCTGAGCAGGATTTCCCCCGCCTTCCCTCAATCCGCCACCTGCGACATCGAGGTGGGATTCCAACGGGTGCTCGTCTCCCGGAAGACATTCCCCTGAGTTCGACGACCTTCTGCTTTCACGGAGGCGGTAGGAAGATTGTGAAGACTTGCCTAGGAGCGACGAGGCACCTGACACATGAAGCTGGACCCCTTCACCGACGCGCTCGTTCGTCTCGTCCACTGCTACATCCCTCCGGGTCTCGAGACCTATGATCCCCGGTACAACGAGTCGGAAGAATACCAGCGGCTCACCCGGTTGCTGCTCGCCAACCAGCAGCCGTCGCCCACCTGGAAGGGCTTCACGCGGAAGGTCGTCGAGGCCTTCCCTGATTGTTACATCTGGGACGCGACCGTGCCCATGCATGAGCCCTGCAACATCGTCCGGGTTTCCCTGCCGGGATTCGTGGAAGGCGCCCCCCTATACGACAGCGTCGTGGTCCTGCGGAGCCAGCTCGCGCCGGTGTATGCCCTCTACGCGTCCCACCACGAGGACAGGAGCGCTGGGGGAAACTCCTGGTGGCGCTTCGCCCCCTTTCCCCCCGAGTACCAGGCCCACGAGGCGAAGCTCGCCGCCCTCATCGAGTCCACCCTGGGCTTCACCCGCCTGTCCCCCGAGGCCCTCCTCACTCCCGTGCCAGACCTCAAGCCACGCGTCGGCCACCACCCGTTGGGCGAGGCCGTGCTCGCCCACTGCCTCTTCACTCCAGAGCTCTGGTGAGCCGCCTCGCGGGCGCCGTCCAGGTGCTCACCGCGTGCGGTCAGCCGCGCTCCGTGCCAGTCGGGTGCAGGCGCCGCCAGTCCAGCCGTAGCGTGCGCCCCAGCACGAGCGAGTCCTGCTCGTGCAGCCGGGTCGTCTCGATTCGCGTGGGGCCGCGCCAGGTGCCGTTGGTGCTGGCGGTATCGATGGCCAGCACCTCCTCCCCCAGCCGGACCAGCAGCAGGTGCACGCGCGAGAGCGCGCCGAGCCCCTGCGAGAGACGGATGCCGCAGCGCTCGTAGCGCCCCAGCAGCACGCCCTGCCCCAGATGCTCACGCGAGAGGAAGTGCCGCTCCACCCGCCCCTCCCACTCCAGCCGCAGCTCGGCCCAGGGTGACTCGGGCTCCCCGGGCTCGCTCAGCGTCAGCAGCGCGCCCAGCGGGGAGATCTCCGTCTGGTAGGGCCGGCCGTCCAGCCGCCGACGCCCGGTGCGTGGAGGAGCAGCGGCCCCGGCGGAGCGCTGGTCCAGGAACCGGCGCGCGGGCAGTGCCCTCCAGGCTTCCTCGGCTCGCGCCGGCCAGGGGGCCTCGCCATGCCCTTGGAGCGGGAGGAAGAGGAGGGCGTACGGGCCCACGGCGGCGTAGAGCGGCCCCTGGGTCCTCACCGCCGCGTTGAACCGGCCGTCCTCGGTCATGAAGGGCCGCCCGGTGTGCAGCTCCCAGAGCCAGAGGAGCGGCGGGGTGCCGGGGGCGGCCGGGCCCGCGTGTGCCACCAGGTGCCGCAACGAGAGGGAGTCGCACCCCAGCCGCAGACCACAACCGGTATGCCGGCCGATGACCAGGGAGTGGCCGGAGCCGAGCCCCACCGCGTCCACCACGCGCGCGTGCACGTCCACCGCCGCCACGAGCACCATCGGGCGGCGGGCCTGGCGGGCCAACATGCTCAGCCACTCATGGGCGGCGATGAACGCCTCGCGCATCTCCAGAGGGGAGTAGAGGAATGGGGGCAGATCCGTTCCCCCCAGGTGGGTCTTGTGGTTTTCGTGCGGCATCCGTCACCGGTCAGCGCGTCAGGCGGCAGCGAGGGTCCCCGGTACACCACATCCGCCGTCGTCTCGTCCAGCCCCACCTCTCCGGTCCCCTCCACGCGCTCGGGAGGTCCCCCCGTAAGACACGCCCCTAGCGCTTGCCGTGCTCCGAGCGGGCGGTCCGCTTGGGGCCCGGCGCCTCCAGTCCGTGACCGAAGGCGAGCCGGCTCAGTCCCACGGGGAGCCGGCCCGGCGTGCCAATCTCCCCGAAGAGGGCGGCGGCGGCGGCCTCGGTGGCGGCGGGCTGGTACGAGTAGATGGCCAGCACGGCCCGGGCCTCGTCGGCTTGTTCGGCGAGGTAGGGCAGCCCCATGGACACCACCAGCACCGGGCGTCCGGTGGCGGCGGCCAGGGTGACGAGCTCGAGCTGGCGGGAGTTGATGATTCCCACCACCACCACGTCCGAGCCCAGGGCCAGGCGGCGGGCCTGCTGCCTCAGCACGGCGCGGCGGGCCGGTGAGGGCCACGTGGGCACGTTGAGCACCTGGGCGCCGGGCACGCGCTCGAGGATGGCCTCGCCCAGCGAGCGCTCCGGGGTGATGAGGCCCAGGCGCGTGCCGGGGGAGAGCGGGAAGTGCTTGCCGTCGGTGCGCAGCAGGGTGACGGCGGCGCGCGCGATGCGGTGGGCCACCTCGGCGTTCTCCGGCGCGGGGGGCGTGGCCAGGCGCTCCTCCAGGAGGGGCGGTGGCTCGAAGAGGCCGCGGCGCAGCTTGGAGGTGAGGATGCGGCGCACGGCCTCGTCCAGCCGGGCCCGGGGAAGCTCGCCGCTCCAGGCCGCCGTCATGAGGGCCTCGTACACCTCCGTCTTCTTCTCCGCGCGCCAGGGGACGAGCACCATGTCCGCGCCGGCCTTCACCGCCATCACCGCGGCCCGGCCCACGCCGTAGCGCCGGGCGATGGCGTCCATCTCCAGCTCGTCGGTGAGCACCAGCCCGTCGAAGCCGAGCCGCTGGCGCAGCAGCCCGTCCAACACCTGGGGGTGGACGGTGGCCGGCATGTCGTCGCCGGTGAGGCCGGGCACGGCCACGTGGGCCGTCATCAACCCGTCCAGCCCGTCCTGGATGACGGCGTGGAAGGGCTCCATCTGGGCGAGCACCTCCTCGCGGGACTCGCGCATGACGGGCAGGGCGGTGTGGCTGTCCGCGTCGGTGGAACCATGGCCGGGGAAATGCTTGGCCACGGTGACGAGCCCCGCGTCCTGCTGGCCGCGCACGAAGGCCCGCCCCAGCTCGGAGACGAGGGGCACCGAGTCGCCATAGGAGCGGATGCCGATGACGGGGTTGCGCGGGTTGAGGTTGACGTCCAGCACGGGCGCCAGGTTCATGTTGAAGCCCAGGCGCTTGAGGTCCTCCCCCTGGGCGAGCCCCGCGGCGTAGGCCAGCTCCGCCGAGCGGGTGGCCCCCAGCGCCATGTTGCCCGGCAGCACCACCACGTCCTCCTTCACCCGCACCACGTTGCCCCCCTCCTGGTCCAGCGCGAGGAAGGGGGGGATGCCATCGGCCAGCAGCTGGCGCAGGCCGTCGTTGAGGCGGGCCACCTGCTCGCCGCTGGCGATGTTGCGCCGGAAGAGGCACACCCCGCCCACCCGGCGGCCTCGCACCAGCGCCTCCACGGACTCGTCCACCGTGGTGCCGCCAAAGCCCACCATCATCAGCTGGCCCACCTTGTCCTCGAGGGACAGGCCCCCGAGGAGGTGCTCGGCACGGGCCCGGAGCACCTCGTCCGCCGAGGGCGGGGCGGGGGGAGGGGGCTGCTCGGCCTGGGCGGGGGCCTGGGGCCCGGAGGCCTCGGGCGGGCCGGCGGTGGTGGCACAGGCCCCCAGGCAGAGGACGAGCGGGAGCAGGAGTGCGCGGAGGGGCCGGGGGAACACGGTGGGGGTGGAGCCTAGACGAGCCCTTCGCGCCCTCCATTTTCTGGCCGGAGAAATGGGGCACACCCACCGTCATGGCTCCTGCCCCGCTTCGCCTGACGAGCAGATGACGGAGGAATCCACCCGGATGCGGACAGGGCAGGCAGGCGACCCTTGCGCGAATCCAGGCTCAGGAGTAATTGCCCGCACAGGCAGCGCCACCGCGGGAGCGCCAGCTTGCGAATCTCCGAGTTCCTCAGCCCAGAAGCCCTGATCGCGGACCTGCAGGCCCGCGACAAGCAGGCGGTGCTGCGCGAAATGAGCGCCGTGCTCGCCCGGGCCCATCCCTCCTTGAAGGAGGAGCGTCTCGTGGAGGTGTTGCGCGAGCGCGAGAAGCTGGGCTCCACCGGCATCGGCGAGGGCGTGGCCATCCCCCACGGCAAGCTGCCCGGGCTCACCAACCTGGTGGCCGCCTTCGGCGTGTCGCGTCAGGGCGTGGACTTCGAGGCCATCGACGGCAAGCCCACCCACCTCTTCTTCGCCCTGGTGGCTCCGGAGAACAGTGCCGGTGTCCACCTCAAGGCACTGGCGCGCATCTCGCGCCTCTTCAAGAATCCCCGCTTCCGCGCCTCCATCCTCGAGGCCACCTCGGCCGCGGACATCCACGCGCTGATCGTCCAGGAGGATGCCCGGCCCTGACTCGGGGCCGCGTCCGGCTCAGCGTGTGGCGGGAGGGGCTCCGCTTCCGGGGCTCGCTCCCGGGCTCTCCAAGAGAATGGTGACGGGGCCGTCGTTGACGAGCGCCACCTTCATGTCCGCCGCGAAGATGCCCGTGCCCACCGTGAGGCCGCGGGCGCGCAGCACCTCGCAGACGCGCTCGTAGAGGGCCTTGGCGCCCGCCGGCTCCATGGCGTCGATGAAGCTGGGCCGCCGGCCCTTGCGCGCATCCCCGTAGAGGGTGAACTGGCTGACGACGATGAGCTGCCGGGAGGTGTCCTCCAGGGAGAGGTTCATCTTGCCCGCGGCGTCCTCGAAGATGCGCAGCGTGGCGAGCTTCTCCGCCATCCACGCCACGTCGGCCTCGGTGTCCCCCTTGCCCACTCCGAGCAGCACGAGCAGCCCCGGGCCCACCTGGCTGACGCGCTCGCCGTTGACGGTGACGGAGGCCTCGAGGACGCGCTGGACCACTGCCTTCATGTCGTGCTCACGGGAGGGGGAGGGCGGGGTTGATTGCCCGTCCGGCGGGGAACGATCGGACCGCGGCCAACGTACCCAGGGCGGACCCCCCCAGGCAAACCTCGTGAACGCCGTGTGCCCGGGCTGGGTGAAGACGCGCATGGGAGGCGCGCACGCACCCCGAGGGGTGGAGGAGGGCGCGGACACGATCGTATGGGCCGCAACGCTTCCCCCGGAGGGCCCCTCGGGGGGCTTCTTCCGCGACCGCCGATCCATCCCCTGGTAGTCAGAGGCGCGCGGGCGTCTCCGTCCCTGGACGAGCCTGTCGGAGCCGCTCTCACTCCCCCGGAGTGCCGTCACCATGTCGTCACGGGTGGGCAGGCTCATTTCTCGGGAAACCCGCCTGGCCGCCTGCCCGTTTTCCCATGAAGAGAGCACTGGTCCACAGATGCGGTAACGCTTTGCCGCCTGGTGGAAGGCCGGGCGCCCATGAGGGCAGCTCCGGTGAAGTGTCTCCCTTGCCGCCCCCCAGTCCGCCTCCCATAATGGCCCTCACTTTTCCCGGAGAGCACGTGCAGGTCCACCGAGCCAGAACACTCTTGGCCGTGACGGTCGCCATTTTCGTCACGCTTCCGCGCGCGGGTTTCGGCGCGCCGGACGACAAGAAGCGCGCGGAGCGCGAGGCCCTCAGGGCTTCGCTGATGCAGGTGCTGCAGCGCGAGCCCCTCAACGCCAGCCGCGTGGCCGTCCACATGATGAGCCTCGATGACGGCAGCGTGGTGTTCAGCCACAACGCCGACGAGCTGCTCAACCCCGCCTCCAACGTGAAGCTCGTCACCTCGGCGGCGGCCCTCAGCACGCTGGGGCCCGAGTACCGCTACGAGACCGAGTTCCTCGTGGAGTCCGAGTCCGATGGCCTCAAGGCCAAGACGCTCTACGTCCGGGGCAAGGGCGACCCCTCCATCACCACCGAGCGCCTCTACGGCATCGTGGGCGAGCTCTTCCACACCGGCCTGCGCGAGGTGCAGGACATCATCGTGGACGACTCGTGGTTCGACGCCGAGCGCACGCCGCCCGGTTTCGATCAGGAGGACTCGGACCGCGCGTACATGGCGCCCACGGGGGCGTTGAGCCTCAACTGGAACGCGGTGGGCGTGTACCTGCGCCCCGGTGACACCCTCGGCGCCAAGGGCGTGGTGGAGGTGGAGCCGCAGAGCGACTTCTTCGTGGTGGAGAACACGCTGACCACCGGCAATGCCCGGGCGCGCCGCTTCTCGGTGGCCTCGGACGCCGCGGGGACGCAGCAGAAGATCATCGTGCGGGGCCAGGTGCCGCTCGGCGGCGCCTACATGAGCGTCTACAAGAAGATCGACAACCCGCCCATGTACTTCGGCCAGACGCTCAAGCAGATGCTGAACGCGCGGGGCGTGAAGGTGAAGGGCAAGGTGAAGGCGGGCCTCACGCCGTCCAAGGCGAAGCTGGTGTACGTGTCCCAGTCGGAGACGTTCGATCTCATCCTCAAGCGGCTCAACAAGCTCTCCAGCAACTTCGTGGCCGAGACGCTCCTCAAGACGATGGGCGCCGAGGCGCGGGGCGCGCCGGGCAGCTTCGCCAAGGGCATCGACGTGGTGGAGGACTTCCTCGCGCGCGAGGTGGGCATCCCCCGCGGCACCTACGTGATGAAGAACGGCAGCGGCCTGAACGACGCCAACCGCTTCTCCGCCGCGCAGTTCGACCGGATCCTCCGCTACATGTACGAGCGCTTCCCGCTGGCGCCCGAGTACCTGTCCTCGCTGGGCATCGCCGGCAAGGACGGCACGCTCAAGTACCGCTTCGACGGGACGGAGGCGGTGGGGCGGCTGCGCGCGAAGACGGGCACGCTGGAGAACGTGTCGGCGCTGAGCGGCTACGTGCAGGCGGCCGGTGGGGAGAAGTTCATCTTCTCCATGATGGTGAATGACTACCCGGGCCGCTCGGGCCCCGTGGTGCGCGGGCTGGACGCGCTGGGCGCGGGCCTGGCCTCGGTGGGCTCCACGATGGGCCCCGGGCGCGCGGTGGCGGAGCTCGGTGGCGAGCAGTCCAGCAGCCCCCAGGCGGAAGTGGTCAGCCGGGTGAAGACGTACCTGGCGCTGGGCAGCCAGCGGGATTCGCGCAACATCGGCTTCCTGCGCACGGCGTGGCGCAGCGAGAGGGACCCCGCGGTGCGGGCGGTGGTGGCCGAGAGCCTCTACCAGTCCAACCCGCAGGACTACCTCGGGGTGCGCACGCTGCTGGACAGCTACTCGGCGGGCACGGACGTGTATGGCCGGCTGCGCGCGGTGGCGCGGGAGCTGTCGGTGGACGTGCCGGGCCTGGGCAGCATGGTGGAGCTGGCGGCCAGCGGCAACGCCGAGGCGCTCTCGCGCGTCATCGAGCTGTCGTCGGCCGCCTCGGGTGACGCCACCTCGGAGACGGAGATGGCCGAGGGCCTGGGCGCGGTGGCGCGCACGGCGCCCGAGGAGCTGGTGCTGGCGCTCAAGGGCGCGTCCGCGAAGGACCGCGAGGTGGCCACCACGCTGCTGGCGCGCGGGCTGGTGCTGGCCGGCGAGGCGGAGCACCCCTTCTGGAAGGCGCTGAAGAAGAGCCTGGGCTCCACGGACACGAAGCTGGCGGAGTTCGCCCGCTCGCTGGATGGGGCGCTGTCGCGCAAGGTGGCCGAGGAGAAGGCGCCCAAGCCGGCGGTGGTGCCCGCGCAGGTGGTGGCTCCGGCCTCCGCCGTCCAGGTGGGTCCCACGGGTGCCGAGCGCACCGCCGAGACCCGTCCGGGCGGGTGAATCCAGCCCCTGGACGCTCGGCCGCCCTCCGTCCCAGCACCGGAGAGATGACCGGGTGAATCCCTGTTCAGGGGGGGACTCGCCCGGTATGCTATAGGGCGAGTCCGGTGGTGGGTGTTGGGCCCCCACCCGACGCAATGTGACCGGTCCGCGGTGGACCGGTCCTCGTGGAAAGGCAAGGCATCATGGCTGGAGGAGTCAACAAGGTCATCCTCATCGGCAACCTCGGCGCGGACCCGGAGGTGCGTTTCACCCCGGGCGGCCAGGCGGTCGCCAACTTCCGCATCGCCACCAGCGACACCTGGACGGACAAGAACGGCCAGAAGCAGGAGCGCACGGAGTGGCACCGCATCGTCGTGTGGGGGAAGCTCGCGGAGCTGTGCGGCGAGTACCTGAAGAAGGGCCGGCAGTGCTACGTCGAGGGCCGCCTGCAGACGCGGGAGTGGACCGACAAGGAGAACCGGAAGAACTACACCACCGAGGTGGTGGCCAACGCGGTGACCTTCCTCGGCGGCCGTGATGGCGCCGGAGCGGGCGCGGGCGGTGGCGGTGGTGGTGGCCGCGGCGGTGGCTACTCGCAGCAGCGCGGCGGGGGCCAGCAGCAGGGCGGTGGTTACGACGACTACGGTCCGCCCCCCATGGGCATGGACGAGGGTGGCGGTGGTGGTGGCGGCAACGGCGGCGGGGACGACGACATCCCGTTCTAGGGCCGAGCGCCCCGGCGCATGGAAGTGAAACGGCCGCTCCCGGGAGACCGGGGCGGCCGTTCGCCTGTCCGGAGCCCGGCGCGCGGGCTCCTGGAGAGGGGGGGGAGACTAGTGGTCCGACTCCACGCCCCGCGCCTGCATGATGCGGGCGCGCTCCTGCATGACCTCCTCGGTGCCACCGGCCTTGTAGAGCGCGAAGAGGGCGCCCCAGCCGATGCCGAGCAGCACGAGGAAGATGACGATGGACCAGGGCTCGAAGCGGCGCATGGAGCGCTCGGAGGCCAGCAGGCCCCAGCCCATGGCGAAGCCCTGGAGGCCGTTGGCCAGGTGGTAGGCCGTGCCCAGCACGCCCAGCGTGTAGACGGCGATGGTGGGCGGGTGCCAGTGCATCTCGTAGGCGATGGCGGCGAAGGGCTCGGGGCCGCCGTAGATGAGGTGCGGCTGGAGGAAGGCCAGCCAGATGTGGGCGCCCAGGAAGGCGAGCACGCCCAGGCCGGCCACGCGCTGAACGATGTACTTGAGGTTGCCGTAGTAGGGGTAGGCGAGGTTGTTCGGCTTGAAGCTGAACATGCGCACCAGGCCCCAGCCGGTGTGGAAGAGCAGCGGCAGGATGACGATGAGGAAGGTGAAGGCCTGAGCGAACGGGTTCTTGTACTGCGTCACCGCCGTCTGCCAGGCCGCGCCCCCGTAGAAGGCGGCGAGGTTGTCCCACAGGTGGTTCACCACCCAGATGCTCAGCGGCACCACGGCGAGGAACGAGCCCAGGCGGGACTGGAGGAGCGGTGTCTTCTGGGACTGGGAGAGATCGGAAGCGGTGGCGGCGTGCGTGCTCATCGGTACTCCGGACATCGCGCGGTTGGGGGCCGCATGAGTGACAGTCGGACGGACAGGGGGTTATAGCCGGTCCCGGGAGCGGGTGAGACTTTCCGCCATCAGATGGGCCAGCCGGGGCGCACGGAGGTATCAGCCGGGGTGATGCGTGCCAGGAGGCCCCGCTGGCTGGCGCCCGGCCGGGGGAGCCCGGGGGTTGAATGTCATTGGCGAGCGACCCGCGGGTGGGCACGCTACTTCCAGACCCTATGGCCGATGAACTCGTCAGTGGATTGTTGAAGGAAACCGACCTGCGCGTGGTGCTCGTCACCACCAGTGAGCTCTCCAGGCGGGCGCGCGAGCTGCACCGCTCCGCGACGGCCTCGGCCTCGTTGATGGCGGAGGCGCTCACCGCCGGGGCCCTGATGGCCTCGCTGCAGAAGAGCGACTCGCGCATCAACCTGCAGCTGGAGTGCGACGGGCCGTTGCGAGGCCTCTTCGTGGACGCGGACACCGCGGGCGTGCTGCGGGGCTACGCCAAGAATCCCCTCGTGTCCCACCTGGGCGCCGAGGGCGCGTACCACTGGCGTCCGGCGCTGGGGAACAAGGGCTACCTGTCGGTGCTGCGCGACCTGGGCGGGGGCGAGTACTACCGCTCGGCGGTGGAGCTCGAGGCCTTCGATCTGACCAAGGACCTGGAGCGCTACTTCTCCATCTCGGATCAGCTGCCCACGCGCGTCTACCTCACCGTGCTGCCGGGCGAGGCCAACGGCGTCCCCGAGCCCCTGGGCACCGTGGCCGGCCTGTTCCTCCAGCCGTTGCCGGACGGGGACCAGGCGGCCTTCCGGGAGCTGGGCGAGCGGCTCGCCAGGGACTTCGAGTCCGCCGTGAAGGCGCATGGGGCCCAAGGGGCGACGGCGCTCCTCAAGGCGCTGGTGCCCCAGCCGGACCTGGAGGTGATGTCGCGCTACCCCCTGTCCTTCACCTGCAGTTGCAGCAAGGAGCGGGTGAAGCGGGCCCTGGTGACCATGGGCCGGGCGGAGCTGGAGGACATCCTCGCCAACGAGGGGGAGGCCAAGGCGGACTGCCACTTCTGTACGACGCACTACGTCGTCACCGGGGAGGAGATTCGCGAGATTTTGGCGGAGATGGCCCAGGCCATGAGCTGAGCCGGGCTGGAGGGCGGGCAGGCGGGCTCCGGCGGGAGTGGCGGCACCGCGCGGCCCGGGGTATGACGCGGCCCGCACCCCAGACCGGAGTCCTCCCCGTGGCCACCAAGCGGGCAACGCCCACGAAGGCACCGCCCACCCAGGCAACGCCCAAGGGCACGAAGGGCAAGCCTTCCCAGAAGCAGCAGGTGGAGAAGCTCGTCTCCATCCCGTCGGACATGGTCCTCGCACCTCAGGTCGAGGCGCCGCGCCAGCTCACCGGGAGAGACCAATCCCGTTCGAACCGGAGCGTGCAGGAGCTGTCCTGGGCGGAGTTCGACCGCGCGGTGCAGACGCTCGCGCGCCACATCAGCCAGTCCTTCAAGCCCCAGGCGGTGGTGGGCGTGGCGCACGGCGGAGTGTTCGTCGGCGGAGCGCTGTCGAGCGCGCTCGGCTGTGACTTCTACCCGGTGCGCATCAGCCGCCGCAGCCGCGACAAGGGCGTGGCCAAGCCGAAGCTGAGCGGGGAGATGCCGCGCGAGCTCAAGGGCAAGCGCGTGCTCATCGTGGACGACGTCGTCTCCAGTGGCGACACGCTGGAGCTGGCCACCGCGCTGGCCCAGAAGGTGGGGGCGAAGGAAGTGAACACCGCCTCGCTGGTGGCGCGGCCCGGGGGCTTCGCCCCGAGCTTCTGCGCGCTGCCCACCGACGCGCTCGTCGTGTTCCCGTGGGACTACGAGGCCGTCACCGAGGACGGGCGCTTCGACGTGGACCCGGACAAGGCGGGCGCCTAGCCGGGAGGGAGGGCCAGGGGCGAGATGATCATCGGCACCGCGGGGCACATCGATCACGGCAAGACGTCACTGGTCAAGGCGCTCACCGGTATCGACACCGACAGGCTCAAGGAGGAGAAGCGCCGGGGCATCACGCTCGAGCTGGGCTTCGCGCACCTGACGCTCGACGACGGCACGGTGGCGGGCGTGGTGGACGTGCCCGGGCACGAGCGCTTCGTGAAGGCGATGGCGGCGGGCGCCGGCGGGGTGGACCTGGCGGTGCTGGTGGTGGCGGCGGACGAGGGCGTGATGCCCCAGACGCGCGAGCACCTGGACATCTGCCGGCTGCTCGGCGTGAAGGCCGGGGTCATCGCGCTCACCAAGTCGGACCTGCTGGCGGAGCTGGGCGCCGAGTGGCGCGCGCTGGTGGAGGCGGACCTGGCCACGTTGGTGGCGGGCACCTTCCTGGAGGGCGCGCCGGTGGTGCCCGTGTCCTCGAAGACGGGCGAGGGGTTGGACGCGCTGCGCGCCGCGCTCACCCGGGCCGCCCGGGGATTGAGCTCGCGCCCCGCGGAGGGCCCCGCCTTCCTGCCGGTGGACCGGGCCTTCACCATCAAGGGTTTCGGCACGGTGGTGACGGGCACGCTGCTGTCGGGCACCTTCGCGGTGGAGGACGCCGTGTCGCTGTTGCCGGGGCTGCCGGGACCGCTGCGTGTGCGCGGGCTGCAGATGCACGGCGAGGCGGTGCGGAAGGTGGCGGCGGGCCAGCGCACCGCGGTGAACCTGACGGGCGTGGAGCCCGAGGCGATTGCGCGCGGCATGGTGCTGGTGAAGGCCGGCGAGGTGCCCGAGACGCGCATGCTGGACGTGGAGCTGAGCCTGCTGCCCGCGGCGGAGGAGGGGCTTCCCAAGCGCCGCAAGCTGTTGCTGCACCTGGGCACCGCGCAGGTGGAGGCCACGGTGGCGCTGTTGGACCTGGAGAAGCTGGAGCCGGGAGAGACGACGCTCGCGCAGCTGCGGCTGTCCGAGCCGATGGCGGCGTTGCCGGGCCAGCGCTTCATCCTCCGGGGCTCGCGCGTGCTGCCGGGCCGGGGCGCCACGCTGGCCGGTGGGCGCGTGCTGTCCATCACCCCGCCGCGCCGCCGCAAGGGAGGCGCCGAGGTGGTGGCGCCGCTGCTGGAGGCGGACGCGGGAGGCCAGGTGACGTGGTTGCTGCGCCAGTCGGGCTACCGGGGCCTCACGCAGCAGGAGCTCTTCGCCCGCTCGGCGCTCGCGCCCAAGGTGCTCTCCCGGGCGCTGGAGTTGCTGGGTGCGCGGGGCACGGCGCTGCTGGTGGACCGGGAGAAGCGGCTGTACGTCTCGGGCGAGGTGTTCGAGGGGCTGCAGGCGCGCGCCCTGGCGCTGCTCGCGGCCTTCCACGAGCGCGAGCCGCTGCGCGAGGGCCTGTCGCGCGAGGAGCTGCGCCAGCGGCTGTCGGGCGAGCTGGACGCGCGCCTCTTCACCCGGGTGGTGCAGGCGCTGACGGACGCGGGGAAGGTGGAGGTGGACAAGGAGGTGGTGCGCCTCAAGGGGCGTGGGCGGACGCTGTCGCTGGACGAGGACGCGGCGCGCACGCGGCTGGTGGCGGACCTCTCCGCGGCGGGACTGGCGCCGCCCACGCTCAACGAGCTGGCCGAGCGGCTGCGGTTGCCGGCGGCCCGGGTGCAGGAGCTGCTCAAGGTGGCGGTGGCGGAGGGCCGGGTGGTGCGCGTCAGTGAAGAACTGTTCTTCGACACGGGGGCGCTGGCGGGATTGAAGGAGCGGCTGGTTGCCCACCTGCGCGAGAAGAAGGAGATTTCCACCCAGGCCTTCAAGGAGCTGGTGGGCCAGAGCCGGAAGTTCGTGATTCCCCTCTCGGAGTACTTCGACCGCGAGAAGGTGACGCTGCGGGTCGGAGAGAAACGGGTGCTGCGGCGCGCATGAGGACGAGGCGTTACAGCGAGGCGGCCCTGCGGGACCTCATCGACTCCTTCGGCAACCCCATGTACGTGGCGCATGGGGGCCGGGTGTTGGCGGCCAACGAGGCCTACCTGGAGATGCTGGGGCGGAGCCGGGAGCAGGTGGAGGGCCGCCTCTTCCTGGAGTTCGTGCGTCCGGAGGATCGGACGCGGCTGGAGGTGCGCCAGCGGCAGCGGGAGGAGGGGACGCTGAAGGAGCCGGATCCCCAGCGCTACCTGATGCCGAGGGCGGATGGGGGGACGCTGGAGGTGGCCTCCCACGTGCGGTACGTGGAGGTGGAGGGCGTGGGCGCGGCGATGCTCGTCAACTGCCTGGTGCTGGGGCAGCGGCCGGCGGAGCTGGCGGTGGCCGAGCGCCTGGTGGAGACGAGCGCGGAGCTCGTCGCGGCGCGCTCGGAGGAGGCGGTGCGGCGGGTGGCGCTGACGGGCCTCACCCACGCGGGCTTCTCCGCGAGCTTCCTGGTGCGGGACGGGGAGCGCTTCCTCGCGCGGGATGGAGCCCTGCCTCCGGAGGATGGGGCGCTGGGACTGCGGGCGCTGTCCGAGGGGCGGCCCGTGTTCGGCCCTCTCCGGGATGGAGCCACGCCCGTCTACCTTCCGCTGGGCACCACGCTGTCGGAGGTGCTGTGGGTGTGCGGGGTGGGGCTGTCCCCGTCCTACGGCTCGGTGCTGGCGCTCTTCGCCAAGGTGGTGGGCGCGGCCCTCACCGACGCGCGGCTGCTGACGGACGTGGAGCGGGGCCGGTGGGAGATGGTGGCGGTGGCCGAGGCGGCGCGCTTCGTCGCCCAGCCGGAGCCGCCTTCCGCCGAGGACTTCCTGTCGCGCCTGGCCTCGCTGCTCGGCGCGGAGGCCGTGCTGCTGTACGCGCCCCGGACGCCCGAGGGCGAGCTCGTCCTCACCGGGCAGGTGGGGCTGGATGGGGAGCTGAAGCAGGTGCTCGCCGCGCCGTTGGGAGGCCTGTCGCCGTCCGTGGTGGTGGCCCGGGGCGCGGTGCTCTCCAACGAGGCCGAGGAGCGCGCGCTGCTGGAGGCCACGGGCGGCCGTCTGGGCTGTGGCGCGGCGGTGCGCCTGGCGCATGGGGGCCACCCGCGGGGGCTCCTCCAGGTGTTGCGGGCTCCCGGGCGCCCCTTCGTCGGGGCGGACCTGCGGCTGCTGGGCACGCTGTCCGAGCTGTTGATGACGCTGTTGGATCAACGCCGTCTGCGCACCGAGTCCGCCCGGCAGCTCGCGGACACGCGCCTGCTGCTGGACCTGGCCCGGACCACCACCGCCACGCTGGAGGTGGCCAGCATCCTGGACGTGGCCTCGGACTTCCTCGTGAAGCTGCTGGACGTCTCCAACTGCTTCATCCTCCTGCACGACGAGCAGCAAGGGGTGCTGCGAGGCGCCGCCGCCTCCGCCACCCACCGCGACTTCTTCCGGGGCGTGGTGATTCCGGTGGATGAGACCGGCAGCGTCGTCGCGCGCGTGGCCCGCGAGCGCCGGCCGATCGCCGTGCCGGACCTGTCCAAGGTCGAGGGCATGGAGCAGCGCGAGCTCGTCCGCCGCTTCGAGGAGAAGGCCCTGCTGGCCCTGCCGCTCACCTCGCGCGAGGAGCTCATCGGCGTGGTGCTGCTGGACGACACCCGCCAGCCGCGCGACTTCGACACCGCCTTCGTCGAGCTGGCCGAGGCCACGTGCGGGCAGATCGCCCTGGCCATCGCCAACGCCCGGCTCTACGAGTCGCTCTGGGCTTCCTACGCGGAGCTGGCCGCCGCGCGCGCGGAGATGGTGCAGCGCGAGCGCTTCGCCGCGCTCGGCGAGCTGTCGGCCATCGTGGCCCACGAGGTGCGCAACCCGCTGGGCGTCATCTTCAACGCCGTGGCCTCGCTGCGCCGCCTGCTCAACAAGGCCGAGGGTGACGCGGCCATGCTGCTGGACATCCTCGCGGAGGAGAGCGACCGGCTCAACCGCATGGTGGGGGACCTGTTGGACTACACCCGCCCGCGGGAGACGATCCTCCAGGCCGAGGACGTGCCCCGGGTGTTGCAGGACGCGCTGGACTTCGCGCGCTCCCAGCAGCAGAGCATCTCCAACCGTGTCACGCTCGCCGTGGACGTGGCGGAGGACGTGCCTCGCGTGCCGATGGACCGGCGGCTCATCCGCCAGGCGCTCGTCAACGTGCTGGTCAACGCCATCCAGGCCATGCCGCAGGGGGGGGTGGTGCAGGTGCGCGCCCGCCGCGAGGCGCATGGCAACAAGGACGTGCTGCGCATCGACGTGGCGGACCAGGGCTGTGGCATCCCCACCGAGCTGGTGCACCGCGTCTTCGAGCCCTTCTTCACCACGAAGGCCCAGGGCACGGGACTGGGGCTCGCCGTGGTCAAGCGCAACGTCGAGGTGCACCACGGCGAGCTGGCCCTGGAGAGCACGCCGGGCCGTGGCACCACCTTCACCTTCCGTCTTCCCCTCACCCAGCCGACGAGTCTGCCGTGAACGACGCATCGACGCCCCTGACCCGTAGTTGCATCCTGGTCGTGGACGACCAGCGCAACATGCGAGCCACCACCGCGCTCCTCCTGCGCTCCGAGGGTTACACGGTCCTCGAGGCCGCCACGGGGGAGGATGCGCTCACCACCCTGTCGAGCAACAGGGTGGACTTGATGCTGACGGACTTGAAGATGGAGCCCATGGACGGGCTCACCCTGCTGAAGAAGGCGCTGGAGGTGGCGCCGCGCCTGCAGGTCATCATGATGACGGCCTTCGGCTCCATCGAGAGCGCGGTGGAGGCCATGCGCCAGGGGGCGTTCGACTACGTCACCAAGCCCTTCAAGGAGGGCGAGCTGCGCTACCGGGTGGAGCGCGCGCTGGAGCGGGCCCAGCTGCAGAGGACGGTGGACCTGCTCGCCGACGAGTTCAACGAGCGCCACGGCCTGAGCGCGCTGGTGGGCCGCAGCGCGGCGATGCGAGAGCTGACGTCGCGCCTGATGCGCGTGGCGCAGAGTGACGCCACGGTGCTGGTGCAGGGCGAGAGCGGCACGGGCAAGGAGCTGGTCGCCCGCGCGGTGCACGCGCACAGCCGGCGCAAGGACAAGCCCTTCGTCCCCGTCAACTGCGCCGCCATCTCCGAGACGCTGCTGGAGAGCGAGCTGTTCGGCCACGCCAAGGGCGCCTTCACCGGTGCGGTCCGGGCCCGGCGGGGGCTCGTGGAGGAGGCGGACGGTGGCACGCTCTTCATCGACGAGGTGACGGAGACGACGCCGGCCTTCCAGTCCAAGCTGCTGCGCACGCTGCAGGAGGGCGAAGTGCGGCGCGTGGGCGAGTCCACCTCCACGAAGGTGGACGTGCGGATTGTCGCCGCCACCAACCGGGACATCGAGCTGGAGGTGCGCGAGAAGCGCTTCCGGCAGGACCTCTACTACCGGCTGAACGTGGTGACGCTGCGGGTGCCGCCCCTGCGCGAGCGCCTGGAGGATGTGCCCGAGCTGGCCGAGCACTTCCTCAAGCGGGCCAACGCGCGCAGTCCCAACCCGAAGCGGCTGTCGGAGGCGGCGGTGGGGCACCTGACGGGCTACAGCTTCCCGGGCAACGTGCGCGAGCTGGAGAACCTGGTGGAGCAGGCGGCGGCGCTGGCCGAGGGCGTGGAGCTGCTGCCCGAGGACTTCCCGCTGCGCCCCAACACCCGCGTGGAGGTCAGCGGCCCGGTGGGGAGCCCGCCAGTGCCCGCCCTGGACCTCAGCACGCGGATGCCCACCCTGGCCGAGGCGGTGGAGGAGGCCGAGCGGCGGGCCATTGCCCAGGCCCTGGAGAAGCACGGGGTGGACCTGGGCCGCGTGGCCGAGGAGCTGGCCGTCTCCTCCACGACGCTGTGGCGGAAGATGAAGCGCCTCAACCTGCGTCCGTCCGGAGCGGATCATCGGGACTGATTCCGCACGGCGGATGTCGGGTAGGGCACACCCCGCCAGGAATGAAATGCCCCTTCAATCCTGAAAAGCGGAAGTGCTTGAGATGATTGCGGATTTTCACTTCTGCAAAGGGATTGCAGGATTGCAATGCGAGGAGGGCGGCGCTGGGGGCCTGTCCGAGTGCTAAGTGCTTGAAGTTACTGGAGTCTGAGATTCCAGGAGTGCTGGCACGGCGAGTGCTAAAGCATGCAACCGGAGCACGTCGATGTAGCGCTGAAGAGGTTCCCCCCCACCACTTCAGTGTCTCCGATGAGCTTAATTTAGAAGAACCCGCGGCCCGGTCCCCTTCATGAGGGTGCCGGGCCGCCTTCTTTTGGGCTCTGGGCGAATCCCGCTTTTCACTTCTGCAAGGGCATTTCAGGGTTGCAATGCAGGGCTGCAAACCGCCGGGGAGGGGAGGGCGGGCCCGAGACGCCAGATGCCCGGAATCACTGGACATTCGAGGCCCGGAAAGGCTGGCACGGCGGCTGCTATAGGTGGATACAGAGCACGTCGAAGTGAGGCTGAAGAGGTTCCCCCCCACCGCTTCAGCACTTCCGGTGAGCTTCCGAGAAGAACCCGCGGCCCGGTCCCCTTCATGAGGGTGCCGGGCCGCCTTCTTTTCGGGCCTCGAAATCCACGGTTGGGGTCTTTTCACTTCTGCAAGGGCATTTCAGGGCTGCATTTCAGGGCTGCAATGGCGCGGTCGGCGCCGGAGCGGCCCCTACGCCAGATGCTCGGAATCATTGGACATTCGAGGCGCGGAGGGGTTGGCACGGTGGGTGCTAAAGCGTAGAGACGGAGCACGTCGAAGCGAGGCTGAAGTGGTTCCCCCCCACCCCTTCAGCACCTTCCGGTGAGCTTCTTGAGAAGACCTGCGGCCCGGTCCCCTTCCTGAGGGTGCCGGGCCGCCTTCTTTTCGGGCCCTGGGGCCCAGAGCGCTCCCTTCCACCACGCGACGCCGAGCCTTTTCACTTCTGCAAGGGCATTTCAGGGCTGCAATGCAGGGCTGCAATGGCGCGGTCGGCGCCGGAGCGGTCCATGCGCCAGATGCTCGGAATCATTGGACATTCGAGGCGCGGAGGGGCTGGCACGGCGGGTGCTAAAGCGTGGAGACGGAGCACGTCGAAGCGAGGCTGAAGTGGTTCCCCCCCACCCCTTCAGCACCTTCCGGTGAGCTTCTTGAGAAGACCTGCGGCCCGGTCCCCTTCCTGAGGGTGCCGGGCCGCCTTCTTTTATACGCTCCAGGATTCGCGCCCGGGCCATGGCGCGGAGGAGGGGCCTTCCGACATGCGCGATGCACACGGTGATGTGCCGGGGCTGCGGCCGGGGCGGGTGGAGGACCATGCCGCCTTCGTCCGGCTCTTCGGGGAGCTGGGCGTGGAGGAGCCACCGCCCCCGTTGGACGTATGGGTGTCGGACCTCGTGAAGCGAGCCTTCTTCCTGGACGGACCGGAGGGGGTGGCCGCGTACGCCCTCGTGGATGTCCTGGGGGAGACCGGCTACGTGGTGAACGTGGTGGTGGCGCCGGAGCAGCGGGGGAGGGGGTTGGGGCGGAAGATGATGCGGGAGCTCGCCGCCTGGTTCCGGACGAGGGGCTGCCGCGAGTGGATGCTGTACGTGAAGCCGGACAACGAGCCGGCGGTGGCGTTGTACGGCTCGGTGGGGATGAAGGCGGGGCGGCTGGAGACCACCTGTCGCCTGTCGAGGGACCACCTGGAGGCCCTGCCGTTGGCGCCCGCGGAGCTGGAGGTGGTGCCGGTGGCCGAGCCGGACTTCGCCTCCCTCACCCAGGCCTTTGGGCTGGTGCCGGGCAAGCTGGCCCGCTTCGCCACGTTGAGCTCGCACCGGTTGCGGCGCCTGACGGATCCGCAGCACCCGGAGGTGGCCGGGCTGGGGCTGATGGACGTGCGGGCCCAGGCGCGCGTGCTGATGCCCTTCTTCGCGGCGACCCCCGCGCACGCGCGAGCGCTCCTGGAAGCGGCCTTCCTCGAGCTCGGGAGCGGGGAGGAACTGCGCGTGGTGACTGGGGACGCGGAGCTCGGGGCCCTCCTGCAGGAGGCGGGAGCGCGGGCCGTGCTGCGGACGCTGATGATGAGAGGGCCTCTGCCGGACCCGCAATGAAAACGCCCGGGCGGAAGCCGCCCGGGCGTGGGTGAATCAGGAGAAGCGGAGGCTCAGCGGGTGAACAGCGTGCCGGCCTGGGCGATCCACTCGGTGAGGGGGCCGGGCAGGATGCCGAGCAGCACCACGGCGGCGGTGGAGACCACCAGGGCCAGCTCGGTCATCCAGCTGCGCTCGAGGGTGTGAGCGCCCTCGGGCACGGGCCGCATGTACATGTAGACCACCACGCGCAGGTAGTAGTAGGCGCCGGCCGCGCTGGAGAGCACCGCGATGATGGTGAGGCCGACGAGGCCCGCGTCCACGGCGGCGCGGAAGAGGATGAGCTTTCCGATGAAGCCGATGGTGGGCGGGATGCCGGCGAGCGACAGCATGAAGGCCGCCATGGCGAAGGCCCAACCCGGACGGCGCTGAGCCAGGCCGCTGAAGCGCTCCAGATCCCAGGCGGTGCCCTTCTCCTCGTCCTCGCGGCGCTCCAGCAGGGAGACGACGCCGAAGGCGCCCACCGCGGTGAAGGTGTAGGCGAGCAGGTAGTAGAGGATGCCGCGCAGGGCGTCGACGCGGGCCACGTCCTCGGGGCTGGCGCCGACGAGGGCGGTGGGGCCGAGCAGCTTGAACTCCTGGCCCGGGGCGGAGACGAAGAGGGCCGCCACGCCCAGCAGCAGGTAGCCGGCGTGGGCGATGGAGGAGTAGGCCAGCATGCGCTTCACGTTGCGCTGCGGGATGGCCAGCAGGTTGCCCGCCACCATGGTGAGCAGCGCCAGGGTGGAGAAGATGGCGAAGGGCAGCTGTGCGTCGATGCCACTGCCCACGCTGATGAACACGCGGACCAGGGCGACGAAGGCGGCGGCCTTCACACCGGCGCTCATGAGCGCGGTGACGGGAGTGGGAGCGCCCTCGTACACATCCGGCGTCCACATGTGGAAGGGCACCGCGGCGACCTTGAAGGAGAAGCCGGCGGCCACCAGCACCGCGCCCGTGTACACGAGCGCCGCGTTGTTGTTGGCCATGGCCGCGCGCAGCGGGCCCGCCATGTCCGACAGCAGGGTGGTGCCGGTGGCGCCGTAGAGCAGCGCCGAGCCGTACAGCAGCACCGCCGAGGAGAAGGCGCCGAGGATGAAGTACTTGAAGCCCGCCTCGCTGGGCCGCGTGCCGCGCCGCAGGTACGACGTCAGCGCGTAGGTGGCGATGGAGAGCACCTCGACGTTGACGAAGATGGTGATGAGCTCGTTGGACAGGCCCAGCAGGCTCATGCCCGCGCCCGCGAAGAGCATGAGGGCGTAGAACTCACCGCGCTCGGCGCCGCGCTTGCGCAGGAAGCCGGCCGCGGTGAGCGAGGCCAGCGCCAGCGACACGCAGACGGTGAACGTCAGGAAGCTGGAGAAGGGATCCATCGCCCCGAAGCCGAGAAACACCGCGCGGGCCGGCTCGCTCAGCAGCGACAGCGACACGATGCCGGCGATGACGGACGTGGCGGTGGACAGCACCGCCTGGTAGCCGCGCGACGAGTGGGCGGAGAGGAACACCTCCGACAGGAGCAGGATGCAGGCTCCCACCACCAGGATGATGGCGGGGAGCATCGGAAGGAAGTCTGCCGACGTCAGGTTGGGCAGGTTCATGGTGGAGACTCTCGACTAGCGCCGATCGGCGAGCGGGCCCGGCGTCGGGGCGTTGGGAGCAGCGGCCAGGCCGGCCGGGGGCAGGCCCATCACCGAGATCTGCACATCGCTCGGGCGCACCTGGCTGCCGGGGATGCCCAGACCGGCGCGCTGGAGGAAGCGCTCGGTGGAGGGGTTGATGCGATCCAGGAAGGGCTGCGGCATCAGGCCCATCACCAGCACCAGCACCAGGAACGGGGCCACGGTGGCGAACTCGCGCAGGTTCAGGTCCGTGAGGCCCTGGTTCTCGCGGTGGGTGAGGGGGCCGAAGAACACCTTCTGCACCATCCACAGCATGTACGCCGCGCCGAGGATGACGCCCAGGGTGGCGAAGGCACCAAAGGCCATGCCGAGGCTGCTCTTGAAGGTGCCCAGCAGCACCAGGAACTCGCCCACGAAGCCGTTGGTGCCCGGCACCGCCACGGACGAGAAGGTGATGATGAGGAAGGACGCCGTGTACACCGGCACCACCTTGGCGATGCCGCCGTAGTCGGACATCAGGCGGGTGTGGCGCCGCTCGTACAGGAAGCCGAACAGGAGGAACAGCGCGCCCGTGGACACGCCGTGGTTGAGCATCTGGTACGCGCTACCGGTGGCGCCCTCGGCGGTGAGCGCGAGGATGCCCAGCATGCAGTAGCCCAGGTGGCTCACGGACGAGTAGGCGATGAGCTTCTTGATGTCCCGCTGCGCCAGGCACATGAGCGCGCCGTAGACGATGCCAATCACCGCCAGCGTGGCCAGCATGGGCCGGGCCTGGTGCGCGGCGGACGGGAAGAACGGGATGGCGAAGCGCCAGAAGCCGAACGTGCCCATCTTCAGCATGACGCCGGCCAGGATCATCGAGCCGGCCACGGGCGCCTGCACGTGGGCGTCGGGCAACCACGTGTGCACCGGCCACATCGGCACCTTGATGGCGAAGGCGATGGCGAAGGCGGCGAACAGCCAGGGGCCCCAGCGGTACAGGATGCCGGCCATGCCCGGCAGCGACGCGCAGTCACCCCCGGTGCCCGTGCACGCGGCGATCTGCGAGTGGGCCGCCGTCAGGCTGTTGTAGATGGTGGCGTAGTCGAAGGAGCGGCTGCCCGGGGTGCTGCTGATGAAGTAGAGGGCGACGATGGCCACCAGCATGAGCAGCGAGCCGGCCAGCGTGTAGAGGAAGAACTTCACCGCCGCCATCTGGCGATCCTCGGCGCCCCACACGCCCACCAGCAGGTACATGGGGATGAGCATCGCTTCCCAGAAGATGTAGAAGAGCAGCACGTCCAGCGACACCAGCGCGCCGAGCATCACCGTCTGCAGCACGAGCAGCGCGAGGTGGAACTCCTTCACGCGCTCGGTGATGTACGTCTGCGAGGCCATGACGACCAGGGGCCCCAGGAAGACGGTGAGCAGCAGCAGGCTGACGGCCAGGCCGTCCACGCCGATGTGGTAGCTGACGCCGAGCTGCCCGAGCCACTGGGTGCGGTACTCGAGCTGGAACTCGGCGCCGGCCGGGTCGAAGCGCAGGTAGGCCCAGACGCCGAACACCAGGTCCACCAGCATGCCGATGAACGTGATGGTGCGGATCTGCCCGCGCTCGGCGCCCGGCAGCATCCACACGAGCGCCGCGAACAGCAGCGGCAGGTAGACGACGAGGTTGAGCAGATGGGTATCGAAGAAGCTCATTTCATCACCAGGATGAGCGCGTACACCGCGCCGCCGAGCAGGGCCAGGGCCATCACCGCGGCATAGGCCTGTGCGTCTCCCGTCTGCACGTAACGGAGGGCGCTGCCCAGGCGGGCCGTGACCCACGCGGTACCGCGCACCGCCACCGTGTCGATGAGGAGGGTGTCCACCAGCTTGTAGAGGATGGCGCTCACGTTCTTCACCGGCCGGATGACCAGGAACTCGTAGGCCTCATCCACATAGAACTTGTTCTGCGTGAAGCGCCGCACCGAGCGGGCGAAGGCCGGAGCCGGCTGGCCCACCCGCGACGGGAAGTACTTCAGGTACATGAAGCCGGCCGTCGCGCCGCCCGCCAGGGCCACCAGCCACGCCTTCAGGTAGTCGATGAAGCTCGGCACGCTGTGGTCCAGCGCCACCTCACCGCCGCGAGCGGCGATGCGCTCGGCGCTGGAGAACACGGGGCCGAGGAAGTTCTCCATCACCGGCTGCATGACGCCACCCCGGCCCGGCATCAGCGGCAGCGCCTGGAAGAGCGCGACGACGCTGAGGAACGCGAGAATCCACAGGGGCGCCGTCATCCGCCAGTCGCTCTCGTGCGCGTGGGGAATCTTCGCCTCCGGCGAGCGCTTGCCCTCGAAGGTGAGCAGGTACACGCGCGACATGTAGAAGGCGGTGCAGGCCGCGATGAGCAGGCCCACGTAGTAGATGGCGCCCGAGGCCCACTCGTACCCATGCAGGTGGTTGTGGTGGATGCCGTGGAAGATGGCGTCCTTGGAGAAGAAGCCGGAGAGCGGGACGATGCCGGTGATGGCGAGCGTGGCCACCAGGAAGGTGAACCACGTCTGCTTCATCTCGTGGCGCACGCCGCCCAGCTTCTTGATGTCCGTCTCGTCCGCGTTGCCGTGCATGACGCTGCCGGCGCCGAGGAAGAGGCAGGCCTTGAAGAAGGCGTGGGTGACCAGGTGCAGCACGGCCGCCCAGAAGATGCCCATGCCCACGCCCATGAACATGATGCCCAGCTGGGACACGGTGGAGTAGGCGAGCACCTTCTTGATGTCGTCCTGCGCGAAGGCGATGAGCGCGGCCAGCAGCGAGGTGATGGTGCCGATGATGGCCACCGTTACCATGGCGGTGGGGCTGAGCACGAGCAGGAAGCTCATGCGGCTGAAGAGGTAGACGCCCGCGGTCACCATCGTCGCCGCGTGGATGAGGGCGGAGACGGGCGTCGGGCCGGCCATGGCGTCCGGCAGCCAGACGTACAGCGGGAACTGGGCGCTCTTGCCCGCCGCGCCGAGCAGGAACAGCAGCAGCGCCACCGTCAGCACGCCACCGAAGGTGCGGCCCGCGAGCGGGCCCTCGGAGATGGGCGTCTCCAGGCTGACGCCACCCTGGGCCTTCTCCGCCGTCACGTGCAGCGCGTTGGCCATGGTCTCCAGACCCTGGAAGACCACGGGGCCCTTCTGCTGCAGGCCCTCGCGGAAGCGCACCTGCGCCGTCTCCGGGTTGCCGCCCACCATGCTGAAGTTGGCGCCGGTCGCCTGGGTGTTGAAGGCACTGACCAGCAGGACGACGAGGAAGGTGGCGATGAGGAACGCGAAGTCACCGATGCGGTTGGTGACGAACGCCTTGCGGCCCGCCCACGCCTTGGCCGTGTCCGAGTACCAGAAGCCGATGAGCAGGTAGCTGGCCATACCGACGCCCTCCCAGCCCACGAAGAGCAGGACGAGGTTGTCGGCCAGCACCAGCGTCAGCATCGCCGCGACGAACAGGTTGAGGTACGCGAAGTACCGCCAGTACCCATCGTCGTGGGACATGTAGCTGGTGGAGTACAGGTGGATGAGGAAGCCCACGCCGGTGATGACCAGCAGCAGCGTCCCCGACAGGTGGTCCACCAGCAGGCCGAAGTTCACCCGGAAGGTGCCGGCCGAGAACCACGTGCCGAAGTCATGCCCGAAGGCGTAGCGGATGGTGCCCGAGGAGAAGGCATTCTCCATCGTCACCGCCTGCGAGGCCTCCAGCGGGCTCACCGACAGGAACGCCGAGAGCGACAGCAGGAAGGAGCCCGCCACCGTGGCGCAGGCCACCAGATAGACGTTGGCGCGGCCGAGCATCCGGCCAAACACGCCGCAGATGAACGCGCCCAACAGGGGCAGGGCGATGATCAGCCACAGGGCGGCGGGATCCAGCCGCAACTGAAGGAGGAATTGCTTGAGATCCATGGGCGGAGAGCTCGCTTGGCGGAATGAGGTGCCGGAACGTCAGTGTTTCATCGTCCGGATTTCTTCGATGCTCACGGTGCCCCGGCTGCGGAACACGGCGATGACGATGGCCAGACCGATGGAGGCCTCGGCCGCCGCGACCGCGATCACGAAGAACGCGGAGACGTGGCCCGTCAGGTGGCCGTTCTGCCTGGCGAAGGCGAGGAACGTCAGGTTCGCCGCGTTGAGCATGAGCTCCACGCACATGAACACCACCAGCGCGTTGCGGCGGATCAGCACGCCGAACATGCCGAGGCAGAACAGGGCGGCGGCGAGGATGAGGTAGTAGGAGATCGGGACCATGGCCGTGTGAAGGGCGAGCGCCGCCCGCCTTCTAGCAGAGGGTTGAAGAGGACGGGCTCAAATCCGCGACTTGGCCACCACGACCGCGCCCACCATGGCCACCAGCAGCAGCAGGCTGACGGCCTCGAAGGGCAGCAGCCACTGGGTGTAGATGACCTGGCCGATGGCCGGCAGCGTGCCGAAGCCGCTCGCGACGGCCTGGGCTCCGGTGAACGTCGTCGTGGACGCCGGCATCCGCCAGATGGCCATCACCAGCACCACCAGCAGTCCCGCCGCAGCGGCCCCACCGGCAATCCTCGAGACCGTCAGCCGCGGCCCGGACGAGGGGGTCTCGCCCAGGTTGAGCAGCATGATGACGAACAGGAAGAGCACCATGATGGCGCCCGCGTAGACCAGCACCTGCAGCACCGCCACGGTGTGGGCCCACAGGAGCACGTAGATGCCGGCCAGGAAGAAGAACGTGGCCACCAGCGACATCGCCGAGCTGATGGCGCTCTTGGCGAAGATGACCATCCCGGCGGAAAGCAGCGTCAGGAGCGCGAAGGCTCCGAAGAGAACCAGCTCGACGTTCACGACCAGTCTCCGAACGCGCCCCAGGGCTTGTCGCCGAACGGGCAGCGGTGCTCGCGGATGTGCGCCTCGAACTCGTCACGGAAGCGCATGAGGAAGGAATGGGTCGGCAGCGCCGCGGCATCGCCCAGCGCGCAGATGGTGTTGCCCAGGCCGATCGGCGGGTAGGGCGCGATGGAGGACGCCACGTTGGAGAGGATCTCCACGTCGCCCGGCTCGCCCCGGCCCTCTTCGATCTTCCGCAAGAGGCGGGTCTGCCAGGGCGTGCCCTCGCGGCACGGCGTGCACTGGCCGCAGGACTCCTCGGCGTAGAAGCGCGCCACGCGCCACAGGCTGCGCACCATGCAGGTGGTGTCATCCATGACGATGACGCCGCCGGAGCCCGCCATGGTCTGCTTCACCTTGACGGCCTCGAACTCCATGGCCACGTCCAGCTCGTCCGGGCTGAGGATGGGCGCCGAGGAGCCGCCGGGAATCACGGCCTTCACCTTGCGGCCCGGGGGCAGGCCCCGCCCGTACTTGTCGTCGAAGATGAGCTGGTTGAAGGTGGCCTCGAGCGGCACCTCGTACACGCCCGGGCGGTTCACCGTGCCGGAGAGGCACACCAGACGCGTGCCGCCGGACTTGTCGGTGCCCAGGCCGGCGTACCAGGCCGGGCCGCGCGTGAAGACGTGGGGCACGCTGGCGAGCGTCTCCACGTTGTTCACCACCGTGGGGCAGCCGAACAGGCCCACCACCGCGGGGAACGGCGGCTTGAGCCGGGGCCAGCCCTTCTTGCCCTCGAGGCTCTCCAGCAGCGCCGTCTCCTCGCCGCAGATGTAGGCGCCCGCGCCGCGCACCACGTAGCAGTCCAGCTGGTAGTCCTTGCCCAGCACCTTCTTGCCGAAGATGCCGGCGGCGTACGCCTCGCGGATGGCCGCGTTGGTGCGCTCCGCCTGGAACTTGAACTCACCGCGCAGGTACACGTAGCAGGTGTGCACGCCCAGCGCGTAGGACGCGATGGCGATGCCCTCCAGCATCATGTGCGGATCATTCTCGAGGATGTAGCGGTCCTTGAAGGTGCCCGGCTCGGACTCGTCGCCGTTGACGGCCAGGTACTTGGGCTTGGGGCTGTCCTTGGGGACGAAGCTCCACTTGAGGCCCGTGGGGAAGCCTGCGCCGCCGCGGCCGCGGAGGTTGGACTTCTTCACCTCGTCGATGATCTGCGCCGGCGCCATCTCCAGGGCCTTCTCCAGACCCTTGTAGCCGCCACGCTTCTTGTACTCGTCGAGCTTCCAGGAGTTGGGCTTCCCCCAGGCCGCCGAGATGAGCGGTTCGAATGCCGTTGTCGCCATGGAATCAGGTTCCTTGATGGAGGAGGTCAGGAGAGCTTGTCGAAGATCGCGTCCAGCTTGGCCTTCGTGAGGCTCTCGTGGTGGTCCTCGTTGATTTGCAGGCACGGCGCGGTGCCGCAAGAGGCGAGGCACTCGGTCTCGCGCAGGGTGAAGCGCTCGTTCGCCTCACCGGCCTTCAGCCCGAGCTTCTGCTCCAGATAGGCGAGCATCTTCTCCGCGCCCCACAGGGCACAGGAGAGGTTGGTGCAGACGTCCACCACGTACTTGCCGGGCTTCTTCAGGTGGTACATCACGTAGAAGCTGGCGACTTCGTAGGCGCGCTCGGGCGTGACGCCCAGCCGGCTGGCGACCAGCTTGAGTCCCTCGGGGGGCAGCCAGCCTTTCAGCTCCTGCAGCAGCCGCAGCGCGGGAAGCATCGCGGCGCTCTTACGATCGGCCGGGTAGTGCGAGAGAATCTCGGCGATCTCCGCATCGAACTTCTTCTGCTCTTCGGGGGTGAACAGGGGCTCCGCCATGGCGGGCGCTTCGTAAGTCCCGAAAGGCTTCGTTGTCAACATAAACCCACGGCGCTACACTCAGAGCCATCAGCGAAATGCCGAGCGATTTCAAGCCCTTGTTATGAACCGGGGATCAGACGACAAGCGCGACGAGCCCCGGGTGCCCCTGGTGTTGAGGGTGCAGTTCCCGAATCAGGAGCGGATGGTGGCGGTCACGGAGAACCTCTCCAAGGGGGGGATCTTCGTGCAGACCGACCGGACCTTCACGCCCGGACAGGAGCTGGGACTGGCACTTTCTTTCCCGGGGCTCATGAATCCGGTACAAGTCGTGGGGACGGTGGCCTGGGTCCGGCCGGCATCCGAGGATGCTCCAGGTGGTGTCGGCATCCGGGTGGTGCGCGATCAGGACCGGCAGCGATTGGGTGAAATCTTGAGCTCGGCAGGACAGACCCGCGCGTCGGACCGGACGGCCCTCCCCGCCGAGGGCTACCGTGTGCTCATCGTCGAGGACAACCCGCACATCGTCGAGATGTACAGCTACGTGCTCAAGAAGCTGGCGAGCGGCGAGCTGGCGGGCAAGGTGCCGCTGGAGGTCCACTTCTCGCCGGACGGGCACCACGCGCTGCAGGCGCTGCGCTCCACCCAGTTCAGCCTGGTGATGACGGACCTGTACATGCCGGTGATGGACGGGTTCGCGCTCATCGAGCGCATCCGCGCCGAGGAGCCGCTCAAGTCCATTCCCGTGGTGGCCATCTCCGCGGGAGGTCCGGAGGCTCGCGAGCGCGCCATGCAGCTGGGCGTGGACATCTACCTGCGCAAGCCGGTGCGTTTCCAGGAAGTGCTGGAGACGGTGAAGCAGCTGCTGCACATCCCTTGAACGCGGGCCCTGACGGCAGGCAGGGGGGCTGAGTTTGAGGCAGGGCGCCGGGACGCGTAGAGTCCGGCCCACATGCCCAAGCCCTCCATCCACCGCGATACCGTCAGCGGCGAGGCGTTGTTCATCCTCCAGAGCCTGAGGGAGAACGGCCGTCTGGGACGCTCCAACAAGCTGGCCGATGTGAAGGCCGCGCTCGAGCCGTCCGTCTCGCTGGAGTTCGACAGCTACTACCTCTTCCTGCGCAAGTACCTCTACATCGCCCTGGATCATCGCGAGGCCCAGCTGCGCCTGACCGACCTGGGCGAGCGCGTGGTGGATGGCGAGCTGCAGGACAAGTTCGGCATGGAGGTAGGGGAGTTCTTCTCCGAGCAGCTCGGCACGGATCCGGCCATCGCCCCGCGCGAGGCCGAAGGCGCCCACTCCTCGCATTCCTCGATGCCGCCGCCTCCGCCGGACCTCCTCCTCGAGGAGCAGGAGGTGACGAAGACCGCGGAGCCTCCGATTCCCTCGCTGCCGAGGGCCCGCACGTCCGGGACGTTCAGCTTCGAGGTGCCGGTGGCCGCGCCCGTTCCGGTGCCGCCCCCCGTGGCCAGCGTGCGCAACGAGGCCCTTCCCTCGCCGCCCACCGCGCCCCCGCCTTCCGTCGCGCCCATGGCGTCCCTGGCGCCTCCCGCGCCCGCGCCGGCCCCTGTCGCCGCCGCTCCCGCTCCCGTGAGCAAGGCCGTGGAGCTGTTGGATCAGCGCTACCAGAAGCTCGAGCCGCTCGGCACCGGGCCGCTCGGCACCGCGTACAAGGGGCGCTTCAACGCGCTCGGGCTGGACATCTGCGTCAAGGAGCTGAAGGACATCTTCGGCTACTTCTCCTTCCTGCAGCGCGGCGACGTGCTCAAGCGGCTGAAGAAGGAGCTGTGCGCGCAGGCCCAGGTGCGCCACCCGGGCATCGTCCAGGTGTTGGATCAGAACACGGAGACGGCCCGGCCCTACTTCGTGCTCGAGCTGCTGCACGGCAGCCTCAAGGGCAAGCTGGAGGAGGGGGAGGGCAAGGGCGTGCCGGTGGCGTTCGCCCTGCGCTGCTTCCTGCAGTGCGCCTATGCGCTGCGCGCCGCGCACGCCGCGGGCCTCACCCACCACAACCTCAAGCCGGAGAACGTGCTCTTCGACGTCTACGGCAACGCGAAGCTGGGCGACTTCGGCCTGGTGCGCGTGGTGGAGCAGGATGCCTCCAAGGGCCTGCCCCAGGTCTTCGTGGGCGCCGGCGGCATGGTGTACCTGGCCCCCGAGCTCATCCAGCCGCAGCGTGCGAAGGAAGCCGGTCCCGCCGCCGACGTCTACGGGCTGGGCATCCTCCTCTACGAGATGCTCACCGGGCAGATTCCGGGCCGCCGCTCGCCGCTGCCCTCCGAGGTCAACCCCGAGGCCCCCGCCGGCCTGGATGCCATCTTCGACAAGATGACCCAGGACCGCGTGGACCAGCGCTACCCGGACCTCGACGCCATGTTGGAGGACTTCTACAAGTCCTTCCCCGAGGCGCAGTTCCTCGCCAAGGGCGATCTCATCCTGTCCTCGGAGCCGCGCTGACGCCTCCCGTGTGACGAGTGCTCGCGGCGGACGGGCCGGGCTGTCAGACTCGCTCCACCATGAGCGACAGCCCGAACCCCCAGGACTCCGTGCTCATCACCGTCACCGGGAAGGACCATCCCGGCATCACCGCCCGCCTCACCGGCATCCTCGCCGGGGTGGGCGCGGCGCTGCTCGACATCGAGCAGGTGGTGGTGCAGGGGCAGCTCACCCTGTGTCTGCTGGTGCGTCTGCCCGAGACGCGCGATGTGCTCAAGGAGCTGCTCTTCGTGGCTCGCGAGCTGGGCGTGTCGCTGGACTTCCAGCCGGTGTCCGCGCCGAAGGCTCCGGCCGCCGCTGTTCCCAGCCGTCATGTCGTCACCGTGGTGGGCCGCTCCCTGGGCGCGCGTGAGCTGCACGCCGTGACCGAGCGGCTCGCCCGGCACGCGGCCAACATCGAGCGCGTCAACCGCCTGTCCGAGGCGGAGCTCGGCTCCGTCGAAATCCACATCGCCCTGCCGCCGGAGCGCGAGCCCGAGGAGCTCAAGCGCTCGCTGCTGGAGCTGTCCATGTCCACCAACGCCTTCGACGTGGCGTTGCAGCGCGAGAGCCTCTACCGGCGCGGCAAGCGGATGGTGGTGATGGACATGGACTCCACGCTCATCCGCATCGAGGTCATCGACGAGCTGGCGCGGGCCTACGGCGTGGGCGAGCAGGTGGCGCGCATCACCGAGCGCGCCATGCACGGGGAGATGGACTACGACGAGTCCCTGCGCCAGCGCGTGTCGCTGCTGAAGGGGCTGGACGCGAAGGTGCTGTACGATATCGCCGCCAACCTCCCGCTCACCGAGGGCGCGGAGACGCTCATCCGCGTGCTCAAGCGCCTGGGCTACCGCACCGCCATCCTCAGCGGTGGCTTCTCCGTGGCGGCCGAGGCGCTCAAGGCCCGGCTGGGCATCGACCAGGCCCACTCCAACGTGCTGGAGGAGGTGGACGGCAAGCTCACCGGCCGCACGCTGGGGCCCATCGTCAACGCGCGCCGCAAGGCCGAATTGCTGGAGAGCATCGCCCAGGCGGAGGGCATCCTGCTCGACCAGGTCATCGCCGTGGGCGATGGCGCCAATGACCTGTTGATGCTGGAGCGCGCGGGGCTGGGCATCGCCTTCCGCGCCAAGCCCAAGCTGCGCCAGGCGGCCGATACCTCCATCTCCGCCGGCGGCCTGGACACCATCCTCTACCTCCTGGGACTCACCGGCCGCGAGCTCCAGGAAGTGCTGGGGTAGGAAGTGCTGCGCTAGGCAGTGCTGGGGTAGGGCGCCTCAGGAGGGGCGCATGCGCGCCGCCAGCTCCCGCTGCTGCACCATGCCCTTCTCCAGCAGCAGCTCGAGCAGGGCGCGCAGAATCTTGGAGCTCTTCTCCTGGTTGGCCTGCACCGCCTGCAGCCGCTGCATCTCCTCGGGGGAGAACACCTCGGCCGGAGCGGGCGAGCCGCTGAGAATCTCGTCGAGCAGGTCCGAAGCGCTGCCCCCACCCGCGGAACGCACGGGAGCGGGAGTCGTGGCGGGCCGGGCGTTCTCCCGGGCCATGTTCGGCGCGATGTCGGCGATGGCCTTCACCACCGTCTTGCCGCTCATGTCGACGACCTTGAACTCGTCCTCGTCGCCAGACGAGACGCTGCTCTTGCTCGAGGCCGAGTGGGACGAGTGGGTGACGGCCGGATCCTGGTTGCGGTAGTGGCGCAGGATGGCGTTCTGGATTTCACGGTCGCCGGCCACCACGGGGATGACACGCGTCCGGCTGCGGGCGGCCACCTGGTCGATGGTCTGCAGGTCGGTGGGGTCCGCCATGGCGAGCACGAGCGTCTTGCCGTTGTCACGCAGGGACACGGGGAAGATGCCCTTCTGCTCGGCGAGGCCGACGTCCAGCTTGGCGAGGGCGCCTACGTCCTTGGCGGTCCCCAGCTGGACGCGCTGCATGCCCAGGCCCTGGGCGATGGCCTCGGTGAGGGTGTCCTCCTTGGCGATGCCCATGTCGGTGATGATGCGCGACAGGCGCCCGCCCCACTGGTCGTGCTGGGCGAGCGCGCTGCGAAGCTGCATCTCGTCGATGACGCGGGCCTTGACGAGAATCTCTCCGATACGGTTGCGAGGTGCGGCCATGGCCGCCAGTCTACGGAGGAAGGAGGCCGGAGTCGCGTTCGATGCCACGTGGATTCGATACCTGCCTGGCGGAGGGGGTGGCGCTCTTCGACTCGGGGCGCTTCTTCGAGGCCCACGAGGTCTGGGAAGAAGCCTGGCAGCACGAGCACGGCCCCCGACGTCTGTTGCTCCAGGGCCTCATCCTCGTGGCGGCCGGTTGGCTCAAGCGCGACGCGGGCAATGCCCGGGGCGCCTGGACGCTCTTCTCCCGCGCCCTGGAGCGGCTCGAGTCCCTTCCCCCGGCGTGTGAAGGCGTGGACGTGGGCGGCCTGCGTCCCCAGGTGGCCGGCTGGCGTGAGGGCGGCCCCTGCGACCGGCCCCTGCTCGCCCGGCTGCTCTACCTCCAGGCAGGAGAACCCTGATGCAACCCTTCGCGGACGATGCCCTGCTGCTCTGCCCCTACTGCGGTGAGGAGGTGGAGGTGACGGTGGACCCGGGTGGCCCCTCGTCGGAGACGTACGTGGAGGACTGCCCGGTGTGCTGCCGGCCGTGGGTGGTGCACGTCTCCCGCGAGGAGGAGGACGTGTCCGTCTTCCTCGGGCGCGAGGACGATTGAGCCGGCCCAAAGGGGCCCGCGGCGCGTCGCCTTGACACGTCCCGAAGCATGGTTCTCTTGAAGCTGTGAGCGGCGCCGGGCCCTGAAGACAGCGGGTCCGGCGCCAACGAACAAACACCCGGTTTCAACTCAACACGCGCGCTGCCGCTCCGTCTGGAGTGTGGCGCGAACAGGAGACGTCCATGCTGAACCGCTGGAACCCGTTCGAGATGAGCAATGGTGCCGTCGCGCTGGGCCCCATCATGGCCAAGGAGTTCGACCAGCTCTTCCGGGAGCTGAGCGTGCGCCAGGGCAATGCCCGCGAGCTCGTCCCGCCCGCGGACATCTACGAGACGGCCGAGGGCATCACCCTGCAGGTGGACCTGCCGGGGCATGACGCCAAGGCCATCGAGGTGAAGGTGGAGAACGACACCCTCACCCTCAAGTCCGAGCGCAAGGTGGCCGAGCGCCCGGAGAAGGACAGCGCGCGGCGCCTGGAGCGCAGCTTCGGCGTGTACGCCCGCTCCTTCACGCTGCCGCGCACCGTGGACGCCTCCCGCGTGGAGGCCCGCTACGAGAACGGCGTGCTCACCCTGACGCTGCCGCGGCGCGAGGAGTCCCGCCCCCGCGTGGTCGAGGTGAAGGTCAACGGCTGAGCTGAAGGGGAAGGGACGGCGGTACTGGCGGGACGGGCCTCCTGGGCAGGCTCGTCCCGTCCGTTTTTCGCGGACGCAGGACACACGGGCGGCGATGCGCACTCAACGGGGACCGTGTGACGGGCCCCCGGGGACGCTTCGCCGCTCGGGGCGTGGGCGCGGACTAGCGCTTGACGGCGGTGGTGGTGCCGCCGAGCGCCAGCGGCACGCGGAAAAGGTCGAGCACCTGCTGCACGTCCAGCGGCTTGGGCAGGCACGCCACGGCGCCGGCCTGCTTGGAGCTCTCCACCACCTCGGGCGAGTGCGCCGACGTCATGGTGATGAGCCGCACGCCTTCCATCTGCTTGCGGGCGCGGATGCGGCGGCACACCTCGATACCGTCGATGTCCGGCATGTTCAGGTCGATGAGCATGCCGTGCGGCTTCTGCTCGCTCACGAGCAGGAGGGCCTCGACGCCGCTGGTGGTCGTCTGCAGCTCCACCTGGTTCGCGTAGGGCTTGAAGGCACGCTTGATGGCGTCGAGCACCTGCCGCTCGTCATCCACCACCAGCAGGCGCACGGTGCTGCTGCCCAACTCCTCGGGCACCGGCATCTGGTGGGTGATGAGGAAGGTGCGAAGGTCCGCCGAGCGCACGCGCCGGTGACCGCCCGGCGTCCGGAACGCCATGAGGATGCCGCGGTCGATCCACTTGCTCACCGTGGACGGGTCCACCTGGAGCAACCGGCTGATGTCGTGGGTCGTGTAGAGCTGATCCGTCATCGAACTCCCCTCACTCTGCACTGCTGGCTTCCGGCCTTCATAGGATAAGACACCTAAGCGGGAAGCGAAAATTCTTCGATTTCACAACTTGACAGCTTGTAGGGCATCAGGGTCCCTCATGTGTTGAACGGTGGCCTCCCACCGTCCCGATGCCCTCAGACACAACTCCACCAGCTCGCGCGCGGCCCCGTGACCTCCCCGGCACCGCGCCACGTAATGCACCGACTGCCGGACCTCGGCGGCGGCATCCGCCGGGCAGGCCGACAAGCCCGCCATGCCCAGAGGGCCCAGGTCGTTGAGGTCATCCCCCATGTACGCGCACTCCTCGGGGGGGACCTCCAGCTGGGACAGCAGCTCCCGGAAACCCGCCGCCTTGTTCTTGCGGCCCTGGAGCACGGCGGCCAGGCCCAGCTCCCGGCCGCGCACTTCCACGATGGAGGAGGAGCGTGCGGTGAGGAGGGCGGTGCGCAACCCCGCCAGCCTCGCCATCACCAGACCGTGGCCGTCCTTGACGTCGAAGCGCTTCATCACCTCGCCGCCATCGCCGTAGAACAGGCCACCATCCGTCAGGACGCCGTCCACGTCGAAGGCGAGCAGACGCACGCGTGCCGCGCGCTCCGTCAGCTCGTCCCTGCTCGGTTTGGGCGGCAGCTCCGTCATGTCGCGTCCCTCTGACTCCCTCCCCACGACTTCGTTCACACACTACTTACCGCGAATTCTTCCCCTACGCAGGTTCGTGACCCAACGCGCGCCGGATGGCGAGTACCTGACGTAGCACGTCCTCGAACATCTGGGGATTGAGCGAGCACGGACCGTCACACAGGGCACGGTCCGGGTCTTCATGTACTTCCGTGAAAAGCGCGTCTATTCCGGCGGCCGCGGCGGAGCGGGCCAGCAGGGACACGAACTTGCGCTCCCCGCCCGTCTGGCCATCGCCGGAGGAGGGGAGCTGCACGGAGTGGGTGGCGTCGAAGCAGACGACGAGCCCGGCCTCGCGCATCTGGGCGAAGCCGCGCATGTCCACCACCAGGTTGTTGTACCCGAAGGTGGCGCCGCGCTCGGTGACGAGCACGTTGGGGTTGCCCGTCTCCACGGCCTTGCGCGCCGAGTGGACGATGTCCTTGGGGGCCACGAACTGGCCCTTCTTCAGGTTGACGCCCTTGCCCGTGCGCGCCACCGCCTCCACCAGGTCCGTCTGGCGGCAGAGGAAGGCGGGAATCTGGATGATGTCCACCACCTCGGCGGCGGGGCCCACGTGGCTCGTCTCGTGGACGTCCGTGAGGATGGGCACGCCCACCTCGCGCTTGACGCGCTCGAGGATGCGCAGGCCCTCCTTCAGGCCGGGCCCCCGGAAGGACTTGCCGCTGGTGCGGTTGGCCTTGTCGTAGGAGCACTTGAAGGCGTAGGGCACGCCCAGCCGGCCCGTCAGCTCCTTGAGGAGCTTCGCGTGGCGCAGCGCCATGTCCTCGGACTCGATGCTGTCCGGGCCGGCGATGACGAAGAGCTTCTGGCCCGGGCCGACCTTGTGGCCGCACAGGGTGATGGAGGGGCCGCTCATGCCTGCGTCCTCCCGGCGTCACGCTGCGCGAGGGCCGCGCGGATGAATCCGGAGAAGAGCGGGTGCGGCGCGAAGGGCTTGCTCTTGAACTCCGGATGGAACTGGCAGCCCACGAAGTAGGGGTGGTCCGGCAGCTCAATCATCTCCACGAGGTTGAGCTCGGGGTTGTGGCCGGACACGACGAGGCCCGCCTCCTGCAGCCGGCCGCGGTAGGCGTTGTTCACCTCGTAGCGGTGGCGGTGGCGCTCCTGGATGACGTCCTCCCCGTACAGCTTGTGCGCCAGCGAGCCGGGCTTCAGCGCGCAGGCGTAGCTGCCCAGACGCATCGTACCACCCTTGTCCTGCACCTTCACCTGGCTCTCCATGAGCGTCACCACCGGGTGCGAGGTGTGCTCGTTGAACTCCAAGGAGTTGGAGTCCACCAGGCCCAGGACGTTGCGGCTGAACTCCACCACCGCCATCTGCAGGCCCAGGCAGATGCCGAAGAAGGGCACCCGCTTCTCCCGGGCATAGCGCACCGCCGCGATCTTCCCCTCGGTGCCGCGCACGCCGAAACCACCGGGCACCAGGATGGCGTCCACGCCGGAGAGCAGCGCCTCGGCGCCCTTCTCCTCCACGTCCTGCGAGTCCACGAACTGCAGGTCCACCTTCACGTCGTTGGCGATGCCGCCGTGGAGCAGCGCCTCGTTGAGGCTCTTGTAGCTCTCCTTGAGGTCCACGTACTTGCCGACGATGCCCACCTTCACCTCGCCGCGGCCCGGCGAGTACACCTTGCGGATGATGTCCTCCCAGCGGTCCAGCCGGGCGGCGCGCGTCCAGATGTTGAGCGTCTCGGCCAGCCGCTCGTCGATGCCCTGACGGTGCAGCTCCAGGGGCAGCTCGTAGATGCTCTTCACGTCCGGCGAGGTGAACACGTTGCCCGGGTCCACGTTGCAGAACATGGCGATCTTGTCCTTCATCTCGCGGCTGATTTCCCGGTCGGTGCGGCAGATGAGGAAGTCGGGCTGGATGCCGATCTCCCGCAGCTTCATCACCGAGTGCTGGGTGGGCTTGGTCTTCACCTCGCCGGCCGCGCCGATGTAGGGCAGCAGCGTGAGGTGCATGTAGACGGTGTTGCCGCTGCCCACGTCGTAGCGCATCTGGCGGATGGCCTCGAGGAAGGGCAGCGACTCGATGTCACCCACGGTGCCGCCCACCTCGACGATGACCGCGTCCATGCCTTGCGCCGCCTGGCGGATGCAGGACTTGATCTCATCGGTGATGTGCGGAATCACCTGGACCGTCTTGCCCAGGTACTCGCCCCGCCGCTCCTTCTGGATGACGGCGTGGTAGATGCGCCCGGAGGTGAAGTTGTTGAGCCGGGACATCCGCGCGTTGGTGAAGCGCTCGTAGTGGCCCAGATCCATGTCGGTCTCGCCACCGTCGTCGGTGACGAAGACCTCGCCATGTTGGAACGGGCTCATCGTGCCCGGATCGATGTTGATGTACGGATCGAGCTTGAGCAGCGTGATGTCGAGCCCGCGGTTCTCGAGCAGGGCGCCAATGGAAGCAGAGGCGAGCCCCTTGCCCAGCGAACTCACGACCCCGCCGGTCACGAAGATGAACTTGGTCTTCTTGGAGCGCATGACCCTTCCTGCCAAGAGACCCCGGGGGCGTCAATGATTCTGTCAACGCCCCCGGACGCTCGCCTGGTCCAGGAAGTCCGGCAAGCGGCGCATTTCACTCCTGGCTCTGGGTCCTCGGGCGGGATTCGGCGTAGTCGCGGGCCCTGGGTTCCAAGTCCCGCTGCTCGCGCAGGGGGCAGTGGCGGCAGGACCAGCCGTCCCAGCCCCGTTTCACCGCGAGATGAAGACAGGCGTCGTAGTTGAAGCAGAACAGGTTGCGCTGGGCCTCCACCGCCGTCTCGTCACGCAGGGCGGAAGGCAGAGGACTCGGGCACGGTGTGATGGACAAGGACAGGTCCTCCGGCGGATGAACGGGCCTTTCCCCCCTCGCGCGTGCAACAGGGTTGTCGCGCGCGCATTCCCGAGGGCCCGGTAGAAAAAAGGACCGCCCGTCCCGCGGCCCCAAGCGTGGAGGGGTGCGCGAAACGGGCGGGCCCGAACTGCTGGCGTCGACACTTCCGCCGCAGGGTGGCTTTATCAGCGCGCCATGCGAGCGGAGGTGGACGCCTGACTGTTGCTATCGGTCAAGGCATCACCTCCTTTCTGCGGCGGCTTATGTAATGGCGCGTCTTCCACCGCGCCACTCCGCCTGGGAGGTGTTTCGTGCCTGGGTGGAGGGCAGGCGGGAGGGCGAGCCCCCGTCAGGCCGCCACGAACTGACGCTCCACCAGCCGGCGGTAGAGGCCCTCCTGGCCCATGAGCGCGGCGTGGTTGCCGCTCTGCACCACCTGGCCGCCCTCGAGCACCAGCACGCGGTCCGCGCCAATCACCGTGGACAGGCGGTGGGCGATGATGAGGGTGGTGCGGCCCTTCATCAGCCGGTCCAACGCCTCCTGCACCAGGTGCTCGCTCTCGGCGTCGAGCGCGCTGGTGGCCTCGTCCAGCACCAGCAGGCGCGGGTTCTTCAGCATGGCGCGCGCGATGGCGATGCGCTGCTTCTGCCCGCCGGACAGCTGCACGCCGCGCTCACCCACCAGCGTGCGGTAGCCCTCGGGGAAGCGGGAGATGAACTCGTGCGCGTTGGCGGCACGCGCGGCGGCCTCGATCTCCGCCTGCGTGGCGTCCATGCGGCCGTAGCGGATGTTGTCCTCGATGGAGGAGGCGAAGAGCATGGGCTCCTGGGCCACCGTGCCAATCTGCTGCCGCAGCCACTCGGGATCCAACGCGCTCAGGGGGCGGCCGTCCAGCATCAGGCGCCCGCCCTGCGGGTCATACATGCGCGCCAGCAGCCCGGCGATGGTGGACTTGCCCGCGCCCGAGGGGCCCACGATGGCCACCACCTCGCCCGGGTCCAGCTTCAAGTCGATGCCCTGCAGCACCGGCACGTCCGGGCGCGTGGGATAGGCGAAGCGCACCTGCTGGAACTCGACGCGGCCCTGCACCGACGGCAGGCGCTCGCCGCCCGAGGCGGGGATGGCGGGCTTGCGGTCGATGAGCTCGAAGACGCGCTCGGCGGCGCCCGTGGCGCGCATGAAGTCCGCCCACAGGTCCGTCAGGGCGCCCAGCGCGAAGGCCACCATCATCGAGTAGATGAGGAAGGAGGTGAGGTTGCCCACCGTCATCTTCCCGTCCAGCACCAGCCGGCCGCCGTACCAGAGCACCACCGCCGAGGCGAGGTAGGAAGCGGAGGAGGCCGCGGCCATGAAGATGGCGGACTGGCTCACCCGGCGGCGCGCGACGTCATAGGCGCGCTCGGTGGCCGTGCGGTAGCGCTCCACCTCGTGCCGCTCGGCGGCGAAGGAGCGCACGGTGCGGATGCCGGACAGGCCCTCCTCGGCCACCTCGTTGGCGGTGGCGAGCGCGTCCTGCGTCTGCTTGGAGAGCCCGCGCACCCTGCGGCCGTACGTCACGGCACCCACCGCCACCGCCGGGACGATGAGCAGCATCAGCCCCGTGAGCACCGGCGAGGTGTACAGCAGCAGCGCGATGCCACCCACCGCCTGCGCCGCGTTGCGCAGGCCCATGGAGATGTTCACGCTCACCGCGTTCTGCAGCACCGTCGTGTCCGAGGCCAGCCGGTTGGTGAGCTCTCCCGTCTTGCGCTCGTCGAAGAAGCCCACCTCCTGGGACATGAGGCTGGCGAACAGGTCCTGCCTCAGCTGCGTCACCACGCGCTCGCCCGCCGTGGTGAAGAGGTAGAAGCGCAGCGCCATCGCGATGCCCTGCAGGATGAAGACCA
Organism: Archangium sp.; assembly: GCF_036277355.1. Taxonomy (GTDB): domain Bacteria; phylum Myxococcota; class Myxococcia; order Myxococcales; family Myxococcaceae; genus Archangium. The sequence goes on from NZ_DASUNC010000148.1 coordinate 103,250, forward strand.
CGCCCATCGTCAGGGCGATTTGATCGATCTGCGCGCGGTCTCCCGCCTTGATGGCCTGGTCGATGATGTCCCCGATGGCCTTCGGGTACACCAGCATCAGGCCGCTGGCGATGAGCAGGAAGACGATGCCGCCCATGATCCTGCGCGCCTGGGGGCGGGCGAGGGCCACGATGCGGCGCACCGTCACTCGGGAGAACTTCGGCTTCTTGGGGGCTTCGGTTTTCTGGGAGGCGTCGGACACGGGCGCAGACTAACGCGGGATTCCCCGCTCCGCATGTCTCCTTGGTGGACGGGGGAGCGGGCTCAGGCCCCCCGCATCGCCGCCTCCACCCGGGCCACGTCCCCGGGGACGTCCACCGCCACCGAGCGCCCCGTCACCTTCCCGCAACGGATGCGGATGCCGTGCTCCAGGGCTCGTAGTTGCTCCAACTTCTCCGCCTGCTCCAGCGGGGTGGCGCTCAGCTCCGACAGCCGCAGCAGCGTCTCGCGCCGGTAGCCGTACAGCCCCAGGTGCGCCCAGCGCCGCACCGCCCCCGCCTCGCCCGGCTCGCGGATGAAGGGCACCGTGGCGCGGCTGAAGTAGAGCGCGTCCCCATTCAGCGCCAGCACCGCCTTCACCACGTGCGGGCTGTCCGCCTCGGCCGCCTCCAGCGGGCGCACCAGCGTGCCCATCTCCACCTCCGGGTGCACGAAGAGGCCGGCCAACACCCGAAGTGAAACCGGGTCCACCAGCGGCTCGTCGCCCTGCACGTTCACCCAGACGTCCACGTCCAGGTGCGCCCGCGCCACCTCGGCCACCCGGTCCGTCCCCGTGGCGCAGTCCGGCGACGTCATCACCACCGTGCCCCCGAAGCCCCTCACCGTCTCCTGGATGCGCACATCGTCGGTGGCCACCACCACCTCGTCGAAGGCCCGGGCCTCCTGGCAGCGCCGCCAGACGTGTTCGATCATCGGCCGGCCGGCGATGAGGGCCAGCGGCTTGCCGGGAAAGCGCGTGCTGGCATAGCGGGCGGGGATGACGGCGAAGGTACGGGGCGAGGACATGGTGCGGCGCTCTCTATCAGATCCACGACGCTGCGCGGCACCGGAGGGGGGGGGGCACTAGGCACCCAGGGCCTCGTGCCTACCTTCCCGCCACCATGAAGAAGGTCCTCCATATCGTCGGTGCTCGTCCCAACTTCATGAAGGTGGCTCCCATCCATCGGGCCATCTCCGAGCACGGCGCACTCGAACAGAAGCTGGTGCACACCGGGCAGCACTACGACGTGAAGATGAGTGACGTCTTCTTCACCGACCTGGGCATGCCCGCCCCGGACATCCACCTCGGCGTCGGCTCCGGCAGCCACGCGGAGCAGACGGCCAAGGTCATGATCGAGCTGGAGAAGGTGTTCGCCAGCGAGAAGCCCGGCCTCGTCTCCGTGGTGGGTGACGTCAACAGCACCCTGGCCGCCGCGCTCGTGGCGGTGAAGATGCACATCCCCGTCGCCCACGTGGAGGCGGGTCTGCGCAGCTTCGACCCCGCCATGCCCGAGGAGATCAACCGCGTCCTCACCGACCGCATCTCCGACCTGCTGCTGACGCCCTCGGCCGACGCGGACGCCAACCTCATCCGCGAGGGCCTGGAACCCGAGCGCATCCGGCTCGTGGGCAACGTGATGATCGACTCGCTGCTGGCGGCCCGCGAGAAGGCCCTGCGGCTGTCCACGCTCAAGGACATGGGGCTCGTCCCGCGCGGCTACGCCGTGTGCACTTTGCACCGCGCCTCCAACGTGGATGATCCCCAGGTGCTCACCGGGCTGCTCTCCGCGCTGGGCCACGTGGCCGCCCGCATGCCCGTGGTGTTCCCCGTCCACCCGCGCACCCGCAAGCGCATCACGGAGATGGGCCTGGACACCTCGCTGGCGCGCACCCCGGGCCTGCGTCTGGTGGAGCCCATGGGCTACCTGGAGTTCCTCGCGCTCACCTCCCAGGCCCGGCTCGTCTTCACCGACTCCGGCGGCCTCCAGGAGGAGACCACCGTGCTCGGCATTCCCTGCCTCACCGTGCGCGAGAACACCGAGCGCCCCATCACCGTGGACATCGGCACCAACCTCGTGGTGGGCACCGACCCCGTCCGCATCCGCCAGGCCGCGGACCGCATCCTCGATGGTCACGAGAAGCGGGGCCGCGTCCCGGACCTCTGGGACGGACGCACCGGCGAGCGCATCGCCCGCCTGTACGAGGAGTTCCTCGGGGTGGGGAAGGCGCCGCGGCGTGGGAGCGGCAACCGCCTCGTCGTCCCCACCCCTCCAGCCGCGGAACACCACCCCGTTTGAGCCGGGTCCCTCACGGAGAGGACCCGATGCCCCTCAGACGCCGGGCGGCAGTCCGCCGGGGCTCGGGTTCACCACCTCCGTGAGATTCAGCAGCCCGCAGTGATGCGTGCAGGCGCACTGCGTCTTCGCGAGAATGGCGCCGTCGAGCCGCAGCACCGGGGGAGCGAGGAGCAACGCTCCTCCCGTGATCCCCTGGAGGTCCTCTTCCGAGAGCTCCGCCATCGACTTCCCGCAGGGGCTCTCGGGCAGCGCGTCCCGTTGCTCCGGGGGGAGACTCGCCCTGAATCCCGGGTCCTTCCACGCCCGGATGAGGGTTTTCGTGTCCATCGCGTTCTCCTTTCGCACGTCCGCTCCTGGAGGAGCGGATCATGAGAGGGAGGCCGCTCCCCAGGGATGTGACCCACCGCGCGCTCGTGCCCGGCCGCGGTGCACCCCGTGTGCCTCACGATGCGTTGGCGGCCAGGTGAGCGCCCGAGCCCTGCCCGACGCCAGGTCTCTTCCTCCTCCGGTCGATCCTCCTCGGACAGGAGGGCGGTGTCGGCGTACGCTCCCCCCTTCGCGGAGGGAATCCCCTTCACCGTGCACCTGCTCCCGCGGCCGTCGTCTTCCGGCTCCTGACCCGCTCTCCTGGTTGCTCCCATGACCGAGCCCCTCCCTTCCACCTCCACTCCCATCCTGGTGGTCGACGACGACCCGGACATCCGTGAGGCCCTCCGCGACATCCTCGACGACGCGGGCTACAGCGTCGTCCTCGCCTTCCACGGCCAGATGGCGCTGGAGATGCTGGCGACCATGGGCCGGCCGTGCCTCGTCCTGCTGGACTGGATGATGCCCGTGATGGACGGCGCCCAGTTCCTCCACCTGCTGCGCGAGAACCCGCTCTACGACACCGTGAAGGTCATCCTCTGCACCGCGAGCGGACGGGACGTGCCTCCCGGAGCGCAGGGGCTCCTGCGCAAGCCCTTCGAGCTGGAGGAGCTGCTGGCCGTCGTGGCCGAGTCCTGCGCCTGAGCGGTGGACATGTGGCGCCTACGCCCAGGAGAGCTCGTACTCGTTGATGCCGGGCCCCGCCCGCCACGAGCGCACCTTCGCGCCCTTCACCTTCGCGGCCTCGAACGTCGCCAGGAAGCCGCCCTCGACGAACGGCCGGGGACTGAAGTCCCCCTTCACCGTCAGCACGCCGCTCCACGGCCCCGTCACCTTCACGTTCACCTCCACGCCACTCACCCCCACCAGGATGGCCCACGGCAACCTGTTGATCAGCCGGTGCGGATCTCCCTGCACCAGCACCAGCAGCGTCCTGCCCGCCGCCGACACCAGGAAGTTCTCCGCCGCCTGCTGCCCCAACTGCCGCAGCGCCGTCTCGAAGTCCTCCGGCTCCCCTCCGCCCAGCCGCGCCGCGGCGTAGAGCACCTCGAGGTACTTGCTCGACGGATAGCTGAAGAAGTCCAGGAACTGCTTCTCCCCCAGCCTCCCCAGGCACTGGTGCACCGCGGCTTCGCCTCCCCGCTGCCGCACCACCTCCAGCACGGCGTTGAAGAGCATCCCGCGCACCGCGGCACTCTCCGGGAGCGCGGCCAGCAGCCCGCGCAACTCCTCCTCGGAGCCGTGCGGCGGCGAGTGGGGCAGGGCGGTCGGGTCCTTCATGTGCTTCGCGGCTCCGGTCACGGCGGGTGGGCGCCGCGTGATTCCACGTCCACCCCTTGCTCGGCAAGGGGGCCCCTCCGAGGGGGCAGGGAAGTGCTCCCAGTGAACAGGCCCGGACCCGGGGAGGAAGCGCGCGGCGCACTGTGTTAAGCCGGCACTGCCGCATGAGAGCGCAGAGCGAGCCCATCCCCACCCCGTCCGACGCGGCCCCCGAGGGCTACGTCGACATCCCGTTCGTCGTCGAGCCGAACTACGCCGGCTGGCGGCTCGACCGCTACCTCTCCGAAAAGCTCCGCCGCCTGACGCGCGAGCGCCTCCACGGCATCATCCAACGCGGCGTCCTCCGCGAGGGCCGCCGCCTCAAGCCCTCCACCCCCGTCTACCCCGGCCTCTCCTTCCGCATCCGCCGGCCCGCCAGCGCCGAGCCGGACACGCCCACCGAGCTGCCCACCGTCTTCCAGGACGACTGGCTGCTCGTGCTCGACAAGCCCGCCGGCCTCCCCATCCACCCCACCGCGCGCTACCACAAGGGCACCCTCGTCTCCCTGCTGCGCGAGCGCTTCGGCGAGGCCTTCGCCGAGCCCGCCCACCGGCTCGACCGGGAGACGAGCGGCCTCGTCGTTTGCGGGCGCACCACCGAGTCCTGCCGCGTCCTCGGCCGCCTCTTCGTCTCCCGCGACGTGCACAAGGAGTACCTCGCCGTGTGCGAGGGCCACCCGCCCGAGGACTCCTTCCACGTGGACGCGCCCATCGCCGAGGGCACCGAGCTCATCCGCATCGCCGTGCGCATCGACGCCGTGGAGGGCAAGGAGAGCCGCACCCGCTTCCAGGTGCTCCAGCGCTTCACCCGCGACGGCGCGCCCTTCTCCCTGCTGCGCTGCTACCCGGAGACGGGGCGCCAGCACCAGATTCGCATCCACCTGCGCGAGGCCGGCTTCCCCCTCGTGGGCGACAAGATGTACGGCCCGGACCCCGGCTACTTCGACCGCTTCAGCAAGCGCTGTCTGGAGCCCGAGGCCTGGGCCCGCCTGCGCCTGCCTCGCCACGCCCTGCACGCCGCGCGCATCTCCTTCCCCCACCCGGGCACCGGCGCGGCCGTCACCTTCGACTCGCCCCTGCCCGGGGACCTCCAGGACTTCATCGCCGGCAAGCCCGTCACCGCGGCGCCTCCGTCCGGCTCGGACGCGGCATGAGGGCCACGATGGACGCCTCGCTCCCCGAGTCCCTCCTGGATGTCATCACCGAGGGCGTGACGGTCTTCGACGCGGACGGGCGCTTCACCTACCTCAACACCGTGGCGGAGCGGGTGCTCGGGGCCTCGCGCGAGCAGTTGCTCGGACGGCCCGTGGGCGAGGTGTTTCCCGACTTCCGCGAGACGCCCCTGGGCGCGGCCGCCCAGCGCTCCCTGACCGAGCGTGTCCCCATCACCGTCGAGGCCTTCTATGCCCCCCAGGGCGTCTGGCTCGAGGCGAGCATGGTGCCGCACGGCTCCCTCCTGGTGGTGCTGCTCCGGGACGTGACGACGCGCCATCAAGCGCAGGTGGCCCGGGAGAAGAGCGCCCAACGGCTCTCGCTGTTGCAGGAGATGACGGCGAAGCTGTCCGCGGCGGTCTCCACCGAGGAGGTGGGCGCCGTCCTCGTGCGCGGTGCCAAGGAGGCGACGGGGGCCGCGCTGGGCTGGGTGGGCCTGGTGGAGCCCGAGGCCAAGGCGTTGCGGATGGTGGCCTGCGAAGGCGTCCCCGAGGAGCTGATGCGCCAGTACGCGCGCCTCCCGCTCGACGCGCAGCTGCCCCTCACCCAGGCCTTCCGCTCCGGCGAGGCCGAGTGGTTGGGCTCGCTCGCGGACTTCGAGGCCCGCTATCCGCACCTGGTGGAGTTCGTGCGGGCCTCCCCCAACCATGCCGGCGCCTATGTGCCCATGCGCGCCAAGGACATGTCCCTGGGCGCCATCACGCTCGCCTTCGCCGAGTCCCGGACCTTCGACGAGGCGGATCGCGGCTTCATGGTGGCGCTGGCGCACCAGGGCGCGCTCGCGTTCGATCGGGCCCGGCTCTTCGACCGGGAGCAGGCCGCGCGCGCCGAGGCCGAGTCCCACGTGAAGGAGCAGGTGCGCGCGCGGCGGGAGCTGGAGGCGGTGGCGTGGCGGCAGCGCTTCCTCTCCGAGGCCAGCACGCTGCTGGCCGGCTCGCTCGACTACTCCACCACCATGGAGAGCCTGGCGCGGCTGGTGGTGCCCGAGCTCGCGGACCTGTGCGCGGTGGACATGCTCACCACCGAGGGCCGCGTGGAGCACCTGGCGCTGGCGCATGCGGACCCCGGACGGCTGGAGCTGGCACGGGAGGTCGTCCGTAGCCATCCCATCAGTCTGGCCGCCGAGCATGGGGCGGGCAGGGTGCTGCGCACGGGTCAGGCGGATTGGGTTCCGGATTTCTCCGACGAGCGGCTCGCCCCCCTCGCCCAGGCTTCTCCGGTGCTGGCGATGATGCGGGATCTCGGCATCCGCTCGTACATCTGCGTGCCGCTGGTGGCGCGGGGCCGGGTGCTCGGCTGTCTTTCGCTGCTGCAGGCCGGGAGCCACCGGCACTACACCGAGGCGGACCTGCTGCTGGCCGAGGAGCTCGCGCACCGGGCCGCGCTCAACGTGGACAACGCACGCCTGTACCGCGAGGCCCAGGAGGCCATCCGCCTGCGCGACGAGTTCCTCTCCATCGCCAGCCACGAGCTGAAGACGCCCCTCACCTCGCTGCGGCTGCAGCTCTCCCTCATCGCGCGGCTCATGAGCCCGGAGTCGCGGGCGCGGCTCGGTGGCAAGGTGGATGGGGCGCACCGCCAGGTGGATCGGCTCTCCAGTCTCGTCACCACGCTGCTGGACGTGAGCCGCATCGCCACCGGGCGCATCAGCCTGGAGCTGTCCGAGGTGGACCTCACCCTCGCCGTGCGCGAGGCCCTGGAGCGGTTGCGCGAGGTGTTCGCCCAGGCCGGCTGCACCGTGACGCTCCAGGCCCGGGGGCCGGTGGTGGGCCGGTGGGACGCGCTCCGGTTGGATCAGGTCATCGTCAACCTGCTCACCAACGCGGCCAAGTACGGGCAGGGCCAGCCCATCACCGTCACCGTGGAGGCGGACCGGGAGCAGGCCCGGCTCACCGTGAGGGACGAGGGCATCGGCATCGCCGCCGAGGCCCTGCCGCGGCTCTTCGGGCGCTTCGAGCGCGCGGTGAGTGTCCGGCACTACGGGGGCCTGGGCCTGGGGCTCTACATCAGCCGGCAGATCATCGAGGCGCTCGGCGGACGGGTGAGCGTGGACAGCCGCCCGGGCGAGGGCGCGACCTTCACCGTGGAGCTGCCTCGCGGGGGCCCCCGCCCCTGAGGGCTGTCCCGAGGGCCTCGGCCCCGCGGGCGAAGCCGGTGAGCCCGCGCGTCCGGGCCTCTTCCTCCAGCACCTTCAGCCGCTGCCAGGCCAGGGGGAGCCGGCCCCACGCCCGCTCCGCCTCGGCGAGCGCCAGCCGGGTCTCGTACTCCAGGGGGACGAGCCCGGCGCGCCGCGTCTCGGCGAGCACCGCCTCCAGCCGCTTCACCGCCTCGCCGGGTCTGCCTTCCGCGGTGAGCACCCGCGCCGCCACCAGCGCCGAGAAGAGCCGCGTCTGCACATGCTGGCTCCGGGCCGCGAGGGTCTGCGCCCGGGTGCTCGCCTCACGCGCCAGGGCGGGCTGGTTGCGCGCCAGGTGCACCAGGGCCAGCGCGGTGTGGGCCTGGGCCTCTCCATCCGGCAGCCCCAGGCCGCGCAGCGTCTCCACCGCCGCCTCCAGGGGCTCCAGCGCGGCCTCTGGCCTGCCTTCCTCCACCGCCAGCAGCCCGAGCGCCACCTGCGTCTCGGCCACCTCGCTGCGGCCCTCCAATTCGAGGCGTAGGCCCAGCGCCTCCTCGTACCGGGCGCGCGCGTGCACCAGGTCTCCCTCCAGCAGCGCCACCAGCCCGGAGCCCTGGAGGAGGTAGGCGGTATAGCGGTCGTCGTGCGTCTGCCTCGACAGGGAGAGCCCCTCCGCGTAGTGCCGCCGGGCCTCGTCCAAGTGGCCCTCCTCCAGCGCGAGGTTGCCCAGCGTCCACAGCCCCACCTGCAGGGCATAGCGGTAGCCCGTCTCGCGGCTCAGGCGCACGCCCTCCTCCGCGGGCTCGCGCGCCCGGGCCACGTTGCCGCGCATCAACCGCAGCTGCGCCAGGTTGCTGAGCGTCAGCCCCTGGTTGCGCCGGTCGTTGATCTCCCGCTCGATGGCGAGCGCCTGCTCGAAGAGGGGCTCGGCCTGGGCCAGCTCGCCCTGCATGAGCAGGGTGTCGGCGATGTTCTGCAGCGCCAGGGCCACGCCGCTCCGGTGGTTGATGTCCTTCCAGATGCGCAGCGCCTCGGAGAAGACGCGCTTGGCCTCCTCGTAGTTGCCCTCCTCGTAGGCGACGTTGGCCAGGCGGTTGAGCGTGTCGCCCTCGGAGCGCGGGTCTCCGGCGTCGACGAAGATGCGCAGGGCCTGCTGGCAGGCGGCGGTGGCGTCCGTGTGGTTGCCCAGCCGCAGCAGCGCGTTGCACTGCGCCAGCCGGGCGCGGCCCACGAGCAGGCGCGAGCCCCGCTCCGTGCCCTTGCGCACCGCCCGCGCGGCCAGGGGCAGCACGCCCTTGTAGTCGGAGAGGCTGTGGCGCACCTGGGCCTCGGCGAGGTCGATGCGCTCGTCCTCGGAGGCGGGCGCGGCCATCTGGCGCAGCGCCGCGAGGGTGGCGAGCGCGTCACGCCCCTGGCCGCCCGAGGCCTGGGCGCTGGCGAGCCGCAGGCCGTGGTCCAGGTCATCGGGGAAGAGGGTGGAGAGGGTGCGGTAGCTGTCCACCGCCCGGGCCCAGTCCTTCTCCATCTCGTGGAGGCGGCCCTCCACCAGCAGCTGCTCCTCGCGGGACAGGCCCTTGGCGAGCGCGAGCGCGCGGCTGGCGGCCTCGAGCGCGCGCGTGTCGTAGCCGAGCACCGCCCAGGTCTCCGCGAGGGCGGAGTGGGCCAGGGCGAAGCGGGGGTCCGAGGCGATGGCCTGGGTGAAGAAGTCCTTGGCCTTCAGGGGCTCGGAGGCGCGCAGCCGGGCGAGGCCCTCGGAGTAGAGGCGCAGCGCGGTGGCGTTGGCGGGCAGCGCGCCCGTGGTGCGCCCGGCGTCCGCCATCGGGCCGAGTCTCGCCCGGAGCTGGTCACCCATGCGTGCGACGAGCTCGATGATCTCCCCATGTGTCCCGTTCTCCCGGAGCATGGCCACCTCCTCGCCGGTGGAGGCGTCCTGCAGCCGGAGGACGAGGCTGAGCCGGCCTCCCATGTCCTCCGTCATCGCCAGGTAGGAGCCGAGCACCACCAGGTCCACGCCGAGGTGCGTGCGGATGCGGCCGAGCGTGTCCTTCGCGAGGCTCTCGTTGTCGGCGAGGGACAGCTCGCGCTTCATGCGCACGACGGTCTCGCCCGACACCAGGCGGAGGTCCTCCCGGACGGCGAGCTCGGCGGTGAGCATCTCGGAGAAGGCCGTGGACAGCCAGGAGACCTCGGCGCGTCCGGAGAGGTTCTTGAAGCCGAGCACCGCCACCGAGCGGCGTGGCTTCGCCTGCCGGGTCTCCCCGTCGGCAACGGAAGGCGGCAGGCGCCACGTCCGCGCCGCGTAGCCGCCCAGCGCGGCGAGCACGAGCGCGCCCAGCACGAGCAGCACCGCGGACACCCGGCGGCTGCGCTCGGGCCGCCCGGGAATCGTGGGGATGGCGGGCAGCGAGGGGCTCGAGAGGGTGATGCGCCGGGCCTTGGCCGTGTCCTGGGGCGCCACCAGCGGCGCCCTTCCCACCACGCCCACCTCGCACACCTCCACCGGCTCCTCCACGCCGGCCAGCAGGTAGAAGCCATGGGCGCGCCAGGCCAGCCCGGGTCCCGTCCCGCTGGTGCCCACGACGGCGCGGCGGGCGATGTCGAAGGCGGCGCGTGTCATCAACGTCTGCCCGCCATGGGCCAGCGGCATGATGCGCGCGGCGATCAGCTTGGTGAGCCCCTCCACGTCCACGGGCTTGGCGCCCTGGGCCACCAGGTGGGGCGGGTTCTCGCGCAGCACCACCTCGCCCAGGTGGATGCCCGCGCGCGCCTGGAGCTTCACGCCCTGCTCCCGTGACAGCAGGGCGAGCCGCTCATGGTAGGCGAGCGCGTAGCGGGTGGCGTCCACGGGCCGCTCGAAGAGCAGCAGGAAGCCGTCGGTCTTGTCGATCTCCTGCCCGCCGTGCACGTGCAGCAGTTCGCGGGCCAGTTGATCATGCCGGGCGAAGAGCTCGGCGGCCTGGGCATCGCCCAGGGACTCGACGAGCCGGGTGCTGTCGGTGAGGTCCAACAGCAGCACGGTGCGGATGGCGACGCTCGGCTCGTCGAGCGGACGGGGCACCCCGCTGGGTTGCACGAGCGTGCGCACCACCTCGCGGGCGCTGGAGAAGCGCTTGCGTGGCAGCGGGTCCATGCAGCGGCGGATGACCACCTCCCAGCGGTGGGGCAGGCCCAGCCGCTCCGAGGACGACGCGCCCCGGCGCAGCAGCTCGAGCAGGACCCGTGTCTCGGAGTCCGGCGAGGACAGCGCTCCCGCGAGCAGCTCGAGCAGCACGAGTCCCAGCGAGTAGAGGTCCGAGGCGCTCGTGGGAGCGGAGCCCTTCTGCCGCTCGGGCGAGAGGTGGGGCGCGGTGGCCGGTGGGTTGACGGTCTCCCAGCCCCACGCGGGCGCGGCGAGCACGGCGCGCGTCCCCTCCGGCGCGGAGATGAGCATCACCCGCGCGCTGCGGAGATCTCCATGGACGAGGCCCGCGTCGTGCAGTGTGGCCAGCCCCTCGCAGAGCTGGCGCGCCAGGGGCAGGGCCTCCTGGGGGCTCAGCGGGCCGTGCTGGCGCAGCCGCTCCTCCAGGCTCTCGCCCTCGAGCAGCTCCGTGGCGAGGAAGGGCAGCTCCACGCCGGACGCCTCGTCATGGTGGCGGCCGACCTCCAGGATGCGCTGCACGTGGGGACTCACCACGTCCCGGGCCCGGTGCAGCTCGTGCTCGAGGCGCTCCAGCGACTCCGGGTCTCCCTTGTCCGTGCGGACCAGCCGCACCGTCACGTGCTGCTGGCGCTCCACGTCGAGCGCCTCGTACGTCTCGTCCCGCCCCACGGGGGTGATGGACCGCAGCAGCTTGTAGCGGCCGACGATGAGCCGCTCGCTACCAGATGAGGTCATCGGTGCCATTCCAGACGCCGGGGGGGAGCCGTGGCGGATTCTGCCACACGCCATCTGGGAGGAGAGCCCCAGGCGACGTTTCATGCACGGCGCGTACGCCAAATGGCCGAAGGGAAACGTTGTGGGTGGAATTCCACTTCCGATGAACGTGCGGGGGTCCTGTCCGAACCCCAGCCCCCACCGCTCGGGGAGCACGTGAGCCACGCCACGGCAGTACGCCGGGCGGGTGGTCACCAGTCCTCGAAGAGCACGGGGTCATCTATGCTGTGCGGCCCATGAAGGTCGCGCTGGTCGTGATGCCGCTGGCGGCGGTCCACCGCCCGAGTCTCGCCGCGGGGCTGCTCCAGGCCGCGGTGAAGGCGCGGGGCATCGAGTGCCAGACGAAGTACTTCAACGTCACCCTCTGGAAGATGCTGGGAGCGGAGTCCTACCGCTTCTTCTGCCACGAGGCGCCGATGACGGCGCTGGCCGGGGAGTGGGCCTTCGCACAGGCCTTCCACGGGCGGCGCGAGGGCGCGCGGGAGGCCTACGCACGCGAGGTGTTGGATCATCCGGTGTGGGGCATGCCGCCCGCGCTGCGCGGGCATGTCTGGGCATTGGAGGAGCTGGCGCCGATGTTCCTGCGCCTCGCCTTCGAGTCCTGCGACTGGAGCCAGTACGACCTGGTGGGCTTCACCAGCACCTTCGAGCAGACGATGCCCTCGCTGTGCCTGGCGCGGATGATTCGCGAGCGCTACCCGAAGGTGAAGCTGGTGGCGGGCGGCGCCAACTTCGAGGCGGGGATGGGCCGGCAGTACATGGAGCAGTACGGCTTCCTCGACTACGTGGCCACGGGCGAGGCGGACGTCTCGTTTCCCCAGCTCTGCGAGCACCTGCGCGAGGGCCGCGGCGAGGTCCCTCCGGGCTTCCTCTACCGGGAGGGCGGCGAGGTGCGCGAGTCACCGCGGCGCAAGGAGCCCGGCTACGCCCACCTCGACGCGCTGCCGACGCCCGACTACGAGGACTTCTTCCACCTGGTGCGCACGAGCGCGCCGGAGCTGGCGGCGGGGATGTGGCTGCCGCTGGAGGCCTCGCGGGGGTGCTGGTGGGGCGAGCACTCGCACTGCACCTTCTGCGGCCTCAACGGCGAGGCGATGACGTTCCGCCGCAAGAGCTGGCGGCGCGTGGTGGACGAGCTGGAGGAGGTGGGCCGGCGCCATGGCGCCACGCCCGTGCAGTACGCCGACAACATCCTGGCGATGGACTACTTCAAGGACCTGCTGCCCCACTGGGCGGGCCAGCCGGTGCGCACGGAGAAGTTCTTCGAGATCAAATCCAATCTCAAACGCCGGCAGGTGCGGCTGCTGCGCGATGCGGGCATCACCCGGGTGCAGGCCGGTGTGGAGACGCTGGCGGACGGGACGCTCAAGGTGATGCGCAAGGGCGTGTCGGGCGCGCAGAACGTGGCGCTGCTGCGCTGGTGCCAGGAGCTGGGCGTGGACTCGCTCTGGAACGTCATCTACGGCTTCCCCCGCGAGGACGTGGAGGACTACGCGCGCACGCTCGCGCTCCTCCAGAAGATGGGGCACCTGCGGCCCCCGGACATCTGCTCGCCCATCCGCATGGACCGCTTCAGCCCCAACCACTCGGGCTGGCGGGAGCAGGGCTTCACGCGCATCCGTCCCATGCCGGCCTACCGGCACGTCTTCTCGCTGCCGGAGGAGACGCTCCACGCGCTGGCCTATTACTTCGACTACGAGCACCCCCGCTTCGACGAGGTGCTGGCGCGGGGCGCGGAGCTCCAGTCCTTCATCCTCCAGTGGCAGGAGCGTCACCGGCGGCGGGAGAACGGAGAGCTCGCCGTGAGGCCGCACTGGCGGGGAGGCTTCGTGCTCGTGGACAGCCGCTTCAACCACACGCCGGCCAGCGAGCGTCTCGCGGAGGCCACGGTGTCGCTGCTGCTGGCGTGTGATGCGCCCGTCTCGCGCGAGCAGGCGCTGCGGACGGCGGCCGAGGCCACCGGTGTCTCGAATGCCGGGGCGCTGGAGCAGGAACTGTCCCGGCTGCTGGAACGGGGCATCATCGCCAGTCTGGGCTCGCTGCTGGTGACGCTGGCGATGCTTCCGGAAGGACTGCGGACGGAGCGGCTCGCGAGAGCCCACTGACAACGATGGGAGGGGAGATGTCGAAGCAGACGAGGTACCTGCTGACGGTGGACTCGGCGACGGGCGCGGCGGTGAAGCTGGAGCGGCTGGGAGAAGCGGGGGACCTGACCGAGGTGCCCTTGAGCTCGCTCTCCCTGGGGCCTGCGGGCGTGCCGGGGGCGGTGCCCATGGCCGTTCCGCAGATGCCGGCGATGGTCCCCGTCCTCGTGCCCGCGTACCTCTATATGTACGCGCCGATGGCTCCCATGCCGGTCGCGGGTTACCCCTCACCGGTGGGCCCTGGCGTGAGCCCGGGGCTCGCCGGCCCTGGCGCCCCCGGAGGCCCCGGGACGTATGTGGCGATCTCCGGACCCGGCGCACCCGGCGGGCCGGGAGCACAGACCGCGCAGCCCCAGGGTCCCGGCGCTCCCGGTGGCACCCCTGGCGGTGGAGAGGGGGGTTCGCGGTAGGCTGGCCGCGTGGACCTGAACGCCGCTGCCCGGAAGCTCCAGTCGCTCCGCTCCTTGATGACCGGTCACACCGGCCGCGCCGAGGAGCGGCGCATCCTCGAGTTGTTCATCGGCGCTACCGCCGCCGAGCTCAACCACCTGCTCCTCAACGTGGACCTGGACGCCTTGTTCGGGGACGTGGATGACCGGGTGGTGGGCCCGGACAACCTCACCGCGCTGTTGGAGCTGCTGTGCGTGCAGCGGGCACCCGAGCTGGGCCTGCCCGTCCGCGCCGCGCTCGTCACCGCGCTCCAGACGGGACAGACCCCCGGCCTGGCCGAGCGCATGGTGCGTGCCCTCTTCCTCGGGCTGCGCGGCCGCGAGCTCTCCGAGTTCAAGAACCTGCTCGATGGCCGCGGCAACTCCCACGATCTGCAGCAGCTCGTCTTCGAAGATGTGGACGACGCGCGCATCCGGCAGGACATCCTCACACACATCCAGCGGGAGGCCGTGGCCGCCCCGAGTGGCGAGAACAAGGTGTTGAGCGACATCGACGACACCTTCCTGGCCAACTGGAAGGACACGCGCTACCCGCCGAAGACGGTGTACCCGGGGGTGCTCCAGTTCTACCGCGAGCTGGACCGGGGGCCGGGCGTCATCCCCGGGCGCGAGGGGGACCTCACCTTCATCAGCGCGCGTCCGCAGGATCCGCTCGGCCTCATCGAGGACCGGACCCTGGCCACGCTGCGTGAGCACGGCGTGTCGTCCGCGGTGATGCTCTCGGGGGCATTCACCCACCTGCTGGGCAACGCGCGCATCGCCGCCATGAAGTTCGAGAACTTCAGCCGCTACCTCCAGCTCTACCCCGAGTATGGCTTTGTCTTCACCGGCGACAGCGGGCAGGGGGATGTCGCCTTTGGTGAGAGAATGCTCACAGAGCACCCGGAGTCGGTGCGGGCCGTGTTCATCCACGACGTGGTGGAAACCCCCGAGTCCGTCCGGATGACGTGGCGCGCCAGACGCGTCTTCTTCTTCGACACCTATGTCGGTGCGGCGCTGGAGGCCTTCGCGGTGGGCGTCATCGCCCGGGACGGCGTGGCCCGCGTGGCCCGCGCCGCTCGGGAGGAGCTGGCGCGCGTGCCCTTCTCCTCCGACTCCCAGCGTCAGGCCCGCGTGGCAGAACTGGAGCGGGATGTCCGCCGCGCCGAGGCCCTGCTTCAAAGCGTGACATGAATGTTTTCATGCCACATGCGTCAAGGGTCGTGATTCCAGCAAATACCCGTTATCGCCGGGCTTTGCGGATTGATTCACTTAAAAGAGTGATTCATTTCCCGGGTGGACATGGTGTAAAAGTCCAATGACGGTCCTGCAATCGTAGGTACGAAGCCAGGAGCGCACTGCCGAATGCGAAGCGGTGAGGGCGACTTCACCGTTCCTGGCCGCAGGCCGGTCTCCAACGGAGAACGTAATGCGCCTGAACGAAAGAAGAGGGGGGACGAATGCAAACTGAAACCTTCAAGAGGACCTGTAGCGGCATCCGGGCCCGGATGCTGATGGCGATGAGCGCGCTGCTCATCGCGGCCTGCGGCGGTGAGCTGCCGTCGGACGCGGACAGCGCGAAGCCGGAAGTGGCCCCGTCCGCGGTGAGCGTGCGCGCTCAGGGCGTGGGCAGCACCAACAAGGTGCTCATCCTGGCCAACACGGTGACCGGTGGCACCAGCAGCCTCGAGGCCGCGGCCGCCCGGGCCCTGGGCTACACGGTGGAGCTCGCCACCGACGCCGCCTGGGCCGCGAAGACCTCCGCGGACTTCGCCACCTACCGCGCCCTCATCCTGGGCGACAACACGTGCAGTGGCGTGAGCCTGATCGCCGCCGCCGTGGCCAACCGCAACGTCTGGGGCCCCGTGGTGGACGGTAACGTCATCCTCGTCGGCACCGACCCCGTGTTCCACAAGACCCGGGACGGTGGCGTGCTCACCAACAACTCCGTCAAGTTCGCCGCCGCTCAGGAAGGCAAGACGGGCATGTACATCAACCTGAGCTGCTACTACGACGGCGCCGCGCCCAAGACGCCGCTGCCCATCATGCAGCCGTTCGGTACC
The DNA here is from genome assembly GCF_036277355.1 of Archangium sp. Taxonomy (GTDB): domain Bacteria; phylum Myxococcota; class Myxococcia; order Myxococcales; family Myxococcaceae; genus Archangium. The sequence continues at coordinate 119,127 of NZ_DASUNC010000148.1, forward strand.
TTCACCGTGACGGGCGTGGGCTGCTACAACGACGCCCACATCGTGGCCAGCCACCCGGCCCTGTCGGGTCTGACGGACAGCATCCTCTCCAACTGGAGCTGCTCCGTGCACGAGGCCTTCGACACCTACCCCGAGGCCAACTTCACCCCGCTGGCCATCGCGCGGGACCCGGCGTACGGCTCGCGCTTCCCGGGCTCCAAGGACTTCGCGGACGGCTCACACGGTGTGCCCTACATCCTGGTGCGCGGCGCGGCGCCGGTGAACTGCGGCGACGGCGTGCAGCAGTACCCCGAGCAGTGCGACACCGGCGCCAACAACGGCAAGCCCGGCACCCCCTGCTCCTCCACGTGCCGCCTGAACTGGTGCGGTGACGGTGTGGTGAACCCCGGCGAGCAGTGCGACAACGGCGCCCTCAACGGCGCCGGCTCCTGCAGCGCCTCCTGCACCCTCTCCGTCATCAACCGTCCCCCCGTGGCCCTCTGCAAGGACCTGACGCTGTCGGCCAACGCCACCTGCGGCGCCACCGGCTCCGTGGACAACGGCTCGTACGATCCGGACGGCGACCTGGTGGGCTGCACGCAGTCCACGTCCTCCTTCGGTCCTGGCGGCACCGGCGTGACGCTGACCTGCACCGACCGGACGGGCCTGAAGTCCACCTGCTCCGCGATGGTGACCGTCGTCGACAACAGCGCTCCGTCCATCTCGTGCCCGGCCAGCGTGACGGCCGAGTGCGTCGGTGGCGCCGCCAGCGCCAACCCCGGCGAGGCGACCAGCTCCGACAACTGCGGCATCCCGACCGTGACGAGCACCCCGGGCGCCGGCAGCTTCCCGCTGGGCACCACCACCGTGACGCACAAGGCGACGGACTACTTCGGCAACGTCTCCACCTGCACCAACTCGGTGACGGTGGCCGACACCCAGGCCCCCGTCGTCGCCCTGGCCGGTTACTCCTCCGTGACGGTGGAGTGCCGCACCCCGTACGTCGAGGCGGGCGCCACGGCCACGGACGTGTGCTTCGGTGACCTGTCCTCCTCGGTGACCGTCTCCGGCACCGTCAACACCAGGTCGCCGGGCACCTACACCCTGACGTACTCGGCGAGGGACGCGGCCGGCAACGTGGGCACCGCCTACCGCACGGTCACGGTCGTCGCGGACGCCACGGGCACCTGCGGCGGGTGGATCCTCACGGGCAGCATGGCCCTGCCGCGCCTGCTCCACACCGCCACCCTGCTGGACGACGGCAAGGTGCTGGTGGCCGGTGGCTTCAACACCACCTCGGAGCTGTACAACCCGGAGACCAAGACCTGGTCCGCCACGGGCAACACCCTGGGCTCGCACCGCGGCCACACGGCCACCAAGCTGCAGGATGGCCGCGTGCTCATCGCGGGCGGCGGCGTGTGCCCCATCACCAACGCCACGGCCGAGGTCTACGTCCCGGCCACGGGCAAGTGGAGGCCCGCGGGCATCCTCAACACCCAGCGCTACTACCACTCCGCCGTCCTGCTCCCCAACGGCAAGGTCCTCGTGGCCGGTGGCCGCACGGGTGAGTACGACAGCGGCACCCTGGCCTCCTCCGAGCTGTATGACCCGGCCACCAACACCTGGTCCTACACGGGCAGCCTGAACACGGCCCGCGCCTTCCACACCATGACCCTGCTGCCCAACGGCAAGGTGCTGGTGACGGGTGGGAGCGACGCCGCCGACGGCCTCATCTCCTCCGCGGAGATGTATGACCCGGCCACGGGCAGGTGGAGCACGGTGGCCTCCATGGGCACGGGCCGCTCCTCGCACACCGCCACCCTGCTCAACAACGGCAAGGTGCTGGTCGCGGGTGGCTCGGGCCTGGACATCGCGCTGAGCGCCTCGGCCGAGCTGTATGATCCGGCGACCAACACCTGGTCGGCCACGGGCAGCATGCTCTCGCCGCGCCGGTTCCACACCGCCAACCTGCTGCCGGATGGCCGCGTGCTGGTGGCCGGTGGTTACCACCAGTACACCGGTATCCAGACGGCGTCGGACCTCTACGACCCGGCCACGGGCACGTGGAGCAAGACGGCCGCCATGAACGTGGACCGCTACAAGCACACCGCCACCCTGCTGAAGAACGGCACGGTGCTCGCGGTGGGTGGTGTGAGCAACCACGACCAGGCGTCGGCCGAGTACTACGACCTGTCGGAGCTGTAATCACGGCTCGTCCCGCCGAGGGACCGGGAGGGTGCCGGTGGCCCTCCCGGTGATGCAATCCGAGGCGTAACAGGGTTTCATGCAGGGGACGCGAGGCGCTCGAGCCCGCGTCCCCTGTTTTTTTTGGGCGTGTGTCCCGGCGCTGGGCGCACCCCGCTTCGGAAGGAAGAATGCAGATGCCTCATCGTTCCATGGATTGGTCGTGGCTGCTGGCGTTCGCGCTGGCGGGGGGGAGTTACCTGCCGGCCCATGCGCAGGCCACTCCGGCCCCGGGGTGCCGTCCCGCGACGCTCATCAAGGACGTGTCCGAGGGGGACACCGGCTCGTCGCCGGCCTTCTTCCAGCGGATCGGCTCCACGCTCTACTTCTCCGCCAATGGCGCCCCGGCGGGCGAGTCCAGCGACATCGAGCTGTGGAAGAGTGACGGGACGGCGGCCGGTACGGCGCGCGTGAAGAACATCAACCCGCTGGGAGACTCGATTCCCGACCTGCTGACGGATCTGAACGGGACGCTCCTGTTCACCGCGGATGACGGCGAGCACGGCGTGGAGCTGTGGAAGAGCGACGGGACGGCGGCCGGCACGGTGATGGTCCGGGAGATTGGCGAGGGGCTGGAGTCGGGTGGCACGACGCAGATCATCACGATGGGCGGGAAGGCCTATCTCACCGCCACCAACCATACGGAGGGCCGCGAGTTGTGGGTCTCGGATGGAACGTTCGCCGGTACCCGGCTCGTCAAGGACATCAACCCCGGTATCCGGGGCTCCATCTCCCCGGGAACGCTGCGGGTCGTGGGCAATACCCTCTACTTCGCCGCCGATGACGGCACCCGTGGCACCGAACTGTGGAAGAGCGACGGGACGGAGGCCGGCACGCAGCTCGTCAAGGAGCTGGCGCCGGGAGCCGGCGGTGCCAGCATCGGTGAGGTGACGGTGGTGGGCACGACCGTCTTCTTCACGGCCAATAACGGCACGCTGGTCAACGACCTGTGGAAGAGCGACGGCACGGAGGCGGGCACGGTGCGCGTGAAGGACATCAACGCCGTGAGCACGGCCGGCTCCCCCGAGAGCCTGGTGGCCGTGGGCGGCAAGCTCTTCTTCCGCCTGCAGGACGCGGCGGCGGGCACCGAGCTGTGGGTGAGCGACGGGACGGACGCGGGCTCGGTGCGCGTGAAGGACATCTGGAGCGGAGCCCCGGAGTCCTTCCCGGAGAACCTCACCGCCGTGGGTGGGACGCTCTACTTCACCGCGAATGACGGCGCGAGTGGCGTGGAGCTGTGGAAGAGCGATGGGACGGCGGCGGGCACGGTGCGCGTGAAGGACATCCTCGCGGGCGGCGAGAGCTCGAATCCGCGGCAGCTGACGGCGGCGGGCCCGGTGCTCTTCTTCGTGGTGGGGGACGGCCCCAGCGCCAGGCTGTGGGTGAGCGATGGGACGGATGCGGGGACCCGGGAGGTGGGCAACCTGACGGCCAGCGATCCTCAGTCCCTGACGTTCACGGGCGGCACCCTCTACCTCTCCGCCGAGGACGCCACGTCCGGGCGCGAGCCGTACGCGGTGGTCCCCTCGATTCCCCTCGATTGCACGCCGCCGGCCATCACCTGCCCGGCGAACGTGACGGTGGAGGCCACGGGCCGCTCGGGCGCCACGGTGAACTACACCCCCGCGACGGCGGCGGATGAGGGCGCGGCGGCCCCCACGGTGAGCTACAGCCAGGAGTCCGGGACGGCCTTCGCCGTGAAGGAGACCGAGGTGACCGCCACGGCCACCGACGCGGCGGGCAACACCAACACCTGCTCCTTCAAGGTGACGGTGAAGGACTCCGTGGCGCCCTCGCTGCTCTGCCCGGCGGATGTGGAGACGACCGCCACCCGCAACGCGGGCGCGGTGGTCAACTACCCGGCCGCGCAGGCGACGGACAACGTCTCGGACGTCACCCTCACCTACAGCACGGCGTCCGGTGCCACCTTCCCCGTGGGCAACAACCGCGTGGAGGTCGTCGCCACCGACGCCTCGGGCAACCGGGCCAGCTGCTCCTTCACCGTGAAGGTCGCCGCGGCGGGGGGGAGCTCCGGGTGCGGCTGCACCTCGGGCCTCACGCCGGATGCGGCCTGGCTGCTGCTGGGCACGCTCGCTCCGCTGCTGGCGCGCCGCCGCCGCTCCGCTCCTTGACCCCTCCGGAGCAGCCTGGCCGGGCGCCTCGCGCGGGCGCCCGGTAGGCGAGGGGGCGAGGCCCCGCTGTCCGAAGCCGTCATGATTCGCATCTTCCGCCCGGAGGGGTGACCGGGGAGGACCCGGCCGCCTCCATTTTCTCACCGCGGCAGGAGCGAGCGATGGCGCAGCGGATGGATGTTCGGGTCGGCATGGATGTGAAGAGCAGGGACGGACACCGGTTGGGCAAGGTGATCGGCCTGGCGGATGACGCCTTCGTGGTGGAGAAGGGCATCTTCTACGCCAAGGACTACCGGGTCCCCTTCCGCTCCGTGGAGACCATCGAGGGGGATGACATCCTCCTCTCCCTGGACAGGGACCAGCTGCGGAAGGCCAGTCTGGGCGAGGTGCTGCAGGCGACCGACCGGCTGGACATGGGCACGGATGCCCTGTCCGAGGCCCGCATGGACAGCGCGAAGTTCCAGGACCACGAGGTGACGCCTCCCATCGGCTTCGATCCGAACACGCCCTCGCGCTCCTAGGACATGCACCTCGTCCAGTTCCTGTTGCCCCTGCGTGACAACGAGCGGCGCGCGTTCCCCCGGGCGGACTTCGAGAAGGTCCGCACCGAGCTCACCGAGCACTTCGGGGGTGTCACCGCCTTCCTCCAGTCCCCGGCTTCGGGGGCGTGGCTGCTCTTCGAGGTGATGGTGGAGCGGCTCGACCGGGAGTGGTGGAGCGGCTACCGCGAGGAGCTGGAGCGCCGTTTCCGGCAGGAGCGCATCGTGGTGCGTGCGCTCGGGGCCGAGACGCTCTGAGCCGCCCGCGGTTGACACGTCATTGACGTGTCCACTGACGCGTCATGGACGTGCCGCGGGCCCGTTCACCGGCCCACGCGTGATGCGCTCCCTCGGGAGACGCTCCGCGCCGGGCCCGGCATGGGCCTTGCTCATGGAGGCGGTCATGTTCGTGGTGACGGGAGCATCGGGGCATACAGGGGCCGTGGTGGCGCGGACGCTGCTGAAGCAGGGGCAGCGGGTCCGGGTCGTCCTCCGGGATGAGGCCAGGGCGGAGCCGTGGCGGCGGTGGGGCGCCGAGGTCGTGCGGGCGGACCTGCGCGACGTCTCCGCGCTGGCCGTGGCGATGGTGGGCGCTCAGGGGGCCTACCTGATGGTGCCGCCGCCCAGGCCCGCGAGCACCGGGGTGATGGAGGCCCGCGGGCCGGTGGTGGACGCGATGGCGCGGGCGGTGGAGGAGAGCGGGCTGCCGCACTTCGTGCTGCTCTCGGCGATGGGCGCGCAGCACGAGGGCGGGACGGGCCTCGTGAAGACGCTGAACCTCGCGGAGCGGGAGCTGGGCTCGCGGGGCACGCCGATGACGATCCTCCGCTCGGCATACTTCATGGAGAACTGGGGGCAGGGGCTGCGGGCGGTGGTGGACTCGGGCGTGATGCCCTGCTTCCTCGGCCCCGCGGACCGGCGGATGCACATGGTGGCGACGCGCGACGTGGGCGAGGTGGCGGCGCGGTTGCTGCGCGAGCCCACGCTGGGCCGGCGCGTGGTGGAGCTGGCGGGGCCGGTGGAGTACAGCCCGCTCGAGGTCGCGGACACGCTGGCGCGGCTGCTCGGCCGGCCCATCCGCCTGGAGGAGCACACGCCCGCGGCCGAGGTGCCGATGCTCCTGGGAATGGTCGAGGACCCCCTTCACATGGTGCGCGGCTGGACCACGCTCGACGAGGTGCTCGGTGGGCTGCTGCGCTCCCTCCAGGCCTTGCCGCACATGGGTGAGGGCATGACCGCCTCACCGTAGTTTTCATTGAGATCCCGGTCTCAATTCCTTGCATTACAAATGACGAGATGAGCCGGATCCGTCTCGCGCCATGAGAATCTGGTGCGGACGGACCCGGTATGGGAAATCCGCATCTCCTGACAGGAAAAAACTGGAGTGTTGTCTGTCTGGCACTACAAACGCTGGGCTTTCGACAAGGTGCAACCATGACTTCGGCGCAAGCCAAACAACCCTTTCAATTGCCAGATTTCTATGTCCCCTGGCCGGCGCGCCTGAATCCCCATCTCGAGGGTGCCCGGGTGCACTCGAAGGCGTGGGCGCGTGAGATGGGCATCCTGGAGCCCAAGGACGGGACGCCCGATGTCTGGGATGAGGCGAAGTTCGATGCCATGGATTACGCGCTGCTGTGCGCGTACACCCATCCCGAGTGTCCTGGCCCCGAGCTCGACCTGGTCACGGACTGGTATGTCTGGGTTTTCTATTTCGATGACCACTTCCTCGAGGTCTACAAACGCTCCAAGGATTTGACGGGCGCGAAGGCCTATCTCGACAGGTTGCCAGCGTTCATGCCGGTGGACCTCTCCGTCGCGCCGCCGCAGCCCACGAATCCGGTGGAGCGGGGCCTGGCGGACTTGTGGGCGCGCACGGTGCCCACGAAGTCCGTGGAGTGGCGGCGCCGGTTCTTCGAGAGCACCAAGAACCTGCTCGACGAGTCGATGTGGGAGCTGGCCAATATCAGCGAGAAGCGGGTCGCCAATCCCATCGAGTACATCGAGATGCGCCGCAAGGTGGGCGGGGCGCCCTGGTCGGCGGATCTCGTGGAGCACGCCGTCTTCGCCGAGGTGCCGGCCCGTATCGCCGACTCCCGTCCGATGCGCGTCCTCAAGGACACGTTCTCCGATGCGGTGCACCTGCGCAACGACCTGTTCTCCTACGAGCGGGAAATCCTGGAGGAGGGCGAGCTCTCCAACTGCGTCCTGGTCCTCGAGCGCTTCCTGAACGTGGACCCGCCGCGCGCCGCGGAGCTGACCAACGACATCCTCACGTCGCGGTTGCAGCAGTTCGAGAACACCGCCCTGACGGAGCTGCCCCCGCTCTTCGAGGAGTTCGGCCTCAACCCCATCGAGCGGACGCACGTCCTCTCGTACATCCGGGGACTCCAGGACTGGCAGTCCGGCGGCCACGAGTGGCACATGCGCTCGAGCCGCTACATGAACAAGGGCGCCAACAACGCGGGGCACGCGCTGGGTGGCCTGCCTCTGGGCCCCACGGGCCTGGGGACCTCGTTCGCGAGGCTCCACCTGACGCCGGGTGGCCTGGGACTGGGACGGATCAAGAGCTACACCCACGTTCCTTTCACGGCCGTGGGCCCGGTCAAGCTGCCGCGGTTCTACATGCCGTACTCGACACGGCAGAACTCGCACCTGGACGCCGCGCGGCGCAGCTCCAAGGAGTGGGCGCGCCGGATGGGAATGCTGGAATCCCTGCCAGGCCTTCCGGGCGCGTGCATCTGGAATGACCACATCTTCGATGTCGCTGACGTGGCCCTGTGTGGGGCGTTGATCCACCCGGCGGCGACGGGCCCTCAGTTGGATATCACGGCCTGCTGGCTCGTGTGGGGCACCTACGCGGACGATTACTTCCCGGCGCTCTACGGCTACAGAGGCGACATGGCGGGCGCGAAGGTCTTCAACGCCCGGCTGTCCGCGTTCATGCCGGACGACCCCGCCACCCCCACCACCGTCCCCACCAACCCGGTGGAGAAGGGCCTGGCGGATTTGTGGGCTCGCACCGCCGGCCCCATGTCCGCCGAGGCGCGCAATCACTTCCGCAAGGCCATCCAGGACATGACGGAGAGCTGGTTGTGGGAGCTGGCCAATCAGATGCAGAACCGGGTGCCGGATCCGGTGGACTACGTGGAGATGCGCCGCAAGACGTTCGGCTCGGATCTCACGATGAGCCTGTGCCGGCTGGCCCAGGGGCACGGGCTTCCGGCCGAGCTCTTCCGCACCCGGACGATGCGCGCGTTGGAGAACTCGGCCGCCGACTACGCCTGCCTCACCAACGACGTCTTCTCCTACCAGAAGGAGATCGAGTTCGAGGGGGAGCTCCACAACGGCGTGCTGGTGGTGCAGCGCTTCCTCGACCTGGACAAGGCGCGGAGCGTCGAGGTCGTCAACGACCTGATGACCGCGCGGATGCGCCAGTTCGAGCACCTCATCAAGACCGAGCTGCCCACCCTCATCACCCACTTCGGGCTGGACGGGAAGGCGCAGGAGCGGCTGCACGCCTACGTCGAGCAGCTCCAGCAGTGGATGGCCGGCGTGCTCATCTGGCACCAGACGGTGGACCGCTACAAGGAGTTCGAGCTGCGCCGCAGCCGGACGCCCGGGCGGTACCTGCACCACCTCCGGGGCCCCACGGGGCTGGGGACTTCGGCGGCGCGCATCGCGTCCCTGCTGGGTGGAAATCGGGCCGGGCAGACCGGCCGTGAAAAGGATCGTGGTCTTCAGACGGAAGGAAAGAGGTAGGTCATGGCGAATATCGAGAAGCTGATTGAGGAAGCCCGGAAGCAGCAGATGAGCCTTGGGACGGAAGCGGCGCGCCAGCTGGCGACGACGACCAAGTCCGCCCCGCAGATGCAGGGCATCTCCACCCGGTGGCTCCTCAAGCTGCTGCCCTGGGTGCAGGTCAACGGCGGCGTGTTCCGGCTCAACCGGCGCCTGAGCTACAACGTGGGCGATGGCCGCGTGTCCTTCACCAGCACCGGTGCGCGGGTGCAGGCCATCCCCCAGGAGCTCCAGGAGCTGCCGCTGCTGCGCGGCTTCGAGGACCCCGAGGTGCTGCAGGCCCTGGCCAGCCGCTTCGAGCAGAAGGAGTACAAGGCCGGTGAGGTCATCACCCAGGCCGGCACGGAGGCCGACTCCATCGTCCTCATCGCCCACGGCAAGGTGAACAAGATCGGCACCAGCAAGTACGGCGAGCAGACGGTGCTCGCGGTGCTGGCCGATGGCGACCACTACAGCTACGAGGTGCTGCTGGAGTCGAACGACCCGTGGAAGTTCACGGCCAAGGCCGTCACCCCGGTCACCGTGCTGTCCCTCCAGCAGTCCGCGTTCGAGGCGGTGCTCGCCCAGTCCCCGACGCTGCAGAAGCACATCGAGGACTTCAAGGCGCTCGCCAAGAAGAAGCAGGATTCGTCGGGCCAGGCGGACATCGAGCTGGCCGCCGGCCACCACGGCGAGCCCGTGCTGCCGGGCACCTACGTGGACTACGAGACGTCGCCCCGCGAGTACGAGCTGAGCGTCGCGCAGACGGTGCTGCAGGTCCACACGCGCGTGGCCGACCTGTTCAACGATCCGATGAACCAGGTCGAGGAGCAGCTGCGTCTGACCGTCGAGGCGCTGAAGGAGCGCAAGGAGCACGAGCTCGTCAACAACCGGGAGTTCGGCCTGCTGCACAACGCGGACCTCAAGCAGCGCATCCACACCCGCAGCGGTCCGCCGACGCCGGATGACATGGACGAGCTGCTGGCCACCGTGTGGAAGGATCCGTCCTTCTTCCTGGCGCATCCGCGGGCCATCGCCGCGTTCGGCCAGGAGTGCAACCGCCGGGGCGTGTACCCGGGCAGCATCGACGTGAACGGCCGCGCGGTCACCGCCTGGCGCGGCATCCCCATCTTCCCCTGCAACAAGATTCCCATCAGCGAGTCGCGCACCAGCTCCATCATGCTGATGCGCACGGGCGCGGAGAACCAGGGCGTCGTGGGCCTGCACCAGGCCGGCATCCCCGACGAGGTCGAGCCCAGCCTGAACGTGCGGTTCATGGGCATCAACGACAAGGCGGTCATGTCCTACCTCGTCAGCACCTACTTCTCCACGGCGGTGCTCATCCCCGACGCGCTCGGCATCCTCGAGAGCGTGGAGATCGGCCGCGTCTAGCGCGCGGGCGCTCCGAGGCAGTCCAGAGACACAGCTGAGGCACAGCTCATGGCGAATACGATGAACACGGGCAGTGGTGGTGGTGAAGCGGAACAGCGGCAGATGAGCCTGGGGACGGACGCGGCCCGTCAGTTGGCGACGACGACCAAGTCGCGGCCGCAGATGTTGGGAATCACGCCCCGGTGGCTGCTGCGCATGCTGCCCTGGGTCGAGGTGCCGGGTGGCGTGTACCGCGTCAACCGGCGGCTGACCTACTCCGTGGGTGATGGGCGCCTCAGCTTCGCGAACATCGGCGCCCGGGTGGAGGTCATCCCCCAGGAGCTGCGCGAGCTGCCCCTGCTGCGCGAGGTCGAGGATGCCGAGGTGCTGTCCGCCCTGGCGTCGCGGTTCGTGCAGCGGGAGTTCAAGCCGGGCGAGCGCATCGTCGAGGCGGGTCAGCCCGCCGAGCACGTGGTGCTGCTCGCCCATGGCCGGGCCCAGAAGGTGGGCCGGGGCCAGTATGGCGACGAGGTCCTGCTCGAGGTGCTCGCCGATGGCGATCACTGGGGGGACATGTCGGTGGTGGAGGCGAACGACCAGTGGAAGTTCACGGTCAAGGCGCTCACCCCGTGCACGGTGATGATGCTGCCGCAGCGGGTGTTCGAGGAGCTGATCAAACAGTCCCCGGTGCTGTCGGCGCATGTGGATCGGCTCAAGGAGCGGTTGAGCAAGCCGCAGGACAAGGCGGGACAGGCCGCCATCCAGCTCGCAGCGGGACACCGCGGCGAGCCGGAGCTGCCGGGGACGTTCGTCGACTACGACCTCAAGCCCCGCGAGTACGAGCTGAGCCTGGCGCAGACCCTGCTCCGGGTGCATAACCGCGTCGCGGACATCTACAACGGTCCGATGAACCAGGTGGGGGAGCAGGTCCGGTTGACCATCGAGGCCCTGCGCGAGGCGCAGGAGAACGAGATGATCAACAACCGGGACTTCGGGCTGTTGCACAACGCGGACCTGAAGCAGCGCATCCACGCGCGCAGCGGGCCGCCCACGCCCGATGACCTGGACGAGCTGCTCAGCCGGCGCAAGAAGTCACGGTTCTTCCTGGCGCACCCGAGGGCCATCGCCGCGTTCGGGCAGGAGTGCACCCGGCGTGGGCTCTACCCGCCCACCGTCGAGGTGGAGGGCCGGAAGTTCATCGGCTGGCGCAACGTGCCGCTGCTGCCCTGCGACAAGATTCCCATCTCCGAGTACGGCACGACCTCCATTCTCGTGCTCCGCACGGGGAAGGATGATCAGGGCGTCGTCGGGCTGCGCCAGACGGGCATCCCGGACGAGGTCGAGCCGGGCCTGTCCGTGCGGCACATGGGCGTCAACGAGAAGGCGGTCTCGTCCTATCTCGTCAGTACGTACTACTCCGCGGCCGTGCTCATCCCCGACGCGCTCGGAGTCCTGGAGAACATCCAGCTCGGGCGCTGAGCGTCCTCGGTTTGCCACCCGCCCCGTTCAGGGGCGGGTGCGGCTCAGGCGCTGGCGAGCTTCGGGCTGGACTCGGCTGAGGGGGCACTCGGATTGAGGTTGCCCGTCAGGTACTTGCCGGAGAAGCAGGCCGTGCAGAAGGTGGTGCGCTCCTTGTCTCCCACCGCGCTGCCCAGGCCCTCCATGGAGATGTAGCCCAGCGTGTCCGCCGTCACGTAGCGGGCGATCTCCTCCACGCTGTGGCTGGAGGCGATCAGCTCCTGCCGGCTCGGCGTGTCGATGCCGTAGTAGCAGGGCCACTGCGTGGGCGG
>NZ_DASUNC010000149.1:0-7503 GCF_036277355.1 Archangium sp.
CGGAAAGGAATTTGACCCGGTCCAAGAAGGGGGCGAAGTGAACCCCGGCCAGCGTCGCTGACGCTCCGACTGTTCCGCTTGCTCCGGAACAGGCGTTCCACTTCGTCCGGAACGAGTGTTCCACATCGCCGGAATACGCACCGCCAGGAAGAGCGCGTCCTCGCCCAACGCCGTCGCCAGCCTACCGCATGGTATACTCGGGCGGATGATCATGACGGTCACAGCTTGAAAGGCGGTACGAAGAAATGATGCCGCGTTATCTCGCGATGCTAGTCGCTTCAGGGGGCATCCTGGGGTGTGCTACTGGCGGACAGCCAAAATTCTGGCGCGACCCGGATGGCAACATCATCTTCATGGGCCCCATGCTCGGCCCCACCGACAATCTGGAGACGCTCGCTCCGCAGCTTTGTGAAAAAGTCCGAGACATGCCTGGTGCCCAAGCCGGCCACCAACGTGGTGGACAGGAGTATTGTGGAGCCATCTACCAGCGTCCTGGAGATACAAGATTCTTTGCAAGCTATCCCTCCTCGCTCGGTCCGCCACTTGAACTACCGGGTGGAAGAAAAGCCTGCTTTGTCCCGAACAAGGTCAGTGACTCCGAGGCGCCGGGAGGACAAATCTACGCTGATTACCATAGCCACCCATCGGCCTCGCGGTTCTCTCCGGAAGATCTACAAGCGCGACGTCAACGCTTCTACTTCCGGGTGATGTTCAACCACATCTGTGAGGTCTATTTGTATGACTTTCAAGATCGGACGGTCTTCCAACTTCAAGACGGAAAATTCGCCCCCATCAAACAGGTGACGGACGATATCCGCGGCCAATAAAAACCTCATGTCATACATATTGAACCGACCTGTCAGCGCTCAGATGCCGCACCAGCAACCCACAGGAGGATGGATGAAGCGAATCAGCCTGGGAATCCTGATGATTGCTCTTCCCGGGTGCATTCACATCCATCGGAAGGCATCTGTTGCGCCTCACGAAATCGCTGAGCGCATCCAGTTTCCAGAATGGGGCAAAGACGCGGCCACCGTCACCGGGCCACAGCTCAAAGCACTCCAGATTGCGATGGATGATTTCCGGCCGACAGGATGGGGACCCCCCAAGAACAAGGACGCGCTGGTTCACTGCCTGCAGCAGATCGAGAACTACGACGCATGGATCAAGCGCGGCGAACGAGTCACGTTCGTTCACTTCACGCCCAAAGAAGATGAACGCTGCGGCCTCGAGCCAAGCCCTGTCGATGCCGGTGCGAGCTACGCCATCAGCGATGAGGGAGTCATTCTCAGGCGTGAATGATCACGCGGACACACCTGGGGCCAGATTGAAGCCATACACCCTCACCCCAGCCCTCTCCCAGAGGGAGAGGGGGCATACACAGGGTCAATCGAACAGGCCCTGGAGGTAGAAGCGGCCGTCTCGCGCGTCCCGGAATACCCACGCCGGGCCCAGTCCCTCGAAGTGCACCCGGTAGTAGTCCCGGCTGTACGGCCTCGCGTCCCACCAATCCCCGCTCAGCCGCTCCGGGCCCACCAGCGCCATCACCCGGCGCCGCCGCCCTCCCAGCCTCGCCGCCAGCAGCTCGCCCGAGGCCGTCATCTCCACGTCGATCGTGGCCGGCGTCCCCAGCATCCGCGAGGGCCGCTCCCGCATGAACTCGGGCACCGGCTCCGCCGCCTCCACGGGCTGCAGCAACTCCCCCTCCAGTCCGCGCCTCATGGGCGGTGGCCGGAAGGTCTTCGTCTCGTACGCATCCTCGGGCCGGTGCGTGTCCTCCAGCGCCGCCATGAAGAGCGCGTCCTCGCCCAGCGCCGTCGCCAGCCGCGAGAGCACCACCTCCAGTGCCGCGTCTCCCTCGGGCGCGTCCCCCAGTGCCAGTTGCTGGCCCCGGTCCTCGCAATCCTCCTCCACCCGGAGGATCAGCCCCGCCACCGGTCCCTCGAGCCGCACGTCCGACAGCCGGTGCCGCGTCAGTTCCAGCAGCATCTTCGCCTGAGCCGTCGGCCTCGCCAGCGTCAGCGGCACCACCGCCTGTCCCGACGGGTCCAGCTTCAACGTCAGGTTCATCCGCACCGCCGCCCGCTTCCGGCCTCCCAGCCGCCCGCACAGCCGGTCCAGCACCGTCTTCAGCGCGAACTGCAGCGGCTCCAGCGACTCGGCCGGCCACTCCAGCGTCAGCTGCTCCTCCAACACCTCCTCCAGCACCTCCGCGATGAACGGGGTCTCATCTCCTCCCCGGCAGCGCGCGTGCGCCCTCATCCCCGCCGCGCCGCCTCGCGCCGTTACCGCCCCCACCGGCAGCCCCGCCACCTCGCCCAGCGTCGTCAGCCCAAGCGCCGCGAACGCCGTCTGCTCCGGGCCCTCCAGTGCACTCAGGGGCAGCGGCGCCAGCGCCCGCGCGCTCTCTCCTTCCGGCACCACGCTCATCCGCGGCGCCCCGTGCCTCGCCAGCGCCCTCGCGGTGAACTTCTCCGAAGCCACCACCACCCTCCCCCTCCACCCCAGCTCCGAGCACTGCGCCAGCACCTTCGCGCACAGCCCCTCCTCCCCCTTCGCCAGGTGCGCCGCGCTCGCGTCGAACCACAGCCCGTCCGGCTCCGATAGCTGGAAGCCCGGCGCCAGTCCCATCAGCATCTCGCCAATGCCCACCAGCGCCCGCCGCTCCTCCTCCGGCCGGTACGGGAAATGTCTCAGCTCCGGCTCCAGCGCCGTCGCCGCCGTCAGCGTCATCCCTTGCTTCACCCCCGCCTTCAGCGCACTCGTGGACGCGCACGCCACCCGCTGCTGGCCTCGCACCTCCTCCACCAGCACGAACGGCCTGCCCGTGAGCTCCGGCAGCTCGATCACCTTGCGCTGCACCGGGAAGCGCGAAAAGTGCAGATACCCCAGCCGCATCTCCGTTCCCCTCCCCTCGCCTCAGTGCAGCGCCGTGCCCGCGTCCAGGCTCGCGCGCAACGACGGCATCGGCGTGTCACGGCCCGGGCGCTGCCACAGGATTCCCCGGTGTCCCTCCGACGGGGGCCGCTCCCTCGGGAGCTCCGGCACCGTCACGTCCTCCGCGGGCGGCAGCTCCGCTCCCCACGGCGCCTCCACTCCCTCCAGCTCCGGATAGAGCGCCTTCCACGGCACCACCGTCCTCGAGCCGATTCCTCCCTGCCGGCTTCGCACCACCTCCACCGACAGGCCCTCGCCGTCTCGCGCCTCCGTCCGCAGCCTCATCATCCCGTCCCCCGGGGCCTCCGGCGCCGTCAGCAGCAGCAGCAGGCTCCCTCCCCTCACCGCCGCGTCCATCAGCCGCTTTCCCTCCGCCGGGGACAGGCGCACTCCGCCCGCTCCCTTCGGGCCTCGCGTCAGGTCCAACACCACGCACGCGAATGCCCCACTCCTCACCAGCTGCACCGCCGACCACGCCAGCTGCTCCGCCGTCTTCGGCCGCACGATCAGCAGCCGGGCAGGATCCACCCCCGCCGCCACCGCCGCCGGCGGGTAGAGCTCTCCAGAGCCGTCCACGTACGCGCACAGCCGCCCTTCCCGGTGCGCCGACGCCACCGCCCTCAACGCCAGGCTCGTCCTCCCCGACGCCGCCTCACCCCACAGCTCCACCACCTGCCCCAACGGCAGCCCTCCCCCCGGCAGCAGCTCGTCAAAGGCCTCCACCCCCGTCCTCAGCGCCGCCAGGTACTTCCTCGGCGCCGCCTGCAACCGGCGGATCTGCTCCCTCAACGCCTCCACCGTCACCGATACCTTCTCGGCCGTCGCACTCATCACGTCCCCCGTCCCACACTGGACCTGAAATTGGGTTCAGTATGCCGTCCGGGCTGACATGCGCCAGGAAATGTCGCCTGGTGATCAGCCAGGCGCGTTCTTTTTCACGGTTTTCGGGGTGGGTGCGCAGGCGAGGCGACAGACCCTCACCCCAACCCTCTCCCAGAGGGAGAGGGGGTTTACACGGGCTCAACTCGCGGTCCAGGTACCCTCACCCCGTCCCTCTCCCGAGGGGAGAGGGGTGGTTTCTCTGGGTGGAGAGGCTCTGGTGGTGGGGCTCTGGTGGTGGGGCTCTGGTGGAGCGGCTCAGTTGGAGGGGCTCAGTTCGCGCAGAGCAGTTTGACTTCCAGCTTCTGATCCGTCGGCTTCCTCGGGCACGAGGACTGGAAGTACAGCCGCGCCGCCCTCCCCCCCGCAGATGGCTCGTACGTCAGGTCTCCCCCCGCCACGCTGCACGTCTGCACCGTCCCGTCCTCCCTCGTCACCCTCACCTGCGCCAGCCTCGCGTCCGGCAGGTTCACCACCTCGATGCTCTGCGACGTCCTCGCCAACGTCGCGATCGACACCAGCGTCTCCCGGAAGTCCGCCCGGCAGATGGAGTCCAGGTTCTTCAGCCCTGTATCGAACTGCGCCGCCATCTCCCGCTGCCGGAATCCCGGCCCGTACGACGTCGGGCAATCCACGTTGCGCACGAACGTCCCCGTCGGCGTCCGATCCAACACCGTCCCCACCGCCTTGTCCGTCAGCCCCACCGGGCCAATCGTCGCCCACAGCACCTCGCGCGTGGACCCCAGCCCATCCTCCAGGTTCCGGAAGATCCGCGCGTACTCCCGCACCGGCGTCAGCCGATCCGACTGCTCGCTGCACAGATCCCGCGTCGTTTCCTCCGTCAGAATCACCGGCGGCGGCCGCTCCGTCGAGCTGCAGTCCTCCTCGTCCGACACCACCACCACCAGCAGCCGCGCCCCGTCCCGCAGGAAGCCTCCGTTACCTCCCTCGCCCACCGGCATCGTCGACAGGGGCGGCGTCACCGCCAACCGCACCGCCTCGAAGGGCGTCTCCTGCCCGCTGCCCCTCGTCCCCACCTTCACCAGGCGGCTGAACTTCGCCAGGAGGTCCGGATCCCCCTCGTCCAGGTAGCGCTCGGCCGTGGGCTGCTCCCGCTCGTCAGGGACCGGCCTCAGCCGCCCCGCCTGATCGGGAAAATCCGCCAACTGCTCGCGGTTATCATAGAACGCGTGCAGGTAGACCGACGTCGTGATGACGCCCACGCGGAAGTCCTGCTCCACGCCGCTCCCCCGCTGGAGCTCCGCCAGGAACGCGGGCAGCTCGGAGGCAATGGCCTTCTGCTCCTCGTCCATCGATCCCGAGTTGTCGATGACGAAGAGCAGATCCGTCTTCTGGGCCGAGATCAGCGGGGCGTCCGCCTGGCACCGGCCCGGCAACGTGGAGCCGGGCTCCTCCACGGGGGACGTACACGCCACACCCCACAGGGCGGTGGCCAACAGCGCGCTCGTTCGGATGGACTGCATCATGGGGGGATCTCCTGGGAACGCGGCCGGGTGTAGCGCGCGCCCGGGCCATGGACAAAGGGGGGTCCCCGAACATGCCCCACATCCGGGGGGATGTGCGAGCAACCGTCCGGGATCCGACGACCTACACGAAAAACGCAGGCCACGTTTGCCATGTGCGTTTTGGTTGCTACGTTGAGTCAACTCTCACAGAAGATCGACAACCCAGCTGTTCTACCGGCTCGGAAGCTGTCCGGCCGGGCTGGAAACCGAGGCATCGACTACATGTCCGACGACAAGAAGAAGGGTTCCGGCGCTGCGGCCATGCCGGCTGCGATGGCGCCTCCAGGGATGATCAACAAGGAGGACATTCCCCAGGTCCTGCCGATCCTCCCCCTGCGCAATTCGGTGTTCTTTCCGGGCGGCGTGCTGCCGCTCGCGGTGGGGCGGCAGAAGACGATCGCCCTCATCAAGGACGCGGTGCGTGACGACCAGGTGATCGGCGTCGTCACCCAGCGCCGCGCCGAGGAGGAGGACCCGGGCGCGTCCGACCTCTACACGATGGGCACCGTGGCCCGCATCGTGAAGCTCCTCAAGATGGGCGAGGACAACTACTCGCTCGTCGTCCAGGGTCTGGCGCGCTTCCGCGTCATGGACCTGGTCCAGGAGGCCCCCTACCTCAAGGCCCGCGTGGAGGCCGTGGAGGATCGCACCTCGGCCGAGAACGTCGAGGTGGAGGCCCTGGGCATCAACCTCAAGAAGCTGGCGCGCGAGGTCATCGAGCTGATGCCCGAGCTGCCCGCCGCGGCCACCGAGCTGGTCGAGTCCATCACCCACCCCGGCCACCTGGCGGACCTCATCGCCGCCAACGTGGACGTGCCCATCGAGGAGAAGCAGGCCGTCCTCGAGACGGTGGACCTCAAGGCCCGGATGAAGCTCGTGCTCGAGCTGCTCAACCGCAAGCGCGAGATCCTCAAGCTCTCCAACAAGATCGACTCCGCCGTGAAGGGCGAGATGTCGAAGACCCAGCGCGAGTACTACCTGCGCCAGCAGCTCAAGGCGATCAAGGAAGAGCTCGGCGAGATGGGCGAAGACGAGGAGGAGCTCGACGAGCTCGGCGAGCGCCTCAAGAAGGCCAACCTGCCCCCCGAGGTCGAGAAGGTCGCCAACAAGGAGCTCAACCGGCTCAAGACGATCCCCGCGGCGTCGAGCGAGTACACCGTCGCGCGCACCTACCTCGATTGGATCGCCGACCTGCCGTGGGCGAAGATGTCCGAGGACAACCTCGACATCGAGAACGCGCGCCAGGTGCTCGACAAGGACCACTTCGGCATCAAGAAGGTGAAGAAGCGCATCCTCGAGTACCTCGCGGTGCGCAAGCTGAAGAACGACATGAAGGGCCCCATTCTCTGCCTGGTCGGGCCCCCGGGCGTCGGCAAGACGTCGCTGGGGCAGTCGGTGGCGAAGGCCGTGGGCCGTAAGTTCGTGCGCCTGGCGCTCGGCGGCGTGCGCGACGAGGCCGAGATCCGCGGTCACCGCCGCACCTACGTGGGCGCCCTGCCCGGCCGCTTCATCCAGCAGATGAAGAAGGCCGGCTCGCGCAACCCGGTGATGCTGCTCGACGAGATCGACAAGCTCGGCGCCGACTTCAGGGGCGACCCGTCGGCGGCGCTGCTCGAGGTCCTCGACCCGGAGCAGAACCACACCTTCAGCGACCACTACCTCGACGTGGCCTTCGACCTGTCGAAGGTGATGTTCATCGCCACGGCGAACCAACTCGACCCCGTGCCCGGGCCGCTGCGTGACCGCATGGAGATCATCGAGCTGAGCGGCTACACGCTCGACGAGAAGATGGCGATCGCCAAGACGCACCTGGTCCCCAAGCAGGTCAAGGAGCACGGCCTCGCCGCCGACCAGCTGGAGATCACCGACGAGGCGCTGGGCGACATCATCGCCTCGTACACGCGCGAAGCCGGCGTGCGCTCGCTCGAGCGCCGGGTGGCCGACGTCTGCCGCTCGGTGGCGGTGCAGGTGGCCTCTGGCAAGCCCGACAAGCAGGTGATCACCAAGGAGCGGGTCTTCGAGCTCCTCGGGCCCCAGCGCGTGGAGTCGGAGATGGCGGAGCGCACGTCGCAGACTGGCGTGGCGGCGGGCCTGGCTTGGACGCCCTACGGCGGTGACCTGCTCTTCATCGAGACCACCAAGATGGCCGGCAAGGGCGGCA
>NZ_DASUNC010000150.1:0-85713 GCF_036277355.1 Archangium sp.
CCTCGGGCTCGTCCGCGAACTGGTTCCAGTAGAAGATGCCGATGTTCCAGCCCGCGTTGATCCACGCGTCGGCCATGTTCACGTTGACGCCGTACGTGGGATCGTTCTCCGCGTAGTTGAACGTCTCGCGCTTGCCATTGACGACGCCGTCCTTCTGCCAGCCGTGCACGTAGATGACGGTGGGCTTGGCGGCGTTGAAGTAGGGATTGTAGACGCCGGGGACCGCCTTCTGGGACGCGTTGCTCAGCCCGTACCAGTAGATACCGAAGTCCAGCGTGCGGCAGTCGAAGGGCACGGCCGCGTGCGCGTCAGAGGGAATGCCCCCGCCGAGCATCACGCCCACGGCGGCCAGGGCCGACAGCAGATGGCTCTTCTTCATAGGATTTCCTTTCGTGCGGACGGCCGGGAATGGACCGTCCGAGGCAGGGGGGCAATAGTTCAATCAGTGAAAATAGTAAATGTGGCAAAACGTGAATTTATTCCCACCCTGTGCGTCTGGGATTGCCCACTGCGAGAATTTCCAATCACTGACGAAACGCTGACGCGGCGCTGACGAAGCGCTGACGGCTCTCCTGTAAATGACTCAGGGGAAGCGTGCTCGAAGCGTCTTCAAAGACAACCGGCAGCTACCCCTTGCCCTGGTCCTCGGCCTGATGGGCTCGCGGGTCAGGTGGGCGAGGCCTCGGCGTTCTGCTCCATCCGCTCGAGCGCGGAGGCATGGCCTGCGTGGCCCCTGCACGCCCCAGCCAGGAGGATGAGGAGGACCTGGCGGCGTTCGAGCTTCCGTTCTTCCAGCGCCTCGTCGTGCAGCGCTGGGCGATGGTGCTGGCCCTGACCGGGGGCGTCAAAGCTCCGAGAGGCAACTGCCCGGAGCCCCGCTCCGACAATCCCAGCGGACGTCCGCCTTGAAACGAGCCCCCGCCTGGCGGACATCAACCACGATCCGAGGGCCCAGCTGCAGTCCAGCCTCGGCGGCCTGGGCGGCGAGAGCTTCCCGAAGCCGAAGCCCACGCCGCCGCGTAGAAAAGGAAGATGCCCGGCAGCGCGATACCGGCTGGAGTGCACGAGCGCCGCGTCAGATGCCTGGTACCCGGTGAGCGGTGTAAGCAGAGTCCTGAAGGTACGAGGTCGCGTTGGAGATGATGACGCCGGTCTTGCTGCCGTCGGGGTTCGTCCATTCCGGCGTCGCCTCCAGGACTGACGCAATGCCATCCCCATCACCGTCACCCAGGTAGACGGCCACGTGCCCGTACTTCACGAGGAGATCGCCCACCTGGATGTAGGACTTGGAGATTTGCGGAATGCCATTCTTCATGTCCGTGGAGGAGGTCCAGCCGAAAGGCACTCCTGCATACTGGAACATCTTGTACACCAATCCCGAGCAGTCGAAACCTCTGACGCCAGCGGGCTGGTAGTAGTTGCCTTGACCACTGTTGCAGCTCGCACCGTAATGCCACATCGCAGTGCTGGGGGCGGCGCCGAACCGGTAGGTTCCCGCACAGGCTCCCGTGTAGACGGAGTCGAGTGCCGCGAGGCCGTAGGAGAGCGCCATCCTGACCTTGACGGAAGGCGACGTCGACACCTTGCAGTGCTGCATGTAGAACGGGATGCCATTGGCCGGGATGCCCGCGACGAGCACCCCGTTGAGGTAGTACCTGAACTCATCATTGGGCACGATGGCCACGTGGGCGATCCCGCCCACCTTCCACTCTCCGGGCCTGGCGGTGTAGCTCTCACTGGATTGCAGTCCAACCCCTGGGCGGTAGCTTTGCACCGTGGCGGTGTGAGTAGAGCCCGTCCCATTCAGCAGATTGTTGGTGATCTGGTAGACGCCTCCGTACGCGTTCACCTTGTTCCAGCAAGCCCCGGTGTGAGGATCCGTTCGGTAGAATGTGTAGTCAGCTCGAGCGGGCGGCGTGAATGCGAAACACGAAACCACGGCCGACACGGTTGCCAGCAAAGCACCTCTGCGGGATGAGAGCATTTCGGTATGGCCTTTCGTTCAATTCACGGTGAGTGGCCCTCATGAGAGGGCCGGTGCTTCCCCCTCACAGGGGGCGGCAGGTGAGATACTGCTTGTTGTCACAGTTGGAGCCGAAGCACCGGATGCCGCGGATGAAGAAGCCAGTACGGCCGATGCTGGCCACCTGGAACGGGCTGTTCTCCTCGGAATAGGTGCCGCTCGTCCACGCGCACTGGGTGGGGGCCCGGTTGGTCTCCGTGCACCGGATGCTGAGGTTGTCGCAGAAGTCCCCATGGCACTGGATGCCGGTCATCCACTCGTTGCCGGAGCAGACGCCCTCGTGAGAGCCCTCCTCCGAGAAGAAAGGCGTGGAGGAGCTGGCGCCAAACGTGAGGCCACTCACCGCCACGCAGTCGATGGCGACGTTGTCACAGAAGCGCCCGCTACAGGCGACGCCCGCCACCAGGCGGCTGTCCAGACAGTTCACCGGCGGGTACTCCTCCGACGTGTAGGCCGTCCACAACGTGCTCTGGAGCTGCTCCAGCGGGTCCGTCCCGTTGTCAGCCGGGGTCTCCCCTCCGGGTGACATGCCGCAACCCACCGCCCCGACGTGCAGGGCCACGCCCAGCACGGTGACCTCGAGGAGGGCGCGCATCGAGAGCCAGGGCTTCATGTTCAGACCTCGCGAGCAGTGGGGGCCTCCTGGCCCACACGTGTGAAAACCGGAGTTCACGAAAAGCTGGAATCACAGTGAATCAGTTCTCACGCGGAGTAAACATGTTTTTCGTTTTTCCTGGTTCAGGGCGGGGCCCCCGGCCGAGGCCGGTGCCCAGGGCGTTCCCTGGGAGCTTGTCGGAGAACCCCACCAGCAGGAGGAGGCAAAGAGCTCCGCGCGCTTCAGCTCACCGCGACCGTTCCGGGAGTGGCTGCCGGACCAGGGGCAACTGCTGCCGCGGTACGCGAGGGAGGTATTGGGGGAGGGCACTCAACGCTCCTGGCATTGCGCAGAGCGAGGGTCATGCGGAAATCTTCCCTCATGGTCACCCCTGCAAGTGCCTGGGCTCACGGGAGGATGGACTGGGCCTTCCGGGACGCCGCGGAGACCGGCAGGTAGCACTTGCCCTGGTACTCGGCCTGGGTCTCGAAGCAGGGCGGGCGCTTCTCCAGCGCCACCCAGCACCCGCCGTTGATCTCCACCTCGCCTCGCTTGGGCCGGCAGGGGGCCTTGGCCTGGTCGCGGAAGGGACCTCCGGGCATGGGATACGCGATGGCAGCCATGCTCTCGTCATCAGGACTGAGCGAGGCGGGCGCATCGAGCCGGGCCGCGGCCTCCGCGGCCACGCCATGGGCCGTGCGGGGCTCGTGCTCAGGGCCACCGCCGAGGCCGGTGATGCCCAGCCAGAGGCCCATGCCGAGTGCCACCGTAGCGAGGCCCGCGATGGCGAGCCCCCGCCGTGAGCGCATCCACCGGCGCGAGCGTCCGAGCCACCTGCGCAGCCGGCCGATGGGCTCGCGGGTCAGGTGGGCGCGGGCCTCGGCGTTCTGCTCCAACCGCTCGACCGCGGAGGCCAGCAGATCGAGCAGCTCCGCCAGGGCCGGCAGCCGGCCCGAGGCCGGGGCGTGCCCCACCTCCAGCGCGACGTAGGGAGGCGACTCGTGCGAGGAGGCGGAGATCCGCCAGTCCTCCGTGGGCTCCCAGTCCGCACCCCGGTCGGGCATGAGCACCAGGGCCGAGGCCCCGGTATTCACGTTGTGCGCCTCGTAGACACGGCCCAGGCCCGTTCCGAGCTCCTTGTGCTTGAAGCGCCTGCCGAGGTGGAACGGCCCCAGTCTTCCGCCCTTGAAGGGTGATTCGTCGGCCATGTGCGGCCTCCTTCCGCCCACCCTTCTATCACCTCGCGAAACGGGAGGCCGCACCTCATCTGGCAGGTCACCTCACGGCGGGCCCCGTCCCTGTCCTAGATGCAGTAGTACAGCATGCTGCCGATGCCCGCCCTCACGATGCAGACCGACCCATAAGGGGAGCAGACCTGCCCACTCGGGCTGCTCGGGCACGGGGCGAAGGCGTAGCACGACGGGAAGCCGAAGGTGCCGCAAGGGAAGGGCGCGTAGGTTGTCCAATGGCAGTCCTCGGTCACCGTGACGGTGGTGGAGGTGAGCGCGGCCGAGCAGGTGGTGCGGTTGCCGGCGCTGTCGACGACCATGGGCCAGGCCTTCACCACCAGGTTGCGCGGGCCGCAGGCGATGCCCGTGGTGCTGAAGTACCAGGTGCCCGTGGTGCCCACGCGCTCCTCGGTGGTGTAGAGCGTGTCACCGACGTAGTACTCCAGCCGCACCGCGTTGGCGCCCGGGGCCGTCGTCCAGGTGCCGCTCGCGGCCATCTCGCCGTTGTACGTGCTCGCCCCCGAGACGACGAGCGAGGTGACGTACAGGCCCGAGCACAGCTCCGAGCTCTGGGTGCCCAGCGTCTCCTGCTCGGACAGGACCGGGTCGGCCTCGGTTCCACCGCACGCCACCAGCAGCCCGCAGAGCACGGCGCACACGAGCGGACGAATCGCTTCACGCATCATCGGGGTCTTCCTCCGGAGACGGGAGTGGGCTCCCGTCCTGTCGTGCCGGAGTTCCACCCTGGGGTGGACGTGTCCTACGAGCTTCGCGGGATTTCCGGCCTCACTGGGTAATTCCTATATCACCGTATGAGGCCGGATTGAAACGAAAACCGATTTTCGCTGGAATCCCGGTTCAGCGCTTGCAGGGCAGGTACAGGCCGAGCTGGGCGTCCACCTGCACGTAGATGCGCAGGAAGCTGGGGTGGGGGTAGATGCCCGTCACCTCGGAGCGGAGCACCTGGCCGCGCACGCAGCCCATGTCCTCCGAGAAGCTCATCTCGGTGGACATCTTGTCCTTCACCGCGGCGAGCCGCTCGGAGATGTCCACGCGCAGCGCCTGCCGGGCCTGGTCGCGGATGGACTGGTAGTCCAGGGCGAACTTGAGCTTGAGCAGCTCGCTGGCCGTGCCCGGGGTGATCTCCAGGTCGGGCACGGAGATCTGGTTGTCGATGACGTGCGGATGGCCGGCGAAGAAGAGCTCGCCCTTCATGGGCACGGAGTAGCTGCCCACCTTGGCGTTGCCCCCGAGGTTCATCTTGATGACCACCGTGTCATCCGAGGGGTAGACCTGGGGGTTCTCCATGTACAGCTCCGGGTGCGACTCGGAGAAGTGGAGCCGGCCCTTCATGGAGGCCTCGAGCGCCTTGGACAGCTCCTCGTAGCGGGCGGCCACGGGGATGACGACCTTGAAGGGGCCGGAGGGCAGGGTGGAGACGTTCTGCAGCAGGGGCATGGCCACCTGCGTGGCCGGAGGCGGAGGCGTGCCGGCGTCCGTGCTGGTGCCTCCGTCGCCAGGCGCGGTGGCGGTGGACACGGCCGTCTGTGTCTGCATGCCCGCGTCCGGGACCGGCGTCCCACCATCCGTGCCCGTGGCGCCCGGGGTGTAGCTGGCGAACTGCGGGGTGCTCCCGGGAGCCGCCGTGGGGCTGGCCGTCTGGAGGCCCGCGTCGGTGGCCGGAGTGCCGCCGTCGGTGCTCGCGGGGCGGGTGAGGCTCGCCACCGGGGTGCATGGCAGCGTCACCGAGGGCATCACCACGATGCCGAGGTCCTTCTCGAAGCCATCCGCGAGCACGGTGGGGGCGGCCTCCAGGCTCGTCACCTTCAGCTCGGCGCAGGCGTACTGGTCCCCGCCCACGGGAATCTCGATGGGGCGGGCGAGCCGGGCGAAGGCACTGGAGAGCAGCGGGCGCACGTCGAAGCGGAACTCCTCGAGCGTCTTGCCGATGAGCTCCTTGAGCTTGGCCTCGAGGGCACGGTTGACGGCGTCCACCGGGCCGGCGGCCACCACCTGCACCTCGGTGGATTGCAGCAGTGCCTTGAAGTCCGCCGTCATGACGGGCTCGCCGGCGATGGTGACGGTGATGGGCATCTCCCGCTCGCCGAGCATGTTGAAGCGGCCATGGACGGGGACGCCCACCACCACGCGGCCGCGGTCGAACTTGATCGTCAGCGGCTCGCGCTGCCAGGTGTAGTGCAGCGTCTGGCCGGCGAAGAGCTGGGCATCGCCCTCGCCCGAGCGCGGCAGGCTCTCGGCCAGCTTCTTGAGGAGCCCCTCGCGGAAGATGGTGGTGTGGATGACGATGCGCGAGGGCGGAGGATCCGACACCGGGCGCCCACCGTTGGCGGCGGGCGGAGGCGGCTGCAGGGTCTGCGACTCGATGCGCGGGCCGGCGCAGGACACGAGGGCCAGCGACGCGAGGAGCGCGGGGAACGGACGAAAGCGCGACTGAGGCATGGCGAGGAAATACACCGCGAGTGTGGGCGCGGAGCATAGCCCAATCCGGTGGCTTTCCGCAGGGGGGAGTGGCGGTGATATTCGCGCCGTTCTGGCTGGGTCCGTGATGGTACGGTGAGGGGGGAGGCCGCACCGTTCCATCCAGCAGGGGTGAGCGCATGCTTCTTCCTGTTGCTGCGTGGTGTGGCATGGTGTTCCGGTTTTGTTCCCGCGCACGGGGGGGCACATGAGTCATCCGGCCATAGAGAACAGGACGCCGTTCGTCTTCGAGCCGCTGGCTCTCGCCGATGAGCAGATGCGTCCCTTGTTGGTGCTGGTGATCAAGGGGACCTACGCCATCGGTCCCCGAGGTTTGCAGCTGGCTGCGGAGCAGGCGCCTTTGTGCCTGGCTGGCCAGCATTGGGGTGAACCGGAGAAGTCCAGTTATCGGTACGAACCGGAGTGTGCCTTCATCAAGCTGACGACGGATGTGGTGCTGGTGGGCCACGTTCATGCCCCAGACAAGGACACGCGAGAACTGTTGTTGTCTCTGCGGGTGGGTCCCGTACAAAAACATGCGGCTGACCGGTCATCCGCTTCGAGGCATCACGGAGGGATTTCGTGGTCTCGGCTTGTATCTGCGCCTCTCCACGCACGCTCTCGCCGATCTGCTCTGGTATTCCGGTCTCCAGCAGGCCGAGCAGGGCTTCTGGCGCAATACAGCTCTCTACATGGGCCTCTCTCCCACTCGGGATGAGTCCATTGATTTCTACGATGACCTTCTGGAGGAGCAACTGGTGGAAGAAGCTGCCCGGCACGTGGGGCTCCCCATCGCTGCGAAGGACCGCGTCACCTTCTTTCAGGGGCATGCCTCCGCGCTGGTGGCCCTTCACCAGGCCGCGTCGGCCATCCAACAGGGTCATCTTGAACGCGCCATCATCTGTGGCGTCGACAGCCTGGTGGGTCCTGATGAGTTGCAGGTGCTCTACGAGCAGGAGCGGCTCAAGACACCAGCCCGGTCACGCGGTCTGATGGCGGGTGAGGCATCCGCGGCCTTCCTGGTGGAGCCGCTGTCGCTGGCATTGCGGAGACAGGCGCCGCTGCAGTGCCTGGTGGGGGCCATCGAGGTGGGACAGGAGCCCAGGCCCCGAGCGGAAGGAGGACTCCCCATGGGCCTCGAACTGTCCAAGGTTATCGATCGGAGTCTGCGCTCGTCCTCGCGAGTGGGGACCCTCTACGGTGATTTGAATGGCGAGGATTCCCGAGCGAGTGAGTGGGGCGGGGCCCGCGTACGGCTCCAGAGCAGGCATGACCTGTCCGGGGCCGTGGAACTCTGGCCCGCCACGTCTCTGGGGGACACGGGGGCCGCGAGCGGGGCCCTCTCCGTAGTGGCGGCGGCACGCTCGCTCTCCCGCGGTCATACGGCACCAGGGGAGGTGCTTGTCTGGTCCAGTGCGGACTCGGGCGAGGTTGCCTCGGCACTGCTTCGCCGCCACGAGCCTTCCAGGATGTCGTCTTCACTTCCGAAGCATTAGGGGAGGCGAATCAATGAGCGAGAACAATCCCAACAACCGGAGCCATGCGGACCAGAGGGCGCTGGTGAACCGCCATGAGCGGAACCCGGGTCCAAACCGGCCCTGCTTCTGGAAACACAACTACGGCCAGAGCAGCGACACGTGTATCCGCATCAGCCAGTCCGAGACCGACACCCATTCCTGCCACTACCAGGAGAACAGCGTCGACAAGGCAGAGGCCCACCCTGAGGTCTATAACACGCGCAAGGGCAAGGGAAACCGGCAGAAGGCCGAGGAACTGGGCTACATCCGTGGTGGCCAGGTGAACAACGACACGGAGGAGTACACCTCCGGTGCCGCACAGGTGGGTGAGCAGAAACTTCAGTCCACCCTTGCTCAGGGCAAGAGCATGGTAGATGCCTTGCGCAAGAAATTGAATTTCCTGAACGCATACCGGGGTAGGTACGGCAAGTCCCTGCACTGGCTCGTGTTGGATCCCCAGGGCTGGGACGTGGGATACAGGGCCGGTGTGAGTAGCGAGAAGTTCCGAAATGTCTATGGCGGGAACAAGAAGAATCGGAAGAGGAGCTTCGCCAACTACTTCAGTGAACTCGTGGCCCGGTTTGGACGGCGGCCCAAGAATTTCGCCATCAGGAAGAGCGTGGCCGAGCCGGGCCTCGGGCAGTGGTACCCCTATGAGCACGATCATCATCACCTGCTGCCGGTGAGCGCCTTCCAGCAGTATGTGCTGAACAAGCAGACGAACAACGGCATCGACTACATGAAGCGGGCTGCGGTCGTCATGAAGTCCACCTGGAATATCCACCACCAGGAGAACATGATGATGCTGCCTCGAGAGGTATTCGTGGCGCGCATCCTGGATCTCCCAGCGCACATCCCCTGGCAATCCGGTGCCGACCACAAGGGCTACTCGCTCACATTTGAGAAGCGGTTGGACCAGGTGCGGGCCCGAATCGATCGGGCCCTCGCCATCGAGAACAAGCGGGAGCGGCACGAAGCAGTCACCAAGGCCGCGAACGACATCAAAAGCATGCTGGAGGCCATGTCGCGCAAGGCACGACAGAACCTTCTGGACGATGGCTTCTTTGTGATTGAATCGTGAGGAGACACTCCTCTCCGAGAGGGAAAAATGGCCCACGGGTACCTGTCGATCTACCTCAACACTGATCGGCGCAACGCGATCATCAAGGACATCGGCGAGCGGGTCGCCAAGAGCTGGGAGCTCACCGAGGGCACTGTCCTGAAGGACTCCCTCCCCGAGTCCACGACGTTCTCCCTCTCGCAGGATAGCGGGGATATTCTGTGTGACTTCATCCCCAACATCAGCTCGGTGCTCGTCATCTCCTCACGGGCGAGGGAGGTGCTCGAGGCGCAGGGCCTTCGCCAGGAAATGGAGTACCTGCCCATCACCGTGCTGGACAGGCGCGGACGGCCCACCAAGAGCCGGTATTATCTGGCCAACGTCTTGCGCAAGGTTGCCTGCATGGACCGCGAAAAATCCGAGTTCGTTCCGGGCAGCGATGAAGAGATCCTGGTAGTCGAGCGGCTCAAGCTCCAGGAGGAGCTCATCCCGCCCGAGACGCGTCTCTTCCGTCTGGGGGAGTGCCCCGAGGTCATCATCATCCGCTCCGATCTGTTGCAGCACATCCAGGCCGAGAATCTCACCGGGCTCGTGGTGCGCGAGCAGGGAGAGGACATCTATTGAAGCCGCGGACGTCAGTGTCCTCGCGGGAGGAATGATGAGCATCCGGGAGCTCGAATTCACCGTCAGCAACCTGAGCCAGATCCTCGCGCTGCGGCTCGAAGCGCTGCGCAAGAGCGGGGCGGTGGATGCCAACAAGATCCTCCAACTCGCGAGCGACTACCGGCGGCTGGGGTGCGGATTGTTGCTATCCTCCTACGATGTCGAAGGATTCTGTGGCCACCTCTTCCTCGCGGCGGATGCATACCTCCAACTGCTGGAGCGCAAGTCCGTGAGTCCTGGGCTCGATCCGTACTACCTGGCTCGGAGCCGGGCCCAACCCCTGCTCGACGCGCTCGCCCTCGGCGACATGACTCTGGCCGGGCGCATTGGCGAGCGGATGGAGCCCCGGTGGGCAGAAGGCATGGAGTACGAGGAGGACTTCTGCTTCTTCGAGCTCCTCCCGCTCCTGGCCTCGTCCACGGGCAGCGAGGAGCGCGCGTTGAAATGCCTGGAGCGTATGGAGCGGGCGCTCGAAGGGGTGGCGTACCCCCGCTATGAGGCTGTGGCAGCCCTGGTGCACAGGGATCCGGAGCGCTTCGAGGCCGCGCTGTTGGCTTTGTGTGAGGAGTGGCAGTCCCAGGTCCGTCTGCAGCGGCAGTCGGGGTTGGGAGATCATGTCTTCCTGCTCACCGAGGCCAACGTCTTCATTGAGGGCCTCGCTCTCGTGAGGCTGGCCAGTGGCAGGGGAATGCCCACCCGGTCTCAGTACCCCTTGATTCCTCCCGTCGTCCTGGCTGGGCGGCCACGGCCCCATGCCCGCGTGATGCTCTGGGGGTAGAATGGCGGAAACCCA
Source organism: Archangium sp. (assembly GCF_036277355.1). Classification (GTDB taxonomy): domain Bacteria; phylum Myxococcota; class Myxococcia; order Myxococcales; family Myxococcaceae; genus Archangium. The sequence continues at coordinate 10,359 of NZ_DASUNC010000150.1, forward strand.
ACCGGTGCCGGAGGTGGCTCCATGGCCAATACAGTCGGTGTGAACAAGATGTCCGTGGTGACGAAGGACAGCAACGGCACCACGGTGGCCTTCCCGGATGTCTGCAAGACGCCCACCCCAGGCGGGCCGGTGCCCATTCCCTATCCCAACGTCGCGCGCTCGTCGGATACCGCCAAGGGCAGCAAGACGGTGACGGTCGAGGGAAACCCGGTGTGCGTCAAGGACTCGAATTTCAGCACCAGCACCGGCGACGAGGCGGGCACGGCGGGTGGTGGTGTGGCCTCGAGCAAGACCCAGGGCAAAGCGGAGTTCGTCAACTACTCCTTCGATGTGAAGGTGGAGGGCAAGAACGTCGCCCGCGCCTTCGATTTGATGCTCCACAACGACAAGAACACTCCGCCCTTTCCCGTGATGCAGCCACCGGTGATCGCCCCGGGAAAGGAGAAGGAGAAGCCGGAGTGCCTCGTGTGTGAAGAGGACTACGAAGGCTGAGCACGGGCTTCAGGCGAACCTGGCGGAAAAGCGTGAGACAAGATTTGCTGCCGAGATGGGATGTCTACGAGGAGCACCTGGACGAGGCTGCTTTCTTGTGGGGGCAATGGGAACGGGCCCTGGTCGCTCCTGACTTCAATGTGGAGGAAACCTCTGGCCCTGAGGCGCGACTGCTGGCTCATGTCGAGGGGCTCGCGGAAGCGGGTGCTCCCGTCGCGGAGCGCCTGTTGCGGCCCGCGCTCGAGTCCGACGAGCCGGAGCGGCTCTCCTCAGCCGCTCTGGCCCTGCTCGCCAGTCACGAGGCCAGCGCCATGGAGGACCTGCTCCAGGTGCTGAAAAAGGGCGAGCCCGGTTCGCGTGCACCCATCCAGAGAGCACTGGAGGTATGGACGTGGCAGGCGTGTGCCGAGCGCATGGATATCCTCCTGGCGTCTCCCGAGCCCGTCCTCCAGGCGTTGGCGCTGGAGGTGCTGGCTTTCCATGATGTGGTGCCCCCCTCCGAGGTGCTGGACAGGATGCTCGTGCACGAGGAGGCGGCCGTGCGCGTGGCCGCTTGGCGATGTGCTCGTCTCCAAGAGGGCGGAGTCCGGCCAGCGGTGCTGTCTGCCTCGCTCAATTCCGTTCATCCGGCCGTCAGAATGGCCGCGATTAGAACCGGGCTCCTTCAGGGCTCGCGTGCCGCATGGGAGGCCTGCAAGGAGATGGCCTCCGCTCAGGAGATGGGCCGTGCGGAGGCGTGGGTGCTCCTGGCTCTCGGAGGTGGCGACGGAGAGCTTCAAATGTTGCTGAGTGCTCTCGAGATACCGTCGCAACGTCCTGGTGTCCTCTGGGCATTGGGGTTCAGTGGGCGTGTCGATGCCGCGGAGGCCTGCCTCGGGTTGATGTTCGAGGCGCCAGTTGCGGCACTGGCAGCGGAAGCCTTCTCCTCCATCACAGGTCTGGCCATTCAAGGCCCCTATGCGGCGCCCAGCTCGGATGACACTGAGTCCGCGCTTCCTCCGATTGAGGAGGATCTCGATGCGGATCTTTCACTGAAACCCGAAGCCTCCCTGGCCGTTCCAGCGATCGACGCTGTCTCCACCTGGTGGCAGCAAGCTCGTAAGGGCTTCGCGCGAAGCGAGCGATATCTCCATGGGCAGCCGTTCGACGTGGAGCTGCTGTTGAATGCGATCGAGCGCGGACCCATGCGACGTCGCCACGTGCTGGCGCTTGAATTGGCCATTCGCAGCAGGGGCACGTGTCGTGTCCAGACAAGGGCGTTCACCCGCCGCCAACGGGTTGAAATGGGGCGGCTTCGTGCCGCTCCCTCCATCCCAATGGTGCGGCAGCCCCTCTCGCAGATGCTCAGGTAATGGGTGTGGCGCTCATGTTCAATCCACCGAGCGGGGACGACCGAGTAACTCCAGGGGCGCACTTTCGCGTCCTCCCGTGATTATCAGCAGGCGAAGCAGCCCTCGCCGCAGGGGCGGGCCACTCTGCTTGAGGTGTTCGCAGCATCTGGCTCACCGCTGACAGCCTTACCTTCTCCCTTCCGGGGCGAGTTGGAAAAAATCGACGGGAAGAAGCGGGCAGGCATGCTCGTTGGAGCAGGGATTTTCCGTATTCACCCCAGTCTGGAGGCATCTCCTTCATGCGTCAGTTTCTCTTCGCCAGCGCGGGCGTGGCCGCGCTCGTGTCCGCCGGGTGCGCGACGACCAGCCAGGAGGTCCGCGAGGCGGCTCCCTCCGCTCCGGCCGCCCAGGGCGCCCCCGCCGCCCCGAGCGCCCCGGCCGAGGCCGCCCCGGTGCGGAACCCGCTGCTGGTCCCATGGACCGGTCCGTACGGCGGGGTCCCCCCGTTCGACAAGGTCCGCGTCGAGCACTTCAAGCCCGCGCTCGAGGCCGCCATGGAGGAGTTCCGCCAGGAGATCGCCGCCATCGCCAACGAGCCGGCCGCGCCCACCTTCGAGAACACCATCGCCGCGATGGAGTCCGCCGGGAAGACGCTCGACGACGTGGAGACGCTCTATGGCATCTGGGGCTCGACGCTGAGCGGGCCGGAGCTCCAGGCCATCCAGCGCGAGATGGCGCCGAAGCTGGCCGCCTTCTCGGATGAGATCACCCAGAACGAGAAGCTCTTCCGGCGCATCGAGGCCGTCTACCAGTCGCCCGAGAAGGCGAAGCTGACGCCCGAGCAGCAGCGCCTGACGTGGCTGCGCTACACCCACTTCGTCCGCGCGGGCGCGAAGCTCGACGCCGAGGCGAAGAAGCGCCTGGCCGGCATCAACCAGCGCCTCGCCTCGCTCTACACCAGCTTCAGCCAGAACGTGCTGGCGGACGAGGAGAACTACGTCGTCGTCCTCGAGTCGGAAGCGGATCTCGCGGGCCTGCCCGACTCCGTGCGCGCCGGTGCGGCCGCCGCGGCCGAGTCGCGTGGCATGAAGGGCAAGTGGGCCGTCACCAACACGCGCTCCTCCATGGAGCCGTTCCTGACGTACTCGGCCCGGAGGGAGCTGCGCGAGAAGGTCTGGCGCAACTACGTCAACCGCGGGGACAACGGCGACGCCCGCGACAACAACCAGATCATCACCGAGGTGCTCCAGCTGCGCGCCGAGCGCGCGAAGCTGCTGGGCTACCCGACGCACGCCCACTGGCGGCTCGAGAACGCCATGGCGAAGACGCCCGAGCGCGCCATGCAGCTGATGGAGGCGGTGTGGACGCCCGCCGTCGCCCGCGCCCGCGAGGAGGTCGCCGACATGCAGGCGATCGCCAACAAGGAAGGCGCGAAGCTGAAGATCGAGCCCTGGGACTACCGCTACTACGCGGAGAAGGTCCGCAAGGCGAAGTACGACCTGGACCAGAACGAGGTGAAGCCGTACCTGCAGCTGGAGAAGCTGCGCGAGGGCATGTTCTGGGTTGCGGGCGAGCTGTTCGGCTTCTCGTTCACGCCGGTGAACGACGTGCCCGTGTACCACCCGGACGTGCGCGTCTGGGAGGTGAAGGACAAGGCGAGCGGCAAGCACGTGGGCCTGTGGTACTTCGACCCGTACGCGCGGCCGGGGAAGCGCTCCGGCGCGTGGATGAACGCCTACCGCAACCAGGAGCGGTTCAAGGGTGAGGTCAGCACCATCGTCTCCAACAACTCCAACTTCGTGAAGGGCGCGCCGGGCGAGCCCGTGCTCATCAGCTGGAGCGACGCGGAGACGCTGTTCCACGAGTTCGGCCACGCCCTGCACGGCCTGAACTCCAACGTGACGTACCCGACGCTCTCGGGCACGGCGGTGGCGCGGGACTACGTGGAGTTCCCCTCGCAGTTGCTGGAGCACTGGCTCTCCACGCCCGAGGTGCTGAACACGTACGCGCTGCACTCCCAGACGGGCAAGCCCATCCCCGCGGCGCTGGTGGCGAAGATCGAGAAGGCCTCCACCTTCAACGAGGGCTTCGCCACGGTGGAGTACCTGTCGAGCGCGCTGATCGACATGAAGCTGCACCTCGCGGGCAGCCAGAAGATCGATCCGGACGCGTTCGAGCGCGACACGCTGGGAGCGCTCGGCATGCCCAAGGAGATCGTCATGCGGCACCGCACGCCGCAGTTCGGCCACGTGTTCGCGGGGGACGGGTACTCGGCGGGCTACTACAGCTACCTGTGGTCGGACACGCTCACGGCGGATGCCTTCGAGGCCTTCACCGAGGGCAAGGGCCCCTACGACCGGACGGTGGCCGAGCGCCTGCGCGAGAACGTCTTCTCCGTGGGCAACACGGTGGACCCGGCCGAGGCCTACCGGAGCTTCCGCGGCAAGGACGCCGGCATCGACGCGCTGATGCGCAAGCGCGGCTTCCCGGTCCCGGGCGCGGCGCGGAAGAAGCCGGCGAAGTGAGCTGAGCCGGGCTGTTGTCTCCGGGGCCGGAAGCCGCTGCGCGCCAGTGGCTTCCGGCCCCTGTGTTTCGTGCGGGACGCTTCAGGCGGAGAGGTGCTCGATGAGCGTCTTGGTGCCGATGCCGATCAGCACGATGCCGCCGATGATGTCGAGCTTGCCCTCCAGGGACTGTCCGAACCGGCGTCCCACGCTCACGCCCAGCAGGCACAGGGCGAAGGTGACTCCGCCGATGATGGCCGCCGCCGTCACCAGCCGCACGTCGAGCAGCGGCAGCGTGATTCCCGCCGCGAGCGCGTCGATGCTGGTGGCCACCGCCATGAGCGCGAGCGTCCCGAACTGGAACGGGTTGCGCTCGGGGGCCTCGCCCGGCTCCTTCGCGTCGGGAACCCCCGGGTGCTCGTGGGTGATGGCCTCGTGGATCATCTTCCCCCCGATACCCACGAGCAGCACGAAGGCGACCCAGTGGTCCCAGGCGGAGATGACCTTCTCGAACTGGGACCCCAGCGCCCAGCCGATGACCGGCATGACGGCCTGGAAGAGGCCGAACAGGAAGGCGAGCAGCAGGGCGTCTCGTGCGCGGACGCGCGGCGCCGACATGGCGCTCGCGACGGACACGGCCGTGGCGTCCATGGCCAGTCCCAACGCGAGCAACAGCAGTGTCAACAGCGACATGCGGCCCTTTTGCCCCATCCCCGCGTCGCGCGAAAGCACCATGACGATGCTTTCGCCGCTCACAAGGGGGAGCCGTTGTAGGCGCCCGTGGCCGCGCCATAGCCGATGAAGACGCTCACCATGTGGTTGCGCAGCATGGAGCGGGACTCGGCGCCCACCCAGAAGGTGGCGCTGCCGTTGTAGAGGTGGTTGGCGGGGCCGTGGCGGGGGAGGGTGAGGGCGAGCGCCACGCCGAGGGCGAGCTCGTCACTGGTGTGGCCGGCGAGGGAGAGGAGCGGCTGGAAGCCGCTGAAGTGTTCAGCGGGGAGGCTGCCCTCCTCGCCCTGGAGGACGGCGGCGAGCCAGATGGGCCGGGCCCAGACGCGCAGGCGCAGCATGTCGCCCAGGTTCATGGCGGCGGTGGCCTGGAGATTCAGGGTGAAGAAGGCGGGGGAGGCGAGCGGCTTCTGCCCTCCGCCCTGGATGCCGGCACCGCCCAGGAGGCCGAATCCCACGGGGCCCAGCCAGTACCCGAGGCCGAGGCCGAGGCTGTGCTCCCACAGGTCGGTGGGGCCGTACAGGGCGAGGTCGCTGGAGAAGGCCAGGGGAAAGCCCTCGAAGGCGACGCAGTCATAGCGCAGCCGCCCGCCGAGCCGCGGGCCGGGTTCGAGGCCGAGGCCCGGGGCGTTGTCCAGGTGGGTCACGGTGAGGGCGGCGTTCAGGTCACTCAGGACACTGAGGCCCTCGGCGCGCGCGGTGGGCGCGGCAAGGACAGACACGAAGAAGGCAGACACGCGCAGGAGTCGGAACATCCGGGAGGGCCCTTTCACCCGAGGAGGAGACAGGGCGTGAGGGGCCGCCGTCAAGGTGCCGGGCCCTGGGAGGGCGGCGCGTTCCTGGGCAGCACCATCGTGAATGCCGCGCCCTTGCCGGGCTCGCTCTGGACGCGGATCGCACCGCCCATCGCCTCCACGAGGGACTTCGTGATGTAGAGCCCCAGGCCCAATCCCCCGTAGTGGCGCTCGGAGACGGCCCGCGCGAAGCGCTCGAAGATGCGCGTCTGATCCTCCGGGGCGATGCCGATTCCCTTGTCCTCGACGGTCAGCTCCACGTTGTCCGGGTCCGCCACCAGCCGCAGGGACACCGGCTTGCCCGCTCCGTACTTGAGGGCATTGTCCACGAGGTTCACCACCACCTGCTCCAGGCGCGGTGCGTCCCAGCTGCCCGGGAGCGACGGGGGCGCCTCGACGTGCAGCGGTGTGCCCGCCCGGGCCGCCTGCTCCTCGTGCCGTGATGCCACCTCCCGGAGCAGGGCCGCGAAGTCCATGGCGCGGGGGTTCAACACCATCCGGCCCGCGGAGATGCGTGACACGTCCAGCAGATCGCCGATCAGCTCCGCGAGCCGCTTGACCTGGCCGAGCCCCACCGCCACGTGGGCCTGGACCTCGCGCGCGAAGGGAGAGCCGGGCTGTTGGGCGGCGCGCCGGGCCAGCATCTGCAGCTTGAGGGTCAAGGGGGTGAGGGGGGTCTTCAGCTCATGGCTCGCGACGGACAGGAACTCGTCCCGCAGCCGCACGGCCTCCTGGGCGCTCTTGTAGAGCCGCGCGTTGTCCACCGAGAGCGCCACGCGCCGCGCCAGCTCCTCCGCGACGGACTTGTCCGCCGCCGTGTAGTGGCGCCCCGAGCGGGAGGTGAAGAAGCTCATCACTCCGAGCATGCTCTCCCGGGCCACCAGCGGTACCGCGATGCAGGAGCGCGGCCGCGACTGCTCCCGCCGGCACGGGAGCTCCCCGGTCCGCTCGTCCCGCGGGAGGCAGCCGGGCGTGAAGTGCTCGATGAGCAGCGTCGAGGTGCCTTCCGGCATCAGGCTGAAGCGGGGGCCGGGCGGGGCCAGCGTCGTGTCCTCGGACGCGGCGTGCACGGCCCGTACCCGTTGAAAGGAGCCGTCCGCCTGGCGCAGATCGACGAAGCACCAGTCGGCGAACACGGGCACGGCGAGCCCGGCGGCGGCGGTGAGTGTCTCCGTTTCGTCCAACGAGGTGCCCAGCTCGGCTCCCGCGCGCGCCAGCAGCGCCAGCAACTCCTCGCTGCGCTTGCGGTCGGTCATGTCGATGACGGAGCCGATGTAGCCGAGCAACGCGCCCGAGCCGTCGAAGCGGGGCAGGGCCGACACGCTCACCCAGCGGTACTCTCCATCCTCTCGCTGGAGGCGGTGGTCCAGCCGGAGGGGCTCCCGCCGGGAGAGCGCCGCCAGGACGTGCTCCTTCAGCGCCGTCACGTCCTCGGGGTGCACGGCCTCCAGCCAGCGGTGCCCCAGGCTCTCGGCCTCGCCGCGTCCGGTGAAGGCGTACCAGGGGCGGTTGAAGTACGTGCAGCGCAGGGCCTCGTCCGTCATCCCCAGCATGACGGGCGCGTGGTCGGCCATGTTCCGGAAGCGGGCCTCGCTCTCGCGCAGCGCGGCCTCCACCCGCTTGCTCTCGTCGATGTCGATCGACGTCCCGAACCACTTGGCCACGCGGCCGTGCTCATCCTTCCAGGGGATCGTCCGGGTCAGGTGCCAGCGGTAGCTCTGATCCGAGCCCCGCAGGAGCCGGAACTCGCCCTGGAAGGGCTCGCCCCGCTCCAGGCACTGCCGCCACTGCTCGGCATGGGTGGCGAGATCCTCCGGGTGGGTGGCGTGGACCACCTGGTCGAAGTCCAGGCTGCCCCGGGGGAGGCCGGTGTACTCGTACCATTGCCGGTTGTAGAAATCGTTGCGCCCATCGGTTCCGGCGCTCCACACGATGGCCGGGATGGAGTCGGCCAGCCGTTGGAGCCCATTCTCCGCGTCCTCCGCCCGCTTCCGGGCGAGCACCAGCTCCGTCACGTCGAACGCGAAGGTGGCGACTCCCTCCACGCGGTTCTCGGCATCGTACGTGGGTTGGCAGACGAGGTTGAGGAAGGCCTCCCGCGTGGACCCCCGTGGTTGGAGCAACCGCACGGCGACCTCCCTGGCCGAGACGCTCCTCCCCGTGGTGTAGACCTGATCCAGCATCCTCAGCAGCTCGTGGTGCCCGGCCTCGGGCATCACCTCGCGCAAGGGCCTGCCCACCACCTCGCGGCCCGTCATCAGCTCGCCGTTCAGGGCGTTGGACAGCACGCAGACATGCTCGGGCCCCCGGAACAGGGCGATGTACGCTGGCGCATCCTTCAGGAGCGTATGCAGGCGGATGCGCTCCGCCTCGGCCTGCCTCCGGGCGGCGTGCTCGCGCTCGAGCAACTCCACCCGCTCGGCGTTGCTCCTGCGCAGGGTGACGTTCAGCCAGGTGATCAGCGTCGCGATGAGCGCGAAGAGTCCCAGTGTCAGCAGGTTTCCCGCGCGCGGCCCGGACGGCGCTCCGGGGGCCAGGAACAAGCGACCGACGAGCAGGACGGAGAGCGAGATGTTGGCGATGGCCGGCCCCCATCCTCCCCACCACCCCGCCACCATGATGGCGAGGAAGAAGAGCATGAAGGGCGCGATGTGCAGCAGGGGCCAGAGCGCCTGCTCGGCCAGGGCCGCGAGAAGGCAGCTCAGGAGGGCCACCGCATAACGCCCCGGGAGGGAGGCCAGTCGCCGGCGTCCCACGGATGTCCTGGCAGCGCGTGACGCATTGTCTCTCATGACTCCGTAAGCCTTGCCATCTCCTCCATCCCCGCCAATGCCCCTCGGGCCGAGGCGAGACTCGCTCGGGCGTGCGGTCCCGCGGCACCCCCGGATGCACGAAGGCCCCGGGTTCTGGTGAACCCGAGGCCCTCGATACCCTCACCCCGGGGGGCTTGCCCCCCCTTTGAACGACGGGGGGATCCTCTCCCGGAGGGAGAGGGGAGCTGTGCTCGGTGGGGTGTTCTGTGCGGGGAGGCTACGCCGCCGTGCGGTGCATGTACTCGATCAGGTCGATCTTCGTCACGATGGCGAGGATCTTCTCGCCTTCCTTCACCACCGCGACCTTGTCCTGGTTGAAGACCTCGCGCAGCCGGTTGAGGCTCGTCTCCGGCGACACCACGCCCTGCAGCGGCGCCACGATGCTGTCGATGGTGTCCGCGAACTTCGCCTTGTTCGCCACCAGCGCGTTGAGCAGGTCGTACTCGTGGATCATCCCCACCGCCCGGCCGTCCTCGCTCATCACCGGCATCTGGCTGATGCCGTGCTGGCGCATGGCCTCCACCACCTGGTCCACCCGCTGGCCCTTGCGCGCGGTGATCACCGCCCGCTTGCCGCTCAGCAGATCCCGCACCGTGCCCGCGCCCTTCTCCTCCAGGAAGCCGTTGTCGCGCATCCACTCGTCCGAGTGGAACTTGCTGACGTAGCTCATGCCCGTGTCCGGCAGGACGACGACGATCGTCTTGCCCTTGCCCACTTCCTTGGCCAACTGCACCGCCACGTGCACCGCCGCGCCCGCCGAGCCTCCCGCGAAGATGCCCTCCTCGCGCGCCAGCCGCCGCGCCGCCACGAAGCTCTGACGGTCATCCACCTGCCGGATGTCGTCCACCACCTTGAAGTCCATGGCACCGCACAGCATGTCCTCGCCGATGCCCTCGACCTTGTACACGTGCGGCTCGGTCAGCTTCCCCGTCTTGAAGTAGCCCTCGTACACCGAGCCCTCCGGGTCCACGCCCACGTTCTTCAGGCCCGGAATCTTCTCCTTCAGGAACTTGCCCGCGCCGCTCATCGTGCCGCCCGTGCCCAGGCCCGACACGAAGTAGTCGATCTTCCCGTCCGTCTGCTCGTAGATCTCCGGACCGGTGATCTTGTAGTGGGCCTCGATGTTGTCCGGGTTGTGGTACTGGTTGAGCATGAACGCGCCCGGCGTCTCGCGGTGCAGCCGCTTGGCCGTCTCGTAGTAGCTGCGCGGATCCTCGGCCGGCACGTTCGTCGGCGTCACCACCACCTGCGCGCCCATCGCCTTGAGGCGGTTGATCTTCTCCAGCGACATCTTGTCCGGCATCGTGAAGATGCACTTGTAGCCCTTCACCGCCGCCGCCAGCGCCACGCCCATGCCCGTGTTGCCGCTCGTGTTCTCCACGATGGTGCCGCCGGGCTTGAGCTTCCCCTCCTTCTCGGCCTTCTCGATGATGTAGAGGGCCATGCGGTCCTTGATGGACGCGCCGGGGTTCATGAACTCGCACTTGACCAGCACGGTCGCGTCATTGGGGCCCACCAACCGGTTGAGCTTCACCAGGGGCGTGTGGCCGATCGCGGAGAGAATGTTGTCGTGGATTTCCATCTGAAGCTCTCTTGGGGAAGGGAGAAACCGGCGCCCTTATAACTGCCCCGGTGATGCCGGTCGACCTCGGCCGGCTGCCCGCCCCCCTCTTCGAGAGAACACCTTCGAGGTTCTCCCGCTTTCCGACACGGTGCGGCGAAGTCCGGGCCCGGACAGCAGGCGGCCACCCGGGCCCCGGGTTCCTCCTGTCGGGCATACGACCGCTCGTGAAGTGTCCTCGCACAGGAGCTTTGACCCGGGTGCCCGGCACTCCCATACTGCCGCGCCTCCTCTCACGAACCTCCCAGGAGAATCGTCTACTTATGGAAATCGAGGCCGCGCTTCGCGACCAGGTAGGGAAGGCCATCGGCCGCCCCGTTCCCCAGGCCCCCATCAAGAAGCTCAAGGGTGATGCGAGCAACCGCTCGTACTACCGCGTGGGGACGGCCCCCGAGAGCTGGGTGGTCATGGTGATGCCCCTGGATGCCTCGAAGAAGAGCGAGGAGGCCTCCAAGGGCGAGCCGCCCAAGGAGCTGCCCTTCGTCAACGTCCACCGCTACCTGGAGAAGCTCGGCATCCGCGTGCCGCGGATTCTCCGCTTCGACGAGCCCGCCGGGATGATGGTGCTGGAGGACCTGAGCGACATCACCTTCGAGGCGGCGCTCGAGGGCGGCAGGAACAACCAGGCCCTCTACACCCGGGCGGTGGACCTGCTGGCCCGCATGCGCGCCCAGGCCGAGCGGCTGCCGGACCCGGACTGCCTCGCCTTCACCCGCGCCTTCGACGAGGACCTGTACGACTGGGAGCTCCACCACTTCCGCGAGTGGGGCCTCGAGGTGTGGAGCGGCAAGAAGCCCACCGACACCGAGCGCGCCGAGCTGGACCGGACGTTCCGCGACATCGCGAAGCAGCTGGCCGCCGCGCCCCGGGGCTTCACGCACCGCGACTACCAGAGCCGCAACATCATGATGAAGGACGGCGAGCTGGTGGTCATCGACTTCCAGGACGCGCTCCAGGGCCCGCGCCAGTACGATCTGGTGGCGCTGCTGCGCGACAGCTACGTGGAGCTGGACCGGGGCTTCGTGGACACGATGCTGGACCGGTACATCGCCACGTTCGCCGAGGTGACGGGCGAGCGGATCGACCCGAAGTCCTTCAAGGCCTTCTTCGATCTGCTGACCATCCAGCGCAAGCTGAAGGACGCGGGCCGCTTCGAGTTCATCAACCGGGTGAAGGGCAACCCGGGCTTCCTGGTGTCCATCCCCGCGTCGCTGCGCTACGTGCGCGATGCCTTCAAGCTGCGGCCGGAGCTGAGCGGACTGCAGAAGCTGATTGCCAGGTACGTGCCCGAGGTGGGCTGACAGGAAGGGGAGGGGCGGCACATGAAGGCAATGGTCCTCTGCGCGGGGCTGGGTACGCGCCTGCGTCCGTTCACCGAGCGTTGGCCCAAGCCGGCGATGCCGTTCCTCGGGCAGCCCCTGTTCCGCTACCACCTGGCGGTGCTGCGGGCGGCCGGAGTGCAGGGGGTGGGCATCAACACCCACCACCTGCCGGACGTCATGGCGGCCACCGCTCGCGCCGAGTGCGCGCGCGTGGGCCTGCCGCTGCACGTGGTGCACGAGCCCGTCATCCAGGGCACGGGTGGCGGCATCCGGGGCCTGCGCGACTTCCTCGCGGGGGATGACTTCATCGTGTTCAACGGGGACATCCTGTTCCCGGTGGACTTGAGGCCCGTGGTGGCGGCGCACCGGGCCTCGGGCGCGGCGGCCACGATGGTGCTGCTGCCCATGCCGGAGAACGAGAAGTACGCCGCGGTGGAGATGGACGCGCAGCAGCGCGTGCGCCGCATCGCGAGGTTCGGGCCCGGGGGCGAGGGGCTGTCGCCCTGGCACTTCACGGGGGTGCACGTGATGTCCCCGCGTGTCTTCGACTTCATGACGCCCGAGGGCCCCGAGGACATCAACCGCGACGTCTACGTGCGGATGATCGAGGCGGGGCTCATCGTGCGCGGCGAGGTGGTGCGCTCGTACTGGTCCGATCTGGGCACACCCTCGCGCTACCTGTCCACGGTGCGCGATGTGCTCTCCGGGCAGGTGGCGCTGGAGGGGCTGGGCGCGGACTCACCGTTTGTTTCGGCGCCGCGTGCACAGGGGAATTACTGGGCGCATCCGTCCGCCCGCGTGGGTGGGGCCCAGGTGACGGGGCCGGCGCACCTGGACGCGGGGTGCTCGCTGGCGGAGGGGGTGCGCGTGGGGGCCTCGGTGTCCGTGGGCGCGCAGGCGCGCGTGGGCGCGGGGGCCCGGCTCGAGCGCTGCGCCATCCTGGAGGGGACCGAGGTGGCTCCCGGCGAGGAACTGGTCGAGGTGATGGCCTGGGGGGCACACCGGGTGCCCGCGCCGCTCACCCCGTAACTCGCTGCCCATCACGCTGGTTGCGAGTTCTCGCATGACCTGACCGGGGGAGGCGTGGTCTTCCCGCGGCTCTCGGCATCTACTGCTTCCCGGCTCTGCTCTTGTCTGGCCCCGCGGAGTGGGAGGTGCTCGTGAGTGCCGGTCTATCCATGTCTCGGGTCGCGCGGCATCGGGCGGCCCTGATCCTCGTCTGGGTGGTCACGGGATGTGTCACGGAGCCGGCAGGCAGGTGCCTCCCACATTGAATGCGGAGGGGCCACGGTCCGGCCCGTCATCCTCCCTCCAAGCGGTGCCGTCTCATTGCCTGTTGGCGATGAGTGACAGCCCGGCAGCGGGTGGAACGCCCTCTGGCGCGGCCATCCAGGGCTACGATGTCCCCGGCCGGAATCCGGGTTCGCAGACGCCCTGGCAGTTCTTCTTCGGCAACGCCGCACACCGGTTGATTGCGTACATGTACGGCGTGAATCACCCAGGCCATCAGACCTACTACAACAGCAGTACCCTCTACTCGATCATCAGGGACACGCGGCTGGGTGACTCTTCCCGCCTGCTTCCGAATGAGCGCCCGCTACGCCCGGACATCACGGACGTGACCGCCCGGCATCTCTTCGAGATCAAGCTCTGGCATGAGCAGGCCCTCGAGGAAGGCCGACAGGAAGTGCGGACCTACCTTGCCGCGCTGAATCGGGTTGTTGCGCCGGACATGAGCTTCTCGGCAGGAACGGACTTCCGAGGAGAAGTCCTGATCCGTTTCGCGCGAGGGCAATACATCTGGCGCCTGACGTGGTGGGTCGCCGAGCCGGGAGTGGTCCAGTACCGGTGGACGCGTAGCCAGAGGCGCTTCGAGTCCGAGGTGGCGGCGTATGAGGACGGGCAATGGGTGACGCTCATCCAAGAGGAAATGGCTCAGTACGGAGGTTGGGTGGGGCAGGCCGTGGAGGAGATGGTGGAGCGGCGCGAGCGGCTCGCCACCTTCAGCGGGGCCGTTGGCATCGTCATCGAGGTTCTGGGCAACGCCGCGACGGGCTTCTTCTCGGGTGCGATTCTGGGCCGGATGGGCTCGGGTCCTGGGGCGAAGCAGCCCCCCAGCCAGGGAGGAGGGCAGGTCATCCCCTTTCCATCACCTTCGTCACCCATCGCCCCCCCGGTGCGAGTGCCCGCCGCCGCCTCGGGCATGCCCCTTCCTCGCGGATGAGCCGCTTTGATAGGACGCGCTTCATGTCGCCCGGGCCGTCTTCTTCTCTGTGGATGCCGTCCTTCCTTCATGGGGCCTACTCCTCGGTCCAGCGGAAGACGAGGAAGGAGGGGCTGCGGTGTGGCGAGCAGTATCGAGAGGACGGCTCCTTCCCCGTTCCCCGGCAGATGTTGGAGGTCCCCTCCGGAGAGGTGGTGGTGGCGCACGAGGGGGTGGACTTCCAGCGTGAGCGCCCGGCCTGGCGGCTGTACCTGCTGTCCAACCTCAAGCAAGGTTTGTGGGAGGCCCTGGACTGGCCGGGGACGTACGAAGTGGACGACCTCTACGAGGCCACCTGTCGCGAGACGGCCTGGGGAGCGCTGTACTTCGCGATGGGGCGAACAGCTCCGATGAGTGCCGAGCGTGTGGCCCTCCGCCTTCAGGCCGTGCTGCGTTTCTGGGAGCCGCTCCAGTCCGTGCGCTACCTCTTCAGCTCCCCGACGGCCGCGCTCACCTTGGAGGAAGTGATGCGGGCCTCCTGCGACTGGGCGATGGATGCCTGGTGCCCGGAGGGAGATTCCTCGGTCAGGGCGTGCCTGGACGCGGCGGCGGAGCGCATGGGACGTGCGAGCCGGGAGGACAGTCTCGAGGCCATCCTCCGGCAGATGCCCCGTGTTCTCACCTTCGCGCGTGGCTTGAAGCACCAGGAGGTGGTGGCCGACCCGTCATTCCAGCGCCAGCGCTTCTCCCTGCTCGACCCACACGCTTTCGAACGGGTGTCCGGCGCGTGCACGTCGGAACTGCTGGGCCAGGTGTATGCCTGGGACCGGCAGCTCGGAGCGGTCTAGTCGCATTCCGAGCAGCCGCCGCTCACCCCGTGACGCTCAGTTGGCGTGGAAGCGCGCCAGCACGCAGGTGACGTTGTCGTTGCCGCCCGCCGCGTTCGCCATGTCGATGAGCTGCGAGCACGCCTTCTCCAGCTCGTTCGTCCGCGACAGGATCTCCTGCATCTGCGGATCCGTCACCATGCCGGACAGCCCGTCCGAGCACAGCAGGAAGACGTCGCCCTGCTGCGGCTCCACCTTCGCCACGTCCACCTGCACCGTCTCCTTCATCCCCAGCGCGCGGACGATGACGTTCTTGTGCGGGAAGTTCTCGATCTCCTCCGGCGTGAGCTTCTTCGCCTTGAGGTAGTCGTTGAGCAGCGAGTGGTCCTCCGTCACCTGCCGCAGCACGCCCTGGCGGAAGAAGTACACGCGGCTGTCGCCCACGTGCCCCACGTACGCCGCCGCGTCCGTGAAGTGCACCGAGACGATCGTCGTCCCCATGCCCTTGTACTTCTGGTCCGTGCTGGCCTTGTCGAAGATGCTCTTGTTCGCCAGCTTGATGCCCGTGGCCAGCCGGTTCTCGTCGTAGTTGCGGCCCTTCTCCATCTTGAAGGGCCACGTGGCGTCCTCGTCGCGCGACGTCATCCGGAAGAACTCGGCCAGCTCCTCCACGGCGATCTTCGAGGCGATCTCCCCGGAGGAGTGTCCGCCCATCCCGTCGGCGACACAGCACAGGTTCTCGTCGGTCAGAATGAGGTAGTTGTCCTCATTGTGGTTCCGCTTCATCCCGACGTGGGTGTGGCCAGCAACCTCGATGCGCATGCTCGCGGAGTCTCCGACGTGTCCAGGGGGGGCCGTGGACGGGGGGGCAGGTTAACAAAGCGTGACGAAGGGGGTCAAAACCCCAGAAGCCCGGATGGCTGGTCTGTTCACTCCCCTTCGGGGTTCAAACCACCGGCTCGAAGACGAGCCGGTCCCCATCCCGGGTGCCGCTCGCCTGCAGGGCTCCCGCCGGCAGCTCCAGCACCGACTTCGCCTGGAAGTACACCGAGGTCGCTCGCCAGGGGGGCAGGGCCACGAACTGCTTGACGATGACCCCGTCCCGGTCGAGGAAGGCCACGTCGATGGGGATGCGCATGAAGAACGTATGGATGGAGTTGCAGGGCACGATGTGCAGCCCCTCCCCGAAGGCCAGCGACTTGCGGCCCATCAACCCCACGAACCGGTCCGCGAAGGACTCGGCCCGCTCGGCGCGGTCCGCCAACAGCCGCTGCCGTGTCACATTGTTCACCTTCAGGCGCATGCAGCGCCTTCTACCCCATGCTCCAGCCCCTGGCGCGTCCCTTCCACCTCGTCCTCGTCTCCCCCCAGATTCCCCCCAATACGGGCAACATCGCCCGGCTGTGCGCCGTCACCGGCTGCCGCCTCATCCTCGTGGAGCCCCTCGGCTTCTCCATCGATGACCGGCACCTCAAGCGGGCCGGGCTCGACTACTGGGACAAGGTCTTCCTGAAGCTCTACCCGGACTACGACGCCTACCTGGCCGAGTGGCCCTCGGCCAGGCGCTTCCTGTTCTCCGCCCGCGCCGCTACATCCCTGTATGAGGCCCGCTTCGAGGAGGGGGACCACCTCGTCTTCGGCTCGGAGACCCAGGGGCTGCCGCAGGACATCATGGGAGGGGGCTCGGGCACGGCCGTCACCATCCCCATGCTGCCCGAGCGCCGCAGCCTCAACCTGTCCACCGCGGTGGGAATCGCCGCCTATGAGGCCCTGAGACAGGTGCGGTTCGGCGCGGCGGGCGGGCGGACGGGCGGCACGCCGAGTTGAGGGGAGGGGCGGAAGGACTACACTGGGGGCCGCATGCCCCCCTCGCAGGTCGCCGAGACGCTGTACTCCGCCCACAAGTCCCGCTCCACCGGCCGGCTCACGCTGCACGCCGGTGGCCGCGAAGCGCTGCTGTTCCTCCAGGGAGGTGACCTGGTGGGGACGCGGCTCGGCTTCGGCTTCCAGACGCCGGTGCAGGCGCTGATGCAGGCCGGGCGCATCCGCGCCGAGCTGCTGGATGCGCTGTGGGCCCGGGAGAGCGCGGGCTCGCCGGACGAGGAGCTGCTGGAGGAGCTCGGGCTGGCGCCGGACGCGGTGGCGGAGCAGAAGGTGCTCGCCGATGTGCGGCGGTTGAGTCAGCTGGCCGAGCGCGCCGCGTTCGAGGAGGGTGGGGTGGAGGCGATGTTCCGCCCCATTCCGGGGACGCGCGTGGTGCGTGCCGCCCTCGAGCCCGCGGGCGCCGAGGCCCCCGAGCCCCGCATGTACCGCTGCGAGGATCCGGGCCTGTGTGCGCCGTGGGTGGCGAGCGCCGAGGAGATGGCGCTCCTGCTGAAGCTGGCGGAGTTCCAGCGGCTGGAGGCGCTGACACCCGCGCAGGAGGTGCTGCTGCACGTCCTCGAGCGCGAGGGCCTCGTCGAGTCGCTGTCCCTCGAGGCCTGGGAGGCCCGGGAGCGGGCCCGGCGCGAGGAGGAGGCCCGGCGGCGCGCGGAAGAGGAAGCCCGGCGATTGGCCGAGGAGGCGCGGCTCGCCGAGGAGGCCCGGCTGGCGGAAGAGGCTCGGCTCCGGGCGGAGGAAGAGGCCCGGCTGGCCGAGGAGCGGCGGCTGGCGGAAGAGGCGCGGCTGGCGGAAGAGGCCAGACTCGCCGAGGAGGCTCGGCTCCGGGCGGAAGAAGAGGCCAGGCTGGCGGAGGCGGCGCGTCGCGCGGAAGAGGCGCGGCTGGCTGAAGAGGCACGGCTGGCTGAAGAGGCTCGTCTCGCGGAAGAAGCTCGTCTTGCCGAGGAGCGACGGCTGGCGGAAGAGGCCAGACTCGCCGAGGAAGCCCGTCGTCGGGCGGAAGAAGAGGCGCGCCTCGCGGAAGAAGCTCGCCTTGCCGAAGAGGCACGGCTGGCCGAAGAGGCTCGCCGCCTGGCGGAAGAAGCTCGGCTCGCGGAAGAGGCGCGATTGGCTGAAGAGGCGCGTCTCGCCGAAGAGGCGCGTCGCGCGGAAGAGGCCAGACTGGCCGAAGAGGCGCGATTGGCCGAGGAGCGACGGCTGGCCGAAGAGGCTCGCCTTGCGGAAGAGGCCAGACTCGCTGAAGAGGCACGTCGCCGGGCGGAGGAAGAGGCACGGCTCGCGGAAGAGGCACGATTGGCCGAAGAAGCACGTCTGGCTGAAGAGGCCAGGCTTGCGGAAGAGGCCCGTCGCCGCGCGGAAGAAGAGGCACGTCTCGTCGAGGAGGCCAGACTCGCCGAGGAAGCCCGTCGCCGAGCGGAGGAAGAGGCTCGGTTGGCCGAAGAGGCACGTCTCGCCGAAGAGGCACGTCTCGCCGAAGAGGCTCGGTTGGCCGCGGAAGCCCGCCGCCGAGCGGAGGAAGAGGCTCGCCAGGCTGAAGAGGCACGTCTCGCTGAGGAGCAACGGCTCGCGGAGGAGGCACGTCTCGCCGAAGAGGCGCGATTGGCCGAACAGGCTCGGCTCGCGGAGGAGGCTCGGCTGGCCGAAGAGGCCCGTCGCCGCGCGGAAGAAGAGGCACGGCTGGCCGAAGAAGCCAGACTCGCGGAAGAGGTTCGGCTGGCCGAAGAGGCTCGCCTGGCCGAAGAGGCCAGACTCGCCGAGGAAGCCCGCCGCCGAGCGGAAGAAGAGGCTCGACTGGCGGAAGAGGCGCGGCTGGCCGAAGAGGCACGTCTCGCGGAGGAAGCGCGCCTGGCCGAAGAGGCACGGCTGGCCGAGGAGGCTCGTCGGCTCGCGGAAGAAGAGGCGCGCCGCGCGGAGGAAGCTCGACTGGCCGAAGAGGCCCGGCGGGCGGAGGAAGAGGCACGGCTGGCCGAGGTGGCACGTCTCGCCGAGGAGCGACGGCTCGCGGAAGAGGCACGCCTCGCGGAAGAGGCTCGGCTGGCTGAAGAGGCCAGACTCGCCGAGGAAGCCCGCCGCCGCGCGGAAGAAGAGGCTCGCCTGGCGGAAGAGGCGCGGCTGGCCGAAGAGGCACGTCTCGCCGAGGAGCGGCGGCTCGCGGAAGAGGCACGTCTCGCGGAGGAAGCGCGTCTCGCCGAAGAGGCTCGGCTGGCCCAGGAGGCTCGTCGGCTCGCGGAAGAAGAGGCGCGCCGAGCGGAGGAAGCTCGACTGGCCGAAGAGGCTCGGCTCGCGGAGGAAGCGCGGCTGGCCGAAGAGGCGCGTCGTGCCGCCGAGGAGGCAATGCTCGCCGAGGAAGCCCGGCGCCGAGCGGAGGAGGAAGCCCGGCTCGCCGAGGAGGCCCGGCTGGCGGAAGAGGCTCGTCTCGCCGAGCAGGCGCGGCTTCTGGCGGAAGAAGAAGCCCGGCGTGCCGAGGAGGCGCGTCTGGCCGAAGAGGCTCGCCTCGCCGAGGCCGCACGCCTCGCCGAGCAGCAGCGTTTCGCCGAGCAGCGTCGCGTCAACGAGGTCTCCCAACTCTCGGATGTGGCCTTCATCGCCGAGGCGGCCGAGTTGCAGGATGGCGAGTTGATCCTCACCGGTTCGCCGAGCGAGCCGCTGGTGCCCGCGCGTCCGTCCGGAGTCAGCTATCTCTCGGGAGCCGCAGCCGCTCCCGTGGCGGCGGGTCCGCGGACCGACGCCCGCTCCGAGGCCTCTCTCTCCGAGGTCGCGCCCGCCTCCGAGGTCTGGTTCGACGCGGTCCCCGCCGAGAGCACCGCCGAGCTACCCGCGCAGGAGGACACGGAGGGGCTGCGCCTCGCGCGCGAGCAGGCGGATGCCGCGCAGATGCACGACATGGAGGAGGCGATGCGGCGGGCCGGGCCCGCTGCTCCCGAGTCCTGGCTCATCGAGGAGCCCGCTCCCGCGCCCGTGGCCACCGCGTCCGCCGCTCCGGTGTCCCAGGTGGCGGTGGATGAGCTGAGTGCCGATCTGGACTGGGGCGACCTCGTGGCTCCCGAGCCGCCCGCCTCCGCCGCGCCCGTTCCCGTGGCTCCAACGCCCGCCGCGCCGCCCATGGCCGCGCGCCCGCCACCCGCCGCGTCTCCTCCGGCCGCGCGCCCGCCGTCCGCCGCGCCTCCCTCTGCCGCGCCGCCTCGGGCCGCTGTTCCTCCGGGTCTCCGTTCGCCCGCGGCCAGTGCGCCGGCTCCCGTTCCCCCGGGCCTTCGTTCGCCCGTGGCCAGCACGCAGGCTCCCGCGGCCCGTGGGCCGGCTCCCGCCCCCAGCGCACCGGCTCCGGCTGCTCCGACGGCGTTCGTTCCTCCGAACCTGTCGTCCCGCTCCGGTCCTCCCGCTGCCCCCGCTGCCGCTGCCGCTCCTGCCCCGGCTGCCGCTCCTGCCCCCGCTGCTGCTCCCGCCCCCGCTGCCGCGCCTGCTCCCATGCAGCCGCTCAAGCTGGGGCCCGACGCCGCGCGTCCCACGGCGGACGATGATCTCTGGGGAATGGCCTTCGACAACGCTCCCACCGTCGAGGCCGCTGGCGACATCAACGCCTCCTTCGAGGCCGCGTTCCAGCAGGTCGATGCCCACCTGGAGTCTCTCGCCCGCCCGGATGCACCCCAGGCCTCGTCCGCGCCGGTCGCCTCCGCCGTCGCGCCCGCCCCCGTGGCCGCGCCTCCGTCTCCCGCGCCAGCTCCGGCCCCGGCCGCTCCGGCCCAGGCCCGCGACGCCAGCGCGGCCGATGCGTGGGACGACCTGTCCCTCGGCGAGGATGACCTGGCGGATGAGCCCTCCGACGAGGCCGCGAAGGCCCGCCGCCAGGCCCTGCTCCAGCGGGCCGCGCAGCTCGGTTCCCGTCCCGCTCCGCCACCCGGTGCGCCCGCCGCGCCCGCGTCGTCTCCCGCTGGCCCCCCTCAGCTCCTCTCCGAGGAGCAGCAGCTGGCCCAGCTCGCGCAGACCATCGAGAAGCGCTACGAGGAACTGCAGGCCAAGCGTGAGCACTTCACCACGCTGGGTCTCCCCATCGACCCGGAGGTGAAGAAGGAGCAGGTGAAGACCGCGTTCCTCGGGCTCGCCAAGCGCTTCCACCCGGACCGGCTGCCCCCGGCGCTCTCCGCGCTCTCGCCCAAGATGACCGCCGTCTTCGAGGCCATCCGCGACTCCTACGAGGTCCTCTACGACGACAAGCAGCGCGCGGCGTACCTCCAGGAGCTGCGCACCCAGAGCGCGCCGCAGGCGAGCACCCGGCCCCCAGGAGTCGATCCGAACGATCTCTTCAAGATGGGCGAGGTCTTCTTCCGCAAGCGGGACTTCGTGGCCGCGGCCGAGCACTTCGAGCGCGCCTACAACGCCGAGCCCAAGGCGGTGTACCTCGCCGCCCGGGCGTGGGCCATCTACATGGACCCTCAGCGCAAGGCCGAGATCCCCAAGACGAAGCAGATGATGGCCGAGGCGCTCAGGCTGGACGCCAACTGTGATCGAGCGCACTACCAGCTCGGCGTCATCTCCCGCGTCGAGGGCGACATGGCCCGTGCCGAGCGCCACTTCCGCGAGGCGGTGCGCGCCAACCCCAAGCACCTCGAGGCCAACCAGGAGCTGCGCCTGATCGAGATGCGCAAGAAGAATCCGCCTCCCCCCAACAAGAAGGGTGGCCTTTTCGGCTGATCGCCCCCGGCTCGGTTGGACCCCCACGCATCCCCGGGTCCGGAGCCGTGCTTTCCCCGGAATCCCGCCCGCCTGGTTGGGGGCCGTCCGGGGTGCCCGTGCGGGCGGGGAGGGTGCCCGTCTCCCCGGGCGCCAGACGAGGACCCGCCTCCCTCCGCCATTGACATGCCTGGAGAGCGGGCATGATCATCCGCTCTCTTCTCCGCGCCGGGTTCGCCCTGTGAGGCGCCCGCAGCGAAAGGCATTTAAACGTGGCCAAGCAGCACCTGCTCCTGGTCGATGGTGACCCGAAGAGTCTCCGTGTGATGGAGGTCAGCCTGAAGAAGGCCGGCTTCTCCGTGACGACGGCTATCCACGGCAAGGACGCGCTCGAGAAGGTGCAGATCAGCCCGCCGGACCTCGTGCTCGCCGACACGAAGATGCCGGAGATGGACGGCTTCGAGCTGTGCAAGACGCTCAAGTCGGACGAGCGCTACAAGCACATTCCCTACGTCTTCCTCACCAACCAGAAGGCGGTCGAGGCGAAGGTGAAGGGCCTGGAGCTCGGTGGCGACGACTACCTGACCAAGCCCATCTACATCAAAGAGATCGTCACGCGCGTGACGATGATCCTCCAGAAGGCGGACAAGGAGAGGATCGAGCGGCGCGAGACGACCAAGGGCGGGTTCGCGGGCAACCTGGCCGACATGGGCGTGGTGGACCTGGTCCAGACGTTCGAGATCGGCCGCAAGACGGGCACCATCTCCATCAAGGGAGACCGGGTCGCCACCATCTACTTCAAGGAAGGCCGCGTCATCGACGCGGAGATGGGGCGGCTCAAGGGCGAGAACGCCTTCTACCGGCTGCTCAACGCCACCGAGGGCGAGTTCGACGTCCAGTTCACCGCGTTGGACCGGCCCGAGCGCATCGAGGTCTCCACCCAGGGCCTGCTGATGGAGGGCATGCGCCGGCTGGACGAGTGGGGCCGCATGCTCGAGCAGCTGCCTCCGCTGGAGACGGTGTTCGAGATCGACTACCACCAGCTGGCGGACCGGCTCTCGGAGATTCCGGACGAGGTGAACGGGCTGCTGCGGCTCTTCGACGGCAAGCGGAGCCTGAGCCGGGTGGTGGAGGACTCGGACTTCGATGACCTGGCGGCGCTGGGCATCATCAGCAAGCTGTACTTCGAGGGGCTGATCCGCGAGCTGGGCAGCGTCTCGCAGGAGCCGGTGCAGAGCGGCAAGCCCGGCATCGAGGAGTGGCTGCACAACGCGCCGGCGCCGAGCGCCCCGGCCGAGCCCGCGCCGGAGCCGGTGGCCCCCGCGGTGACGCCCGCGCCGGTGCCCGAGGTGGCGCCGGTGGCCGTGGCCGCGCCGGTGGTGGAGCAGCCCGCGCCGGTGCCCGTGGAGGTGCCGGTAGTGCCGCCGGTGGAGCCCATGGCCGAGCCGGAGCAGGTGGCTCCCGCGCAGGCCGCCGCCGGGTCCGACGAGGATCGGCCGCGGCAGCTCGCCAACGTCGTCGTCTTCGAGTCCCGGAAGCGCGCGTCGAACGTTCCCGAGACGGACATCATCGCGCCGCCGCGCTCGGCCGAGGGCTCGTCGTTCCTCGTGGAGCCGGCGCCGGCCCACCGCGCCAAGGAGCTGGAGCGGCGCAGCCTGCTGCTCGACTGGAGCCGGGTGGACGTGGATGGCCTCGGCTCGGCGGGAGGGTGGGGTCCGGGTTGGTCTCCGGCGCCTCGTGCCTCGACGTCTTCCAGTGCACCGGCCTCCACGCCCTCTACGCCCTCCACGCCTCCGTCTCCGTCCGCTCCCGCGGCCCCGGTGGATGCGTCCTCGCGTGGCCCCATCTTCGGCGGGGCCGCCGTGGCCCCCAATCCGTTTCCGCCTGTGCCTCCTCCGGAGCCCGCGACTCCGGCCGAGGAGGTGACGTTGGTGTCGGGCTCGAAGCCCGCTGTCCCCGTCACGCCCGTGTCCTTGCCCGCCGTGGTCGAGAAGCCCGCGGAGCCTCCGGCCGAGAAGCCCCAGCAGCTCGCGCTGCCGCCGTACCCGGGCCATGGTGCGCCCGATCCCGCCGCCGCGTCCAAGCCCGTGGAGCAGCCCCGGCCCGTCGAGACGCCCAAGCCGGAGCCCAGGCCCACGCCGCAGGCCAGCAAGCCCGTGGCGGATGATCCCAAGCCGCGTCCGGTGTCGCCCCGGCCCACGACGCAGCCCAAGACGCCAGCGGCCGGCGTGCAGAACGCGCAGCAGCCGAAGCCGAACCGGACGGGCCTCATCATCGGCGGCATCGTGGCGATCGCCATGGTGGCCGCGGTGGTGGTGTTCACCCAGTCGGGTGGCTCGGACAAGCCCACGCCTCCGCCGCCCGCGCCGAAGCCCGCGCCCACCGAGCAGGTGAAGGCGCCCGAGCCCGAGAACAAGGCCCCCGAGGCGAAGGCCCCGGAGACGAAGCCGGTCGAGACGGCGACGCCCGAGACGAAGCCCGTCGAGACGCCGGCCGCAACGGCCCAGACGGCCGTGACCGACGCGGGGACGCCCGCCAAGACCCCCGAGCAGCCGGCCGTGGCCGCGAATGGCACCGCGCCCACCGAGGATGACGGCAAGGACGACGAGCCGGAGCAGCCCGCGGCGCAGCAACTGAGCCCCGAGGCCCAGTACGCCAACCTGACGCGCCAGGCGAAGAAGCTCATGTCGTCGGGGCGCTACAAGACGGCGGCCTTCTCGTACCGCAAGGCGCTCAACCTCAAGCCGGACTCGGCCGAGGCCAAGGCGGGCCTGGGCATCTCCCTGGTGCGCAGCGACTCGAGCTACCGCGAGGCCGTCAAGCTGCTGGAGGACGCCCTGAAGGACCAGCCGAACAACGCCCACGCCTGGCTGTGCCTGGGCATGGGCCGGCAGATGGTCCAGCAGGACAAGAAGGCAATCGACGCCTACAAGCGCTATCTCTCGTTGGAGCCCAACGGCCAGTACGCCAACGACGTGCGCGCCGCGCTCAAGTCGCTCGGACAGTAGGCGTGGCGGCGGGCTCCTGGTAGAGAGGAAGCCCTTTGCTCGTACTCGGAATCGAAACCTCCTGTGATGAGACCGCCGCCGCCCTCGTGGAGGACGGCCGGCGTGTGCTCTCCGATGTCGTCTCCACCCAGGTGGACATCCACCGGCGCTGGGGTGGGGTGGTGCCGGAGCTGGCCAGCCGCAACCACGTGGTGCAGGTCATGCCCGTCGTGCACGAGGCCCTCACCCGGGCCGGCAAGACGCTCGACGACGTGGACCTCATTGGCGTCACCTCCGGGCCCGGCCTGATCGGCGCGCTCCTGGTGGGCGTGCAGGTGGCCAAGTCGCTGAGCCTCGCCACGGGCATCCCCTTCGTCGGGGCCAACCACCTCGAGGGGCACCTGCTCGCCATCCGCCTGCTGGAGGACGCGCCGGAGCCTCCGTTCCTCGGGCTCGTCGTGTCCGGTGGCCACACCAGCCTCTACGAGGTGCAGGACTACGGCCGCTACCGGCTGGTGGGCAGCACCCGCGACGACGCCGCGGGCGAGGCCTACGACAAGACGGCGCGCATCCTCGGCCTGCCGTACCCGGGCGGGCTGCCCATTGATCAGCTCGCGCAGAAGGGCGACCCCGAGGCCATCCGTTTCCCCCGCGCGCTGCCCGGGGCGGAGAACTTCGACTGGTCCTTCTCGGGGCTGAAGACGGCGGTGGCGCAGCACGTGCGCAAGCACGGCGTGCCCGAGGGGCAGGCGCTGGCGGACCTGTGCGCCTCGTTCCAGGAGGCCGTGGCGGACGCGCTGTCGAAGAAGTTCGTCGCCGCGGCGCGCCGGCTGGGATTGAAGAACCTGGTGGTGTGCGGGGGCGTGGCGGCCAACTCGCGGTTGCGCTCGCTGAGCCTGGAGCGCGCGAAGGAGCGCCACTTGAATCTGTACCTGCCGCCGGTGCGGCTGTGCACGGACAACGGCGCGATGATCGCCGTGGCCGGTTACGAGGCCTGGCGCCGGGGACTTCGCGGGGACTTCAATCTGTCCGCGGACCCGGCCTGGCGCATGTGAAGGTGAAGGGAGCCGAGAGAGTGGATACGCCACGTGACATCCTCCAGCGCCACGGCCTGAGGGCCAAGCACAGCTGGGGGCAGAACTTCCTGGGGGACCCGGACATCCTGGAGGCCATCGCCGACTCGCTGGAGCTGCGCGAGGGCGAGCCGGTGGTGGAGCTGGGTCCGGGCCTGGGGCACCTCACGCGTTTTCTCGCCGCCACGAAGGCGCGCGTCACCGCGGTGGAGAAGGACCGGGACATGATCGCCGTCCTGGAGAAGGAGGCCATCCCCGGGGTGCGCGTGGTGGACGGCAACGCGGCCACGGTGGACTTCGCCAAGGTGGCGGGCGTGCCCGAGGTGAAGGTGGCGGGCAACCTCCCGTACCACCTGACGAGCTCCATCCTCTTCCAGGTGCTGGAGCAGCGCGAGCACGTGACGCGCGCCGTCTTCACCCTGCAGAAGGAGGTGGTGGACCGGCTCGCGGCGGAGCCGGGTGGGCGCGACTACGGCCTGCTCACCGCCATCCTGGGGCTCTACTTCACCTCGGAGAACCTCTTCGACATCGACGCCCACCGCTTCCATCCGCCGCCCAAGGTGGACTCGGCGGTGCTGCGGCTGATCCGCCGTCCCGCGCCGCTGGCGCCGGTGGTGGACGGGGCGCGCTTCATCCGCCTGGTGAAGGCGGGGTTCGCCCAGCGCCGCAAGACGCTCATCAACTCGCTCAAGTCGGACAAGTCGCTGGGGACGAGCGAGCAGCTCCACCAGGCGCTGCAGACGGCGGGCATCGATCCGACGCGGCGAGCGGAGACGCTCTCGTCCGAGGAGTTCGCCGCCATCGAGCGGGCGCTCGGTCCCGTGACGAGGTAGCGGCAATTTGGCGTCCGGCCCGCTCTGGTGTTAACGCTAGAGCGGCTCGGAGAGGATGGATGACGCCCCTGCCCATCAATGAGCTGGAGCCGGTGCTCAACCGCTTCGGCGTGGTGTACGCGGTGTTCGCCCGCCCGGACGGGGTGGTGTTGCTGCGTTGGGGCGATCCGAGCCCCATCCCGCTGCTCGACGAGAAGACCTTCGTGGGAGCGACCCAGGACATGGCCCGGGTCTACCGCTCCCTGGATCGCATGCTCCTGCCGCAGATGGACGTGCAGGGCGAGTACCTCGGCATCCGCTCGAAGGTGGCGGACAAGGTGGTGTACGCGCTCTTCTTCGAGACGCGGCGCTTCGAGGCGGCCACGCCCGTGGAGCGGCTGCGCACCGAGTACGCCTTCTGCAAGTCACTGGGGAGCGCGGTGGACGCGGCGCTCCAGCCCTGGGTGGCCTCGCGTTGAGAGGGCTCGGGAAGGGCGCGGGAAGGGCTCAGGACTACTCGCCGCCGCCGCCGAGCACCTTGGCCAGCTCGCCCTGTTGCGACAGCCACGCGCGGAACTCGTCCTCGGACAGCCGCATGCGGGCCAGCACGCCGCGGAGGATCTCCTCCGGGGTGCCGTCCTTGCGCCGCTTGAGCTCCAGGGCCGTCTTCAGGAGGGCCACACCGTAGAGTGGATCCGGCTCCACGGCCCGTGTTGGGGACGTCTCGGTGGACGTGGCCCGGCGTGGCTCCAGCTCGATGACCGTCTTCGCCCGCTGCCGTCGATTCATCTCCCTCGGTCCCCGCGCGTTGGCGTTTTCCGCACCGCGCGTGCGTCCCTGGTAGTGGACGCTCATCGGGCCGTCAAGCGTGGCGAGCCGGAAGGGAGCGCGATCATTGCCCGGCCGTCACTCCCGTGCTCTATTCCGCGCCCCGTTCCGGCCGGAGTTCCCCCCACCGGAGCGCGGCTCTCGTGCAGTCGGAGGTCTCGAAGCGGATGGACAACCGCTACATCGTGGTCGAGGGGCCCATCGGCGTCGGTAAGACGAGTCTCTCCAACTTCGTGGCCGAGCGTTTTGGCGCCCGGCGTGTCTTCGAGAAATACGAGGAGAATCCCTTCCTCGCCCACTTCTACGAGGACCGGCAGAAGTACGCCTTCCAGACGCAGATCTTCTTCCTGCTCTCGCGCTTCCAGCAGCAGCAGGAGCTGTTCCAGCCGGATCTGTTCAACTCGGTGACGGTGAGCGACTACCTGTTCGCCAAGGACCGCATCTTCGCGTGCCTGACGCTGGGCTCGCACGAGCTGTCGCTCTATGAGCGGGTCTTCGAGGCCCTCACCCCCCGGGTGACACGGCCGGACCTGGTCATCTACCTGCAGGCGCGCCTGGACGTGCTGCTCCACCGCATCAAGAAGCGGGGCCGCGAGTTCGAGCGCCAGTTCGACGCCGGCTACCTGGAGGAGCTGGTCCACGCCTACAACGACTTCTTCTCGCGCTACACGGAGACGCCGCTGCTGGTGGTGGACACCTCGGACATCGACTTCGTGCACAACGAGGACGACCTGAAGGGGCTGATGGGCGCCATCGACCGGGCGCGTCAGGGGACCCACCACTACCACCCCCAGAGCGCCAGGCGCCTCTGAGCGGGGCTCGGCTGCCTGCCTGCCCTCAAGAAGCCCCCCGCGGCGCTCCCAAGGGCGTTAGAGTGTGACTCGGTGGCCGCTTCCGGCGATCCCCTCGGGGACGGCGAGAGGCGTCCATGCATGCACCGGCAGGACGTTGAACCCCTATCCCCAGAGGAGGTGAACCGTGAAGGACAAGGTCACCATCCACACGCTGAAGCGCCTGAAGCAGAGCGGCCAGAAGATCTGCATGGTCACGGCCTACGACGCCACCTTCGCCCGTGTTTTCGATGAAGCCGGAGCGGACGTGCTGCTCGTGGGAGATTCCCTGGGCATGGTCGTGCAGGGCCACGACTCCACGCTCCCCGTCACGATGGACCAGATGGTGTACCACTCGGCCGCCGTGGCCCGGGGGACGAAGCGGGCGCTCGTGGTGGGCGACCTGCCCTTCATGAGCTACCAGGTGTCGGTGGAGGAGGCGGTGCGCAATGCCGGCCGCATGGTGGCGGAGGGCCGGGTGGGCGCGGTGAAGCTCGAGGGCGGTGCCGAGTTCGCCGACGTCATCTCCGCCATCACCCGCGCGAGCATCCCCGTCATGGGCCACCTGGGCCTCACGCCGCAGTCGGTGCACAAGATGGGCGGCTACGTGGTGCAGGGCCGCGACGAGGACGCGGCGCGCAAGATTCTCGAGGACGCCATCGCGCTGGAGCGCGCGGGCTGCTTCGCGCTGGTGCTCGAGGGCGTGCCGCTGGAGCTGGCGCGTCAGGTGACGCAGCGGCTGTCCATCCCCACCATCGGCATTGGCGCGGGCAAATACTGCGACGGCCAGGTGCTGGTCTGCTACGACCTGCTGGGAATGAACCCGGACTTCAAGCCCAAGTTCGTGAAGCGCTACGCCAACCTCCACGGCTCCATCACGGAGGCCGCGGGCGCCTACTTCTCCGAGGTCCGCGCGGGCACCTTCCCGGACGAGGAGCACTCCTTCAAGTCCAAGCCCATCCGCCTCGTGGCCTCCACGCCGGAGCCCACGGACGCGTCCGCCGAGCCGGAGAAGATGGGCCCCGTCTACGGAGCACCGGTCTAGCCCATGGCCCCGCTCGTCCTTCGTACCGTTGCCGAGACCGCCGCGTGGGCGGAGTCCGTCCGCCGCTCGGGGCGCCGGTTGGCGCTGGTGCCCACCATGGGCTTCCTGCATGAGGGGCACGTCTCGTTGATGCGCGAGGGACGCACGCGCGCCGGCGTCGTCGCGGCCTCCATCTTCGTCAACCCCACCCAGTTCGGTCCCAAGGAAGACCTGTCGCGCTATCCGAGGGATCTGGAGGGGGACCTGGCCAGATGCGCCAGCGCCGGGGTGGAGGCCGTGTTCGCCCCCGTTCCGGCGGAGGTGTACCCGCCGGGTTACCAGACGTACGTGGACGTGGAGCAGGTGAGCCAGGGCCTGTGCGGTGCGCGCCGGCCCGGCCACTTCCGCGGCGTGGCCACGGTGGTGACGAAGCTGCTGTGCCTCTTCAAGCCCCAGCTCGCCCTCTTCGGCGAGAAGGACTACCAGCAGCTCCAGGTCATCCGCGCCCTCGAGCGCGACCTGAACCTTGGAGTTGAAATCATCGGCATGCCCACCGTGCGGGAGGCGGACGGGCTGGCGATGAGCTCGCGCAATGCCTACCTGTCCCCCGAGGAGCGCCAGCGGGCGCTCGCCCTGTCGCGGGGCCTGGCGGCGGCCCAGGCGCTGTGCCGGAGCGGGACGCGCGAGACGCCGGCCCTGGTCGCCGCGGTGCGTCGCGAATTGGAGGCAGCGGGCCTCCGAGAGGATTATGTCGAGTTGGTGGACGCTACCTCGCTGACCCCGCTGCCGGCCGTGAGTCCGGGCCAGACGGCGCGGTTGTTGGTGGCGGCCTTCGTTGGTTCCACACGGCTGATCGACAACCAGCCCATCGGAGGCTAGGGGACACGAGCGTATGGCGGCAGGCAAGGGCAAGGGCGGGACGGGTGACGGCATCAAGATCATCGCCGAGAACCGCAAGGCGCGAGCCGCCTACACCGTGGACGAGAAGGTCGAGGCCGGCCTGTCGCTCTCGGGCAGCGAGGTGAAGGCGTTGAGGGCGGGGACGGCCAACCTCTCGGACGCCTACGCCCTGCCCAAGGGCAGCGAGCTGTACCTGCTCAACGCTCACATCGGCGTCTACAACCCCTCCAGTTTTTTCAGCCACGAGCCTCTTCGCGGCCGCAAGCTGTTGATGCACCGCGAGGAAATCGACCGGTGGATCACGAAGGTTCGGGAGCGAGGCTATTCCATCATCCCGCTCCTGCTGTATTTCAAGAACGGCCGGGCGAAGGTGGAGCTGGGGTTGTGCCGGGGCAAGACGCACGAGGACCGACGGCAGGACATCAAGGAACGGGAGACCAAGCGGGAGATGGACCGGGCGATGCGCCGTCGCTGAAACGCCCCCCTCGTCCGCTAGCGCACGTCGATGGACAAGAAAGGTCCTGAGAAGAAGGCGCGGCTGTTGGCCGCACTCGAGAAGGGCATGGTGATGATCCACCTGGACGCGCGCCGTCCGGGGGTGCTCGTCCCGCCATCGCTGCGCACTGAGTCCCACCTGCGCCTCAACCTGTCCTACCGGTTCGATCCACCGGACCTGACGGTGGGCGAGTGGGGCGTGCGCTGCACGCTGAGCTTCTCGGGGAGCCGCTTCAAGGTGGCGGTGCCGTGGTCGGCGCTGTTCGCCATCACCAGCCACCTGACGAAGGAATTCTGGATGTACCCGGACGACATGCCGGCCGAGCTCATCCAGCAGACGATGGTGACGACGAAGGTGCCGGAGAGCGTGACGGAGCAGTCGGCCCCGGCGGCGGAGGCGCGTCCCCGGACGGTGTTGCGCGAGGTGGGGCGGCCGGAGGACGAGTCGCCCGAGCCCGTGGCGGCGGTTCCGGTTCCGGCTCCTGCTCCTGCTCCGGCTTCCACGCCGGCCCCCGTCCCCGTGTCGGCACCCACCCCGGTTCCCGCGCCGAGCCCCGTCGAGGCCGAGGGGCCCCGGGACGAGCCGCCACCCGGACCGAGGCGGGGCCACCTGCGCCTGGTGAAGTGAGCGCGGGCCCTCCCGCGCCTCAGCGCTCGAACTGGAGGTCGATCGACACGGGCTCGCCGCCGGTGAAGGTGCCCTTGCGGGACTTGTAGCCCTTGAGGGTCACCTGGAAGGGGACCTTCTGGCCGGTGGCGTAGGTGTTGTCGATGACGAGGGGCGTGGTGCCGATGACCTGGCCGTTCACGGAGACGGTGGCGCCCTCGGGCTGGCTCTGGAAGGCGAGGATGGGCAGGGTCTGCTTGGGGGTCACCGAGTAGAAGAGCCGGGTGAGCAGGGGCCGGAGGGAGGGGTAGCCCACCACGGCGGCGCCGCCCAGCAGCAGGAGCGTGGCCAGGATGGCCACCGGACGTCCCCACTGCATGCGGGCCTTGGGCTCCTCGTATGCCGTCTCCTGCTTCGGGGCACGCTCCTCCAGCTCCAGCTCGTCTTCCCTCATGTCCAGCACCGAGCGCCGCGAGGTGGGCAGGGTGGTCGGCACGGAGGAGAGGTCCTCGGCGAGGGAGGAGAGCCCCGGGGAGAGCTCGCGGGCGCAGCGGTCGCACGGGGCATGGGCCGAGGCGAGGGGCGCGTTGCAGCGGGCGCAGCGGAACTCCCGGCCCCGGGCCGGAGTGGGCGCGGGAGCGGAGACGGGCGCGGCGGCGGGGGCCTCGGCGGTGGGGAGGACGAGCCGGCCGCTCATGCTGAGCGCGGGTCCACCGGGCACGGCCTCGTTCTCCTCGTGCTGCAGCTCGAAGGAGGGGGGATTCACGGACCGGGTGGACAGCGAGGGGCGGCGGACGGTGGGCTCGAGGACGCCCGGCTGTGAGCCGCTGGCTCCCGGAGACTCCGCGGCCTGTGCGCGCTCGACGAGGGTGAGGGGCGGCGAGAGGCTGGCGATGAACGTGGCGAGCGACTGGGAGGTGGCGGGCTCACCGGCCTGGGACAGGTAGCGGGCGAGGGCCTCGGCCATGTCCTCGGGCCGGGGGAAGCGGGCCTCGGGCGTCTTGTCCATGGCGCGCGCCACCACCGCGGCGAGCGGCGCGGGGATGTCCGTGAGGGGCGCGGGCTCCTGCTGGGTGATGGCGAGGGCGAAGGCCATGGGATCCCCAGCGCCATCTCCGAAGGGGTGGCGTCCGGCGAGCAGCTCGTAGAGGACGATGCCGAGCCCGAACAGATCGCTCGAGGCGTTGGCCGGCTCGCCGCGCAGCGTCTCGGGGGCGGCGTAGGGGAGCTTGCCCTTGAAGGTGCCGGGCTGGGTGCCCATGGACACGCCCTCGAGGCGGGCGATGCCGAAGTCCGTCACCTTCACCTCGCCCTCGCGGGAGACGAGGATGTTGGAGGGCGAGATGTCGCGGTGGGCGGTGAGCACGGGGCGGCCGTTGTGGAGGCGGCGGTAGGCGTGGATGAGCCCCGCGAGCGTCTGGGAGCCGATGAAGGCCACCAGGTGGGGAGGGAAGCGCTGGCCGCGGCGTTGGGCGTGGCGCAGCAGCACGCCCAGGTCCCAGCCGTCCACCAGCTCCATCACCATGAAGAGCCCCTCGGGGCTGGTGCCCACGTCGTAGACGCTGGCGATGTTCTGGTGCTGGAGGTGGGTGGCCAGCCGGGCCTCGGCGAGGAACATCTGCGCGAGGGTGGGCTCGCTGGCCAGGTGCGGCAGCATGCGCTTGATGGCCACGGACTTCTCGAAGCCCTGCGCGCCGCGCGCCACGCCGAGGAACAGCTCCGCCATGCCCCCCATGGCCAGTGGGCGCAGCAGACGGTAGCGGGACTCGTTCATGCGTTCCTCCACGCGCCCGGCCTCACGGCAGGGTGATCTCGCGCAGCAGCTTCCAGGGGTAGATGCCGGTGCCGTGGCCGTCGCTGAAGACGAAGGTGAGGGCGTAGTTGCCCACGGGCTGCAGCTGGGTGATGCGCACGTCCGCGGGCACCCGGGCCGGGTCCAGCGTGCGCTTGTTGGTCCACTCGTCCACGCACCCGGCGCACGGGCACTGCTGGCGCAGCACCTGGGCGGTGGCGCCCGTCTTCACCCCGTCCTCCCAGACGAGGCTCAGCCGGGTGTTGTCCGGAGAGAGCGTCACTTCCGTGGCGGACACGGGGCGCTCGGTGGGCTTGATTCGATCCCAGAAACTCAAGGGGTTCCCCTTTCAGGGCCAGAACATCGCTGCGCCCTGCTTACCATCCAGCGCACCGGTGGGGGAGGGGAAGCCCGTCGAGGCGCTGAAGAGGCGCTCACGAGGCGAGCTTCACGGGGAGCCGGTGGCCCTCGACGCGCACGCCCTTCTTCTCCAGCACCCGGCGCAGGGCGGAGACCACGGCCGGGTCCAGCTGCTTGCCGCTGAGGTTCTCCAGAATCTCCATGGCCTTCTCCAGGGGCATGGCCTTCTGGTAGGGGCGGGTGGAGGTGCAGGCGTCGAAGGTGTCCGCGCACGCGACGATGCGGGCCAGCAGGGGGATGTCCTCGCCGGCGAGCTTGTCCGGGTAGCCGGTGCCATCCCAGCGCTCGTGGTGGCTGCGCACGCAGGAGCGCATGGCCTGCAGGAAGCTGATGGGCTTGATGATGGTGTCGCCGATGGCCGGGTGCTCGCGCATGATGGTCATCTCCTCGTCCGTCAGCCGCGACTGCTTGCAGAGGATGGACTCGACGATGCCGATCTTCCCGATGTCGTGGAGGATGCCGCCGAACTGCAGCTGCTTGAGCTCGCGCTCGGACAGGGCCATCTCGCGGCCGATCTCCACGGCCACGTCGCCCACGCGCTGGCTGTGGCCGCGGGTGTAGGAGTCCTTGGAGTCGATGGAGTTGGCCAGGGCGACGATGGTCTCCAGGTAGCCCTGCTCGAGGCTCTCGTAGAGGCCGCGGTTCTCGTGGTCGTACGCGAGCAGCTGCTTGCTCATGTAGTTGAACGTGCGGGCCAGATCGCCGAGCTCGTTCTTCTGGGGGACGTTGACCTCGAGGCCGAACTTGCCCTGGGCCAGTTGCAGGGCGCCCTGGATGAAGCCCTTGAGGGGGCGGGTGACGCTGCGCGAGAAGAAGGCGGCGAGCGCGAGGGCCACCACGGTGGCGGCGAGCACGGTGAGCAGCAGGCGCCGCTCCATGGTCTCCACCTGCTTGTAGGCGAGCGCCACGGGCTGCTCGGAGACGATGGCCCAGTGGGGGTCCGCGAGGGTGGCGTAGGCGGCGACGACGGCCTCGTCGCCCTCGGCGAAGTTGCCCACGTGGAGGATGTCGGTGTCCGGGGAGCGCGCCACGCCCTTGAGCAGGTGCGACACCACGGGCCGGTGGGAGACGTCCTGGCCGGCCACCAGTCCGCCGCCGCCGGCGAGCACATGGCCCTTGGCATCGGCGAGGTAGACGAAGCCGGTGCTGCCCACGCGCTCCTGGACGAGCATGGTCTGCAGCTCCACCAGGGACACGTCCGCGGCGATGTAGCCCTTGACGGGCTCGCCCACGGGGAAGGCGAACGTCACCACGGCCTCGCCGCTGGGGCGCCACACCACGTCCGCGAAGTGCAGGCCGGCGAGCCCTTCCAGCAGGGCCACGGCGCGCGACTCGTGCTCGGCGAGCGCGGTGGGGGGCACGTCACTGACGGCGAAGGCCTGCAGTCCGGGGAGGCGCTTGCCCTCGGGCCCGAAGAGGGTGATGGCCTGCACCTCGCGGCTCTGGTTGAGCACCGCGCGCAGGTACGTCTGCTGCTGCTCCAGCGGCAGGGCGAAGAAGTTGGGCACGCGCGCCATGCCCATGACGGCGCGCGTGGGCTCGGCGAGGAAGCCCTCCACCTTCAGCTTCAGCTGTTTGACGCGCTCCTGGGTGAGCTCCTGGGCGTCGCGCACCAGCAGCTCGCGCGTGTCGGACACGGACAGCAGGCCCACCATCACGGTGGGCACCAGGCTGGCCACCAGCATCAACAAGAGGATGGTCTTGAAGAGCCGCATGGGGACGCGCCTCCCGCGCTACTTCCACTTCGAGGGCTGCACCTGGAGATTGATGGGCCTGGCCGGCGCTTCCGCCACCTCGAAGCCCTGCTCGGCCGAGGCCTCGGAGCGGGCGTCGCGGGCCACCGCGCGCACGCTCCAGCGGTAGGCGCCCGCGCTCAGCGACACGCGGAGCTGGTGGGCGCTGGCCTGCAGCGTGCGCTTCTCCCCGCGGGCGGGGATCAGCTCCACCTCGTAGCCCTCCGCGCCCTCCACCGGCTTCCACGCGAGGGTGACGGGGCTCGGGCCGCTCTTGGCGGGCTGCACGGTCAGCTTCAGCTTGTCGGCGGGGGAGGTGGGCTGGGGCACGGCCAGCGGCGCCCGGGGCATCGGCGGCGGCTGGCCCTTCTCCACGCGCACGCTCTCGCCGGGGTAGACGGGACGGGTGACGCCTTCGGCCTCCACGCGCACCGGCTGGCCGGAGCGGGACTCCACGGTGGTGATGCCCTTGTCGTTCACGTTCACGGTGAAGGCGGTGGGCTGTGTCGCCGCCACCAGCTTCCAGGCACCATCGGCGGCCTGGGCGGCGTCGTCGTAGCGCGCACCCTGGAAGTAGGCCTCGGCCTCCTTCAGCTTGGCCGCGGCCTCCTCGCGCCTGGCCGCCTGCGTGTCCGCCTGGGCCAGCGCGTTGCGCGCCGTCGTCAGCGAGCGCTGGGCGAGCTCGCGGTTGGGCCCGGGCAGCTTCAGCTTCGTGCCCGGCGCCACCGCGTTGTCCTTCAATCCATTGAGCGCCTTGAGCTCACTGGCACCCCCGCGGTCTCCCAGCGTGCGCTGGGCCACCTCGGCGAGGGACTCTCCATCGCGCACCACCACCTCGGTGGGCGCCAGCATCAGGAATGCGAGCAGGAGGGACGCCTTCATTGGAACACGATCTCCCTTCCGGCCCGGACGGTGGCCGCTGGCGTGGTGACGGACAGGGACTGGCGTGCCGGATCTTCCATCTCGGCGTCCACCCGTCCGCGGAGAACGGTCAGGTCCGTGCGCTCCTGCCCGGGCCTGGGCCGCGTCTCCGCGATGCCGATCAGCGCGTCGTCGCCCAGGTTCACGATGCTTCCATTGGCGAAGACGATCTGCGCTCCCGCACCAGCCACGGTCCGTACCTTGTCGTTCTCGAAGAGGGGCATGCCCTCCTGGGCGGGGAGCCATTCGTCTCCCGCCGCGCGTTTGACCTTCACATCTCCTTGAAGGCCCTTGAGCTGGGCACGGCGCACCGGAGGCGGCGCGGCCGGTGCCTGCACCGGGGCCACGGGCTTCTCATCGGCGGGACAGCCCACCGACAAAGTCCCGAGGAGGACGAACACCATAGAGGACCAGCGTCTTTTCACGAGAGAGGTTCCGGTCCTCCAGTGTAACGGGGAATGGACCCGGGACCCAGGGGGCTGGTCACAAGTGCTCGGTCGGTTCAGTCCAGCCGTCGATGTTGCAGGCAGGGCAGATTCTTGCGGATACGGGCGAGCAGCTCCGGATCCACCGGTGCCACGGCGAGCCCCTCGCCCTCGGACGCCCGGGCCGTTACCAGCCCCCACGGGTCCACCACCATGGCGTGGCCCCAGGTGACGCGCTGGGGCGAGTGCCGTCCGCCCTGGGCCGGGGCGAAGAGGTAGCACTGGTTCTCGATGGCGCGCGCGCGCAGCAGCACCTCCCAGTGATCCTTGCCCGTCATGAGGGTGAAGGCCGCCGGCACCGCCAGCAGCGTCGCGCCCTCCTGGGCCAGGCGCCGGTACAGCTCGGGGAAGCGCAGGTCGTAGCAGATGGACAGGCCCAGCCGGCCCAGCTCCGTGTCCGCCGTCACCACCTGGCTGCCGGGGGCCACCGCCTCCGACTCGCGGTAGGGCGTCCCGTCACCCACGTCCACGTCGAAGAGGTGGATCTTCCGGTACACGGCCCGCCGCGCGCCGTCCGGCCCGAAGAGGACGGTGGTGTTGTAGAGGCGGCCGCCCGGGGCGCCCGTCTCCAGGATGGAACCGGCCAGCAGTGTCACCTTCCGCTCCCGTGCCAGCTCGGCCATGCGCGAGAGCGTGGGCCCCTCGAGCGTCTCGGCGGCACCCGTGCGCTCGGCTTCTGGACCCATCCAGCTGAAGTTCTCGGGCAGGCCCACCAGCCGGGCTCCCAGGTCGGCCGCACGCCGGACGAGCCGGGTGGCCGATTCGAGGTTGTGGGCCTTGTCCGCGGTGGACACCATCTGGGCTGCGGCAATGAGGTGCATGGGGGCGTTATAACCGGTCCCCGTCCACGGAAACCCCGGGAATCCCTACCCCTGGGGGGACTGTTGGATGTCAGGACAAGGGGTGCGTCATCCTTTACACCCCGAGGTGGCGTGTGCTACGGACGCCGCCGACATTTTTCGACGCAGTTCCTCGAAAAGTGGGCCGTCGCGCCCGCTTTTCGTGTTTTTGGAGTCCGGAGTTTTCGAAGCGGCCTATGGCGGAGAACATCAAGCAAACGGTGGAGGCAAGGGCGCAGGAGCTGCTCGAGCCCATCGTTGCGGGCGAGGGGCTGGAGCTCCTCGAGGTGGAGTTCCTCCGCGAGCGCGAGGGCTGGATCCTGCGCCTGTTCATCGACAAGCCGGGTGGACGGGTGGGTCTGGACGAGTGCTCGCAGGTCTCGCGGGCGGTGGACACGGTGCTGGACGTGGAGGACATCGTCCCCCACGAGTACAGCCTGGAGGTCTCCAGCCCCGGTGTGAACAGGCCCCTGAAGAAGCCCGCGCATTTCGAGCGGGTGAAGGGCCAGAAGGTCAAGGTGAAGACCTTTGGTCCCATCGGGGAGCCGCCGCGCAAGAACTTCACCGGAACGCTCACCGAGGTGGCGGCCGACGCCATCGCCGTGGACGTGGAAGGGGCGGGCAGCTTCCGCATCTCCTTCAAGGACATCGCCAAGGCCAATCTGGAGTTCGAGTTCTAGCAGTCCACATACAGGGTGCGCCCTCGCGCGGGCGCGCCCGTGGAACCTTTGGAGAAGATGATGCCCACGCCAGCCAACCCCAACATCAACCTCAACCTCGTCCTGGACCAGGTGGCCAAGGACAAGGGCATCGACCGCAGCGTGCTCATCGCCACGCTCGAGGACGCGATGACGACCGCGGCCAAGAAGCACTTTGGCCAGGAGCGCAACCTCGAGGCGAAGTACGATCCGGAGAAGGGCGTGGTGGAGCTCTTCCAGGCCATCACCGTGGTGGAGACCATCACCGACCCCATCCAGGCGGTGAATCAGATCTCCCTCGACGAGGCGCACAAGAAGGGCATGGAGGTGGAGCCGGGCGACGAGCTCGTGTTCCAGATCTTCTACCGTGACGAGGACGCGGCGGAGGCCAAGGCGCAGGACGATCAGTACGGGGACATCCTCCGGCTGAAGACGTTCCGCCGCGGCTTCGGACGCATCGCGGCCCAGACGGCCAAGCAGGTCATCCTCCAGCGCACCCGCGACGCCGAGCGCGAGAACGTCTTCAACGAGTACAAGGACCGGCGCAACGAGATCGTCACCGGCATCGCCCGGCGTTTCGAGCGCGGCAACATCATCGTGGACCTGGGCCGCGCCGAGGCGGTGCTCCCGGTGCGCGAGCAGGTGCCGCGCGAGACGTACCGCGCCGGTGACCGTGTCCAGGCCTACGTGCTGGACGTGCTGCGCGAGTCCAAGGGCCCGCAGATCGTCCTCAGCCGCGCCTCCGTGAACCTGCTGACCAAGCTGTTCGAGATGGAAGTGCCGGAGATCGCCGAGGGCATCGTCGTCATCGAGGCCGCGGCGCGTGAGCCGGGTGGGCGCGCGAAGATCGCCGTGTCCAGCCGCGACTCGGACGTGGATCCGGTGGGCGCGTGCGTGGGCATGAAGGGCAGCCGCGTGCAGGCGGTGGTGCAGGAGCTGCGCGGCGAGAAGATCGACATCGTCCCCTACGACGAGGACCCGGCGCGCTTCGTGTGCGCCGCCCTGGCCCCGGCCGAGGTGAGCCGCGTCATCATCGACGAGGCCAACCACGCCATGGAGCTCATCGTCCCGGATGACCAGCTGTCGCTGGCCATCGGCCGGCGCGGGCAGAATGTCCGTCTGGCGGCACAGCTGACCGGTTGGAAGCTGGACATCAACAGCGAGAGCCGGGTGCGCGAGATGCGCGAGTTCGCCAACCGTTCGCTGGGCGCCCTTCCGGGTGTCAACGAGATGCTGGTCGAGACGCTCTACGCGCACGGTTTCCGTCAGGCGAAGGACATCGCCGAAGCCAATCCGGAGATGCTGGGCCAGATTCCGGGGATGGACCCGTCGCGGATTCCCGCCATGCAGGAGGAGGCCCGGAAGCAGATGTCGCTGGACGCGGCCGAGCTGTCGCGCATGGAGCGCGAGCGCGAGCAGGCCCGCCAGGCCGAGGCGCGCCGTCATCCGGACGAGCTCAGTCAGACGGAGCGTCTGGCCCGCGTCAGGGGCATGGGCGAAAAGACGATCGAACAGCTGGGCCTGGCCGGTTACAAGACGGTCGAGGACCTCGCCAACGAGAAGGACCTGGCGAAACTGGGCGACGTGCCGGGCGTTGGTATCAAGAAGGCCCGCCAGCTCAAGAGCGCGGCGGAGAACTACCTGGTGGAGGAGGCCAAGCTCCGGGCGGAGCTCAACGCCGAGCGCGGGGCCTCTTCTTCGGCCGCCCCTCCGGCGGGCGCCCTGGTCTAAGGTCGGGGTAAGATCGTAAGCTCGCTCGGTGGGCAGGGGGGATGCGCCTGAAGGCTCGTTCCGGTAATAGAAGAAAAGAAGAACTCCCGGCGAACGCCGGACCGGTGCGAAGCTGCATCGGCTGCGGCGCCCGGCGGATCCAGTCGGAGCTCACCCGGTTGGCGGTGAGCCCCGAGGGCGCGGTGGTGGTGGACCGGGCGAGGCGGCTCCCTGGGAGGGGGGCATGGCTCTGCGGAGCCGGGTGCCTGGCGGCGGCGGTGAAGCGGAAGGCCTTTGGCAGGGCCTTCCGGGGGAAGGCGGGGGCGGTCGACCCGTCGGCCCTGGGACAGGCGTTGGAGTCGGGCCCGGCTCGAGGTGGAGCGGCCGGGGGGAGTGGGTGTTAGCACCACTCGCACACATTTTTGGATTAGGGTGCTGCGCCCGGTAGTCGGCGGAGCAAAAGGCCAAGCAACGTATGTCGAAGAAGCGCGTTCACGAGATTGCAAAAGAGCTCAAGGACCAAGGGGTCGAGCTCGACAACAAAGAGGTCGTGACTGAGCTCGTCGCGCTCGGCTACGACGTCAAGAGCCACTCGTCCTCGCTCGAGGACGATCAGGCCACCGCTGCCGTACAGAAGATCCTGGACAAGCGGAAGCCCAAGCAGGCGGCGGCGCCGGTGACGGCCAAGGGATTCGTGGTGCGCCGCAGGGCGCCGACGAGCTCTCCCTCGTCCTCCGACGCCGGTTATGACGAGGCTCCGGCCTCCGAGGCCCCGCGTGCCGCCGAGGCGCCGGCCGCCGAGGCACCTGTCGCCGAGGCTCCGCGGGCCGTCGAGGCTCCCGCCGCCGAGGCCCCACGGGCCGCTGCGTCGCAGCCGCCCCCCGCCGCCGCTCCGGAAGTGTCGGCCGCTCCCGTCGCTCCGCCCGCTTCCGCCGTCGAGGCGCCGCGGGCCGCTGCTCCGGCTCCCGTTTCCGAGGCTCCGGCCGCCCCCGTGGCGCCGGCTCCTCCCGCCGAGGCACCCCGTGCCGAGGCCCAGCCTGCCGCCGCGGAGCCGTCCAGCCCCGCCACGCAGCCGTCGTCCCCCGCGGCCGCCATTGAGGCGCCACGGGCCGCGGAGCCGCCCCGTGCGGCCACCCCGCCCCCGGCTGCCGCCGCGCAGCCGCCATCCTCTGTCAAGGAGTCACCCAGCTTGTCTACCCGCCCGCCTTCGGCGGTTCCACCCACTGTCCGGACCCCCTCGGCCCATCCTTCTTCCGGTCCGCATCGGACCTCTTCCCCGGGTGGTCCCGGGGGCATGGGAGGCCGTCCCGGCGGTCCCGGTGGCCAGGGAGGCCGTCCCGGCGGTCCCGGTGGTCAGGGAGGCCGTCCCGGTGGCCCCGGTGGTCAGGGAGGCCGTCCTGGCGGTCC
Source organism: Archangium sp. (assembly GCF_036277355.1). Lineage (GTDB taxonomy): Bacteria > Myxococcota > Myxococcia > Myxococcales > Myxococcaceae > Archangium. The sequence goes on from NZ_DASUNC010000150.1 coordinate 51,102, forward strand.
CGGTGGTCAGGGAGGCCGTCCCGGTAGCCCTGGTGGTCAGGGAGGCCGTCCCGGTGGCTCCGGCCAGTACCAGCGTGGCGCGCCCAGCCAGTACCAGCGCAGTGGCGGTATCCAGTCGACCGGTCCGGTGCGTCCTTCCTCTCCGGGGACTCCGGCGGGTGGTCAGCCCGGCGCTCCGGGTCAGACGGGCCAGCAGGTGATGGTGGGCGGTGTGCCCCACCAGCAGGTCACGCAGGATCCGCGCTCGCTGCGTCCCACGGCCACGCAGGCCGTCGTCATCTCCCGTCCGCTCATCCAGGTTCGCCGGGTGACGCCCACGGGTGGCGCGGGCAAGCAGTACCCCATGGCGCCGGGCAAGAGCGCCATCGGCACCGAGAAGCGTGAGTTCCGGGTCATCCCCGACCACGCCGGCCGGGGCCGCGAGCTCGTCGACGTCTCCAAGGGCAAGGACAAGGAGAAGGCGGGCCGCACCAAGCGCGGTCCGGCGGGCGAGGGCGGTCCGTCCAAGCAGGAGATCTCCGATCTCGTGTGGGGACGCGTCACCATCCCCATCCGCGGCAAGAAGAAGAAGCCCACGAAGAAGGGCGCCAAGACGCAGATCACCCAGATGGCCGAGGAGAAGAAGGTCATCAAGATCCAGGAGGGCATCTCCGTGTCCGACCTGGGCCAGCGCATGGGTGTGCGCACCAACGAGCTCATCAAGAAGCTGATGGGCCTGGGCAAGATGGCCACGGCCAACCAGATCATCGATCCGGAGACCACCGAGCTGCTCGCCACCGACTACGGCTGGCGCGTGGAGAAGGCGGGCTTCGAGGTCGAGGACTTCCTGCCCGAGGTGGAGGCGCGTCCCGAGGACGAGCGCACCCGTCCGCCGGTGGTCACGGTCATGGGTCACGTCGACCACGGCAAGACGAGCCTGCTCGACGCCATCCGCGCCGCCAACGTGGCGGCCGGCGAGGCCGGTGGCATCACCCAGCACATCGGCGCCTACTCGGTGAAGACGTCGCGCGGTGACATCACCTTCCTGGATACCCCGGGCCATGAGGCCTTCACGTCCATGCGCGCCCGCGGCGCCAACGTGACGGATATCGTGGTGCTGGTGGTGGCCGCCGACGACGGCGTGATGCCGCAGACGATCGAGTCCATCAAGCAGGCCAAGGCCGCCGAGGTGCCCATCGTCGTCGCCATCAACAAGATGGACGTGCCGGGCGCCAATCCGGACCGCGTGAAGAAGGACCTGGCCAACTACGAGCTCACCCCCGAGGAGTGGGGCGGTGAGACCATCATGGTGCCGGTGTCCGCCAAGCAGAAGATGGGCATCGACCTGCTGCTGGAGAACATCGCGCTGCAGGCCGAGGTGCTCGAGCTCACGAGCAACCCGGGCCGTCCGGCGGTGGGCGCCATCATCGAGGCCAAGCTGGAGAAGGGCCGCGGTCCCGTGGCCACGGTGCTGGTGCAGGAGGGCACGCTCAAGGTGGGCGATGCCGTCGTCACCGGTACGCACTTCGGCCGCGTGCGCGCCATGAACAACAGCCGGGGCGAGTCCGTGAAGGAAGTGCTCCCGGGCTACTCCGCCGAGCTCATCGGTCTGTCGGGTGTGCCCACCGCGGGTGACACCCTCAACGCGGTGGCCGACGAGAAGGCGGCCAAGGAGATCGCCTCCCACCGCGCCATGAAGGGCCGTGAGGCGGAGCTGGGCAAGCCCAGCACCCGCGAGACGCTCGAGCAGCTGTTCGCCAAGACCAAGGCGGGCGGTGGTGCCAAGGAGCTGCGCCTCGTCATCAAGGCGGACGTGCAGGGCTCGGCCGAGGCCGTCAAGGAGGCCGTCCAGAAGCTGTCCACCCACAAGGTCCGCGTGGAGATCGTCCACTCGGGTGTGGGCGCGATGACCGAGGGCGACGTGATGCGCGCGGCCGCTTCCAAGGGCCTCGTGGTGGGCTTCAACGTCAAGCCCGAGTCCGGCACCGAGGCCGCCGCCAAGGCTCAGGAGGTGACGCTGCAGACCTACAGCATCATCTACGAGCTCATCGACGGTGTGCGCAAGGCCATGGAAGACCTCCTGGAGCCCATCCGCACCGAGCGCAAGCTGGGCCGTGCCGAGGTGCGCAACACCTTCAACGTGCCGAAGCTGGGCACCATCGCCGGTGCGGCGGTGCTCGACGGTGTGATGAAGCGTGGTGCCTTCGTCCGCCTGCTGCGCGACAGCAAGCAGTTGTTCTCCGGCAAGATGGCCTCGCTCCGCCGCTTCAAGGACGACGTGAAGGAAGTCGCCCAGGGCTTCGAGTGCGGTATCGGCATCGAGAACTACAGCGATCTCAAGCCCGGCGACATCATCGAGGCCTATGAGATCGAGGAGACGCGGCCGAGCCTGAGCTAGTTCGCTCTGGCCGCTGTCCGTCACCACCGGAATGCACCCGGTGGCCCGCCGTCCAGGCGAGGTCACCGGGCCGAGGTCCTGAGTGTCATGTTCGTCTGCGTCGCACGTCTGACCCTGCAGATTCCGGAGAGCGGTTCCCTCAAGGCCAAGCGGCAGGTGCTCCGCCGGGTAACGGAACGGGTGAAGGCCCGGTTCAACGTGGCGGTGGCCGAGGTGGATGACCAGGATCTCTGGCAGAAGGCCACGCTCGCGCTGGCGGTGGTGGGCAACGAGCGCCGCCACGTCGACGAGCAGATGGAGAAGATCATCCACTTCGTGGAGGAGATGTACGTCGCGCCCCTGCTGACCCGGCAGACGGAGATCATGGCCTTCGGGGACACGCTGTACACCCCCGGACCGCCGCGGTCCGCTGGACGGGCCGAGGCCGGGGACGACGAGGAATCGGACGAGGAGGAGGCGTCGGACGATGAGGCGGGTCCGGAAGCGGACCTGGAGGAGCTCATCGCCGGCATGGGCCGTGGAGATCGCTCCATGGCCGAGGCCGAGGGGATGGCGGACTGGGAGCGCCGGCACCAGGGGCAGGAGAGCGGGCGGCCGGCCCGGGGCACGGAGCGGCAGCAGGGGCCGCTGTCCCTGGATGATGCCCGGGCGCGCGCCCGGAGCCTGCGCAACCCGAGGGATTGGGAGAAGAAATGAGTACCAGCAATCGGCCGGAGCGGGTGGGGCAGGAGATCCAGGCGGCGCTCGGGAGGATGCTCACCCGGGGTGAGCTGAAGGATCCCCGCATCGGCTTCATCACCATCACCGGCGTGAAGGTGTCGCCGGACCTGAAGACGGCGCGCGTCTACTACTCGATGATGGGGAGCGAGCAGGAGCGCAAGGAGACCCAGAAAGGTCTCGAGGCGGCCAAGGGTTACATCCGCCGGGAAATCACCGAGGCGGTGAACCTGCGCGTCTCGCCCGAGGTGTTCTTCACCTTCGACGAGTCGCTGGAGCGGGGTGACCGCATCGAGCGGTTGCTGCGCGAGGTGAAGGACAAGGAAGGCTGGTAGCCGCGCACGGTGCGGTTGCCGGTGAGGATTGGAAGCATGGACGGCGTCCTGGTCATCGATAAGCCCAAGGGGCCCACCTCGTTCGACGTGGTGCGGCAGGTCCGGGGTCTGCTCAAGGTGAAGAAGGTGGGCCACACCGGCACGCTGGACCCGATGGCCACGGGGGTGCTGCCCCTGTGCCTGGGCGAGGCGACCAAGGTGGCCGGCTTCATCACCGAGGGCGACAAGGCCTACGACGCCGTGGTGCGTCTGGGCGCGGAGACGGACACCCAGGACGCCGAGGGCAAGGTGGTGGCCGAGGCTCCGGTGCCCGCCCTGACGTCCGCGCTGCTGGAGGACGTGCTGGGCCGCTTCCGCGGCTCCTTCGAGCAGGTGCCGCCCATGTACTCGGCGGTGAAGGTGGGTGGGAAGCGGCTGTACGAGCTCGCCCGCGCCGGCGAGGAGGTGGAGCGCGCCAGCCGCCACGTGACGGTGTACGAGCTGGTGCTGCGCGACTTCAGCGCCAACCAGCTCCGCCTGTCGGTGCGCTGCTCCAAGGGCTTCTTCGTGCGCACGCTGGCCTATGACATCGGCCGGGCGCTGGGCTGCGGGGCCCACCTGGAGGCGCTGCGGCGCACCCACAGCGGTCCCTTCGCCCTGGCGCATGCCCTGCCGCTGGCGGACCTGGCCGAGCTGGCCCGGGAGCCCGAGGCCCTGGCGAAGCGGCTGCTGCCCATCTCCGAGGCCCTCACGGACCTGCCCGCGGTGCGGGTGAGCGCGGCGGACGCGGCCCGGGTGGCCCATGGCGTGCCCGTGGAGGCGCCCGCCCATCCCGGCCGGGTGCGGGTGGTGGACCCCTCGGACGCGCTGCTCGCCGTGGCCGAGGTGGTGCGCGGCCGGCTGCGGTACCTGCGGGTGCTCGTCTGACCCCCTGCAGCCCTGGAGAGCGTCCTGGAGCCCCTCGTCCCGGGGGCATTGGACTGTCCACTGGCCCGTTTCCAGTCAGTTGCCCGGGCGCTTCAGGTTGACCGCCCGCACGGGCGGTGCTTATAAGCCCCCGGTTCGTCAGTAGAAGGAAGCCCGGTCTGTACCCCTCCGCGGACCGCGGCGACCGCAGTACCCACCCCCCGGAGCGGGAAGAAGAAGGAAGCACATGTCGGCACTGCATCAGGATCGCAAGGCAGAGGTTGTCGCGAAGTACCGCACCCACGAGAGCGACACGGGCTCTCCCGAGGTGCAGGTGGCCCTGCTCTCCGAGCGCATCACCATGCTCACGGAGCACTTCAAGACGCACAAGAAGGACCACCACTCCCGCCGCGGTCTGCTGAAGCTGGTGGGTCAGCGTCGCCGCCTGCTCGACTACCTGAAGAGCAAGGACGCCAACCGCTACAAGAAGCTCATCGAGGGCCTCGGCATCCGCAAGTAGGCCCACGGCAGTGAATCGGGGCGCTGGCATCCGTCAGCGCCCCGAGTCGTTACGGAGTCGCGGTTCAGAGTCGCAGTTCGAGGAAGAGAGCGGGGCGAAGCAAGAAGCAACGGAGTGGTTGGACGGAGGTTTTGGTTTCCGTTCGGACGGGCCGACCCGTGCAGCAGACGGGTCGGCCCGCGCGATCAGGGATCAAAGCTCCGGCGATCCCTCTGGCGCTTCCGAGGCGCCCCCACGCAGTCCAGCCGCGGTTGCCCGTATCCGCCTGTTCCAGGCCAGGCGACCGCATCCACCCCACAGGCCTCGCACCGAGGCGCGTGGGCCCTCACCTTTCTTTTGTCCAAAGGCAGGGCACGCGTCCGCGGGGCCACCAGGAAGTACGAGGCAAGACCGATATGCATCTGAAGAAGAGCGTCAAGATTGGCGAGACCGAGCTGTCCATCGAGACCGGCCACATGGCCAAGCAGGCGGATGGCGCCGTGGTGGTTCGCTACGGCGACACCATGCTGCTCGTCACCGCGGTGAGCGCGCGCGAGAAGAAGGACGTGGACTTCCTCCCCCTCACGGTGGAGTACCAGGAGAAGCTGTACTCGGCCGGCCGCATCCCCGGCAGCTACTTCAAGCGCGAGGGGCGCCTGACGGAGAAGGAGACGCTGGCCAGCCGTATCGTGGACCGCTCCTGCCGCCCGCTGTTCCCGGACGGGTACGCCTACGAGACGCAGATCATCACCAGCGTCATCTCCGCGGACCCGGAGCACGAGGGTGACATCCACGGGATTACCGGCGCCTCCGCGGCGCTGTGGGTGTCGGACATCCCGTTCAACGGCCCCATCGCCGGCATCCGCGTGGGCCGCGTGGACGGCAAGCTCATCGCCAACCCCACCTCCAAGCAGCGCGAGCAGTCGGACATCGACCTGGTCATGGCCGTCAGCCGCGAGGCCATCGTGATGGTGGAGGGTGGTGCCGAGGAGGTGAGCGAGGCGGACATGGTGGCCGCGCTCGAGTTCGGCAAGCAGGCCGTGCAGCCCGCGCTGGATCTGCAGGACGAGCTGCGGCGCGCGCTGAACAAGACGGTGCGCAACTACGACAAGGTCGCCGCGGTGGCCGAGGACCTGAAGGCGAAGGTGCGCGCGCTGGCCTGGGACGGCATCGTCCAGGGCTACACCATCAAGGAGAAGGCGGCCCGCTACGACGCGCTCTCCAAGGCCAAGAAGGAGGCCCTGTCCAAGCTCAAGGAGCAGATGGGCGAGGCCTTCACCTCCCAGGTGGAGAAGCACGCCAAGGCGGTGGTGGAGGACCTGAAGTACGAGCACATGCGCACGCTGACGGTGAACGGTGGCCGCATCGGCGGCCGCGGCCACGACAAGGTGCGTGACATCACCAACGAGGTGGGCGTGCTCCCGCGCACCCACGGCAGCGCGCTCTTCACCCGCGGCGAGACGCAGGCGCTGGTGGTGGCCACGCTGGGGACCTCCGAGGACGAGCAGCGGCTGGAGCTGCTCGGCGGCATGTCCTTCAAGCGGTTCATGCTGCACTACAACTTCCCGCCGTTCAGCGTGAACGAGACCAAGCCCCTGCGCGGCCCCGGCCGTCGCGAGGTGGGTCACGGCGCCCTCGCCGAGCGCGCGCTGCGCAACATGCTGCCCCCGAGCGACAAGTTCCCGTACACGGTGCGGCTCGTGTCGGACATCCTCGAGTCCAACGGCTCGTCCTCCATGGCCTCCGTGTGCGGTGGCACGCTGGCGCTGATGGACGCGGGCGTGCCCATCAAGGCCCCCGTGGCCGGCATCGCCATGGGCCTGGTGAAGGAGGGCGATCAGGTCGCCATCCTCTCGGACATCCTCGGTGACGAGGACCACCTGGGCGACATGGACTTCAAGGTGTGCGGCACCTCGAAGGGCATCACCTCCATCCAGATGGACATCAAGATCACCGGGCTGACCACGGAGATCATGAGCCGCGCGCTGGAGCAGGCGCGTCAGGGCCGTCTGCACATCCTGGGCGAGATGCTCAAGACGATGGCCGAGCCGCGCAAGGAGATCAGCTCCTACGCGCCGCGCATCACCACCATCCAGATCCGCCCCGAGTTCATCAAGAACGTCATCGGGCCGGGCGGCAAGGTGATCAAGGACATCATCGCCCGCACGGGTGCCGTCATCAACATCGACGACTCGGGCCGCGTGGACATCGCGAGCTCGAACGTGGACTCGGTGAAGTCGGCCATCGCGATGATCCAGGCGCTCACGCGCGAGGCGGAGATCGGGAAGATCTACACGGGCACGGTGCGGAAGATCGCCGAGTTCGGCGCCTTCGTGGAGCTGTTCCCGGGCACGGATGGTCTCATCCACATCTCCGAGCTGTCGGACAAGCGCGTGAAGAGCGTGTCGGACGTGCTCAACGAGGGCGATGAGGTGCTGGTGAAGGTCGTCAGCATCGACAAGACGGGCAAGATCCGCCTGTCGCGCAAGGAGGCCATGGCCGAGCGCGCCGCGACGCAGCAGGGCACCGCCCCCGCTCCGACGGACACCACCCAGGCCGGGGCCACCCAGCCGGGCGCCAAGGCCTGAGCCGGCGCACCCCTCTCCCATGGGGAGTGGGTGACGCGAAGCCCTCTTTCCGCTCCGGCGGGGGAGGGCTTCTTCCTTTGCGGGCTCCTGGCGGGAAAAATCCTCCTGGTGGCTCGTGCGTTGATGTGCGGGTCCACCTCCGGAGCCTCGCGTGTCCCCAGGGCCTTTCACCGCGCTCTCGCGTTTCCTCGGCCACTTCCGGTGGGCCTTCATGCCGCTCGGCCTGCTGGCTCTCATCGCCGTGGGCGTCCACGCCGCGGCCGATACGCTCGATGACCGGCTCCTCGCCGTGGTCGACCTGGCCGATGCCGCGTTCGACCGCATCGTGGGCCGCTACAGCTTCACCGCGCCCCTCGTGGACCTGCTCTCCCTCGAGCGGCGCACCACCCTGGCTCGCGCCCTCGCCCTGGCCTGGGAGCTGACGGCGGACGTCGTGCTCGCTCTGCCCGCGCTCGGCTACCGCGAGGAGGCGCCGTCTCCAGTCCGGTCCCCCCTCGCGCTCCCGCAGCGCCACACGTGGCGCGCCATGCTGGGGCGCTGCCTGCGCAAGCCCACCACGATGCGGTGGATCCGCCCGCTGGCCACCGCGCTCGTGGCCGTGGCCGGCGCCTGTACCGTGGCGCGGCTCGTCCAGGGCTCGGTGTACCTCTCGTGGCGCGAATTGCTCGGCGAGAGTGTGGCGGATGGGGTGGCCCGGGGCCTCGCGCTCGCGGCCCTGGTGGGACTCCTGTGGCGGCTGGGCTGGCGCGCGGTTCTGCGCAACCTCCAGCACGCCGACGCCGCCTCCGAGCAGCACGCTCGCGGATTCGCACGGGCCTTCGCCTACGGCCTGCCCGGCTCCGCCCTGGTGGCGCCCCTCGCGCTCGCCGCCGCGCTCGATGCCTCGCCCCTCTGGTCCTTCGTGCGCTGAGGAGGACGCCCCGTGTTCCCACGCCACGTCCGAGGGTTGCTCGACTTCTCCCTGGCCGCCCTCTGCCTCTGGTGCGCCTGGCACCACACGCCCGCGGGCGCGCTCGTGCGGCGCACCTCGGCCTGGGTCCTCGGGAGCCGGAGCACCGCCCGGCCGTTGCTCGCCTACTACGATGGCGTCAGTTCCTCCGGCGTGTCCGCGCCCGCGCTCGCCCCCGTGGCGCCACCCCTCCGGCCCTTCACCGGCTCGGAGGCGCTCGCGTATGGCACCCACCTGGCGCTCAAGGGCCTTTCGCCCGCGGCCCGGGCTCCCGCCTTCGCGCTCGCCACGGAGCTGGGCATCCCCTCTGAGTCCCTGCTCGACGAGGTCCGCGGCCCCGCCGCCGCTCGCAGGCTGCACGAGTCCCTGGCCAGCGCCTTCCCCTACGAGGAGTCCCGCCTCACCGCCGTCTTCGCCGGCCGCGTCCCCGCCCGCTATGCCGCCGCCCGCGTGGCGGCCGAGGGGGGAACTCCGAGTCTGGAGCGGCTCGCGAGACAGCTCCCGCCCGGCTACGAGGACGCCACCGTGGCCGCCGCCCAGGCCCTCGCGCTGGCCACGGCCTTCGGGCTCGCCTGGCCCGTGCCGGAGCACACCCCGGTGACGAGCCCCTTCGGCTACCGCCTCCACCCCGTGCTGGGCACGCGCAAGCTGCACACCGGCGTGGACCTCTCCGTCCGCGTGGGCACCGAGGTGCGCGCGGTGGCCGAGGGCACGGTGCGCCGCGCCAGCGAGGACGGCGTGAATGGCCGGGTGCTCATCCTCGACCATGGCCGCGGCGTGACGACGGCCTACTGCCACAACTCGGAGCTGCTCGTCCGGCCCGGGCAGCGCGTGGCTCGCGGCGAGCTCATCGCCCGCTCGGGCAACACCGGCCGCTCCACTGGGCCCCACCTGCACTACCAGCTCGAGCTCTCCGCCCAGCCCGTGGACCCGCTGCGCTTCCGTCCCAGGTCCACTCCCGTGGCGGACGAGTCCTCTCGCTGAACAGGCCGAGAACTCGATTCCTGGCCACATTGTGCTACCTCATCACACATGACTTCGTCCGTCAGCGTGAGGGTCCGCCGCGTGCGCGCCCATGCCGAGCCGTTGCCGTTGCCGCGCTACGAAACCGCGCTGGCCGCGGGGATGGATCTGCGGGCGGATATCGATGGGGAACTGACGCTCGGGCCGATGGAGCGGGCGGCGGTGCCCACGGGCCTGGCCCTGGCGCTGCCCCCCGGTTACGAGGCGCAGCTCCGGTCCCGCTCGGGACTGGCGCTCAAGCACGGCATCACCCTGTTGAACTCACCCGGTACGGTGGACGCGGACTACCGGGGCGAGGTCCAGGTGCTCCTGGTGAATCTCTCGTCACAGCCCTTCACCCTCCGGCGCGGCGAGCGCATCGCCCAGCTCGTGGTGGCTCCGGTGTCCCAGGTGTCCCTGGTGGAGCTGACGGTGCTGGACGATACCGAGCGGGGAGCGGGGGGCTTCGGCTCGACGGGCCGCTGAGCGGGCGTTCCTTGCCCCGTCTTCGCGCGGCGGGTTAAGACCGTTCGAGGGTGCCTTCTGGAGGCCCCGCAACAGCCCCCCCACCTCCGGGAGTTCGACCGCTTTGCTTTGCCACCGCTGCGGCAGCCAGGTCCCCGACACCAGTGAATCCTGCGCCACCTGTGGGCTGAAGCTCTCGGGCGCCGCGGCGGGGGCCGGCCCGCGCCGTCGTGGGGCGAGCGTGGAGGCTCCCTACAAGCCCGGCGACGTCTTCGCCAGGCGCTACGCCATCCGCGAGGTGCTCGGACCGGGCCCGGTGGGCCATGTCTTCCGCGCGCTCGACCAGGAGATGGACGTCGAGGTCGCGCTCAAGGTCATCAACCCCCGCCTGGTGCAGATGCCCGAGGAGCGCACCCAGTTCTCCTTCGCGCTGCGCCAGGGCAAGAAGCTCACCCACCCCCACCACGTGCGCGTCTACGAGGAGGGCGAGGAGCGCAACCGGCCCTACTTCACCACCCAGCTGCTCGAGGGCATGACGCTGCGGCGGATGATGGATCAACGCGCGGCCCAGGGGCAGCGCTTCTCGGCCCGGGAACTCGAGCCCCTCCTGGCGCAGCTCGTCGAGGCGCTCAACACCGCCCACAAGTACGGGCCGCACTCGGACCTCAAGCCCGACAACATCTTCGTCCTGCCGGACATGCTGAAGGTGACGGACTACGGGCTGGCGCTCGGCATTCCCCGGCTGCCCTTCCTCCAGGCCCAGAAGGTCTGGCGCGTCGCGAGCTACGTCGCCCCCGAGTACGCCGAAGGTGGCGAGCTGGACACGCGGATGGACCTCTACTCGCTCGGCGTCATCGTGGGCGAGCTGCTCACCGGCCAGACGCCCGAGGACGGGGAGCTGCCGGACCTGCAGGCCCACGATCCCGAGCTGCCCCCCGGCGTGGAGTCCCTCTACCGGCGGACCGTCAACGCCAATCCGCTCGCGCGGCCGAAGACGGCGAGCGAGTTCCTCACCGAGTTCTCCGCGGCCCTGGCGCGTCCGAGGCCGCCGTCCGGGTCCGCGAAGCCCGCGGCGGGAGCGCAGGCCCCGGGGGCCGCCCGTCCCCGTCCCAAGCCCGTGCCCTTCAGTCTCACCGCCGAGCTGGCGACGGCCTCTCCGCTGGGCGACGACATGCTGCCGCCGCCCGTTCCCACCGCCGAGCTGCCCGCCCTGGCGGCCCCGACGATCCAGGTGCCCGTCGTGGGCGGCGCCCCCACCCAACAAGAGCTCCCCAAGGCCACCGTCCAGGAGGTCCCCGTGTCGCGCACTCCCACGCTCGAGGCGCCCCGCGTGGACTCCGCGCCCACCGAGCTGCTGACCGCCGACAGCATCGAGCAGCGGCTCGCCTCGAAGGCTCCGGAGAACGCGCGTCCGCTGGATGCCACCCAGCCGCTCGACTCGGCGACGCTCGCGGCGATGATGGGCCGGGCGCCCAAGCCCGCTCCCGCTCCCGCTCCCAAGCCTCGCCCGGCTCCGGCTGCTCCGGCTCCGGCTCCCGCCGCGCGTGCCGAGCCCCCACCCCGGCCCGTGGTGCAGGCTCCTCCCGCCCGCGTGGCTCCCCGGAACGGGCCCGCGGCACCGGCTCCCCGCTCCCGCTCCTCCACGGTGGTGCTGGTGCTGTTGACGCTCGCGGGCCTCGGCCTGGGCGCGGCGGGCGGCTACTGGATCCTGTGGAAGATCCGCCATGGCGCCCAGCCGGCTCCCGCGGCGCCCTCGTCCTCGCAGGGGGCGAAGCCATGAAGCGGTGGGGGTGGCTCGCCCTGCTCGTGTTGTGGGCGCCGCTGGTGGCCGCCTCGGAGCCGGCGCGGCCTCGCGTGGTGGTGGTGAAGTCCGCCGGGCTCGCGCCCTACGCGGCGGTGGTGGCCGGCTTCAGCGCCGAGGTGCGCGCCGAGGTGGTGGAGGTGACGTTGGAGGACAGCGCCCCGGCGGCGGCCCGGGCCTTCCAGCGCATCGCCTCGCAGAAGCCGGCGCTGGTGCTGGCCATCGGCCCGCTGGCGGCCAACACCGCCCGCCGCACCTTGGACACGCAGGTCCCCGTCCTCTTCGTCATGGTGCCCTACTACGAGAAGTACGGCCTGGAGGGCCCCAACATCACCGGCATCGCGCTCACCAGCGACTTCCGCCCCGAGCTCGCCGCCCTCAAGTCCGTGGCTCCCGCGGCGAAGCGGGTGGGCATCCTGCATGACCCGCGCTTCTCCGCCGGGCTGGTGGAGGCGGCGCAGTCGGCCGCGGGGCCCCTGGGCCTCTCCATCGTGCCGCTCGCGGCGGACGCGCAGGGCAAGGCGGAGAAGGTGCTCGCCGGCTCGAAGGACAAGGTGGACGCACTGCTCATGGTGGCCGACAAGACGGTGGGCAACGCCGCCGTCGTCCAGGAGCTCATCTCGTTCGCCACCGCTCAACACCTGCCACTGGTGGGCCTCACCCCCAGTCAGGTGAAGGAGGGCGCCACGCTCGCCCTCGCTCCCAGCCCCACCGCCATCGGGCAGCAGGCGGGCCGGCTGGCCAACCGCATCATCCATGAGAAGGTCGATCCCGGTGCGCTGGCGGTCTCCCAGCCCGAGGGGATGGACCTGGCCGTCAATCTCTCCGCCGCCAGCAAGCTGGGAGGCTCCAGGGACGTGGTGCTGGAGCTGCTCCGGTTCGCGGCCAAGCGGGACTTCCCCGTGAGGGTCTTCGAGTGATTCCGCGTTACAGCCGCAAGGAGATGTCTTCCCTCTGGACCGACGTGGCCCGTCTGCGCCGCTGGCGCGACGTGGAGCTGGCCGCGCTGGAGGGCATGGTGGAGCAGGGCATCGCCCCGCGCGAGGCGTTGCAGGACTGCCTCGAGCGCGCCGGTGACTTCACCGAGGCGGATGCCGCCCGCATCGAGGAGATCGAGCGCACCACCAAGCACGACGTCATCGCCTTCCTCACCTTCATGGAGGAGCGGATCGGCCCGAGCGCCCGCTGGCTGCACCTGGGCATGACGTCCTCGGACGTGCTGGACACGTCGCTGGGCCTGGTGCTGCGCGATGCGGTGGATCTCATCCTCCAGGGGGTGGGGCGCGCCATGGCCGCGGTGGAGAAGCGCGCCTTCGAGCACAAGCGCACGCTGATGATGGGCCGCAGCCACGGCATCCACGCCGAGCCCATCACCTTCGGGCACAAGCTGGCCATCTGGTACGACGAGCTGCGCCGCGCCGAGTCCCGCCTGCTCCGGGCCCGCGAGGTCATCGCCGTGGGCAAGATTTCGGGCGCCGTGGGCACGTTCGCGCACCTGCCGCCCGCGGTGGAGGTGTTCGCCTGCAAGAAGCTGGGCCTCACGCCCGCGCCGGCCTCCAGTCAGATCGTCCAGCGGGACAGGCACGCCGAGTACTTCTCCGCGCTGGCGCTGCTGGGCTCGAGCATCGAGAAGTTCGCGGTGGAGATCCGCCACCTGCAGCGCACCGAGGTCCGCGAGGCCGAGGAGCACTTCACCCCGGGCCAGAAGGGCTCGAGCGCGATGCCGCACAAGCGCAACCCCATCCTCTCGGAGAACCTCTCCGGGCTGGCGCGGCTGCTGCGCGGCTACGCGGTGAGCGCGCTGGAGGACGTGGCGCTCTGGCACGAGCGGGACATCTCGCACTCGTCGGTGGAGCGGGTGATCGGCCCGGATGCGACGATCGTGGCCGACTTCATGATGCACCGCTTCGCCGGGCTGATGGAGAACCTGCGCGTCTACCCGGAGAACATGCAGAAGAACCTGGACATGCTGGGCGGGGTGGTGAACTCGCAGCGGATCCTCCTGGAGCTGGCGCGCAAGGGGATGGATCGCCAGGCGGCGTACGTCATCGTGCAGCGCAACGCGATGCGCATGTACGAGCAGGGCGTGTCCTTCCGGCAGGCGCTCGCGGAGGACCAGGATCTGCTCGCGGTGATGACGCCGGCGGAGATCGAGGACTGCTTCTCGGCCGGCTATCACATCAAACACGTGGACGACATCTTCCAGCGGGTGTTCGGCCGGAGCGAGTAGCGGGCACCTTCAGGGCTCAATGGCCCCCGAAGGTCAGGGTGAAGTCGCACGTGAGGACGGAGCAGAAGCCCGTGCAGTTGAAGTCGTCGAGGACACTGGGGTTCGGAAAGGGCTTGCCCCCGACGACACCGCGCAGCGCGTCCTCTTCGAACTCGGTGAGCGGCTTGCCGGAGGGGCTCTCGGGTAGGGCCGAGCGCTCCTCGGCGGTGAGGGTGGCGCGGTAGTCCGGCTCCTTCCAGGCGCGGATGATTCGTTTCGTGTCCATGGCTGTCCTTGGCTCGGACCGCGCTCCGGGATGGGCGCGGGCTACCTGGAGGGAGTCCTGTCTCCCGAAGTGTGATGGGGCGGGGAGACCGTCTCGTCAGCTCGGCCCGCCACGGTCGGGCGGGAGTAGTTCCAACAGTTCGGGATGCCTCATGGCTCCCGCCTCGAGCTTGCCGTATGCGACCTCGGCTTCCTCCTCCGGCTCCGCGCGCTGGGCGAACGACTCGTGGTCGATGCACAGCACCTGCCCGTCGGTCCGCAGCACCCAGAGGTCTATCTCCGTGCAGTCGAGTAGTCCGTCCACCCTTCCGAGTAGGAGAACCGCCCGTCCTCTTCCAGCGTCAGGGTGGAGGTGACGTTCCACCCATCGGGGGATTGCGAGGAGTCTTCGTAGGTCTTCATGGTGGCTCTGGAAGAGGCCTCAATTCCGCTCTGGCGCCTCAAGCTTCTTGAGCATCTCCACCGCGTTGGTGTTCTTGGGGGTCAGCTCCAGGGAGCGGCGGTAGTTCGCGATCGCCCGCTCCTTGTTGCCGCTGACCATGTACGCCTCACCCAGGCTGTCGTAGGCGTTCCCATCACCGGGAAACATCTCCACGTTCAGCTCGAAGATCGCGATCGCGTCCGCCACACGCCCAGCGCCCAGCAGCTGATATCCGGTGCGATTCAGTTCCACCGGCGAGAAGTCGTACTCGGCCGCCTTCGTCGCCTTGAGGGCCTTGTACCTGGCGATGGCCTCCGCCACGGATGCCTTGTCGAGGGCCGCCATCACGACTTCCCCGATGGCCTGCCGGGGCTGTTGGGGCGGAATGCCATGAAGGATGCTCAGCACTCCGGCCGCGAGCTCCAGGAGCTTGTCCCCGCGCGACGTATTGTCGAGGATCACGACGAGCTCCTTGCGCTCGGGTGCGCGGATGAGAATCGTGGAGAACCCGTTGATTCCGCCCGAGTGGCTGACGGTGGCGAGCTCCGTCTTGGTGTCGTTCAGCGTGAGCGGCTTCACGACCCATCCGTGGGCGTACTGGTTCATTCCCGGTGTGAACATCTGCTGCTTGAGCGGCGCGGGGAGCAGCTTGTCGAGGTAGAGCGCCCGGTCCCAGAGGTAGAGATCCTCCACCGTCGAATACAGGGAGCCGGCCGCATACGGCAGCCCCATGTCGAGGTAGGGCGCGTTGACCAGGCCGCCGGGCCCGTACTGGTAGCCACTCGCGCGCTTCGGGAGCACCGTCGCATGGACGTCATAGCCGCTGTTCTTCATCCCCAGCGGGCCGAAGATGCGCTGCTGCAGCGCCTGTGCATACGTCATCCCGGTGAGCTTCTCGATGATGGCGCCGAGCAGGAAGTAGCCGGAGTTGTTGTACGACCACTTCGTCCCGGGTTCGAACTCGAGGTCGCCGCTGGCGAACTTCTTCACGAAGTCCGCGACCGTATAGGGGTCACGCGAGTCGTTCGCGAAGAACGTGGGCGAGGACGTGTAGCTCGGGATGCCCGAGGTGTGGTTCAGCAGGTGCGAGATCGTGATGCGATCGCCCGTGTCCTTGCGGTAGTCCGGAAGATGCTTGGTGAGCGTGTCATCGAGCTGGAGCTTCCCCTCGGCGACGAGCTGCATGATGACCATCGAGGTGAACTGCTTCGTGATGGAGCCGAGGCGGAACTTCGTATCGGGTGTATTCGGCAGCTGCCATTCGAAGTTCGCCTGGCCGTAGCCCTTCTTGTGGACGATGCCCTTCTCGTCGGCGACGAGCACGGCACCGTTGAACTGGCGCAACTGGTGGTACTTCGTGACGAGCCGATCAATCTCCTGCTGCCGCGTTGCCGCTTCGGCGGACACGGCCAGCACGAAGACGAAGAGCGCGCTCGCGATGCGCGCATGGAGCCAATTCATTCGATTCCCCACGTGTTGAACGGATACGGTCCGGGCTTGAGCCCGGAATCCCCGTCGAGCATAGCCCATGACACACCACCTCCTGTTCCTGCCCGGTGCCGGTGGCGCCGCGTCCTTCTGGCATCCGCTCGGAGCGTTGTTTGGACATAGTCGAGTGCCCCCGCCCTCTCCCAGAGGGAGAGGGCGCATGCGCAACACGGCCCGCGGGCTCACCGGGAGATGAGCTGGTTGGCCGCGCCTCGGGTGACCACCGCCTGCGCGACGATGGCGAGCTGTTGCTGGGCGGTGGCGGTGTTCATCAGGGCGAGGCTGACCGCATGCGCCGATGCCTGGAGCACGTGGGCGATGGCGAACTCGGGCGCGATCTCGATCAAGGCCTGAGCGCTCTTCCCGGCCTGGGCGAGCAGGGCCTCGGGCGAGAGCGCCGCTGGAGCGGGGGCCTCGGGTGGGGCGGCCGCGGCCGGGACGGTGCTCGTCGCGGGAGCCGTGGCCGCGGCCTGGGCCGTGGCGGGACGAGGGGCGTTGGGCGTGGGTACACCCCCCTGCGAGGCCAGCGCGAGGATGCTCTGCTGCTGCTGCTCGAGCACGCGGTTCAAGGTCGTGAGCGCGTGGGCACTGGCGTCCACGATCAGGGTCAGCTCCCGGGCGAAGTCCTGAGCACTCTTCGTCATGGTGTGCCTCCTCACTTCGAGCCAGCGGGCTGGGAGTAGATGGGGGCGGTGGCGTGCCCGGTCGATGCCGTATCCAGGCCGTAGAGGGTCGCGACGCCCTGGGTGGTGGCGGCCTGCATGGTCACGTAGGAGGCCTGCTGAGACTGGGTGGCGTTGTGGGCCGCGTTGGAGATCGCTTGCGATGTGGTCACGTAGAGGTTGCCCATGGCGATGGCGGGGGCATCTCCGAGCACCTTCAGGTTCGCCTGCGTCACAGAATCGGTGATCTGGTCATTGACCGCGGTGGGGAACGCCATGTCTCTGCCTTTCCGGTCGAAGGGGTTGAAGCAGCCCGGAGTCTCCCATTCGCCCGCGAGGACCCGCCAGCACGCCGCGGCGCGTCACCTCCAGGCCCTCGGAGCGAGCAGGCGGGCGCGGATTGCGGCGATCCGAGCTGCACGCTGTAAAGTTGCATACATGCTCAACGTCGTCGTCGTGGAAGACGACTCCAACCTGCTCACATCGGTGCGGCAGGCGATCGAGGCGCCGGAGTCCGGAATGCGCATCGCCGGTGCCTTCTCGCGCGGAGGCGAGGCCATCTCGTGGCTTCAGCGCCAGAAGCCGGTGGACTGCGCGCTGGTGGATCTCGGCCTCCCGGATCGCTCCGGCGTGGAGGTGCTGGCCGAGCTGAGGACGACCCACCCCACCGCCGTCGGCCTCGTCTTCACCATCTTCGACGACGACGAGCACCTGTTCCCCGCGCTGCAGGCCGGAGCGCAGGGGTACCTGCTGAAGGACTCCACCTCGGAGGTCCTCCTCCGCTCCATCCGCGAGGCGATCGCGGGGGGCGCGCCGATGACGCCAGCGGTGGCCCGGAAGGTGGTCCGGCGCTTCTGGGCGCCGCCGGTGGTCCAGCAGGAGCCGCTCACCGCGCGCGAGCGGGAGTTGCTCGTGCTGCTCTGCCATGGCGCCAGCTACGACGCGGCGGCGGCGCGGATGAAGGTGAGCCTGAGCACGGTCCAGGCGCACGTGCGCAGCACGTACCGCAAGCTCGCGGTGAGCTCCAAGGCCGAGGCGGTGAGCGCGGCCGTCCGGCTGGGCCTCTTCGTGCCATGAAGCTGAGCCTCCTCGTCGGCAGTCCGCCCTCCAGCGGTCCGTTGGTGGAGGCGCACCGCAAGATGCGCGCGCCCCGTGCGGTGGCGATGCTGATGGCGGGGGCGCTGGCGGTGGCGCTGGTGCCACTCATCCCCGGCGTCTCCACGCGGCTCGAGGTCTCTCTCCACGACACCGCGCGGGCGATGGGGCTGTTCGCGATCGTCTCGTTCTCCGCGGCGGGGGTGTTCTGGCGCCGGGGGGCCACGCCCACCTACTGGTGGCTGTGTGCCCTCGAGACGCTGACCACCGCGCTCTCGCTGCTGTCCCTGGTGTGGGCGTCGGGGAATCCGCTCAGCCCATTCTGGCTGCTCTTCGTCTGCCTGTGCCTGATCGTCGCCGTGGATGCCAACGGACGCATCATCGAGGGCCTGGCCTTCGTGGTCGCGCCCCAGGTGCTCGCGCTGCTGTTCCTCCTCGAGGGAGAGCCCGCGAAGGCGGGGATCTCCGCGGTCATCGGCGGCGTGGTGGTGGTGTTGGGCACCGTGCTCCGGGGGCTGTTCGTCGGCCTCACCGAGGCGCGCAACGAGCGGGATCGCCTCCGCGCCGAGCTGGCCGAGCTGCGCCTTCGAGAGGAGCGTCACCGCATCTCGCGCGACCTTCACGACGGGCTCGGGACCGAGCTGGCCAGCCTCACCTGGACGGCGCGCACGCTCCACCAGCGGCTCGAGGGCTCCCCCGTGCAGGGCGAGGTGGGGCACCTGCTCGAGCGGCTCCGCTCCGGCATGGACGAGCTGCGCACCGTGGTCTGGGCGTTGCGCGTGCCGGCTCGCCCCTGGGAGGACGTGGTGGTGCGGCTCTCCCAGCGGTGCCGGGAGCTGGGCGGTGACCGCGACGTGGTGGTGGATGCCTCCGCCGCCGACCCGCGCGCGGAGCTCGATGGTCAGGTGTCGCTCGATCTGGTGCGCGCCGTTCAGGAGCTGGTGCACAACGCCGCCCGCCACGCGCGGCCCCGGTGCATCCGCGTCACGCTCCGCTGCGAGCCGGACGGAATCCGTTTCCGGGTCGAGGACGACGGCCGGGGGCTCGCCGACGGCGCGCTCGAGCGGAGCGAGGGCGGCCTCAAGAACTTCCGGGCGCGGGTGGAGGGCGCGGGCGGCACCACGCAGGTGGAGTCGTCGCCGCGGGGGACGCGGGTGTCCGCGTGGCTACCCACACCTACCTTTCGGCCTGACATATCCATGCAATAGCGGCATGGCGCCATGCGGCGGTACCTCTGCCGCATGCCTGACACTTCTCTCAAACGCCTCGTCGTGGGTGCCGTCCTCGCGCTGTCCATCGTCAGCACGGGCTGCGGCGCGGTCATGTCGTACATCCAGGGCGGTCCCCTCATCCGAGAGCCGAACGGGCCGACCGGGAAGATCGTGATCGACAACAAGAGTGGCTACACGCTCGGCGCGGTGCTGCTGTCCGACTGTGACAGCTCCACCTACGGCCTGAACCGGCTCCCCGCGCGCACGGGCATCGAGGACGGGAAGACGTACGAGTTCACCGTCTCGCCCGGGTGCTGGAGCATCGCCATCGGCAGCGGCAGCGCGGAGGTTCGCGGAAAGCTCTACGTCGCCGCGGACAAGGCCTCCGTCTACACGGTGAACTGACATGGCGGCCGCGCGTGTGGACTCGATGCGTGCGTTGGTGCTGCTCGTCGCCGCTGGCGTGCTGTCCTCCGGCTGCATCAGCGTCGGATACGGCGCCGGAGTGGCGGCGGCGAGGGTGGACACCTCGCCGGAGAGCTCGCCACTCGAGTACACGCGCCAGGTCGACTACTCCCGCACGTACCACCAGTTCCGATTGGTGGACACGAGCGGCATCCTGCTCGCGGGGTTGGTGAACATCGGACGCCAGTCGGCGGCGCGCGACGCGGCGGTCGACCAGGCCATCGCGGCGGGCGCGAAGAGCGGCGACGTCGTCGAGTACTCCTACAAGCCCTACGAGATCCTCCCGGGCCCGCGGATCACCGCGGATCTGCGGCTGGGCCTCGGACCGGCGAGCACGACGTTCACCGGCGCCGGGGGGGTCCGGTACGAGCGCGGGAACTACTTCGCCTTCGACGTGGGGGGAGAGCCGCTCGTGTGGAACCCGGAGGGGCTGCCGGTGATGGCGTCCGTCGGCGCCTCGATGCTGCTGGAGAGCTGGGGCCTCGATGAGCAGGCGGGGATCGGCTTCGAGCACGACTACCTCGGGCTGGACGTCTTCGGGAACGGGAAGATCGGCGTGCGGCTGCCGGGAAATGTCGGCCTGACCGGGAAGCTGCACGTCGGACTGGTGTCACCGCTGCTGGGGCTGCTGCTGGGCTCCCCGCGGCTGTCCTGGTACGGCGGCCTCGAGGCGGCGTGGGCGACGCCCTGGAAGCCGCTCACCGTGGTGGGGGACTTCGTCTACGGCTCCCCGCTCTGGCTGGATCTCCCGTTTCGCGGCGGCTTCTCCACGCGCTTCGGCGTCAACGCCGTCGTCAGCATCGAGGCGCTGATGCCGGCGCCCGGCAATCCCTGAACCCCCTTCACAGCACCGTCTCTCCCGAGGAGCGCGTCATGCCCCGGCCGTCCCGTCATGTCCTCCCGCTGGCCGTCGTCCTCTGCGTCGCGCTGAGCGGCTGCAGCCACATCGTCTACAGCCGCGGCGTCATGTCGGCGGAGGCCGCCAACATCGATGCCGACGAGAACCCCGAGGGCCAGCCCTTCGACTTCTCCCAGCGAAGGGTGCGGGCGGACACCCAGGAGGTCGCGTTGCTCGACTCGAGCGGCCTGGTGTGCGCCTCGCTGATGACCGCGGGCGACGCGATGGCCTCCGCCGAGGGGCGGCGCAAGCAGGCGGAGCGCAACCGCGAGTTCGGCATCCTCACCTACAAGTATCGCGTGGCGGCGCCCGGGGAGTTCGGCGGCTATCCGTGCGGCGTCTTCGTGAAGTGGAGCACCGTGAACGAGTACCGCGGCTTCCAGCCGGGCTCGGAGGGACAGGTTCCGAGCTTCGGGGAGGCGGGGCTGATGCTCTCCGGCTGGGACGAGTTCCTGCTGCCGGGGCTGTACTTCGGCGGTGGCACCCGGCCCTCGGTCGGCTTCTACTCGGAGGCGTCCGTCCCTGGCTCCGACGACATCTTCCTCCGGCTGCCGATCAACCTCGGCTTCATGATCTCGCCGCATTGGGCGGGAGGACTGGCGCTCCGGGCGACCGCGGGCTTCGACATCGTGAGCATGCTCCTGATGGCGAAGTCGCAACCGTTCCGGAATGGCTTCTGGGTGCCGCTCGACTACGGCGCGTATCTCAGTTGGACCCTGCCCGTCTTCAGCTACGCCTCGGTGACCGCGATGGCCGGGTGGGGCAAGGAGGTCCAGGTCAACAACAGCGAGCTGATGTTCGCGCAGGGCCAGTGGCTGGGGCAGATCAGCCTCGTCCTCGACTACGACGCCATCTTCAGCGGCAGGAGCTCCGCCTCCGGCGACAAGAAGATGTAGGCCGGGGGCCGCGGTCTGGAAGGGCCGCCTCGGTCGAGGCGGAAGCCCGAGGGCGCGCGCGGCTCCTCGCGGCGGTAGAGGAGGACGGCCCGCGCCTCGGCGCGGACCACGACTACGCCACGAAGGATCCGGAGACGTTCAAGAAGCTCGCCGGGTTGTTGGGTGAGGGGGCCGCGAAGAACGGGAGCGGGGGCGCGGTGCACGGCAGCCGAGACCCCGGCGTGGGACGCGGGCTAGAATCAGCTCGTCACTCGGCTCGTGGAGACCTCCTGGTGATCCTGCGCAACGTCACGGATGAAGACCTCCCGATCTTCTTCGAGCACCAACGGGACGCGGTCGCGCTGCACATGGCCGCGTTCCCGTCGCGGGAACGCGAGGCCTTCCTGACCCACTGGCGCACGAAGGTTCTCCGCCCCGAGAACATGACCCGGACCATCGTCGTTGGCGGCCGGGCCGCTGGGTACATCGGCAGTTGGGAACAGGACGGCAAGCGCCTCATCGCCTATTGGATGGGTCGCGAGCACTGGGGCAAGGGCATCGCGACACGGGTGCTCTCGGAGTTCCTCGTGCTCGAGCCGATTCGTCCGCTCCATGCGTGGGTCGCTGTCCACAACGCCGGGTCGATCCGCGTCCTCGGGAAGTGTGGCTTCCGCGCGGTGGCCCAGGAGAACCCGCAGCACGCGGACGGAGTGGCCGAGGTCCTCATGATGCTGGGTCCGAAATAGGGGGCTTGCCCCAGTGACGTGGACGGCGAGCGCCAGCTCAGGGCTCGGCGAAGCCGCAGCGCACCCACGCGTTGGCGACGTCCCGGTTGAACTTGAAGTTCACGGGCACGCGATGCTTCGCGACGGTCGCGCCAGCGTCGTCGATGGCGGAGAGCAGCGCGTGGGGCTCATACTCATCGGCCACGAGCTCGAGCCGGACCTCGTACCAGCGGCCCTCCCAGGCGATGGAGAGCTTCTTGGTCATGGCCTGTTCACGCTGTCGCGCGGAGCGGTCCAGGACCTCCGAGGCCGTTTTCACGAAGGTCGCGAACGCCGCCGCATCGAAGGGCTTGGGGTTCTTCTTGTCGCGGCCCATCACCCACGGACTGATGAGCACGGGCTCGGCGATCCCCTGCTTGCGGATCTCCACGGCCCAGCCGTCGTCCTCCTCGTTCTTGATGACCCTGGCCGTCCAGCCGTTCTTCCGCCAGAACGTGGGCTCCATGACCTCGGGCTCGGCAGGCGTGCGCTCGTCGCTCATGGGCGTTTCTCATACCCTAATACCCTATGGGCGGACACCGTCCGGCGGTACCGGTGGGTTCCCTTCCACGGCGGAGGGCTGATGCGAGCCGCCTTGCGAAGCCTCGGGGCCTCGATTACGCAGGGCGCATGGCATCATCCAGCAAGGGCTTGGGGAAGCGGCTGGCGGACTTCTGGAGGAAGCACCCGGTGTGGAGCCTCGTGCTGGCGGCCGGGGTGCTGCTGGTGGCGCTGGGCGGGGTGCGCAGTCTCCGGGGTCCGGAGGTGCCCGTCCTGGTGGTGAGGCGCGGGCCGCTGGTGCACCGGGTGGTGATGAGCGGGCGGGTGTCGCCGCCGGCCGAGTGGGTGGTGGCGAGCCAGCTGCCGGGCACGGTGGCACGAGTCCTGGTGGACGAGGGCGCCCGGGTGCAGCCGGGCCAGGTGCTGGTGGAGCTGGATGCGGCCCCCCAGGAGGCGGACGTGGCGCGCGCACGCGCGGCGTTGGCGCAGGCGCGGGCGCGGCTCGGCGGCCTGAAGGAGGTGGGGGGACCCCAGCGCGAGGAGGCGGTGCGGCGGGCCGAGGCGGAGCTGGCCCGGGTGGAGCGCGAGGAGCAGCGGGCGAGGGCGCTCGCCGAGGCGGGGGTGATGACGCGCGTGCAGCTCGAGGAGGCGGTGACGGCGCTCGAGGTGGCGCGCAGCCAGTTGGCGAGCGCGCGGGCGGAGGCGGCGGGGAGCGGGCGGGGCGGGAGCGAGCAGCTGCAGGCGGAGGCGGCCGTGGCCCAGGCCGAGGCGGAGCTGCGCGCGGCCGAGGCCCGGCGGGCCCAGGCGACGCTCACGGCGACGGCGCCCGCGGTGGTGTTGACGCGCGAGGTGGACCCGGGGGACTCGGTGCAGCCGGGCACGAAGCTGCTCACGCTGGCGCGGCTGGGCGGCACGCAGCTGACGGTGGAGCCGGATGAGCGCAACCTCGCGTACCTGCGCGAGGGGCAGAAGGCGGTGGCCTCGGCCGAGGCCTTCCCGCGCGAGCGCTTCCCCGCGGAGGTGGAGACGGTGGCGCCCTCGGTGAATCCGGACCGGGGGACGGTGGAGGTGAAGCTGGCGGTGCCCCAGCCGCCGGAGTACCTGCGGCCGGGGATGACGGTGTCGGTGGACGTGGAGGTGGGGCGGCGCGAGGACGTGCGGGTGGTGCCCCTGGACGCGGTGCACGAGCCCTCCTCCGAGTCGCCCTGGGTGCTGGTGCTCCGGGACGGGCGGGCCGAGCGGGTAGGGGTGAAGACGGGGCTCCGGGGCGAGGACAGGGCGGAGGTGTTGGAGGGCCTGGCCGAGGGAGACCTGGTGCTTCCCACCTCGGCGAAGGTGAAGCCGGGCCAGCGGGTGCGGCCGGCGGAGGCGGGGTGAGCCATGCCCTTCGAGCTCTTCGTCGCGCTGCGCTTCCTCCGGGAGGGCCGGGCCCAGACGGCGCTCATCTTCGCGGGCGCCTCGGTGGGCGTGGCCGTCATCATCTTCCTCTCGGCGCTCATCGACGGGCTGCAGGCGAGCCTGGTGGACAAGACGCTGGGCTCTCAGGCGCACATCGTCCTCCGGGCCCCGGACGAGGCCGCGCGCCCGCTGGTGTCCTCGCCCGACACGCTCGTGCAGGTGGTGCGGCCCGCGCAGCGGCTGCGCACCATCGACCAGTGGCAGCAGGTGCTGCGCCTGATGGAGCGCACGCCCGGGGTGACGGCGGTGTCCCCCTCGGTGTCGGGCGCGGGCCTGGCCTCGCGAGGCACCGCGAGCCGCTCCATCGTGGTGCGCGGCGTGGAGCCCGAGCGCTTCGAGCGCATCATCGACGTGCCCTCCAAGCTGGTGGCGGGCCGGTGGCGGCTGCTCGGCGCGGAGGCGGTCATCGGCAAGAAGCTGGCCGAGCAGCTCGGGGTGACGGTGGGCGACACGCTGCGCGTCACCACGGCCGACGGCCGGGCGGACTCCTTCCAGGTGACGGGCCTCTTCGATCTGGGCAACCAGGAGGTGAACGAGCGCTGGGTGCTGGTCCCGCTGCGCTCGGGACAGACGCTGTTGGGCCTGATGGGCGGGGTGACGACGCTGGAGCTGCGGGTGACGGACCTCTTCGGGGCCCGGGCGCTCGCGGAGACGCTCTCCCAGCGCACGGGCCTGGTGGCCGAGAGCTGGATGACGCTCAACGCGCAATTGCTGGTGGCGCTCCAGTCGCAGAGCAGCTCGCGGTACATGATCCAGTTCTTCGTCATCATCGCGGTGGCGCTGGGGATTGCCTCGGTGCTGGTGGTGTCGGTGGTGCAGAAGTCGCGGGAGATCGGCATCCTCAAGGCCATGGGGACGACGACGCGCCAGGTGCTGCGGGTGTTCCTCATCCAGGGGGCGGTGGTGGGGCTGGTGGGCTCGGTGCTGGGGGGCCTGATGGGGGCTGGACTGGCGCGCTTCTTCGCGAGCCTGGCCACCAACCCGGACGGCTCGCCGACGTTCCCCATCCAGCTGGACGCGAAGCTCTTCCTCACGGCCTCCGCGGTGGCGATCGTCACCGGGTTGTTGTCGGCGGTGGCTCCGGCGCGCCGGGCCTCGGGACTGGAGCCGGCGGTGGTCATCCGTGAAGCCTGAGCCCGTGCTGCGCCTGGAGGGCGTCACCAAGGAGTACGGGGAGGAGGTCGTCACCCGTGTCCTGCATGAGATCGACCTGACGCTGGAGCAGGGCGAGTTCGCCGCGCTCATCGGCCCGTCCGGCTCGGGGAAGAGCACCCTGCTCAACATCATCGGCCTGTTGGATCGGCCCACCAGCGGCCGGGTGCTCCTGCAGGGCCAGGACACGCGCGGGCTGGACGAGGACGCGCTCGCGCGGCTGCGGGCGCGGACCCTGGGCTTCATCTTCCAGTTCCACCACCTGCTGCCGGCCTTCACCGCGCTGGAGAACGTGATGATGCCGGCACTGGCGGAGCGGGGCCGGCCGGACGAGCGGATGCGCACGCGCGCCCTGGAGCTGCTCGGGCAGGTGGGGTTGAAGGAGCGTGCCGGGGCCCACCCGGGTCAGCTGTCCGGAGGCCAGCAGCAGCGTGTGGCGATTGCCCGGGCGCTCGTCATGTCACCGGCGCTCGTGTTGGCGGACGAGCCCACGGGCAACCTCGACACCGGCACGAGCGCCCAGGTGTTCGAGCTGTTGCGCCACATCAACCGCGAGCAGCGGATGACGTTCCTCCTCGTCACGCACGACCCCCGGTTGGCCCAGCGGTGCGACCGCATCATCGAGGTGGTGGATGGCCGCATCGTGAGCGACCAGCGCGAGCCGCGCCGTTCCGGCTGAGCTGTCTGTCCCCCTGCCCGGAGGCTTGGACATGCCTCCAAGCCGTGGTCCGATGTCGCTCGAACCCAGCGAATCCGGCTCGCGACCTGCCATAGCGCGGCGGGGTGCCTTCTCGCCATCGCACGGTCCGCCACTGCCCTTCTGGCAGCGTCAGGGCCAGGCCGCCTCGACGCGGAAAAATTCACGCGAATTGCGCAAAAAATGGGGCTACCGGGTTCTCCTGGTGCAGATCGGGAAACGCACCTTTCATAAACCCCCCCAACGAGAGCACCAGAATGGACCTCCTTCGTCGAGTCCTGCATCGCGAGAGCCTTGCCCACAAGGCCTTGAAGCTGTCCCTCCCCCTGGCCCTGGTTGTGGCCTGTGGCGGCACCGAGCAACCCTCCGCCGAGCAGGCGGCTCCCTCTGACGCCAGCTCTGTCGAGCAGTCGCTGGGCACCTGGTACGGAGCGAGCCTGGCGTCCGCGACCTCGTCTTTCAGCCAGAGCGGCTGGCCCGTGGGCCACACGGTGGATGGCAATCTGGGCTCGGGCTACGCCCTCTACAACCCCGCCACCCCGGCGGACTACACCCAGCACCAGGAGATCTCCTACCGCATCGCCAACCCGCTGGCGCAGACCAGGGCCGGGGACTTCACGACGTTCCGCATCGATCTGGTGCAGAACTACGGCGGTGCGCACCAGCTTGGCCGCTTCCGCATCCAGTTCACCCGCTCGCCCCACGCCAGCTTCGCCGCCGGTGGTGACAGCAGGGGCCTGTCCGGCGTGCGCGGCTCGGCCACCTGGGAGAACTTCGTGACCTGCTTCTTCGATCCCACCACGATGAATGGCGTGACGCTCGCCTACATCCAGGATTCCTTCATGGTGGCGCAGGGGACGCCGCCGGCCACGACGACGTACCGGCTGTGGTGCCACGCGCCCACCGCGGGCGCCACGGGCAATGCCATCACCGGTCTGAAGATCGACATGGCGGCCGATCCCGTCTTCCCCACCAGCGGGCCCGGGCGCGCGGGCAATGGCAACCTGGT
Source organism: Archangium sp. (assembly GCF_036277355.1). Lineage (GTDB taxonomy): Bacteria > Myxococcota > Myxococcia > Myxococcales > Myxococcaceae > Archangium. The sequence goes on from NZ_DASUNC010000150.1 coordinate 77,910, forward strand.
GCTCAACGAAGTGCAGGTCATCCAGCAGCTCGCGCCGCGCGGCTCCATCGCCAACTCCACCTATGGCCAGTGCCTGTGGGTGGACACCAACAACCTGAACAAGGTCTTCGCCGTGTCCTGCGCCAGCGTGGGCGGTACGATCAACGCTGACTGGATCCGGGTCCAGGTCAACAGCGACGCCTACCTGCTGCGCAGCGGCGTGAACCCCAACAACTGCCTGGACGCGTGGGAATACCGGCAGATCTACACCGGCCTGCGCACCACGGCCTGCAACCTCAACAGCTACCAGATCTGGCACAACCCGAGCGGTTTCCTGCGAAACTACGGCGACATGTGCGCCGCCCCCAGCATCACCAATGAGATGTTCCAGTCGCCCTGCCCCTGGGGCACCTACGGGTCGCTGGAGTCCTACAAGTACTTCTGGACACTGTAGGAATCGCGAGGCCCGCTCCCGGCCGGAGGGACTCCAGCGCGGGGGCGGGCCTCGATACAGGGGCACGTCCCTGCGCGCACGAGGGTCCGAATGAGCATCTCCCGGCGGAGTGGAGAAGACAGGACGCAGAGGGTGTCATCGCAGCGGAGCGAGCCCCCGCCGCTGGAGCTCGCGGCGGTGGCCCTGGCTCCTGGCACCGTCGTCGCGGGCCGCTACACGCTCCTCCAACCGCTGGGCCAGGGTGGCATGGGGGTGGTGCTCGCCGCGTATGACGCGAAGCTGGACCGGCGGGTGGCACTCAAGCTGTTGCACGACAAGGGACCCGGGGACGCGGCCGGGCGCTCGCGGCTGTTGCGCGAGGCCCAGGCCATGGCCCGCCTGAGCCATCCCCACGTGGTGCAGGTGTATGACACGGGCGAGCTGGACACGGGGCAGCTCTTCATCGCCATGGAGTGCGTGGAGGGCGCCACGCTGCGGCACTGGTGCCTGGCCGAGCCGCGCACCTGGCGCGAGGTGGTGGGGGCCTACCTGGAGGCGGGCCGGGGCCTGGCCGCCGCACACGCCGTGGGCCTGGTGCACCGGGACTTCAAGCCAGAGAACGTGCTGGTGGGGCGGGATGGGCGGGTGCGGGTGACGGACTTCGGGGTGGTGCTGGGGGAGCACGCCTCCCCCGGAGCTCCCCTCCCCTCCGCCTCCGAGCCCAGCGCCTGGGAGCAGAGCCTCACCCAGCCGGGCTCGGTGATGGGCACGCTGCGCTACATGGCGCCGGAGCTCATGACGGGCCAGCCGGCGGATGCGCGCAGCGACCTGTTCGCCTTCTGCGTGGCGCTGTACGAGGCGCTCTACCGCCAGCCGCCCTACGGGGGCCATACCCTGGAGGAACGGGCCGCGGCCTTCGCGCGGGCCAGCGGACCGGCGCCGGCGCCCACCCCGTCCGAGGTGCCCGCGTGGGTGGAGCGGGCGCTGCTCCAGGGGCTGAGCCTCCATCCGGACCTGCGTTGCGCCTCCATGCACCAGCTCCTGAAGTCGCTGGAGTCGGACCCGCTCGCGCGGCGCCGGGCACGGCTGCGCGCCGCGGCGCTGGGCTCGCTGGTGGTGGGGCTGGCGGGGCTCGCCGTGGGTGGCTGGCTGCGCGGCGAGGGGCGGGAGCCGCCCTGTGCCCACCCCGAGCGGCGGCTGGCCGGGGTGTGGGACGCGCACGTGCGCCAGCAGGTGGAGCAGGCGCTGGTGGCGACGGGAGTGGACTACGCACCGGACACGTACCGGCGCGTGGCGGAGGCACTGGACGCATATGCGGGCCAGTGGGCGGGGCTGAGCCAGGAGGTGTGCGAGGCGGAGCGGGGGCAGTCCGTGCTGCCGCGGAGCGTGGTGACGCCGCGGGCCCTGTGCCTGGAGCGGCGGCGCAACCAGCTGGGCTCGCTCACGCAGCTTCTCTCGCAGGGCGTGGACAAGGCGCTGGTGGAGCGGGCCGTGCATGCCGCGCGCTCGCTGCCACCGCTGGGTTACTGCCAGGACGACAAGGCCCTCCTGGCGGTGGTGCCTCCGCCGGAGGACCCGGCCGTGCGCGCCCAGGTGGAGTCCCTGCAGGCCCAGGTGGACCGGCTGGGGGCGCTCCTCGCGGCCGGCCGCTACGCCCAGGGCGCCCAGCTCGCCGAGGCGCTGCTGCCCCAGGTGGCCCGGGTGGACCATGCACCCCTGCGGGCACGCACCCTGTACGAGGCGGCCCAGCTCGAGGATTCACTCGCCGACCCCGCCGCCGCCGAGGCCCTGGTCCGCCAGGCGCTCCCCCTCGCCGCACGAGGCGGGGACGACGTGCTGGTGGCGGAGTGCTGGATCCTCCTGTTCAAACTGGTGGGGGACAGACAAGGCCGCCACCAGGAGGCGCTGGGGCTGCGGCTCGCCCTGGAGACGGCCGTGGAGCAGGCCGGGGACGAGGTGGTCCGGGCCAACGCCCTCAACAACCTGGGCAACCTGCACATCGTCCTCGGGCGGCACGAGGAGGCGCTCGAGCTCCACACGCGCGCCCTGGCCATCCGTGAGAAGACGCTGGGGCCGCGCCACCTCCACGTCGCCATGTCCCTCAACAACCTCGCCCTGCTGCTCAGGCTGCGGGGCCGGCACGAGGAGGCGCTCGCCATGCGCCAGCGCGTGCTCTCCATCCGCGAGGAGACGCAGGGCCCCGAGCACCCGGAGGTGGCCAAGGCGCTCAGCAACCTGGGCCTGTCGCTCTTCGACCAGGGCAGCTACGCACAGGCGCGCGGCCTGCTGGAGCGCGCGCTCGCCCTCCAGGAAAAGCAGCTGGGCCCCGAGAACGTGGACCTGGGCAACAACCTCAACAACCTGGGCATCACGCTGATGAGCCTCGGAGAGATTCCCAGGGCCCATGACGTCTTCCAGCGGGCGCTCACGCTGCGCGAGAAGGCGCTGGGCCCCGAGCACCCCTTCATCGCCCTCTCGCTGGACAACATGGGCGCCGTGCTGCTGGAGCAGGGGCACCCCGCACAGGCGCGCGCCGTGTTCGAGCGCGCCCGGGCCATGCACGAGAAGGTGGAGGGGCCCGAGCACCCCCACCTGATCGAGACCCTGGTGGGCCTGGGATGGAGCCAGGTACGGCTCGGGCAATACGAGGCCGCCAGACGCCCCTTCGAGCGCGCGCTCGCCCTGGCGAAGAAGACCCTGACACCGGAGGATCCCGGATGGGCTGAAGTGTTGCAGCCCCTGGGTGAGTGGCACCTGGCGCGCGGCCGCCCCGCCGAGGCCGTGTCCGTGCTCGAGCGGGCGCTGGCGCTGGCCCAGGTGCACACCAACGCCCGGGCCGAGGTGCAGTTCTCCCTGGCCCGGGCCCTGTGGAGCCTGGGCTCGCAGCGCCCGCGCGCCCACACGCTGGCCTCCGAGGCCCGTGAGCACTACCAGCGGCTGGGCCACGCGCCTCGCCTGGCCCGGATCTCCCAGTGGCTGGACACCCATCCCCGGCCCTGAAATAGGAACAACCCCCGGGCCGGCTGTCTTGCGCAATTCTTTTCGTGTTTGGAAAAACCTTCCCGCAATCCCATTCTCCACCGCAACTCCTTGCATCCCGCGGCGACAATGATTCCAAACCCAGACGCTGTCCGGCACCGGGCGAGCGCTGGCTCCACGAGGAGAACGACCATGTCCATGCTGCGCACCACCCCGACCGCCCTGCGTCCCACCCCGTCCAACGCCCCGCCCTCCAGCCCCAACGCCCCCCTCTTCCGCATGAACACCTCGGGCGCCAGCGGCCTGACCGCCTCGCAGGATGGGCTGGCCGGCGGGGTGGAGGCCTCGAGGCAGATGGCGCGCACGGATCTGCCGCTGCTCAAGCCCCACGCGCGGGACTTCGCCCGGGCGGGGCAGAAGTACGAGCTGCCCCCCGCGCTGCTGGCCGCCATCGCCAGCCGCGAGTCTCGCGGTGGCGCGGGGCTGGACGCCCGGGGCTGGGGCACCGGAGATACCAACGGCTACGGGCTCATGCAGGTGGACCACAACCACCACACCCCGGTGGGCGCGCCCATGAGCTACGAGCACATCGACCAGGCCGCCAGCATCCTCAAGGGCACGCTCGAGCAGGTGAAGCGGGACCATCCCCAGTGGACCCCCGAGCAGCAGCTGCGCGGGGCCGTGGCCGGCTACAACATGGGCGCCGACAACGTGCGGACCCTCGCGGGCATGGACGGGGGCTCCACGGGCGAGGACTACTCGGCGGACGTGTGGGCCCGGGCCCAGGAGCTGGCCCCGCACTTCGGCGGTACCGCCGCCGGCCCCGCCCGCCGCCCGGTGGACTTCCCCCCCTTCAACGGCCCCTACGTGCCCGCCCCCTCCCTGGCGGACGTGCGGGAGCGCCAGGCGGAGCTGCGCATCGGCCAGCGCGGCGAGGCGGTGGGCCAGTTGCAGGATCAGCTCGTGGCCCAGGGCTTCCTCGAGAGGGAAGAGGTGGGACAGGACCGGGGCTTCTTCGGCCCCAGGACGCGCCATGCGGTGTGGGACTTCCAGCAGGCCAGGGGGCTGACTCCGCCTCCGGGCAAGGAGGGCACCGTGGGCGCCACCACCCTGCAGTGGCTCGCCCGCGGCGGCGGCGCCCCCACCGCCCAGCCGCCGGTGTCCAGGCCGGGCCAGGCGGATGACTTCACGCCCAGCGGCGCCGCTCCCACCCGCTGGATCAAGGCCCCCTCGCTGGACCAGGTGCGCGGCAACCTCACGGTTCTGCGCCAGGGCATGCAGGGCCCCGCCGTGGCCGAGCTGCAGCGCAAGCTGGGCGTGGCCGCGGATGGCCAGTTCGGCCTCGCCACGCGCAAGGCCGTGGCGGACTTCCAGAAGGCCCGCGGGCTCGAGGTGCCGCCTCAGCTGGAGGGCGTGGTGGGGCAGACGACGCTCAAGGAGCTGGAGAAGGCCGGCGCCCCCACCTCCAGCGGTGGCTCCCTGCGCATGCCCCTGCTGCGCCAGGGCGACTACAACGACGTGGTGGCCGACCGCGGCTGCGGCATCACCAGCGTGGCCATGGCCGTCAACGGGCTGCTCGGCAAGAACCTCAGCCCGGATGACATCCACGCCAGCCACGGCTTCAGCCTCATCCCCGCCCTGCGGGACCACGGCGTCAAGGTCACCGACCACGGCGATCTGCACAACCAGCTGGCCTCCGAGGAACAAGCCTTCCAGGCCTTCTCCCGCGCGATCGCCCAGGGCAACCCCGTCATGTTCGCCGCCAACGGCAACGACGTGAACGGCACCCACTGGTCCAGCGGCCGGGGCCACATCATGCTCGCCACCGGCACCTCCGTGCAGAACGGAGAGCGCATGCTCAGCTTCAACGATCCGGCCACCGGCACCAGCCGCACCGTGCCCTTCCGCGACCTGTGGCAGGCCGGCGATCACCCGGACGGCAACTTCGTCCTCGAGCTCAGCCGCTGAGGCCCCGGCTTCATCAGGCCCGGTTGGCATTGCTCAGTTTCAGGCGCTCGCGGGTTCAATCAATCACCATGCGCAAGTTGGATGTGTATGGCGGCCCTGTGGATGATGGGAACACCACGGCCGTGGTCCCGACCCAGCAGAAGGCGTGCACCGCCGCCGTGACCCAGCGGTGGATCATCGGCTGAGGTGCCGATGGCCCCGGACAGGGACCGGGGAATGAAGTCCGGCGCGGGGGGGGGGAGCAGCCCCTCCGTCAGGCGCACTTGCCACGATTGGCGGGTAGGCCTGCTGAGGAGCAGGGCGGAGCGTCAACGTGTGCGACTACCTGGGGCGAGCGCGAGTGGCGCAGCTACCCTGGCCGCTGCCGCCGGAGTTGGATGACGACGCGGCGCTGACGGCGCTGCTGTTCCCCGGTGAGGGCAAGGCCGCGGCGGAGCGCCCGGAGCCGGACTGGGCGCGCATCCACGCGGAGCTCGAGAAGAAGGGGGTGCCGAAGCAGCAGGGCCATGAAGACGTCCTCACGCCTTGCATGGGGGTGGACTTCTGGTCTACCAGTCCCCCGGGAAGCACAACACACTGGCAGGCCTAATGTCGGATGATAGGTGGGAGGCGCTCTACCAGACCTACGGGTCGCTCATTTATGCGCGCTGCCGCAAGATACTGGGCGAGGACACGGCCGCCGAGGACGCCACCCAGGAGACCTTCATCCGCGCCTACAAGCACCTGACCAAGGTCAGGGACGAGCGGGAGGCGCTGCCGTGGATCTACAGCATCGCCACGCACTACTGCCTCAACGTGGTGCGCGACAGACAGCACCGGGCCGAGCCGGTGGAGCATCTGCCAGAGCGGGAAGGGGCGCACGCCGAGGAGTCCTTCAGCGACCGGGACTTCCTCTTGCGGCTGCTGGACAGGTTGCCGGAGAAGGTGCGGCTGGTGGCCTGGCTGCACCACATGGAAGGATTGGACCAGGGGGAGGTGGCTCGGGTACTGGGGGTTTCACGGCGCACCGTGGTCTACCGGCTGCAGGAGTTGGCCGACGTTGCTGCCCGGCTGAGGGCAGGAGGTAAGGAATGAGCAGCGAGGAGTCCCCCCACTTGTCCGCCTACGCCATCGACGTGCTGGAGCTGGGGAAGCTGCCGGCCGGGGAGGAACAGCGCGCCCGCGAGCACCTCGCGCAGTGCCCCGAGTGCACCCGGCGCCTGGAGGAGGCGCACACCTCGGCGGAGCTGTTCACGAAGGGGGTGCAGCAGCGCACGCTCGAGCAACTGCGCCAGCGCATGAGCCAGGAGGCCCAGCGCTCGGCTCGCCCACGGCCGGCCGTGCCCTGGCTCCTGCTGGCCGTGGGCCTCGCCACCGCCGCCGGGGCATGGCTCCTGCTCCACTGAGGGGGGCCGCGCGGGCCCCCGCTTGGCGCTTACACTGAACTCAGCGGCTACCTCCTCCCTGGTTCTGCCACCACGTCTGCCGGCCGCAACCGCGCGCTCACGCAAGTCCACCGAATAGGGCCGGGGCATGACTCCTCCTCGAGCCCCAATAGGGCAAGCTTGACCGGAACATTCGACTGAAATCCGTCATGACAGCGCCGAGCGCTGCTCCTACTGGCGCATGCGCTGGCGCAGCTGCTCGAGCGTGCGCTTCTGTACCCCCTTCATGAACAGCTCCGCCGAGACGTGCGCCTCATTCAGGCGCCGGGTGCACCCGGGGCACTGCGCGAGGTGTGCGCGCGCGCGCTGTTCCTCCCCGGCCGGCAGCTTGCCCAGCTCCAGCATGTCGAGGGCGTAGGTGGACAGATGAGGGGACCCCCCGCTGCTCATGCTTCACCTCCTGTCTTCAGCCGGACTGCGACGTCGGCCAGCACAACAGTGTCATGAACCTGCTCATCGCAGCCTTCTGACCCGGTCATATCGTTTTGGAGAGCGGAGCCCCCGCTGGGGGTCGTTCCGCCCACTGGAACAACACCGCAGGCGGCTGATTGCGCAATCGCTATTTCTTTTCGGGCATTTTCCGGATGAGGTTTTTGCGCATTTGAGCCGGAATGGGGGTTGCTCCAGGGGACTGAATTCTTCAGTTCTCGCCGGAAGAGAGGTGCGGAGCCATGATGAGATTCCCGTGGATGATGGGCCTGTGGGTGGCCGGGGTGGTGGCGCTGGGGTGTGGTGAGGGGGAGCCACCCGCAGGGGGGGCCCCTTCCGTGCAATCACAGGCGGCGCCCCTGGTGGCGCAGACGGACCGCTGGCAGCGCTTCAGCGTGACCGTGCCTTCCTTTGACTACCAGGGGGTGTACGTCGGCTTTGACATCACCCCGTGTTGACGCGCAAGCTGGTTGATGGGCGCGTGAGCGAGCTGGGTGATGGGCATCACGCCGGTGGTGGTGCGCCACGGCGGGTGATGGGAAGGCGACGAGCCGCCACCCGGGAGAGTGGCGGCCCGCCGGGTGCAAGGCAT
>NZ_DASUNC010000151.1:0-12973 GCF_036277355.1 Archangium sp.
CTGGAAGCCGTGGCAGAGGCAGTACGGAGAGGCGATGGAGCGCTTTACGCAGGGAGCGCTGACGGCGGGAGAGGCCATCGCGCTCAACCCGAGCGGAGGACTGGTGGGGCCCGGAGACGGGTGGATGACGCAGGTGCTGGAGGTCACCACCGGCTGGATACCGGGAGTGAAGGCACACGGCGTGCTGCATGACGCGGCGGGATTCCTTGCGGGCAGGGACGGCTTCGGAGTGGGCCCCGGGTACCTGTACCTGGGTCACAACTTCTTCGGCATGTCCAAGACGTTGCCCATCGCGGGCCAGGTGGAGGGCATCGCTGGAACGGGTGGTGCCTCCGTCTCCGCCATCTTCCCTCGTCTGTTCTGAGCGGGAGCCCGGAGGGCCCCTCCCCCACGCGGGGCGGGGCCCTCCTCCTGTGCCATGCGCCGCGGAGCTCCGGGGGGCACGTGGCTGCTCTAGGAAAAAAGAGGTTGCCCTCGCGGGCCCTCCGCGTTGATGTTCCGTCCTGACGCGGACGAGGGAGGGCAACACCGCATGCGTGGGACGTTCGGACTCCTGTTGTTGATGGCACTGGCCGGCTGCACCTCGGTGAACGTGGCCCAGGTGCCGTCCATTCGTGACCGGCGGGACGTCTTCGTCTCCACGGGGGATGTGAAGGGCCCCTACCAGAGCCTCGGTGTGGTGCAGACCACGCGGCGCGGCGTGCTGCTCTTCGGTTTCGCGGACCCCGCCGGCACGGACCTGGAGTCCGGGCTGCGCGAGTCGCTCCTCCCCGAGGTCCGGCGCCTGGGCGGGGATGGCATCATGAACGTGCGCTTCCAGCAGACGCAGTACCCGGTCCCCACGCGCATCCTCTTCGCCCTGCTGTTCTTCATCCCGCTGCCGAGCGAGGTCACCCTCAGCGGTGAGGTCGTGAAGCTCGGCCCCGGTGCCGCGCCGCCGTCGGCCGGTACGCCTTCGCGTTGAACCCGTTCCGCTCCTGGAGAATCCGGTGAAACTCCCGTTGCTCCTTCCCGTGCTGTTGTGCGTCGGCTGCAGTGCCGTGTCGCACGGCTCGAAGCTGTCGGACCGTCCGCCCGAGGGTGGGCGCGGGCTGTATCTCAGCACCGGCGGTTCGCCGCGCCCCTATCGCACCCTCGGCTTCGCCCAGGTGCTGGGCTATGGCGTCACCGTGGCGGGCTACTCGGACGTGGGCGATGCCGCCATTGATGGCGTCATCAAGAAGTCGCTCGTGGACACGGCCCTGCGGATGGGCGGCGATGGCGTCATCAACATCGAGTTCGAGGACGAGAATCCGCCCACAGGCGTGGAGCGCGCGGCCGAGCTCTCCGAGTCCATCTCCAATGTGGCGAGAGGCAACGGTGGCGTGAAGGTCCGCGACCGCAATGTGATCGTCACCGGCGAAGTCATCCAGTTCATCTCCTCCCAACCGTGAGACTTCCTCCCATGCGTCTCCTCGTTGCGTTCGCGCTCGTGGCGCTCACCGGCTGCACCGTCATCAACACCACCTCCGTCCCGTCCGACCGCAGTGGCAGGGACGTCTTCGTGACGGCGGGCGACATCCCCGAGCCCTACGAGACGCTCGGCATGGTCCAGGCCACGCGCGCGGGCGTGCTGCTCTTCGGCTTCGTGGACGTGGTTGGCACGGACCTGGATGCCGGGTTCAAGGACGTGCTCATCCCCCAGGTGCGGGCGATGGGCGGAGATGGGGCCATCAACGTGCGTTTCCGTCAGACGCAGTACCTGCCGGTGACGAAGGTGTTCGGCGCCATCTTCTTCATCTTCCCGCTCCCCAGCAGCGTGACGGTGACGGCCGAGGTGGTGAAGCTCCAGCGTCGCGCGGACCTGCCCGCCGGGGATGGGGCGCCCGTGGTCTCCCGCTGAAGCCGTCCCCCTACGGCTGCCCGCGCGGGTGGAGCGGCAGGCTCCCGCCCGCTTCGAGGAGGACGCGCAGGTCCTCGGGAATGGGCATGGGGGTGAGGATGCCCACGTTGGCGCCCCCCGTGTTGCCGAGCGGTGCCCGGCCGAGCCATGAGCCGGGCCCGGCCACCAGGATTCTCGCGAGCTGTCCGAGCAGCTCGCGCACGTCCCGGCGCCGCCACCCGAAGCCGAACATGAGGCAATGCACCCGGATGTGGGGCCCGGCATACGCTTGACTCAGGATGTGGGCCCGCTCCAGGTGACGCCAGGCTCGGGGCAACGCACCGTCCCGTTCCGCCTCGGCCGCCTGGCGCAACTCGGCCTCGAATGCGGCACGCAGCTTCGACTCCATCGGCATGACCTTCCTCCTCCGTGACTCCGCCACCTTCTCGCGAGGGGCACGCGAGCGCTTGTAAGAACTCGCTATGGCGTGGGGGGGAGGACCCATTCGACCACGCCGGCGATCTCCGAGGGGGACAGCCCGAACATGCGGCGGAAGGTGTGGCTCAGGTGCGCGCTGTCGGTGAAGCCCGCCGCGTGCGCGGCGGTGGTGAGGGGCGCTCCGCTCCCGAGGGACTCGGCGGCGCGGTGGAGCCTCAGCCACAGGATGTAGGGCCGGAGGGGGAGTCCCACCTCGGCACTGAAGAGATGGGAGAGCCGGCTGGCGGAGAGCCCCACCCGCGCGGCGAGCGCCTCGAGGCTCACGTCGTCCTCGAGCAGCTCGGGGAGGAGGCCCAGCAGCTGTTTCACCGCCGGATGGGCGGGTCGCGGATCCGCCGTGTCCACCTGGAGGGCGCGGATCATCTCCTGCGCGAGCGCCTCGGCCTCGTGCCAGTGCCGCGGGAGCGCCCGTGAGGCAAGCAACGCGAGCCGCTCTCCCGCCCGCTGCCAGCCGGCCACGGAGTCCCTGGCCAGGCCGAGCGTCTGGAGTTTTCGCCCGGCGAGGTCATCGGGGGAGACGTGCAGCAGCACCGCGGCGCTGGCCGTGCGGACCACCGCATGCCCGGCATCCGGCGGGATGACGGCCGCCCCACACGCCAGCACCTGTTGGCGGGAGTCACCCAGCGTGACGGGCTCACCGAGCGAGAGCACCAACTGGAAGCTGTGGTGGGCATGCAGCCGCGTCTCGCCCAGGGGCCCCGCGTAGAGCAGGCGCCCGGACCCGAAGAAGAGATGCCCTCTCCACGTGGAGTTCGTTGCCACGGGGCTCTTCCACTCCCATCCGGAACGGGCGTCAACCTGTTTCGTGACACATGGCCCGAGTCCTTGCGACCGTGGAGCCGGTGACTTCGCGGCGGAGGTGAAAGGTTTCTCGCCAGGGTGTCTGACATTGGGACGTACGTGGACATGGCCGGCCTGAGATGTCGCGTTCCAGACAGCTGATTGGCGAGACCCGAGAAACTCGCGAAGGCCACCGTGGCGCGTGTGTGTCGCACTCTCATTTGGTAGAGAGGGCCATCCCTGATTCCCGGCGCGGCTCGCGGCTCTTGCCGCTGGGACCGGCCCTGCATGGCTGACTTCATTCAGCTGAAGGCGTACCCCATGGCGTTCGCTACCCGATTGATTGGTTTCCTCCCGCTGCTCCTGGCCCTGGCATTTCCCGTCCGGGCCGAGGCCTCCGGTTCCTTCGTGAATTGGGAGACGCCGCACGTCCATCCCCTGGACATGACACCGGACGGCACGAAGCTGCTGGCGGTGAACACGGCGGACAACCGTCTGATGGTGTTCACGCTGACGAGCGGGATACCGGTGCTGGCGGCCAGCATCCCGGTGGGACTGGAGCCGGTGTCGGTGCGGGCCCGCACCAATACCGAGGCCTGGGTGATCAACCACATCTCGGACAGTGTGAGCGTGGTGGACCTGACCACGCTCAACGTGGTGCGCACGCTGCGCACGGACGATGAGCCGGCGGATGTCGTCTTCGCGGGTTCGCCGCAGCGGGCCTTCATCTCCTGTTCACAGGTGAACCGGGTGATGGTGGTGGATCCGCTCGTGTCGTCGCCAGTGCCGGTGCGCATCTCCCTGTGGGGAGAGGAGCCTCGCGCCCTGGCGGTGAGCCCGGACGGCACCAAGGTGTACGCGGCCATCTTCGAGTCTGGCAACGGGAGCACGGTGCTGGGGGGAGGCAACGTCAACCCGAGCTTCGCCCGGACCAACCCGGTCAGTTCGGCCTCGAGCCCCTATGGAGGGGTCAACCCGCCGCCCAACGTGGGGTCGGGCTTCAGCCCGGCGCTCAACCCCGCCAACCCGCCCCCTCCGGCCGTGGGCCTCATCGTCAAGAAGAACGCCCAGGGCCTCTGGATGGATGACAACCTCGGCGACTGGACCTCTTTCGTCAGCGGGGCCAACTCGGCCGCTTCGGGCCGTGTCCCGGGGTGGGATCTGCCGGACAACGACGTGGCCATCATCCAGGTGTCCACCCTGTCCGTCTCCTACGTGCGCAGGCTGATGAACCTGAACATGGCGCTCTCCGTGCACCCCAGTGGCAAGGTGACGGTGGTGGGCACGGACGCCACCAATGAGCGCCGCTTCGAGCCCAACCTCAATGGGCGCTTCCTGCGGGTGATGCTGGCGCTGGTGGATCCCGCCAACCCGGGGGCGCCGGGCCTCACGGATCTCAACCCGCACGCCGACTACACGGTGTCCACCCTGCCCCAATGGAAGAGGGAGCTCTCCCTCGGGGACCCACGCGGCATCGCCTGGAGCGCGGATGGGACGCGCGGCTACATCACCGGCATGGGCTCCAACAACGTGGTGGTGGTGAGCAACCTCGGCGCCCGGGTGGCCAGGATGACCGTGGGGGAGGGCCCCACCGGCGTGGTGGTGGATGGGGCCCGTGGCCGTCTCTATGTCCTCAACAAGTTCGGGGCGAGCCTCTCGGTGGCGAGCCTTTCCTCCAACCTCGAGCAGGCCCGGATTCCCTTCTTCGATCCCTCGCCCGCCACCATCAAGGTGGGCCGCAAGTACCTCTACAACACGCGCAACTATTCGGGTCAGGGCCACATCTCCTGTGGCTCGTGCCATGTGGACGGGCGCATGGACCGGCTCGCCTGGGACCTGGGAGAGCCCTCGGGCAGCGTGAAGACGCTGACGGGACAGAACCTGGGCATGGGCGTTCCCGCCCTCACCCCTGGATTCGAGAACTGGCACCCGATGAAGGGGCCCATGGTGACCCAGACGCTCCAGGACATCATTGGCAAGGAGCCGTTGCACTGGCGCGGGGACCGGGCTGGCCTGGAGGAGTTCAACCCGGCCTTCATCGGTCTGCAGGGCAACGACACCGCCCTCCCGGCGGCGGAGATGCAGCAGTTCGAGGACTTCCTCGCCACGCTCACCTTCCCGCCCAACCCCTTCCGCAACATCGACAACACGCTGCCCACGAACCTGCCGCTGCCCGGCCACTACGCGCCCGGTGTCTTCGCGCCCGCCGGTACGCCGCTGCCCCCTGGCAACGCCGTCAACGGGCTGGCCATCTTCCGGCCTCCGCGCCTGCTCGGGAGCAATGTGCTCGCCTGCAACACCTGCCACGCCCTGCCCACCGGGCAGTCCAGCGCGATGACGTGGAACGGGAGCCAGTTCGTCTCCCTCCCGGCCGGTCCGCAGGGGGAACAGCGCCATGGGCTCGTCTCCGCGGATGCGAACACCCACGTGACGATGAAGGTTCCGCAGCTGCGCAACCTCTACAAGAAGGTGGGCATGGAGTTCTCCCAGACGTCCAACCTGTCCGGCTTCGGCTTCATGCATGACGGCTCGGTGGACTCGCTGGCGCGCTTCATCGCGCAGCCCGGCTTCACGCCTGCGAGCGACCAGGAGGTGGCGGATCTGGTGGCGTTGATGCTCGCCCTGTCCGGTTCGGAGCTGCCCGTCGCGTCCGGCACCAGCGTGCTCGAGCCGCCCGGAATGGCCAGCCGGGATACCCATGCCGCGGTGGGCTGGCAGCTGACGTTGGACTCCCCGCTGCTCAGCACGAGCCAGCAGAGCCTGTTGAGCACCTTCTTCTCCCTGGCGGACGCGGGCAAGGTGGGCCTGGTGGTGAAGGGCCGGCAGGCGGGACTCCAGCGCGGATACACCTATGTGGGCAGTGGCACCTTCCAGTCCGACCGGGCCCTGGAGACGCCGAGCGCCGCGGCGTTGCAACTGCTGGCGGGACCGGGCAGCGAGCTCACCTACACGGTGGTGCCCAAGGACACCGAGTGGCGCATCGGCGTGGACCGGGATGAGGACGGATTGCTCGACCGCGACGAGCTGGACAACGGCTCGCGCCCGGACGGCCCGTAGAGGGGCCGCCGAAACAGGGGGGGGAGAAAAGGCGAAGGGCCCGGAACCTTGCGATTCCGGGCCCTTCTATTGGCGAGGAGTACGGGACTTGAACCCGTGGCCTCCGGCGTGACAGGCCGGCGTTCTAACCAACTGAACTAACTCCCCACGACACCGCTGTGCTGCACTACCACGGCTACTGCTTGGGCGGAACAGGGATTGAACCTGTGACCCTCGCCTTGTAAGGGCGACGCTCTGCCGCTGAGCTATCCGCCCCTCGCTTGCGTCACCGCGTTGCGACGGGGCGGGCTTGTATCGGCCACGCCCGTCACTGTCAAGCATACGTTTTGGACGGACGAATCATTCCGGGCCGTCCTGACACGAGCGTTGACCCTGGCGATGGCACCTGACAACCCTCGCCCCCGCGCCCACTCCCCGAGGGAGACGGGGCAGACACGGAGCCCACCCCTTGAACGACCGCCTCCTGCGAGCCGCCCGCCGCCAGCCCACCGACACCACCCCCGTGTGGCTCATGCGCCAGGCCGGCCGCTACCTCCCCGAGTACCGAGCCATCCGCGGCACCATCGGCTTTCTGGACCTGTGCAAGAACGCGGACCTCGCCGCCGAGGTCACCGTCCAGCCCATCACCCGGCTGGGCGTGGACGCCGCCATCATCTTCTCGGACATCCTCATCCCCGTGGAGGCCATGGGGATTGAATTGGAGCTCGGGGACAAGGGGCCGCACTTCCCCAACCCCGTGCGCACCGCCGCGGACATCGAGCGGCTGGGCGTGCCCGACCCCGTCCAGGGCACCGGCTTCGTCGCCGAGGCCATCCGCCGCACCCGCCGCGCCCTCAACGACTCGGTGCCCGTCATCGGCTTCTGCGGCGCGCCCTTCACCCTCGCCGCGTACATGGTCGAGGGCGGCGGCTCCAAGAGCTACATCCTCATCAAGCGGCTCCTCTTCGAGCAGCCGAAGCTCGCCCACACCCTCTTCGAGAAGCTGACGAGCACGCTCATTCCGTACCTGCTGATGCAGGTGGAGGCCGGCGCGAGCATCGTGCAGATCTTCGACTCGTGGGGCGGGGAGCTGTCGCCCTGGGACTACGAGCGCTTCTGCCTGCCGTACCTCACGCGCATGGTGAAGGAGGTGCAGGCCAAGGGCGTGCCCGTCATCGTCTTCGGCACCGGCATGTCCAACCACCTGCCGCTGCTCAAGCGCACCGGCGCGGACGTGGTCGGACAGGACTGGCGCACGCCCATCGACGAGGCCCGGCGCGTGCTCGGGCCCGACGTGGCGGTGCAGGGCAACCTGGATCCGCTCCACCTCTTCCTGCCGCGCGAGGAGCTGGAGCAGCGCGTGGTGGACATCCTCCGCCGCGCCGGGCCCGTGGGGCACATCTTCAACCTGGGCCACGGCATCCTCCCGCCCACGGATCCCGACGCCGCGAAGTTCATGGTGGACGCCGTGCACAAGCACGGCATCGCGCTCCGCCAGGGCACCTGATGACGTGACCCCGGGAGTCGGCCGGGGATGTCAGGGGCACCCGGTAGGGTGGCGTGGAAGGTCGGGGAAGGGGACGGGTGCCGTGACAGACGAGGGCAGGGGCGGCGAGTACCAGCGCAGGGTGCTCGCGCTCGATCATTCAGGGGTGTTGGAGCTGTGGCAGGGCCTTCGGGCGGGAGTCTCGCCCCCCGAGTGGCCCGCCGGGGTGCTGCTGGAGTACCTCCTGCTGCGAGCGTTCCAGTTGGAGGGCGCCGAGGTGACCTGGCCGTATCGGGTGTACCGGGATGGTGTCCTCCTGGAGCAGATCGACGGGGTGGTCTATTTCGATGGGGTGTCCTGTCTGGTAGAGTGCAAGGACATGACCAGACCGGTAGATACCTCGACCATCGTCAAGCTGAAGTCCCAGCTCCTGCGCCGGCCGCGAACCACCATCGGGGCGCTGTTCTGCACAGGAGAAGTCTCGGAGGCCGCGTCCTCGGTGATGAACATGCTGCCACCTCCCGATGTGCTGCTGTGGGAGGGCGAGGAGCTCGAGCAGGCCCTTCGGGAACAGCGGCTCCTCGCGGGAATGAGGAGGAAGCTGCGGCATGCGGTGGAGATGGGATTCGCGGAAGTGAAACCGTTGGACAGGGGGAATGCGTGATGAGTGTGGCCATCGTGACCCCGGGACGCGTGGCTGGGAAGCTCATGCGGCGTCTGGTGGAGGGTCATCCCCGTTTGGGGGGACGGGGCATTCAGATCAGTTGGGCCCATAGCAATATCGGAGCTTCGAGAGTGGCGCGGGAGATCCTCTTCAAGGAGCGAGTGCCCGTGGCCGTGGTGCGCGATGCCCAGACGTTTTCTCCAGAGCTGATCGCGGAGCAGTGCGGTTGGGTGCATCTGTTCCTGGAGCAGGCCGCGCCTCCCAGCGAATGGCTCATCCTGCCGATCGCGCCCGAGATCGCCGTGTTCCTCTTCCGGGACGAGCACCTGCTGCGCCCCCTGCTGCCGGTGACTCCCTCGTTCGAGCAGCTCATCCGGGGCCGCTACGAGCCCAACAAGGTGCTCGCGGAGATCTTCGCGCAGGCGGGTGAGCAGCCCTTTCCCGAGGCCCTGGTGAGCCGGCTCGACAAGGCGGACCTGTCCTCGCTGTGGGCCGTCGCCCCGGAGCTCCGCCCCCTGGAGGAGTTCCTCCTCGGGAAGTTGGCTGCTCAACAGCCGGGCACCGCTCCCTGAGCCGCCCACCGAGGGGGCGAAACACTCGGGGGTCACCGCGTTGACTCCGGAATCAATCTTCCGTTGACGCGATGCGACACGGCCCATTAGATGCGCCTCATCTACGTCGGGAAGGTGAGGCACACATGGCTCGCGAGAAGCAGCGTCACGGTCACCGCAGGGTGGCCATCGTCCGCGGATTGAGGACGCCCTTCGTGAAGGCGGGAACCGACTTCGCGAAGCTCACCGCGCTGGACCTGGGCCGCATGGTGGTCCAGGAGCTGGTGCAGCGCGCGGACATCGATCCCCAGGAGATTGATCAGGTGGTGTTCGGCCAGGTCATCCCCACGCTCACCGCGCCGTCCATCGCGCGCGAGGTGGTGCTGGCCGCGGGGCTGCCGCGCAAGATCGAAGCGTTCACCGTGGCGCGCGCCTGCGCCACCTCCATCCAGGCCATGACGACGGCGGCCAACGCCATCTCGGTGGGCGAGGCGGACGTGGTGCTCGTGGGTGGCACCGAGTCCATGTCGGACGCGCCCATCTTCACCAGCCGTCCGCTGGCCCAGGCGCTGGTGGCCGCCTCCAAGGCGCGCAGCCTCCCGGAGAAGCTCAAGGCCTTCCAGACGCTCAAGCCGAGGGATCTGGTGCCCGTGCCCCCAGCCATCGCCGAGTACTCCACCGGCCTCACCATGGGCGAGAGCGCCGAGAAGATGGCCAAGGAGAACGGCATCTCCCGCCAGGAGCAGGACACCATCGCCTTCACCTCGCACCAGAACGCCGCGCGCGCCTGGAAGGAGGGCTTCTTCGACGCCCAGGTGATGCACGTGGTGGTGCCGCCGAAGTACGAGAAGGTGTCGCAGAAGGACAACATCGTCCGCGAGGACACCAGCCTGGAGGCGCTCTCCCAGCTCCGGCCCGTGTTCGATCGCAAGTATGGCTCCGTCACCGCCGGCAACGCCTCGCCGCTCACCGACGGCGCCGCCGCGTTGCTGCTCATGAGCGAGGAGAAGGCGAAGGCGCTCGGCCTGGAGCCGCTCGGCTACCTGCGCGCCCATGCCTATGCCGCCACCGATCCCGGGGACCAGCTGCTCCAGGGCCCCGCGTACGCGGCCCCCATCGCGCTGGAGCGCGCGGGCATGAAGCTCTCGGACATCGATCTGGTGGAGATGCACGAGGCCTTCGCCGCGCAGGTGGCCAGCAACATCCAGGCGCTGGCGTCCAAGGAGTTCGCCCGGAAGGCCGGCTGGAGCGCGCCGGTGGGCGAGGTGGACCGCACGCGTCTCAATCTGTCGGGTGGCTCCATCTCCATCGGCCATCCCTTCGGGGCCACGGGGGCGCGCATCGTCACCCAGGCCCTGCATGAGCTGAAGCGTCAGAACAAGAACACGGTGCTGTGCACCGTCTGCGCCGCCGGTGGCCTCGGAGCCGCGGTGGTCCTGGAGCGTGCGTGATGGCTGCCATGATGGCTCAGGAGCTCGAGGCGAAGCAGGGCTTCACCTACCAGGTCGAGGACGGGGTCGCGCTCCTCGTGTTGGATCTGCCGGGCGAGCCGGTGAACACGCTCTCCCCCGAGACGGGCGAGGTGTTCGCGAACCTGCTCACCCGCGCGGAGAAGGATCCCGCGGTGAAGGCGCTCGTCTTCATGTCCGGCAAGAAGGACAGCTTCGTGGCCGGAGCGAAGATCGACTTCCTGCAGACGCTGAAGTCGGCCGCCGAGGCCACCGCCGCCTCGCGTCAAGGGCAGCAGGGTTTCGACAGGCTGGAGGCGTTCTCCAAGCCGGTGGTGGCGGCCATCCACGGCGCGTGCCTGGGCGGCGGCCTGGAGTGGGCGCTCGCCTGTGACTACCGCATCGCCACCGACAGCCCGAAGACGACGCTCGGGCTGCCCGAGGTACAGCTGGGCCTCATCCCCGGCGCGGGTGGCACCCAGCGGCTGCCGGCCCTCATCGGCGTGCAGGCCGCGTTGGACCTCATCCTCACCGGCAAGAACGTGAAGCCGTCCAAGGCGAAGAAGCTGGGCCTGGTGGACGAGGTGGTGCCCGCGCCCATCCTCCGCTCCCTGGCCGTGCGCCGCGCCCGCGAGCTGGCCGAGGGCTTGAAGGTGGAGCGTCCCCGGGGACAGGGCCTCAAGGCGGTGGCGCAGCAGGGCAAGAAGGGCCTGGGCGGACTGCTGCTGGGGCTGACCAACAAGGAGATGTGGACCGAGGTCGCGCTCGAGGACAACCCGGTGGGCCGGAAGATCCTCTTCGACCAGGCGCGCAAGCAGCTGCGCAAGAAGACGCGCGGCAAGTACCCGGCGCCGGAGAAGGCGCTCGAGGCCATCCGCATCGGCGTGGAGTCCGGCCGCTCGGCGGGCCTGGAGGCCGAGGCGAAGTTCTTCGGCGAGCTGGTGGTGTCCGACGTCTCCATGCGGCTGGTGGAGATCTTCTTCGCCACCACGGCGCTGAAGAAGGAGAACGGCACGGCCAGCGCGGACGTGAAGCCGCGCGAGGTGAAGAAGGTGGGCGTGCTCGGCGGCGGGCTGATGGGCGGCGGCATCGCCTACGTCAGCTCGGCGCTGCAGGGCGTGCCGGTGCGCGTGAAGGACAAGGACGACGCGGGCGTGGGCCGGGCCCTCAAGCAGGTGCAGGGCCTCTACGATGAGCGGGTGAAGAAGCGCTCGCTCACGTGGCGCGATGCGGCCGCGAAGATGGCGCTCGTCACCGGCGGCACCGGCTACGAGGGCTTCAAGAACGTGGACGTGGTCATCGAGGCCGTCTTCGAGGACCTGGCCCTCAAGCACCGCATCATGGGCGAGGTGGAGGCCGTCACCCGCGAGGACTGCATCTTCGCCTCCAACACCTCCAGCATCCCCATCACCGAGCTGGCCAAGGGCTCCAAGCGGCCCGCGCAGGTCATCGGCATGCATTACTTCAGCCCGGTGAACAAGATGCCGCTGCTGGAGATCATCACCCACAAGGGCACCGCCGACTGGGTGACGGCCACCTGCGTGGAGGTGGGCAAGAAGCAGGGCAAGACGGTCATCGTCGTCAACGACGGGCCGGGCTTCTACACCTCGCGCATCCTCGCGCCGTACATGAACGAGGCCGCGCACCTGCTGGCCGATGGCGCCGGCATCGCCGAGCTGGACAAGGCGCTCGTGGACTTCGGCTTCCCCGTGGGCCCCATCACCCTGCTGGACGAGGTGGGCATCGACGTGGCGCAGAAGGTGGGCCCCATCATGGAGTCCGCCTTCGGCAAGCGCATGGCCGCGCCCCGCGCCCTGGAGAAGGTGGTGGCCGACGGACGGCTCGGCCGCAAGAACAAGAAGGGCTTCTACACCTACGACGGCAAGAAGAAGGAGGTGGACCCCACCGTCTACGAGCTCCTGCCGCACGGGAAGAACCGCAAGAGCCTCGATGCGCGCGAGATGGCCGAGCGGTGCGCCCTGCAGATGGTGAACGAGGCGGTGCGCTGCCTCGGCGAGGGGATTCTCCGCAGCGCGCGGGATGGCGACGTGGGTGCCATCTTCGGGCTCGGCTTCCCGCCGTTCCTCGGAGGCCCCTTCCGCTACGCGGACAGCCTCGGCCCCGCCGAGCTGCTGCGCCGCCTGGAGCACTTCCAGGACAAGTACGGCGAGCGCTTCACCCCCGCGCCGTCCCTCGTGGAGAGGGTGAAGGCGGGCAAGACGTTCTACCCGCGCTAGTTCCTCGGGAGGGGAGGGCAGGGGGCTCGTGGGCTCCCCGCCCTCCCGGGCGCGTCAGTCGTCCAGCGCCGGCAGCACGCTCACCTCGAGCGAGCTGGGGTGCGCCGCCGAGCGGTACACGCGGTGGAAGGCGCGCACGAAGTCCTCTTCCTTCGCCTCGAAGATGTTGGGCACGAAGGTCTGCGGGTTGCGGTCGATGATGGGGAACCAGGTGCTCTGCACCTGCACCATCAGCCGGTGGCCGGGGCGGAACGTGTGGCACACATCCGGCATCGTGAACTTCACCACCGTCGGCTTCCCCGGCGAGAACGGC
Source organism: Archangium sp. (assembly GCF_036277355.1). Taxonomy (GTDB): domain Bacteria; phylum Myxococcota; class Myxococcia; order Myxococcales; family Myxococcaceae; genus Archangium. The sequence continues at coordinate 12,875 of NZ_DASUNC010000151.1, forward strand.
TCCGGCTTGTCGAACCCGTTGCGGAACTTCCCCCGGAACGGCTCGCCGCGGATCAGCATCTGGTAGCCGCCCATCTTCACGCCACTCGGGTTCGGGTCC
>NZ_DASUNC010000152.1:0-147367 GCF_036277355.1 Archangium sp.
TCGCAGGGGCGGCACGCACTGCAACTCCGCGACCAGGGCTGTTGCCAGAGTGACAGTCGCCTCTTCCGACCGCTCCTCTCCCGTCTCTCACCGGAGACCCTCCGTCCACCGTCGAGCGCCCACCTCAGCTACAGAAGATCCTGATTTTCAGCTGCCGTCTATATCGTACAGGCTGAGGAGTTCACATCGAAGAAAGGACCGGTATTCACTGGACGGCCCTGAGTTGGAGAGATCTCGACCTCCACCGGCGTGTCTGGTGTCCAGGCCTCCTCGCATTTCAGGACGATCTCGCTTGGAGAACGCTCATCGCTCTCCATCCAGATATCGACCTGGTCCGGGCTGCACGATGCGCACGAGTCTTCGACGATCAGGTATTTCTGCAGCGAGGGCACGTACATGCGCGTGCCTGGGGTGAACCTCCCGCCGTTTTCAGGCGTAGCCGTCGCCGCCGTGATGGGATCTTCGAAGGTTCCCCTTCCACCCGCCTGCTGGTGGATGACAGGAAATGCGATGTCCTTGCTTGGAGGGTCATTGTCTGGGAATCCGTAGAATGTAATCTTCATTTTCACGATGATTTCTCCCCAGGTTCGTTTGAAATACGTGAACCTGTTTCCTGGAAAATCTTGCCCACGAGAGAAATGGATGGAAAGAGGCGGCCGAGGAGAAGGCCTCACTCCTGGAGGAGGGAGGGATGGCTCGTCCATGGCAAGGCTGTTCCCCAGCCGTTGCAGAGCAGGACAATCTTGCCTGTCACGGCTCCACGGCCGAGCAGATCCAGCAGGGCGGCCAGGTCCTCCTGGTACCAGTTCATGCGAGCGAGCGGAAGCCGCCCCGTACATGTCCAGCCCGGCCACTCGTCCCAGCTGCAGCAGGGCGGAGCCAATCCCACCTCTCAACAGATGCGCGGGAGCTGCTCCCCGGAGAGCAGTGGGCTTGCCCCGGTCAAGTGGACACTCCACCAGACACCGGACAGCCCCCCGCTTCTGGTCTATGCTTCCCTGAAACAGGGAGGCACTCACAGATGAAGGCATTCGTGATGTTGGGAGTCCTGGCAGTCGCCGTCAGCCCACCGGACTGCGCGGGAGATCCCCCACCGCCGCTGTACATCGACTGCCCGGCTTCGCAGACGCTGGAGTGCGAGAACGGAGGCGCGGTGGCGAGCTTCTCCCCTTCGGTCACGGGCGGAGTGCCGGGCTACAGCGTGTCGTGCCAGCCGCCCTCGGGCAGCTTCTTCCCGCTGGGGTGCAATACGGGGACGTGCTCGGCGAGCGACTCCATTGGCCAGGGCGCGAGCTGCGGGCACCAGGTGTGCGTGGTGGACACCCTCGCCCCCATCATCACCCTCAAGCCGGCGCCGGTGAGCCTGTGGGCGCCCAACCATGAGATGCTGGACTTCAAGCTCAGCCACTGCGTGGAGAGCGTGGTGGACAGGTGTCACGGTCCGCTGGACGTGGACGCGGTGGGTGTCATCTCCAGGGCCGAGTCGGATGAGGTGGAGGATGACTCGCTGGTGGATGACGCCGTGGGCGATGGCCACACGTGCCGGGACATCGAGCTGGGGGGCGGGTCGGCGGCGCGGCTGCGCTCGGAGCGGCAGGGGCACGGCAACGGGCGTGTGTACACGGTGCACTTCACGGTCACGGATCCGAGTGGGAACCGGGCCTCGGCGGCCTGCCAGGTGCAGGTGGTGCACGACCAGTCGGCGCCCAGCGATCCGGCCGTGCGGGACGCGTGTCAGTACTGCGAGGGCACCGGCTGCGGCACCTGCCCCAGCGCCAGCCCCGCGTGCCCGGTACCGTAGCCAGGAATCGAGGCCGTGCACGCCGCCCGGACTCAGAAGGCCCAGCCGAGCGCGAGCCGGGTGGTAGGGCCGAAGTCCCAGCGGTGCGTGCGTGAGGGAGGTCCATGGGAGGGCTGGTCATCCGGCCCTATCGAGAGGGTCGACGACTCCTCGTAGGTCGTGTACGCGGCCCCCATCCCCACGGCGGCCTGGAGCATGAAGCCCCGGGTGAGCAGCAGCGAGTAGCCCACCAGGGCGTCACCGCCCAGGGTCAGCAGGCTCGTGATGCGGGACGGCTCGGCCACGCCATCCGACCGGCTGTCGAACAAGCTGCGGCCCACGCCTCCCCCGAGCTGCAGGCCACCCCACAGCCCCTCGGGAGCACTGCCCCACAGGAAGTAGCGGACGCCCGGCGACAGGGACACGGTGCCCGTGGTGTTGCCCTGCTCGACGCGCCGGGTGACGAAGCCTCCGGCGCTGGCGATGGGAACCTCCCGGCCCACCCGGCTGGCGGACAGCGAGAGGCCGACTCCCAGCTGGACGCTGAGCTTCTCCGTCAGGACCCGCTCTCCCTCGAGCTGCAAGGTGCTGCGCACCAGGCTCACGGCATCCACCGACAGCACGGTGCTCAGCGGGCGAGGCTGTGCCTTTGCTCCCGGGGGCTGTGCTCCCAGGGCAGGGCTGGCCACCATGCATATCCATACAAGTGTTTGTCTCAGGCCGCGCATGTCTTCCTTCCCGCGTTGTCCGGCCATCATCCCTTGTTCCGGCCTGCCCGCAACAAACAATGGACAGCACCGTTCCCATCCGTCAGCGGGGGCTGCGTCCCCACCGCGTCCGTCTCCCGCGGCACGCAATCACCGTTCACGCAGTGCGTTGGCGGCGCCAGCGGCGGAGTGGGCACCCGGCCCCCCTTCTGACAGTTGCTCACGGCTGCTGGGCCGCGTAGTCCGCCAGCGAAGGCATGTATCCCATGGGGGAGGCCGTGCGCTGCATGAAGTCCGGGACGTTGCCTTGGGTGCTCGTCAAGTAGTCGCTCCCATTGCCATACAGGTGGAGGGGGCGGGGGGTGGTGGCGGGGGCCAGCCCATCACGGACATGGCCCTCGACGCCCTGGGCCCGGGCATCCAGGTCGAGCTGATGGTCAGCGGGCACCGGGGCTCCCTCCACCAGGGTGACGAAGCGTCCGGTGCCATCCTTCTGGCGGTAGCGCAGCAGCCGGCGCACCGGCAGCCCGTCCAGCACCGTGGCGGGGGCGTCGAACTTGAAGAGCGGGCCCTCGAAGCCCAGCGCGATGCGGGTATCCAGCACGTACTCGTCCGCGTTGGGGAAGAGGGAGGGATCCGGCTGGTAGGTGTAGGGCGGCTGCGGGTTGATGACGATGTGCGCCGTGCTCAGGAACTGGTCGGTGTACTGGGTGTGTTCGTTGTTGCGCTTGAACCGGAAGAGCCCGGCGTCGAGGAACCTCGAGTAGGAGAACAGCACGGCGCCATTCTGTATCAGCTCGTCCCGGCTGTACTCCTCACAGTACCGGGAAGGAGGGCGCGGCTGGCGGGGATCCATCCACGCGCTTCGAGGATCCACCAGGGGCCCCTGGATGGTGCACGTGCCCGCGGGCGGAAGCGTGGCCCAGCGCTTCTTCGTCAGGCACAGCGCCTGTGCGCGCACCGGGGTCGTCGGGAAGTGGGGGGCGGACAGGAGGGGCTGACCCGTGCTCGCATCCACCATGACCCACGCGGCCTCGAAGAAGAAGCCTTGCCCCAGCGGGCCTCCCGAGACGACCGGTGGCGAATAGGCATTCACCACCTCGCTCCGCACATTGCCCTGGTGGAAGAGGGTGATGGGGGTGCCGTCCAGGGTGTTGGGCCGGGCCTCGCCGCAGAAGTCCGCGGTGGCCATGGCCGTACAGGCCAGGTGGTGGCGAATCGCATCCATCTCCGTCAGGGACAGCGAGCTGTTGTCCAACCTCGGATCCTCGCTCGTCCAGGGAGGGTAGCCCCAGTCCACGCATTTGGCCGCCACGCCTCCCTTCACCAGGGTCCCGTCGAGCTGCCGCCGGGGCAGGCAGGCGAAGGAGAAGGTGGTGGTGCTGTGCGCGTAGCGCGCTCCGTTCCAGCTCCCCGGCAGCACGAGCGCCGCGCTCCCCGGGCACAGCTCCCCGCTCCCCAGAGCAGGTGAGCTCCACTTCACCTCGTACTCCCATACCGTGGCCGACAGGCTCTCGGGCGAGTCGGGGTCGGCGTACACGTTGCGGTGCGGCTGGGCCTGGGAAATCTGGAAGGTCACCAGCTCGGTCTTCACCCAGGCATTGAAGCGCGCTCCGCTCCACTGCGCGCCCTTCAACGCGGGCACTCCGCTCTTCAGTTGCCCCTTGTCGATGACCACCTGTTGGATGGCGATGCCGCCCAGGGTGGTGGCGCTCGTCAACGGGATGGAAACCCGCTCGAACAGCTCCGGCGCCGTCCCATGCAGGCGCGTGCCCTGCTGTCCCTCGTACCCCTCGTTCGCCGCCCCGGCACGCGTGGCCAGGGTGAGGAGCGCCAACACCGTGGACAGCCCGAGCCGCTTCAGTCCGTGCCTCGTTTCTCTCCCAATCATCCGGAATACCTCCCTATTACGGCGGGTGTTCCTGGCCGTCTCCAGGCGTGCAAGTGATCGGCCAAGGCTTCGAGGAGGGCTCAGGGGTCCGGCACGGGCGGGTCCGCGCAGATGCGCAGGCCGATGAGGGCCGTGCGCTGCGAGGGCTCGCCCCGCACGTGGTTGTTGCTCCGGTTGCTGATGACGTCCTGGTAGAAGCTGCCGCCCGAGTAGAGGGCGGCCGTGGGCTCGGCGGCCACCTGGTTCCATTCCCAGACATTGCCCGTGAGGTCGGCGATGCCGAAGGGGCTGTCCGAGGCGGGGTGGCTGCCCACCTCGTCCGGGCCAAAGGCGAGCACCTTCTGTCCATAGGCCCGGTCGAAGTTGGCGTCCCCCGGTTCCAGCCGGTCCCCGTGAGGGTAGATGCGCGCATCGGCACCGCGGGCGGCGCGCTCCCACTCGTGCACCTCGCACAGGCGGGCCCCGGGCAGCTGGCCCGAGCCGGACAGCCACGCCGCGTAGGCCCGGGCATCCTCCCAGGAGACTCCGGAGACGGGCATGCGCAGCCAGTCCTGCTCGGCGTTGCGCTCGCGCTCGAGGTAGCGCACCGGCTCGCCCTCGCGGGCCACGTAGGCGTGTGTCCGGGGCTGCAGGGTGAGCTGCCACGTTCCCCCGGGCAGCTCGCTCAGCGCGACACGGCCAAAGGTGTTGGTGGCCAGGGGCCGGCGCAGGGCCCGCTCCGCGGGAGGCAGCGCGCGCAGGAAACGCAACCACTCGCCGTAGGTCACCTCGTGGCGGGCGATCAGATAGCCGCCGGTGCGCACGGTGTGCAGCGGCTGCGTCTGCAGGAAGACGCGCCGCACCAGCTCCTCATCCCGGCTCCCGAAGAGGAACCGGCCCGGAGGCACGTAGACGTAGCCTTCCGGGACGGAGGCCGGCAGGGGGAGGCGCAGGTGCAGTTGCTCCCCGCGCGTGACGAGGAGCGGGTAGAGCACGGGGGGACGGCCGGCCAGGTGGAGCTCCAGCCGGTAGGAGCCGGGCTCCAACGCGACTCCCGCCAGCGGGGTGGTGCCGAGCGGCCGGTGGGGCCCCAGGCGCGGGCGGCCCTCCTCCTCCACGTATTGCTGGACGCGGACGGTGGCTCCCGCGGGGCGCGTCTCGAGCTCGAGCCGCCCCGGGGCGTGGAAGCGGCGGCGGTACTCGCCCGTCTCGTCATACAGCTCGAGCTGGCGCAGCAGGTGTCCGCGCAGGGCGTCCTGGTGGTCGCGCTCCGCCAGCACCAGGCGTTCGTAGAGGGCTCCCGCCAGCAGGTGGCGCGTGCCGGCCCGGCCCGGGTCGCGCAACATCGCCTTCTCCAACTCCTGGCGGGCCAGGTCATGGCCCCGCTCGTTCATCCGGGCGGTCAGCTCGTTGGCGCGGGCCCAGTCCTCCTCGCTCTCCTTCTTCCGCCGCCCATCGAAGGCGGTGAAGGCCCGCTCCCGCAGCGCCTCGATGACGGCGTTCTGCTGCCGTGCCCATTGCAGGTGATGCCGCGCCGTCTCGAGGTGCCGGCCCACCTCACGGTCCGTCTCGAGCCGCAGCAGCAGCAGGTTGCCGCCATGGAGGAGCGCCGCCGCGAGGGGCAGCGCCAGCGCGGCGCCCAGGCGCACCAGACGGCCCCTGCGAACGGCCCGGCGCGAGGAGACGAGGAAGGCGGCCTCCCGCGGCGCCAGCTCGTCCGGCTCGAGCGCGCGCACCTCGGCCAGCAGGCGGGCTCCCCAGAGCGCCTCCCTCGGCTGCCCCAGCCGCTGCCACTCGGCCGAGGCCCGCTCCAGGCGCTGGTGGGCCGCACGGCGCCCGGCATCTCCCGCCAGCCAGCCGCGGAGCTGCTCCCAGCGGGTGAGCAACGCCTCGTGTGCCACCTCGTAGGCCGCCTCTCCCTCGGCCTCGCGCGCCACCAGCAACCGTCCGCGCACCAGCGTCTCGAGGACGGCCCGCGCGTCCTCCGCCCGGGCCCCCTCTCCCAGCAGCTCCGAGGCCGGGCGCCGCGCCCGTGTCCCCTCCGGCGTGACGAGTCTCAGGAGGAGCTCGCGGGCCACCTTCTGCTGCGCGGGCAACAGCCTCGCCAGCACCCCATCGGCGTGGTGGGCCAGTGCGCCCGCGACGCCGCCTGGCTTCTCCAGCGTGGCGGCGGGGATGAGGTGCCGCCCCACGTCCCGGGCCTCCCACAGCTCGGCGAGCGCGAACTGCAGCAGGGGCAGCCCCCCCTCGGCGCGCCCCGCCGCCACCAGCGCTTCCACCAGCGCCTCCGACTCGAAGGACACCCCGTTGGCGCGCGCCGGCCGGGTGATGGCCTCGCGCAGCCCCGTCTCCGACAGCGGGCGCAGCACGTACAGCGCTCCAGAGAGCCGCTCGCCCAGGCCGGGCAGGGTGGCCAGCCGCGTGAGGAAGTCGCCGCGCACGGTGGCCACCAGCCGCACACCGGGCACTCCCTCCGCCAGCCTCCCGAGCGCCTCGGCCACCCGGGCGGCCTCCTCCGGCACGGCCAGGGTGAGCAACTCCTCCAACTGGTCCACGAAGAGCAGCGTGCTCCGCCCTCCGGCGTGCGTCCTCAGCAGCCGTGCCAGCGCCAGGGAATCGGCGCGCAGCTCCTCGGCGAGCCGGGCCTCGCTCAGCGTCAGCAGGGGCGCCAGCGCGGCGGCCAGCGCGCTCAGCAGGTGCCTCCCGGGCACCACCGCCACCACCGCCCACTGTCCTCCCAGGGCCCCCTCGGCGATGCGTGGCAGCAGCCCGGCGCGGCACAGCGAGGACTTCCCCACGCCCGAGTCCCCCGCCACCAGGACGAACGGCTCGGCGCGCAGGCGCTCGAGCAGCGCGCGCACCTCGGCTCCGCGGCCGAAGAAGTTCCCGCGCTCCTCGGCGGAGAAGGCATGCAGGCCCGGGTAGGGCCGCGCCGTCGCCCCCCCCGCCTCCTGCTCCCCCTCACGCAACGACTCCAGCGCCTCGCGCAGCGCCTCTCCCGAGGCGGGCCGTCGCGCTGGCTCGGGCTCGAGGCACTGGTCGATGAGCGCCGCGAGGCGCGGCTCGACGCCGCGCACCACCGAGGCCAGCGGCGGAGCGCGACCCAGCTGCACGGCCTCGCGCAGCTCCTGGAGTCCCAGGCCGTGGTGGGGCGCCTGGCCCGCGCACAGCTCATGGAGGAGCACGCCGAGCGCGTACACGTCGCTGCGGAACGAGGCCGGCTCGCCGCGCCAGAGCTCCGGGGCCATGTACCGGGGCGTCCCCACCCAGGCGCCCGTGGCCGTCAGCGCGCTGGTGGGCCTCTCCTTCCGGTCCCCCACCGCTGGCGTCGCCGCGAGCGCTCCCGCGGCCGGCAGCGTGGCCAGACTGTCCGCGCCGGCCGGCTCCATGCCGAGCGGCAGCGGCTCGCGCGAGGGGGCCTCTGGCCGTGCCCGCGCGCCTCCCCGCTCGCCGGCATCCAGCAGCTTGGCGAGGCCGAAGTCCAGCAGCTTGACCTCGCCTTCCTCGGTGAGCATGGCATTGGCGGGTTTGATGTCCCGGTGCAGCACGCCGTGCCGGTGTGCCGCCGCCAGCGCGCGCGCCAGGCCGATGCCGATGTCCAGCGTCCGCTCCCAGGGGACGGGGCGCTCCAGCTTGTCGAGGCTGGTGCCGCGGATGAGCTCCGAGACGAGGTAGGGGCGGCGCAGCACCTCGCCGATGCGGTAGATGGCGACGATGTTGGGGTGCTGGAGCTGGGCGACGGCGCGCGCCTCGATGCGGAAGCGCTCCCGCTGGCTCTCGTCCGGGGCCAGGCCCGAGAGGAATTTCACGGCGACGAGCCGGTCGAGCAGCGTGTCGCGCGCGAGGTAGACCTGCCCCATGGCCCCCTGTCCGAGCGCGCGCAGGAGGTGGTACTCCTCGAAGGAGGCGGGTGGCTCCCACTGGGCCGGAGCGGTGCTCACGGCAAGCCGTACCGCTTGCACTTGAGCGCGAAGGTGCGCATCGGCATGCCGATGAGCTCGGCCGCGCGCACCTTCACCCCGCCCGTCGCACGCAGCGCCTCGACCATGCGCTCGCGCTCGAGGGCGCGCATCTCCTCGGAGACCGAGGCACCGCGGCGCGAGGGAGCCGCCGCCGGTGAGGGGGCTTCGGCAGGTGCCTCGGGCCCTGGCTCCGGGGAACGCAGCGCGGAGAGGATGCGCTCGGGCAGGTGCTTCGGCTCGACGAGGGACTGATCCACCGTGGCCGCCACATACTCCAGCGTGTTCTTCAGCTCGCGCACGTTGCCTGGCCAGCCATGGCGCTCGAGCACCTCCAGGGTGGCCGGCGCCAGTGTGAGGGGCTCGCGTCCGGTGGCGGCACAGGCCTTGTCGAGGAACCGGCGCGCCAGCACGCCCACCTCGCTCGGACGGTCCCTCAGCGGCGGCAGCACCACGGTCGCGCCTCCCAGCCGGAAGAAGAGATCCCTCCGGAAGCGCCCGGCCTCCACCTCCCTCTCCAACTGGCGGTGGGTGGCGGCGACGATGCGGATGTCGATGTCCCGCTCCCGGGTGCCGCCCACGCGCAGGATGCGCCGCGCCTCCAGGGCCCGCAGCAGCTTGGCCTGAGCGCCCTGCGGCAGCTCTCCCACCTCATCCAGGAAGACCGTCCCCCCGGCGGCCGTCTCCAGCAGACCCTCCTTGGCGGACGCCGCCCCGGTGAAGGCCCCCTTCTCGTGGCCGAACAGCTCGCTCTCCGCCAGCGTCTCGCCGAGGGTGGCGCAGTTGAGGGCCACGAAGGGCTTGCCCGAGCGGCGGGACCAGTGGTGCACGGCGAAGGCGGCGTTCTCCTTGCCGGCGCCCGTCTCGCCCAGGATGAGCACCGGCAGCTCGCTGGCCGCGAGCCGGCGGATGAGCTCGTACAGGCGCTTCATGGCGGGGTCGGCCACCACCACGGTGCGCTCGCCGAGCGTGAGCTCGGTGACCTGGGGCGCGCCCTCCGCGGGGGACGCGGGCGTCGAGGCGGCCGCGGTGTACACCACCAGGTGCACCTCGCCGATGTTCACCACGTCACCCGGCTGGAGCGTGTGCACCTGCGTCAGGGGCTGTCCGTTGACGCGAACGCCGTTGTGGCTCTCGAGGTCGGTGATGCGCATCTGGCCCTCGTCCAGGAAGATGCGGGCGTGCCGCCGGGAGACGGAGCGGTCCGCCAGCCGGAGATCCGCCTCCGGGGCCCTCCCGACGAGCAGCAGCCCCTTGGGCGGCAGCTCCACCATGGACGAGGTCGCTCCATCCACCACGAGCAGACGGAACCACCCGGCGCGCACGCTCACGCGCACCTTGTCCTGGGTCCAGGTCTGGTCCTCTTCGCGCATGGGGGCAGTCTAGCCCTGGCAGGCGTTGCATGCAGGTGTTGCATGCAACTCTTGCCGCTCCCCCCGCTCCCAGGCGGGCGCGAGCGCGTTCTTCCGCGTCCTTCGAGGCTTCATCGCGGCCGGAGCGGCTGGCCCGCCGCTTGCTCATGGGTTGGAGGCGGCAAACGGAAACCCCCACTCAAGGAAACGGCCATGACGAACACGATCTCCAGCAAGTCCATCCCGAGCAACAAGCGCCCTGGTTTCACCACCCGGGCCCTGGTCTCCAGCCTGGCGGGCGCGATGCTCGCGCTCACCGGTTGTGGGCCCGAGTCGGAGGCGGACGCGACGCAGGCCGAGCGCCAGGTCATCGAGTACAGCTCCGAGGTTCTCGGCGAGTTCGAGACGGCCGGGGGCGCCCGGCTGAGCTTCACCGTCGAGTACGAGGGCGGAAACGGTGGCACTCCGGTGGTGTCCATCACCGAGGTGGCCCCGCTGAACGCTCCTTCCTCCCTGGATCGGCTCAACGCGCGTGGAGCCACCTCGCTGGAGGCGTTCCTGGCGGTGGCGCCCGAGGGCACCGAGGTCCCCGCCCCGCTGCGCGAGGTGCATGTGCGCGAGGCGGCCCGGCGCGGCCGTACCCCCGAGGTCCGCGAGCTCTCCGCGAACGAGGTGAGCATGATGGAGACCGTCGACAGCACGGCCTGTGACAGCTACACCGCGTTCACGTCCAACGTCTCCGGGTGGAACTCCGAGCTGCTCGGCAACAGCATCGACAATCACCAGCTCATCTACCGGGCGGGTGGCGACGTCGTCGCGTCGATGTGCAACTTCGACAGCAACCGGGTGGACTACAAGTACGCCCAGTTCTGCTACGAGGTGCCGCTCCAGGGCTCGGATCTCGGTCTGCTCTACTGCGATGCGAAGATCCTCGTGCCCGACGGCCACCGGGTCAACAAGGTCTGGTTCAGCGCCACCGCCGACCGCCTGGTCCGGGCCGAGAAGCTCGAGAACTACACCCTGAGCGTGACCAGCTTCATCGCCATCGGCGGTCTTCCCCCCGTGCCGTAGGCCGCTTCAGCCGCGGCCCTGGGTGCCACGAGGGCTGGGGCCGGGCTGGTGCAGACACGGTGCAGCGCCCTGGGGCACACGCCGGCCCAGTGGCCTCCCCAGGGGGAGGCAGCAGGGGCGTGGGCGTCCTTGGCGGCGTGACTGCTCGAGGCTCAACACCACAAATGGCGGCGCACAACCTCACCAGCACCCCTTCAACTGCCTCGACCGCCACGAGTGAGCCCGGGAGCTCCCATGACACGCACCGCCACCTTCCGCACCCTCCTGCTGGCGCTCACGCTCTGCCCCCTCGTGCCCACAGAGGCCGCCGCCCAGGTGGCCGCCCCGGGCCCAGCACTCCAGGGCGGGAGCTGCTCGGTCGAGGGCCTGATGGACTCCATCCGCCGCGGGCTCCAGTCCAACTCCGAGGCCTACAAGAAGTACCTGCGCACGCTGCTGCGCGAGTCCGCCGTCACCCTGCCCGCTCACGAGCTCCAGGCCGCGTTCGAGCGTGAGACGGACCCCGTCATGGCCGAGCACCTGGCGACCGCGCTGGTGGCGCGGACCGAGCGCGGGGCGGACCCCGAGGCCATCAAGCTCGTGGCGAAGCGGGCCCTGGAAGAGCGAGACCCGGCCGTGCGCGCCGCCACCGTGCGCTCGATGCGGCGCACCAGCGCCCTGGAGAATACGGGCGACCTGTACGAGAAGCTGGTGCGCGACCCCTCGCCCGAGGTGCGCCAGGAGGCCGCCACCAACATCGCCGAGGACATCCAGAACGTCTACTCGGGCTATCACGGCCCGGCCTCGGACGCCGCGGTGTCGGCCGCGGCCGCCTCCACGGACCCGAAGGTGACGGCGAAGATCCTCGGCAACATGGACACCCAGAAGATCAGCGCCGGGTCGGCCGGCAAGATTCAGTCGCTGCTGCACAGCGATGATGCCCAGGTGCGCAAGGCGGCGGCGCTCGCGTTGGGCGGAGTGCCGGCGGAGCAGATGGCCAGCGCCCGGCAGTCCGTGCTCGCCATGTACCAGGGCGAGCGGGATGGGCCATCGCGGACACGTCTGGCGGAGGTGTCCTCATGACGGGAGAGGTCATACCCTATCGGCATGACTCCCGACGTCGAGCAGCAAGAAGGTTGGAAACCCCGGCTCTCGCTCAAGTCCTTCTGGGGGGCGGTGGAGACGCGGCTCGGTGCCTCCTCGCTCGAGGACCTGCGCACCGTGCTGCGCGCCATGGCCAGCCATGTCCACCCCTCCGAGCGGCAGTCCTTCCTGGACTCGCTCACCCCCGTCCCGGATGACCGGCAGCAGGAACTCGAGCACGCCCTCCAGGACAAGCTGCTGGCCGACATCACCGAGCAGGTCCAGCGCTTCGAGGAGCTCCAGGACGAGGCCCCCTCCGACTGGGACGAGTACGACCAGTATGAGGACTCCGGCCCCGGTCCCTACGCGGAGCTCGTCGCGCCCGTGACGGCCCTGTTCCGGCGGGCGCAGCGGGCCTTCGAGCGAGGCCGCTGGCCGCTCGCCCGGGACGCCTACCGGGCCCTGTTCGAGCTGCTCCAACGCGAGGACGACTACGGCCTGGGCCTGCGCCCGGAGCACTTCGGGGAAGTGGACGTGCCCGAGGCCCGGGCCCGCTACCTGTGCGCCCTCTATCGGACCACGCCGCCCGCCCGGCGCGCCGAGGCGCTGTGGGCTGCGATGAAAGAGGCGGACCGGTGGAGCTTCGGCCCACGGCCAAAGCTGCAGGAGGTGAGTGATATCTCCCCCGAGCCGCTACCGGAGCTCGAGGCCTTCCTGTCCGACTGGGAAGCCCTCCTGCGCAAGCAGGAGGACGACTCGGAAGCCGAGGCCTGGTTGCGCGAGGCCGTGGGCCTGTCTCGGGGCGCCGAGGGATTGCGCGAGCTGGCACGTGCCGGACGGGGCCGCCACCCGAGGGCCTGGGTGGACCTGCTCGCGCTGCTGGAACGTGAGGGGCAGCCGCGCGAGGTGCTCGACACGGCCCACGAGGCCCTGAAAGCCCTGCCGGCCAGACTGCCGCTGCGCGCCTGGGTGGCGGACTTCCTCGCCACGGCCGCCGAGCGCCTCGCACGCCCCGAGCAGGTCCGCGAAGCCCGCTGGGAGTCCTTGGTGGCCAGCCCGGACCTGAGGCGCCTGCTGGAGCTGCGGGATTGCGGCAAGACCGAGCCCGAGCGCGCGCGCCTGATGAAGCGGGCCGCGCGGCAGTTGGAAAAGGCCCTGGCCCGACCGGACGACACGGGGCCGATGCCCTGGGAAGAACCCCCGCTGCCGAGGGGTGAGCGGGACGAGCCGTACCCGCGCCTGGATGAGGTGCTGCTCGCCCATGCCCGGTTGCTCGGGCACGACTGGCAGGCGGCCTGGAAGAGCGCCGCGAATGCGAAGGTGCTCGGGTGGTCGGACAATGACAATCCCCAGGGGCTCGTGGTGCCGTTCCTGCTGCTGTGGCTGTCGGGCCCGTCTTCTCCCGAGGGGCCCCCACGCTCCGTGGAGGAGTTGTGGCGCACGGCGTTGGAGAACAGTCTGGAGGACGAGCCCTGGACCACGGAGGAGGCGGAGCGGGAGCTGTCGGAGCGGCTCTCCCGCGCGTACGCCGAGGTCCTTCCCGCGTTTTCGGTGAGCCGCCCCCGGCAGGAGGAACTGTCGGAGGGGTGTTTGACGGTGGCCCGCGAGCGGGCGCGCGCCATCGTGCGGGAGAAGCACCGGCGCAGCTACGGCAAGGCCGCCCTGCTGCTGGCGGCCTGCGCCGAGGTGCTCCAGAGACGAGGACAGCCGGCACGGGCCCCGGAGCTCCTCCACCGGTTCCGCGAGGAGTTCCCCCGGCACAGCGCCTTCCAGGCGGAGTTGGATGCGGCGATGCACCAGCGTTAGGGACTGGTCGCCAGCCTGCCCCGGCAGGGAGTGGCCGAGGGCCCGGATTGTCGTGCAGGGGGACCCACGCGCGGGTGCTCGCGCGCCTGGCCAAGGTGGACGTGCTGGTGATTGACGACTGGGGGCTGGCGCCGCTCAAGGAGCAAGAGCGCAGGGACATGCTGGAGATTCTCGAGGACAGGTACGGCAACCGCAGCACCCTCATGACGATCATCTCGACCAGCCGCCGGTCACGGGCGATGAACTCGGGCACGCTGGTGGGAAAATGGATACCGGGCATGCCATCGAACAGGTAGCCCTGCTCCACCACGAGCATGTCGATGTAGCGGCAGAGGGCATCGAAGAAGCGGTCCACGTCCGAGGCGATGGGCAGGACGTACCGGTCCATGTAGGCATCGATGTAGATGACGGGCTGGCGGCCCCGCTCGTCAGCCAGCCTGGGCACCACGGCGTAGTAGTAGGCGAGCCCGGGGATCCTCCCGAACAAGACGGAGGAGCGGAAGGGGTCCTCCTCTTCACGAAATGCCTCGGTCCCCAGTACGACTCCATTCAACTGATCATTGACCTGGTCGAGGAAGAGTTGCCCCCCGAATTCCCCGCCGAAAATAGCCCCGCCAAGACGCCTGTAGACGGCCGCGAGCACGGGATCAAAAGGGTGGCCCGCTACGAGCTCTCCAGCCGAGGGAGGCGCGCGCCCCGGCGGCAGGGTCTCCATGTGCAGCCCGTGCTTCCGGTACACCTCCATCAGCCGGTCGAGCCCATGCAGTGCGATATCAGCAGTCATGCTCATTTCATGAGGAGGTCTACCAGCACCTTGACTTCGTCGAGTGCATCCGCCTCGGCCTTGGCGAGTGCGGATGCGGAGCGGCTCGCTTCATAACGTTGGTTGAACCAGCGACCAAAGTGCCGGTCGACGATGGCAGCCACTTTCCGCACATCTTCCGCAGTGGCCTTGCCTTTTGCCCGCCGGAATGCCGTCCAAATGTTGTTGATCTTTTGATGAACGGACTTGTGCACTCCCCAAAGGTTCTCTTTGGCGTTGATGTTCAACCGCACGAAGAGATGGGCGTACTCAATTGGAACGCGATGATGCACGGGATAGAGATTTGCCCGATCATCGAGCAGGAGCTTCGCCAGATTGGGATGTAATTTCTCGTAGAAGTCGTCGTGCGCCATCCGCCTGAGTTCGTTGCTCTCATAACGGTCAAGTTTCGTACCGAGGAGCTTCTCGAAGCGGGCCATGAGCTTGCGCAACTGCTCCTTCTCCGCGGCTGACAGCCCCTGCGTCTGGGCCTTCGTCCACAAGCGATGGAACTGTTCCCGCTCCGTTGGACGTACCCGGGCGAGGAAGGAACGCAACCAAGCCACGGCCTCCGAGCCACCCCGGGCCAGGATGGGGGCCAGTCTGGGCGCCACCGCCTCGAAGAGCGTGATGCCGCCTCGTAACGCGAGACTGCTGATGAACCAGGTGGCGAGGAACTCGGTGCTGGTGACCCCAGCTTGCAGGAAGGCGGCCTGGGTCTCCTCCCTCCACTCGCGGAGGATGCGCTCGTAGAGCGCGTAGTGCTCGGCGACGAGGTCGGGCGAGGAGCGTGACTCCGGGCGTAGCGTCTCGGCCTCCATCACTCGCCAGCGCGCATGCCGCTCCGCCCGGTGATGCTCTGCCTGCAGCGTCAACCGGACCGTGCGCGGTCCAATACCGTGGGTGAACGGCAGGAGCGCCTGAGTGATTTGCGCGGCCAGTTCCGGCGAGGGCTCTCGGACGGGCGGGCCGCCATGGGACTCGTAGCGTGCGGTCGTCGCGCCTAGGACTCGGTCATCATCCAACAGGACATCCGCCAACACTGTGGCATTGCCCCCATTGGGGACCCGCAGCCCCTTGGCCAGCTGGATGGCCACGGCATGTGCCTGGGCGAGAGTGTCCGCCGTCACGCCCGAGCGCCGCACAGGCAATGTCCTGGCCTCCAGTGGCTTGGAACCCTCGGCGGTGGTGACGGACCGTAGGCTCCAGCCCCGCTGTTCTTGGAGCAGGGTGAAGACAACCTCTCCCGTGCGAGCCCTCACGTAGGTGGGCAGGTAGACTTCGAAATCCCGGACGAATGAATCCACCTTGCCCGTGAAGCCAGCTTCTCCGGCACTGCGCTTCCAGGACAGCAGTGTCAGCACGCCGTCCTGTGCCCAGAACCGGAAGACCAGCTCGGCGCCGGCTTCCTCCACGTGGCTGGCCACTCCGCGCATGCCCGACAGGGCCGCCGTGGCCTCAGCCCGGCGTGCTTCTTCGTCCGTTTCCGCGTCGCGTGTCTCCCATGAGGGATGCAGGGCCCTTCCAATCTCCTTCGCTGGAAGGTCCTCCTCGGGCTCGAGGTCATCCATCGCTCCCGTCGTTGCACAGGCTTGGAGCACCAGGGCCAGGATGCATACCCACCACGCGAGCTCAACGCCGATGCATCGAGCGGCGCTGGCCGTGTTGTAGCCGTAGTCGGCAGGGCGCAGCGCTGCGAATGTCTCCTGACTCATGGCGCTTGGAATAGAGGGGACGGAGCCGATGAGTGATTCTCCATCAGGCCGACTTCACCCGGGCGAGCCAGTCCTGGAACTCGTCCCCCAGGTTCATGATGAAGTCGAAGCGGCCGGTGACGATCATCTCGACCAGCCGCCGGTCACGGGCGATGAGTTCGGGCACGCTATCCGGGAACTCAACGTCTCGCTTACCACCCGAGCGGAAGCCCTCGTCCTCCACGAGCAGGTCGATATAGCGCGAGAGGGTGTCGAAGAATCGGTCCACGTCCGAGGCGATGGGCAAGGCGTACCTATCCATGTAGGTCTCGAAGTAGATGACCGGTTGGCGGCCCTGCTCGTCGGCCAACTTCGGCACCACGGCGTAATACGAGGCAAGCGCGGGAATGGACCCGAAGGCGACGGAGGAGTGGAAGGGCTCTTCTCCGTCGCGTAGCTCTTCGGTTTCCCGTTCGACTCCATTTACCTGGTCATCGACCCGGTTGAGAAAAAGCACCCCATCGTGTTTCCCTCCTAGCAGGGCTCCTCCAAGACGCCTGTAGACAGTCGCGAGAATGGGATCGAAAGGGTGCCCCGCCACCAGTGACCCAGCGGCAGGAGGAGAGTGTCCTGGTGGCAGGGTCTTCATGGGTAAGCCGTGCTTCCGGCAAACATCCATCAGTCGATCGAGTCCGGGCAATGGAACATCGGCATTCATACTCAAGCTCATGTGGGAATCAGATCCCGTTTGCGCAACAGCGCAGTTCAGATCGGGTTTCTTCACGTCCCGTTCAGGGGAGCCCTAGATGGAGCACGCAGCTACGTATCATAACGGAAGTCAGTTATATTATATCTAGACCTGTTCGCCATCAGAGGTCGGAGCGAGCATCTCCGAGTGAAGGCCCTGCCAAGAGATTGTCGAACAGGGTGTGTCATATGGCTTGACCGGAACATTCAACTGACTTCCGTTATCAATTCTGACTTTCTACGCTTCGGATAATCTACCAAAGGACTCCATGTCGACCCGGAAGACGAGACCCCAGTTATACGTGCCTCCGTTCCAGTTACCGTAGTTGTGGACGCCAATTTGGGTCGTAGAGGACGCCAGGAGCTTGATGATGCGCTCGTGACCGGCCGTTCGGAGAAGCGCGAAGAGGTTGGTCAGGAACTGTGCCGGCGCAATGGGGAACCTCTCCATTTTCGTTTCGGCCGACGCTGCTACAACCTTCATCATTGCTCCGCTCCCCGCTGAGGTTGAGAAGTCAGGCCCTACAGGGCTTGCTCGGCTCCGTCGCAATCGATCCGAGTCCCTTGAGTCAACTCCATAGGTTGAAAAGCCTGAAGCGGCAAGTAACCTCCGGGCATCGCTCAGAGGACTCGAACAGCCGGGTCGTGCGTGAGACGGTAGATGCCGCGATGCCTGCGCCGCAGGGGCCCTGCTTCACACGGTGGGTCAGGAGCGGCAGCGAGTAGCCGGCCTCCTGCGCCTGCATGCACGGATGTTGAACCCGATTGAACATTCGTGTACGGGGGGAAGACCCTCACCCCGTCCCTCTCCCGAGGGGAGAGGGGGGTCTACGCGCCCCAGTACCAGGACCACTTCACCATCAGCGCGTCGTTGGCCGCTCCCGCCAGCAGCCCCCTCGGCATCAGCGTGTGCGGCGGCCTCACGCCGTCCGCCACCGGGAAGCGCTGCTGCCCGTGCGTGTACACCACGTACAGCGTCGAGCCCAGCCGGTACTCCCAGCGCAGCACCATGTTCAGCTTCAGCGCCACGTCGTGGAAGTCCTCCGTGTTCTCCCGCTCCACCGGCACCAGGCTGGCGAAGCGGATGGGCGTGCGGGACGCGTCGGACACTCCCTCGTAATACGTGCCGTACGCCCCGTAGGCGGTGAAGAGCTGCGCGTAGGCCTGCAGCGTCAGCCTCGGCGTCACCACCCACTGCTGCCGCAGCGTCAGCGACATCGAGTCCGGCAGCAGCGGGCTCAGCAGGAAGCGGTTATCTCCCAGGTCCTCGATGAGGCGCGGGCCGAAGGAGACGCGGTCCAGGAACACCTCCAGCCGCGTCTCCAGCGCCGGGTGGGGCCGCACCGTCCCATACAGGTTCACCTGCCCTTCCCACGCTGGCGCCACCGGGCCCGACTGGAAGCGGTGGGACGCCGCCACGTAGCCTCCCATGGACGCCATCCGGTTCGCGTTGGTCTCCAGGATGAGCGCCAGGAAGGCCGTGCTCCTGTTCTCCAGCGGTACGCCCGTGCCGTTCAGCTCGCGCACGTCCAGCCGCCGACGTTCACGCCCGTCTCCACCCCGACGAAGTCGAAGCTCGGCAGCTGCGCGACCGTGTTGAAATTGAACCAGCTCCCCCGGTTGAGGGCCCAGCCATCCGTCGGAGTATAGGCGGGATAGGAGCCCTGTTGCGGGCGACAGCCGGGGTAGGTGGTCGGCCAGGAGGGCCGCGCGACACGCCGTGGACAGTGCAGGAGGGTCCCCATGGGGGACTGCACGTCGCGCTCCAGGCGCACCTCTCCCCTGCGCGGACGACCGGTCGCCTCGGGCTCCGCGAGAGGGGGCGTCCCTGCGCTGTGAGTTACTCCCAGAGCTCCAGCTGCGGTGGCCCCCGGGCCGGAGCCAGGACAGCTGGGGACTCAGGCAGCTGAAGGTGGCGGAGAATGCGCCGGATGACGGCGCCCTGCGTGAGGTGGGCCAGCACTCGCCGCCTGCCCCCGCAGCTTGGGCAGGAGAAGACATCCACCGCGAACGTCCTGCGGAGCAACCCGGCCCAGTCCGGCCTCGGGACGCGCTGCCGCTTCCTGCACGTACTCCCTGCTCCCGCTCCTCCCGCTGCTGCTTCGTCCTCGCCCGGCGCCGCCGCCGTGGGGACCAGAAATGGCCGCAGTGTCGCCCCTGGGGCGAAGACGCCATGCAAGCGCGTCAAGTTTGTCCTGGGCGGGGGCGTATAGGCGGAATGGGGGCGGTGTGGAGGGAGAGGGCTGGAGCCGAGGGGGCGAGGAGGGCTGCTGACGGGTGCCACGAGGGCTGGGGGCCGGGCTGGTGCAGACACGGTGCAGCTCCCTGGGGCACACGCCGGCCCGGTGGCCTCCCCAGGGGGTGGCAGCAGGGGCGTGGGCGTCTTTGGCGGCGTGACTGCTCGCGGCTCAACACCACACCAGCGACAGGATCTGTCGCCCACCCCGGTGATGTCCGAGGGGACGGCGAGCATCATCGCCGCGATGAAGGCCGGGGGCGTGAGCCGCCTGCTGGTCATCACCTCGGGCATGGTCACCCCCACGGGCACGGAGCCCCTGTTCTTCCGCTTCATCGGCCGTCATCTGCTCCGCCACGTGCATGCGGACCACCTGCGGCTCGAGGAGCACGTGAAGGCGAGCGGGCTGGACTGGACGATCGTCCGCCCGCCGCGGCTGCTGGATGGACCGGCCCGGGGGGCTACCGCCTCGCTCGCGACGCGGGCGTGCCCGGTGGCAGTGAGCTCACCCGTGCCGACCTGGCGCGCTTCATGATCGCGCAAGCCGCCGAGCGCGCATCCCCGCGCTGTGGCGTGGCCATCGGCTATCGAGGCGCCTGGACCGCACCGTGGCGGGCCAGTTTCTCCACGAGAAAATCGACGAAGGCGCGGACCTTGGGTGCCAGGTCCCGTTGGCTGGGGAAGAGGGCGTGCATTTCGGCCGCGGGCAGGCTCCAGCCCGGGAGAAGCGGGCGCAACCGGCCGGCGCGCAGATCCTCCGCGCAAAGGAACTCCGGCACCCAGCCGAGCCCCGTGCCGCCCAGCACCACCCTGTATACCATGCCTGGATCGTTGACGCCCAGGCGGGGGGTGAGGGTGACGTCCACCTGCTGGCCCGCGGGGCCGGAGAGCCGCCAGGTGCGGCTGCCCTCCAAGGGCACCACATCCGCCACCTCGTGCGCGGCCAGTTCCAGGGGCTCCTGGGGTGTTCCCCGGCGGCGCAGGTAGGCCGGGCTCGCGCACAGCACGAAGCGCGCCTCCCCCAGCCGGCGGGAGATGAAGGAGGAGTCGGCCAGGCGCCCCGCGCGGATGGTCACGTCCACCCCCTCCTCCACCAGGTCCACCCGCCGGTTGGTCACCTCCAGCGCCACGCGCAGCTCCGGGTAGCGCTGGAGGAACTCGGCCAGCAGGGGCCCGAGGAAGAAGTGGCCGAAGGTGGCGGGCACGCTCACCCGCAGCAGCCCCCGGGGAGCCCCTTGCAACTGACTCACCGCCGCCTCCGCGGCTTCCACGTCCTCGAGGATGCGCAGGCAGTGGCGGTGGAAGACGGTGCCTGTGTCCGTCAGCCCCAGTCCTCGCGTGGAGCGCTGGATCAGCCTCGCCCCCAGCGCCTCCTCCAGCCGGGCCACGTTGCGGCTGATGGTGGACTTGGGCAGGCCCAGCTTCCGGGCCGCGCCGGAGATGCTGCGCAGCTCCACCACCCGGGCAAACACGCGGACGTCATTCAAGTCGAGCACCCCTCCAGCATTCCAGAGGCTGGAGCGCGGCGTCCACCCGGCTCAGAAGCGGTAGCCCACGCTGAGGATGGGCAGTGGCTGGAGGCGCAGCGGCTCGAAGTCATTCGTGCCCACCGTGGTGTTGCCCCCCACCTTGGCGTGCAACTCCAGTCCGAGGCCCGGCGAGACGACGAGGTGGGAGAAGAACACCCACGTATAGGTGACCTTGGGGATGAAGACGAGCGCCTGGTACTGGGCCCGTCCGGGGGCGGTGTCCTGGGTGATCTGGAAGTTGGAGTAGACGACGTTGGCGCCGAGGCCCAGGCCCGTCCCATCCTCCTGGAACTGGTAATTGCCCTCCAACCAGAAGGCGGGGGAGACGGTGACGTTCCAGCCCTCGTTGGCGTTGCCCGGGCTCTGGTCGACGAAGAAGTCCGGGAAGGAGAAGAAGTAGAAACCCCCTCCAAACTTGACGTGGCCCACCTGGTGGAGGGCCCCCACGCTCACACCCCGGAAGGCCAGGGCCAGTGGCTGGGTTTCAATGTGTGTCTGTGCATGGGCCGTCCCGGCGGTGGCGAGGAAGACGAGCAGGAGGGCGGACTTGAAGAAGCAGGACATGGGGGAGGGCTCCAGGAGACAGAAGGTGTCAGGGTTCGGCGAAGAAGCCGAGCAGTTGTTCCGCCAGGGCGTGCGGGTTCTCGTCTGTAGACGGCAGCGAAGATCCGACGGAATTTGACGGTCGGGTCGAGAATTCGACCGGAGTGGTAGGGGGACGTACACCACCTGAGCAGTAGCGGGCGGCCATAAAAGAGAGGGCCCGGGTCTGTGCCACCCGAGCCCTCCGGAGTGTTGCGGTCGGCTGGCGGCATGAGTGCCGCCGCTGCGCAGCTCCGTCAAGTTCCTGCCCGTCCGCTCGGAGTGTGCGGACGTGGAGCTTCTTCTCGAGGAGCGTTGCTCCTGGTGCCTGAGGGTCTTCTTCCTGTGCCCCTCCTGCTATCGGGGCCAGTCCTACTGCGGCCCGGAGTGCCGCGAGGCCGGCCGCCAGCGAGTGGTGCGTGCCGCCCGGGCCCGCCACCAGCGCAGCGAGGAGGGGCGGTTGGACCACCGCGACCGGCAACGCGCCTACAGGCGGCGGCTGAGCCAACGTACCAAGTATAGCGTGACGGATCCACCTTCGCGGTCTCCTCCGGCTGCTGTGGAGTGCGCGGCGCCGAGCGAGCCGGGCGCATCGATGGGCGGTGCATGCGAGCGAGCCGGCGTGGAGATTGAGCATGGATTGCCCCTCGCTGCTGATGTGGCCCTCGGCCACGCAGACGCGCCTTTTGCTGACGCACGGCCCGGAGGAGAAGCTGAGGGCGGTGCTGCCCCCGTTGACGCACCTGCGCCACGGCCGGACGGTGACGACGCTGCTGGAAGGACTGGCGCTGTGGATGGACTGTCCGGTGCGCGTTGTGCTGTGTGCCAACGCCACGGCCGTTTCGTACTGGCTGGGATTGACCGACGCACGTGGCGTGGGCATGCGCGGCCTCTTCTACGACGTGCAGCTCGTCGCGCCACGGGACAAGCGCATGGCCGGCGAGGTGCACGGCCTGGGTGACTTCGAGGACATGCACGCGCTGAGACAGGCGCAGTCAGCGGGAGGGTTGCCGTGACGGTGGACACGCAGGTGGAGGCGGAGGTGCGCCGGCTGTACTACGCCGAGCACTGGAAGGTAGGCACCATCGCCAGCCAGCTCGAGGTGCACGGGGACGTGGTGCGCCGGGTGTTGGGATTGATGGAGGGGCGCGGGCCGTCACGACAGGAGAGGCCGCGGCTGGTGGAGCCGTATACGGACTTCATCACCGAGACGTTGGCGCGCTACCCGAAGCTGCGAGCCACGAGGCTGTACGACATGCTCAGGGGCAGAGGGTACGAGGGCAGCGTCCGGACGGTGCGCGAGTACGTGGCCGGGGTGCGCCCGCGGCCCACGCGGGAGGCCTTCCTGAGGGTGGAGCCGTTGCCGGGCGAGCAGTCGCAGGTGGACTGGGCCTACGTGGGAAAGGTGAAGGTGCCCGGCGGGGAGAGGGCGCTGTGGCTGTTCGTCCAGGTGCTGGCCTGGTCGCGCGGCATGTGGGGCGAGTTTGTCTTCGACATGGGAGCCCACTCGCTGGTGCGCTCGCTGGTGAGAGCGGCGGGCTGCTTTGGAGGCACCAGCCGGCAATGGCTGTTCGACAACCCCAAGGCGGTGGTACTGGAGAGGTATGGGGACGCGGTGCGCTTCCACCCGCTGCTGCTGGAGGTGGCGGGGCACTACCGGGTGCAGCCGAGGGTGTGCGCGGTACGTAAAGCCAACCAGAAGGGCAAGGTGGAGCGGGCCATCCGCTACCTGCGCGAGCGCTTCCTGGCGGGCCGTAGCGTGCACTCGGTGGAGCAGGGCAACCAGGAGCTGTGGGCCTTCCTTCAGGAGGTGGCCCATGCGCGCCCCCACCCCACGCAGCCCGGGCGCACCGTGGCCGAGTGCCTGGCCGAGGAGAAGCAACGCCTGCTGCCGCTTCCACCAACACCGGCCAGCACCGACAGGGTGGAGCCGGTGAGCGTGGATGCAACCGCCTTCATCCGCCTGGACACCAACAGCTACTCCGTGCCCCCACGCTACGCCAGCACCAGCCTCACCCTGGTGGCCGATGACACCTGCGTGCGTCTGCTGGACGGCGCCCAGGAGGTGGCCCGCCATGCCCGCTGCTGGGGCCGGCGCCAGCTGGTGGAAGCCCCCGAGCACCGCGAAGCCCTCCTGGCCCTCAAGCGCCATGCACGTGAGCCCAAGGGCCAGGACAGGCTGCGCGCCTGCGTGCCCGGCGTGGAGGCTCTCTTCACCCGCTGGGTGGAGGCCGGCCGCAACGTGGGCAGCCTCACCGCCCGCACCTTGCGGCTGCTGGACACCTACGGCCCCTCCCTGTTGGCCGACGCCGTCGCCGAGGTGCTCCAGCGCGGCACTCATGACCCGGGCGCCCTGGCCGCCGTGTGCGAGCAGCGCCGCCTCGCCCTGCGCCAGCCCCTTCCCCTCGAAGTCCACCTCGGCAGCCATGTCCCTGACCGGGACGTGCTGCCTCACTCCCTGGAGTCTTACGATGAGTGCACCACCCGTCGACGTGATTGACAGACTGCGCGCCCTCGGATTGCGCGCCACCCCCGAGGCCTTGCGCTCCCTGCTGGAGAGCTCCACCCGCGACCGGGCCTCACCCACCCAGGTGTGCGAGCGCCTGGTGGAACTGGAGCACCGGGCCCGCGATGCCACCAACCTCGACCGCCGCACCCGCGTCGCCACCCTGGGCACCCTCTGTCCCCTGGACCGCTTCGATTGGAATCACCCGCGCAGCATCGACAAGCCTCTCTACGAGCGGCTGCTCACACTCGACTTCCTCCAGCACGGACACAACGTGCTGCTGCGCGGCCAGAGTGGCGTGGGCAAGACGATGCTGGCACAGAACCTCGGCCTCACCGCCCTCCAGCAGGGCTACACCGTGCGTTTCACCACCCTGGCGGGCGCGCTGGCCGACCTGCTCAAACAGGAGTCACTCCCCGCGCTCGACAGGCGGTTACGCCGCTACCTCCAGCCAGACCTGCTGATTCTCGACGAGCTGGGCTACCTGCCGTGTGACAGCCGCTCTGGAGACCTGCTCTACAACATCATCAGCCAGCGGCATGAAAAACGCGCGACGGTCATAACCACCAACTTGTCATTCAAGCAATGGGGGACTGTCTTCCCAGGTGCGGCGTGCGTCGCGGCCCTGGTGGACCGCTTCGTCCAGCACTGCCACGTGCTGGACATCGACGCGGACTCCTGGAGGCAGAAGCACGCGGGCCATGACCCGCAGCCGACACCTCCGGCCCCCACGCGCAAGCGCGCCAAATCCGCTTGAGCGCCCAGCCCCCATGACGCCCCCGCCCCCGGTCGCCCCAACGACCGGGGGTTTTGTCGTCTTGGGGGGCGGGGAGCTCGGCCGACCCGACCGTCAAATTCCGTCGGATCTTCGCTGCCGTCTACAGTGGCTACGCGAGAACCTACGTGGGCTCGGGCGTTCCGGCCTCGGAGCATCCGCTTGCGAATGGCTGGTTCTCCCGCTGCATGAACTGCGCGAGCAAGGAGACCCGCGTCATCTACGCAAGCTCTGCGACGCACTTCGGAAGCGCTGAGACCTCGCAGTGGAATGAGTGCTGGTACGAATGCCTCGAGTGCGGAAAATTCAATTACCATCAGACCAACTACGAGTTCTGACGGCGCGGCGCCCGGCGTGCTACGCGGATAGGAAGAACAAACCGGGGTCAGAGAGTACCGCTGCGGCCCGCGCTTCACCACCGAAGGGCAGTCGAGTGGGGGCAGGACTCCGTGAGGTGGGCTGCTGGCACACGCTCCGCCACGCGTTCGCCAGCCACTTGGTGATGAAGGGCATGACGCTCAAAGCAGCACAGGAACTGCTGGGTCACGCCACCATCGACATGATGATGAAGTACGCGCACCTGAGCCCGGACGCGCGCCGGGAGGCGATCAATGTTCTGGTGAGAGCCGCGAGGCCGCCCGCTCGAGGTCACCGATGCCTGCCTGACTGGAAGGCCCCTTCGACAGGAACGCGACCGGCAGCTGCAAAGACGTCCCAATGGCCCACGCGCCCACGGCCCACCGCGTACCCGCCTCGGCCCCGAAATCGCGCACCTTGAACTCTGCGCCGCGGCCCCAGAAGCGCTTCATGGTCGCGGAGCCTCCAGCCGGGGGGCAATACCCCATGATGAGGACGCGGGGCAGCTGGTGCTTCTCCACGAGCAGGCGGACAAGCGGACGCAGCAACTCGTCGGACTCCCGCTTGAGGAGATCAATCGCCCGTGCGCGCTCCTCCGGCGTTCGTTCAGAGGCATCGAAGACCGTGTCGAACTTGCCGGCCGTCGGCAGGGGCGACACGTCGAGGTGCACGCACCGTCGTCCCGTCCCGTACACGCCGCCGTAGGAGACCTCTCCGCCCGAAGCCGCCCGAACGATGCGCTCAGCCTTGTCGAACCAGGTGCGGTACGGACGCGTGAAGTACCCAGTCTGCCGGTCCCAGTGACTCTTGGCATCGTCCGATTTCGGCACGAAGCCCTCGGTCACCTCTCGGTCACTCGGATTCAGGCCAATCGTCACGAGATGGACCGGCGCCTCATCGGCTGGAAGCCCGAACCCGATGATGGGCGGCAATGCCGTGTTCTTGAACCAAGGGGCCAGCGAGGGGTCGGAGAGATAGTGCTGCCGCCGTTCCAGAGCAGCGCTGAACAGCACCTGGAAGACCTCGAATTTCACGCGAGTGTCCTTTCACCAAGCAAAACCCAGAAAGCCTAAGTCAGGACCTACCCCATCCCGCCACCCCCTGGAACTCCTCCCGACGCATTCGAGTCGGAGCCCGGTGCGGAAAGGCTCGCCGAGACATCCCGGGCAGGCCGGCGAATACCCGAGGTGCTCCACAAGCTCGGCCAACTCCGGCGCTAGTGGACTGTCCACGAAGTCCTGGTGAAACTGGAGGTCCACACCGGACAGATGCGCGGCTGGTGTCTGGAGCGCAATGACTCAGCCAGCCTGCGAGCCGTCCTACCCGAGTTGCTCGAGGAGTACAGGCATTCACCACGCATCCACCTCATCTGGGACAACGGCTCCAGCCATGTCTGCCGACAAACGCTCGATTTCCTGCGGCACAACTACCCTCATGTCCGGGTGCTCTTCACCCCAGCGCATGCCTCCTGGCTCAATCAGGCTGAACTGCTGCTGCGTACCTTCGGAGCCCACTACTTGCAGCGGGGAGATTGGGCCAGCCGCTCCGAGTTCATTGCCCACCTCGAAGCGAGCTGGCCCGAGTACAACCGGCTCTACGCCCATCCATTTACCTGGTCGTGGACCCGTCCCAAGATGCACGAGTGGGTGGATCGGCACCCGTCCTGATTTTGTCCAATAACTTCGTGGACAGTCCACTAGTAATTGCAGCCACCTCCCTTGGTGAAGGGTCCTCCGTTGACGCTGCCATCCCGCGCGCAGATGTAGTACGTCTGATTCTTGTTCACGAAGATATAGCGAGTGACATTGGCGGAATCGACATACTGATAGGTGCCGCTGAAGTAGGGGTTGTACAGGATGTGCGTGATGAGCGGGGGGCACGCATCACCGGCAACGGATTGGGAGAGCGACCTGGGGCTGTCCAAGCAGACGGTGCGATTGCCCGCGCTGTCGATGACCATCGGATAGGCCTTCACCTGGAAGTTGTGCGAGCCGCAGGTGATGCCCGAGGCGCTGAAGGACCAGGAACCCGAGCCGGTGCAGGAAGACGTCCCGCCCGAGGCGTTGCAGCGATCTTCCGAGCTGCGCAGGACGCCATCGACATAGTACTCCAGCCGGACGGCATTGGCGGGGTTGGCCACCGCCCAGTCCCCGCTCCCGGCCATCTCTCCCTGATACGTGCTGATGCCCGCGAGGCTGAGCGTCGTGACGCTCACGCCAGAGCACAGGGCCGACGTGGTGGTGCCCTGGGGCCCATCGGCCGGAGTCAGCTCCGCGTCGGGAACACCGCCACAAGCGAGAAGCATCAAACCGGACAGCACGGCGCCAAGGGAAATACCAGTCGTCTTCCGTGATTTCATGATTACCTCGCGAGGATTGTTATCAAGGTACAATATTCCAGCCCTGAAATACAAGCCACGGGGTTGCGAGGCAGGCGAGGCAGGCGTTGACGCGCCTCGTCAGATGGAGGGGCTGGCGGAGCCTGACCCTGGCGGCTGGCCGAAGAGCCGGAAGAGCACCGGCACCACCAGCATGTTGAGGAAGGTGGAGGAGAGCAGCCCGCCCAGGATGACCACGCCCATGGGCGCTTGAATCTCGTTGCCCGCCTCGCCCCCGGCGATGACGAGCGGCACCAGCGCGAGCCCCGCGCACAGCGCCGTCATGAGGATGGGCGCCAGCCGCTCCAGCGAGCCCTGCACCACCGCCTCGGGGAGGCTCTTTCCCTCCTCGGTCATCAGGTGCTCGAAATGGCTCACCATGAGGATGCCGTTGCGCGTGGCAATCCCAAACAGGGTGATGAAGCCCACCAGCG
Source organism: Archangium sp. (assembly GCF_036277355.1). Lineage (GTDB taxonomy): Bacteria > Myxococcota > Myxococcia > Myxococcales > Myxococcaceae > Archangium. The sequence goes on from NZ_DASUNC010000152.1 coordinate 27,647, forward strand.
AGGCCACGCTCACCACGCCCGAGGTGAGCACCACCGCCACCACCCCGCCGATGAGCGCCAGCGGCAGGTTGATGAGCGTGAGCAAGGCATTGCGCACCGAGGAGAAGGCCACCACCAGCAGCAGGAAGATGCCCACCACCACGCCCAGACCCAGCAGGGTGATGGTGCGCGCGGCCTGCTCGGCGCTCTCGAACTGGCCGCCGTAGACGATGTAGTAGCCCTCGGGGAATCGCACCTCGCTCGCGACGCGGGCCCGGAGCTCGTCCACCAGCGAGGACAAATCCCTGCCCGACACGTTGGCCTGGACCACCATCTTCCGCTGCACGTTCTCCCGGGTGATGGTGTTGGGGCCGGACTCACGCGTGAGGCTCGCCAGCATCTTCAGGGGAATCCGCGGGCCCGTGGGGGTGTCGAGCGGCGTGGAGGCAATGGCATCCAGGTCCGCCCGCGAGGCGTCATCCAGACGCGCGACGAGCTCCACCGCCCGCTGTCCCTCCAGCAGGGTGCCCACCGTCTCACCGGAGAAGGCCCGCTCCACCGCCTCGGCGACCTCGCCCGTGGTGAGGCCGTAGCGCGCCACGGCGTCACGGTCCATGCGGATCTCCACCTCCGGAATGTTCACCTGCTGCTCGATGGACACGTCCACCGCGCCCCGGGTCGTCTCCGCCACCGTCTTCACGCGCTCGGCCAGTCCGCGCAGCGTGTCCAGGTCATCCCCGAAGAGCTTCAACGCGATGGCCGCGCGCGAGCCCGAGAGCATGTGATCGATCCGGTGGGAGAGCGGCTGGCCGATGGTGACCACGGCCCCCGGTACCTGCGCGAGCGCCTGGCGCATCGCCTCCAGCATCTCCTCCTTGCCGCGCTTGCCCTTGGAGAGGTCCACGCCCACATCGAGCTCCGAGGCGTTGACGTCCTGGGCATGCTCGTCCAGCTCCGCGCGCCCGGTGCGGCGGGAGGTGGTCACCACCTCGGGAAGGGCCAGCAGCGCCTGCTCGACCCGGCGGCCGAGCCGGTCCGACTCCTCCAGCGACGTGCCCGGCAACGTGACGACGTTCACGGTGAACGTCCCCTCGTTGAACTCGGGCAGGAAGGAGCGCCCCAGGAAGGGGACGATCGCGAGCGTGGCGAGGAAGGCCAGGGCGGCTCCACCCAGCACGGCCCGGGGACGTGCCAGGGCCCACAGGAGGACGGGCTGGTAGCGCACCTTCAGCCAGCGCAGCACGGGCCCTTCCTCCGCGCCCAGCGAGCGGGCCTGCGGCAACAGGTACGCGCACAACGCGGGGGTGACCGTGACGGCCACCGCCAACGAAGCGGCGATGGCCACGATGTAGGCCAGCCCCAGCGGCGCCAGCATCCGCCCCTCCAACCCCGAGAGGAAGAAGAGCGGCACGAAGACGAGGATGATGATGAGGGTGGCGAAGACGATGGAGGCACGCACCTCCACCGAGGCCCGGTAGATGACCTCGAAGGCGGAGCGGCGCTGGCCCTCGGGAAGGTGCGCGTTCTCCCGCAGGCGCCGGAAGACGTTCTCCACGTCGATGATGGCGTCATCCACCAGCGCCCCGATGGCGATGGTCAGCCCGCCAATGGTCATCGTGTTGAGGGTGACGCCGAGCGCCTTGAGCGCCAGCACCGCCACCACCAGCGACAGCGGGATGGCCACGAGCGAGATGAAGGTGGCCCGCAGGTTCATCAGGAACACGAGCAGGATGACGGCGACGAGGATGGCGCCGTCCCGGAGCGCCACGGACACGTTGCGCACGGCCACCGAGATGAAGTCCGCCTGCCGGAAGATGTGGCGGTTGATGATCAGCCCCCTGGGCAGGGTGGGCTGGATGTCGTCCAGCACCGCGTCCAACTGCCGGGTGAGCTCCAACGTGTTGGCGTCCGGCTGCTTCATCACAGCGAGGATGACGGCGGGCTCCGCGTTGGCACTCCCCTCCCCGCGTTTGGTTTTCGGCCCCACCCGCACGTCCGCCACCTGCCCCACGCGGATGGGCTGGCCCGCGCGCACGGTCACCACCGTGTTGGCCACGTCCTCCACGCCCCGCGCCCGCCCCACGGCGCGCAGGAGGTACTCCTGCCCCCGCTCCACGAAGAAACCACCGGAGGTGTTCCGGTTCGTCGTCCGCAGCGCGTGCACCACCTGCTCGAAGCTGACGTCGAGCGCCTGGAGCGCCTCGGGCCGGAGCAGCACCTGGTACTGCTTCACCGCCCCGCCAATGGGCACCACCTGGGAGATGCCCGCCACCGACAGCAGGCGCTTGCGCAGCACCCAGTCCACCGCGCTGCGCGCCTCCATCATCTGCGCCTCACGCCCCGCCGCGTCCGGCGCCTGCGCGGCCTTGTCCCAGGAGATGGACAGGAAGAGGATCTCCCCCATCACCGAGGAGATGGGCGCCAGCGTGGGCGGCGGCACGTCCGCGGGGAGCTGGCTGGCCACCAGTTGCAGCTTCTCGTTGACCACCTGCCGGGCGGTGTAGATGTCCGTGCCCCAGTCGAACTCCACCCAGACGATGGAGATGCCCACCGCCGAGGCCGAGCGCACCCGGCGCACGCCCGTGGCGCCATTCACCGCCGTTTCGATGGGGAACGTGATGAGCGTCTCCACCTCCTCGGGCGCGAGCCCGTGCGCCTCGGTGAGCACCGTGACGGTGGGGGCGGTGAGATCCGGAAAGACGTCCACGGGCATGTTCCGGGCGGTCTCGATGCCCAGGAGGAGCAGCAGCACCGAGGCGGCCACCACCAGCAGACGGTTGTCGATGGACCAGCGGATGAGGCGGTTCATGCCGGGCCCTCAGTGCGTGTGTCCGTGCCCGACGGCGGCGCCCGCCACGGTGGACAGCTTGATTTCGTAGGCGCCCCGGGAGACGACCCGCTCGCCCTCCTTCACGCCCTCGAGCACCTGGACGTAGCCGCCCGAGCGCACCCCGGGCTGGATGGCCCGCTTGAAGAAGGACTCGCCCCCGTCCATGACGAACACGGTGGGCTTGCCGTTGTCGTCGACGATGGCGGACTCGGGGATGGCCACCCCGCGCACCGTCTCGCCCGTGTAGAGCATCACCTTGGCGAACATGCCCGGCTTGAGGACACCCTCGGGATTGGGCAGCTCGAAGATGACGGGCAGCGTGCGCGTCAGCCGATCCACCACCGAGCCCACCGCCACGCGGCGGCCCGTCTTCTCGTCCACGGAGAACTCGCGCTCGAAGCCCGCCACCGTGAAGGCCGCGCCCGGCGAGCGCTCCACCTTCGCCACGTCCGCTTCGTACACCCGCGCCTCCAGCCACAGCCGCTCGGGGTTGACCACCGAGACGAGCCGCGTGCCCACGTCCACGATGGCCCCGGGCGTCACCTCCGCGTAGGACACCACCCCGTCCACCGGCGAGCGCAGCTCGAAGGCCGCGCCACCGGGGCCCCCCGAACCTCCATTCTGCGTGCTGCGGTAGAGCGAGAGCTGACGCTCGGTGGCATCCACCCGCGCCGCCGCCACCTCCCGCGCCACCCGCGCCGCGTCGAGCTGCTTCTCGGGGATGGCCTTGCCCGCGAACATCTCCTCCGCGCGCTTCACCTCACGCTCCGCCAGGCCCAGCTCCGCCCGGGCCCGGGCCGCCTCCATCTCCACCGTGGCCACATCCGTCCCGGCGGCGGCGCTCGTGGGCATCAGCCGCACGAGCACCTCGCCCTTGCGCACGCGCTGCCCCAGGTGCACCACGCGGTCCCCCACGGGGATTCGGCCCGCCACGGGCGCGGACAGCTCCGCGGATTGTCCCGCCACGGGCTTGAGCTCACCGGTGGCGCGCACGCCTCCCTGCAGCGCGCGCGGCTCGGCCGGCGCCGTCGCGTACTGCGTCTTCCACTGCTGCTCCTTGAGGAAGGGCACGGTGGCCTCACCCGGCTCCTCGGGAGGCGCGGCGGCCACGGCCGCGGCGACGGTGGGGTACACCACGACCTTGCCCGCCTCCACCGTGCCCGAGACCTGCTCGCCCTCCAGACGCAGGGTGAGCGTGCCCTCGCCGGCCCGGGTGGGCTGCACCGGCGGCTTGAAGATGCCATCGCGCAGGAGCTTGCCGGCCACGAAGCGCTCCTCGGTGCCATCCGCGTAGCGCAGCGTGGCCGTCACCCGGCCCTTCGTCACCACCCGGAAGCCGTTGGGATCTCGCGCGTCGGTGAAGTGCGCCACCAGCGGCGACGGTTGGCCCACCACCAGCGCCGGGTACTCCATGAACAGCTCGAGCCCATCCTGGTAGACGGTCACGGACATGCCTGGCCGCTCCGGCTCCGCGGAGGAGGCCGCGCCGTGCTCGTGCCCATGCTCCTGGCCCGGCCCATGCTCATGCCCCTCCTGGCGCGGCTTGCAGGCGGTCAGACACGCCACGGTGAGAAGGATCAACGACAGTCGGCTCATCGCCCTGGGCTCCGGGATCCGGCGCCGTCATAGGCGCCCACGAAAAGAAGAAGATCGGTCTCTGCCTCGACGAGGGACACACCCAGCTGGATGGCCGTCAGCCGCGCCTCGCGTGCGGCACGCTCGGCCTCCACCAGGACGAGGAGCTCCGCGCTGCCACCCCGGTAGGCCGTCGCGGCGATGCGGCGCAGCTCCTCGGCGCGCGAGAGGACATCCGCACGGTGCCGCGCGAGCCGCTCCCGCCTGCCGGACACCGCCTCCCGCAGCACCGGCAGCCGGGTCCGCGCGGCGTACAGGAGCGCGGCGTGGCGGGCCTCGGAGAGCTGCTTGCGCGCCTCCGCCCGGGCGGACTCTCCCTGCCGGCGCTCGAAGAAAGGCAGCGGCAGCGCGACGCCCACGACATACCCCGTCCCCGCGCCCGGCAATCCCACGTCGAGGAACTGCGCGCCCGCCGTCACGGTGGGCTCCGGAATCACGCCGCGGCCCGCCGCACGCCGCGCGGCCTCCGCGCCGCTGGCCTCCAGCGAGAGCGCACGCAGATCACCCCGCCGCTCGCCGAGCCCCTCCAACAGCGTGGCCACGTCCGGCAGGGGCCGCTCCACCCCGAGAGTGCCCTGCAACGGAGGCAGGGACGCCATCCCGGGCCCGAGCAACCACAACGCCTGCGCCGAGGCCTGTTGCTCCTCCAGCACGGCGCCGCGCAGCGCATCCCGCACCGCCTCCACCTCCAGCTCGATGCGCAACCGGTCGTAACCCGCGGCCTCACCCGCCTTCTCGCGGACGGCGATGGCCCCGGCCAGGCGCTCCAGCGAGGCGAGTGACTCCTCGAGGAGGCTCCGGCGCTCCCGGGCCGCCAGCACCGCGGTGAATGCGCGGGTGGCCTCATGGCGCAGCCCGGCCCGGGCCCACGCGTACCGGGCCTCGGCGGATTGCGCGCTCCGCTCGGCGGCCTCGGCCTCCAGGCCCAACCGCCCGGAGAGCACGAGGGGAATGGAGGCCACCAGCACGTCCTGGCTCTCCCCATCCCGAGTCCCGGAGGTCGTCTTCTGACGCTGCCATTCCAGCGAGGGATTGGGCCACAGGCCCACACCCACGGCCTCGGCCCGGCCGAGCGCGGCTTCGAGCCCGGCGACACGGGCCTCCAGGCTCGCGGTGAGCACCCGCTCCACGTACTGGGACTCGTCGAGCGCGGGCTGGGCCAGGGCGCTCCCGGCCAGCAGAATGAGAACGAAACTCCAGGGAGGACGAGACGACGAGCGTCGACGGGGCGAGCACGTGCTCATGGGCGGCAGCCTAGCACGCCTGCTCGGCCGGACACCCGGAGCGGGTCACCCGGACACTCCGTCCCGAGGCACATGGCATTTGCCGTCCAGCCGCGAGGGGACATACGGTTCACCCCGCCTCTCAGGAGACGAAATGCTCAAGAAGATTTCCCTCGCGCTCGTGGTCGCCCTCATCGGAGTGGGTGCCGTGGTGGCCTCGCGGCCGTCCACCTTCCGCATCGAGCGGTCCATCACCATCGCCGCCCCTGTCGAGCTCCCCTTCGGCACCGTGAACGACTTCCACAAGTGGAAGTTCTGGTCTCCGTGGGCGGAGAAGGACCCGAAGATGCAGACGGCCTTCGACGGAGCCTTCGCGGGGCCCGGCTCCATCTACGCCTGGTCCGGCAATGATCAGGTGGGCAAGGGCAGGATGACCCTCGTGGACGCGAAGCTCTACGAGTCCATCCAGATCCAGCTCGAGTTCCTCGAGCCCTGGCCGAACACGAACACCGCCCTCTTCACGTTCAAGCCCACGGGTGATGGCAGCATCCAGGTGACGTGGGCCATGGAGGGGCACCAGGACTTCATGGGCAAGGCCTTCTCCCTGTTCGTGGACATGGACGAGATGATCGGCAAGGACTTCGAGCAGGGCCTGGCCACCCTGAAGACGATCACCGAGAAGGAGGCGAAGAACCGCCTCGAGCGCGAGCTCCAGCTCAAGGCCCGGGCCGCCGCCGAGGCCGCCAAGGCCGAGCAGGAAGCCCAGGCGGCCACGCCCACGCCGTGAAGTCCCCGCTGTTTCCCTGAGCCGCCGGGCGGGCCTTCAGCGGCCGCCCAGGTTGGCGCAGGCCCGCTTGTCCCCGCCATCGCACGCGCGCTGGATGAGCGTGTGGGCCTCCGCGTCGTTCTTCTCGGCGCACGAGCCCGTCCGGTGGCAGATGCCCGCGCTGAAGCACCCCGCGGCATCCCCTCCCTCACAGGCGCGCTTGTAGAGCGAATAGGCCCGCGCCGGATCCGGCGCGCTCACGCCCCGCCCCTGCCAGACGAAGGTGCCCAGCACGTTGCACGCCCGTGCAACGCCCGCGTCACAGACGCGCGTGTACAGCTCCACCGCGCGCGGTGACTCACCGCGTCGATCGGCCTCCATGGCCCCGTCCAGGCACCCCTTCACCGTCCCGCCCGGGCACTGCGCGTCCTGCTTCGCCAGGGCCGCCGCCTCCTTGTCCTGCGCGCCCGGCCCGGCCCCACTCCCCTGCTTCTCGGAGCACGCCACCAGCAGCAGCGCGCACACCCAGAACCCCTTGTTCATCTGAGCTCCTAATAAAACTGAATTGCATAAAAAAGTGACAAAAAGCGTAAGCCCCACTAATCCGTCCGGCGCTTTCCCCCACCCCTCCCCCGAGGAGCCCCGTGAACCGATTGAAGCCATTGCTGCTGCCCGCCGTGGCGGCGCTGCTGTGGGCCGGACCGGCGCAGGCGCAGATCGCCGCGTCGCACGTGTACCACAACCACATGCCCAACTTCTGGCCGTACTACGACCTGGGCAAGTACGCATCGACGCCCGTGGGCGGAGCCATCCGCTACGCGTATGACGGCCAGGTCATCAACATCAAGCAGAGCCCGCCGTCGAACTACACGTACTTCCTGCCGTCGGGCGCGCCGATGCCGCACGACGACCTGGTCGCCTACTACTCGCACCACGCGAAGACGGGCGCCTATATGTACTGGCCCCCGAGCGTGGCGGCGGACATGAGCACCAACGCCCCCACCGGCCAGGTCCACGTGACCATGTCCGGGGCGGTGGTGAACAACGTCCAGGACATCAACACGCTGCAGAACGTGCCCGGCTACACCAACACCAGCTGGGGCTCGCCCTGGCGGGACCGGTACAACACCCTGCGCACCCCGGCGGGCAACCGGACGCTGGATCTCATCCACTTCACCGGCCACCACACCATGGGGCCGCTGGTGGGGCCGGACTACTTCCTCAAGGACCTCGTCAACCAGAGCGCCACGCTCGCGCAGCCCTACTTCCTGGGCAGCGGCTTCCAGTCCTCCAAGGGCTTCTTCCCCACGGAGCTGGGCTTCTCCGAGCGCCTCATCCCCACGCTGGCGAAGCTGGGCATCCAGTGGTCCGTCATCGGTGACAACCACTTCTCGCGCACGCTCAAGGACTACCCCTTCCTGAACGATCCGGGCTCGGACACGCTGGTGTCGCCGCCCAACCGCGCGGACCTGCAGAACACCAGCAACGTGGGCAGCTGGGTGAGCCTGCAGATGGCGCACGAGCAGCAGGTCATCCGCAACAAGTACCCGTTCGCCTCCACGCCGCACTGGGTGCGCTACGTGGACCCGGCCACGGGCGCCGAGTCGCGCGTGGTGGGCATCCCCGTCAACCAGAACGGCTCCTGGTACGAGGGCTGGGAGGGCCAGGTCACCGTCGACATCGTCAACCTCCAGAGCTTCGAGGGGCTCGTCCCGCAGAAGCAGTTCTTCGTCATCGCGCATGACGGAGACAACTCGGGCGGGCGCGCGGGCTCGGAGACCACCTGGTACAACGGCCGCAGCGTCACCTGCACCGCTGGCGTGCAGTGCCTGGGCATCAGCGAGTACCTCGTCAACAACACGCCGCCCGCCACCGACGTGGTGCACGTGCAGGACGGCTCGTGGGTGGACACGCGCGACTCCTCGTCCGACCCCCAGTGGCACCACTGGAAGCTGCCCTTCGGCATCTGGAGGGGCCAGTTCCCCGCGTTCAACTCGGCCACGGGCCTCAACCTGGCGCCCAAGACGAACCTCAGCGGCGTGCAGGAGGGCATGACGGTCTCCTTCGAGCACGGCTGGCACTACCTGGAGCGCAACTTCGCCCTGCTCCAGGCCTCGCTCAACTACGCGAAGACGGCCGAGCAGATCTGGCTCGACGCCCACCCCAACCACTGGAAGCCCACCACCACGCTGGACAACCAGGTGACGCATGCGGGCAACCAGCTCAACCCGTGGATGATGTCCTTCCCGGTGAAGGGTGACGCGGCCAACGACTGGGCGGGCGGCGCCAACCCCGCCGAGCTCGCCTGGTACTTCCTGCTGCCCGCCATGGACTCGGGCTTCGGCTACTACGACGAGAACCAGGACGACATCGTCAAGCCCACGCTCGCCTTCAACAACTCGCTCTACTTCTCCAAGCCCTACGTGCAGGACCGCCTCACGCAGGACCGTACGGGCCCGTCCGTCTGGTGGCCGCAGCGCTGGCCGTACAACCCGGGCAGCCCCAACACGGACAAGTCCGAGGGCTGGACGCTCCACCACTTCAACAACAACTTCGCCATCTACACCTACGCGTACGACGTGAGCGGCATCACCAGCATCAAGGCCCGCGTCCGCGTGCACACCAACAAGAGCATCGACCCGCTGGACAACACCCACAAGGTGTATGACCCCGCCGCGCTCAAGGCCGCGGGCGTGCCCAACATCGACACCACGCGCGTGGGCGCCTGGGTGGACTTCCCGTTGAGCCGGAGGGATTTGAAGCCCGTCATCAACGGCGTCTCGTGGCAGCCCGCCTACCTGCCCGTCATGGCGAAGGTGCCCGCGCAGGAGATCGGCGACCTCTACTACGTCTACCTCGGCAACTACCGGGACCAGCTGCTCGACTACTACGTCGAGGCCACGGACAGCCGGGGCAACGTGACGCGCAGCGAGATCCAGTCCGTCTACGTCGGCTCGGGCAAGTACAACCTGGTGGGCGGCAAGTACATCGAGGACCCCAACGGCACGGTGCAGGGTACGCACCCGTTCCTGGTGATCGACACCACGGCGCCCTCCACGCCCACGGGCCTGGCGGCCTCCACGAAGACGGATCGCTCCGTGACGCTCACCTGGAGCGCGGCCTCGGACAACGTGGCGGTGACGGGCTACGACGTCTTCCGCAACGGCACGCAGGTGGGCTCGAGCCCCAGCACCAGCTACACGGACAGCGGGCTCACCGCGAGCACCGCGTACAGCTACACCGTGAAGGCGAAGGACGCGGCGGGCAACACCTCGGCGGCCAGCACGGCGCTCTCCGTCACCACCCTGGCGCCGGACACCACCGTGCCCTCCACGCCCACGGGGCTGACGGCCTCGGGCACGACGAGCTCCTCGGTGGCCCTGCTCTGGACGGCCTCCACCGACAACTACGGCGTGGCCGGGTATGACGTCTTCCGCAATGGCACGCAGGTGGCCTCGGTCACGGGCACCAGCTACACGGACACGGGCCTGTCGCCGAGCACCCCGTACAGCTACACCGTGAGGGCCAGGGACGCGGCGGGCAACCTCTCCGCGCAGAGCACGGCGCTCTCCGCCACCACCGGCGCGGGCAACACCGCCACCGTCTATTACAAGAAGGGCTTCACCACGCCGTACATCCACTTCCGTCCCACGGGCGGCACGTGGACGGTGGCGCCGGGCTACGCCATGCCCGACTCCGAGGTGACGGGCTACGCGAAGTACACCGTCAACCTGGGCGCGGCCACGCAGCTCGAGGCCGTCTTCAACAACGGCAGCGGCACGTGGGACAACAACAACGGCGGCAACTACTTCTTCCCCACGGGCGTCTCCACCTTCAGCGCCGGCACCATCACCGCGGGCGCCCCGGTGGTGGACACCACGCCGCCGAGCGTTCCCGGTGGCCTCACCTCGCCCTCGAAGACGGCCGCGTCCGTGTCCCTGTCGTGGACGGCGTCGACGGACAACGCCGGCGTGACGGGCTACCTCGTCTTCCGCAACGGCACGCAGGTGGGCACGCCCACGGGCACCACGTACACGGACAGCGGGCTCGCGGCGAGCACCGCGTACAGCTACACCGTGAAGGCGCGGGACGCGGCGGGCAACACCTCGGCGGCCAGCACGGCGCTCTCCGTCACCACCAGCGCGGGCAACTCCGTCACCGTCTATTACAAGAAGGGCTTCGCCACCCCGTACATCCACTACCGCCCCGCGGGTGGCACGTGGACGACGTCGCCGGGTGTCGCCATGCCCGCCGCGGAGGTGGCCGGCTACGCGAAGTACACCGTCAACCTGGGCTCGGCCACGCAGCTCGAGGCCGTCTTCAACAACGGCAGCGGCACCTGGGACAACAACGGCGGGCTCAACTACTTCTTCCCCGCGGGAGTGCAGACGTTCAGCGCCGGCACCATCACCGCGGGCGCTCCGTCCGCCGACACCACCGCGCCGAGCGTCCCCACGGGCCTCGCGGTGCAGTCCAAGACGTCCACCTCCGTCTCGCTCACGTGGACGGCCTCCACGGACGCCAGCGGCATCGCCGGGTATGACGTGTACCGCAATGGCTCGCTGGTGGGCTCGCCCGCCTCGGCCAGCTACACCGACAACGGCCTGAGCGCTGGCGCCACGTACAGCTACACCGTGCGCGCCCGGGACACCGCGGGCAACGTCTCCGCGCTGAGCACCGCGCTGAGCGTCACCACCAGCACCACCGGCGCCACCGTCACCTTCAACGAGACGGCCAGCACCGTGGTGGGACAGAACATCTACGTCGTGGGCAGCATCGCCGCGCTCGGGAGCTGGAGCACCGCCGCCGCCATCCAGCTCTCGCCCACCAACTACCCGACGTGGAGCGTGACGCTGAGCCTGCCCGGCTCCACGGCCTTCGAGTACAAGTACATCAAGAAGGACGGCAGCGGGAACGTCATCTGGGAGAGCGGCACCAACCGCACCTCCACGACACCCGCGACCGGCACCCTGACGCTCAACGACACCTGGAAGTAATCCGTCGCGGGAAGTGCCCCGGCGCGAGGCCCATGAGCCTCGCGCCGGTGGTCCCCGCGGCGACCCCGCGCTTGCCTACGTACCGCTGGACAGGGTGTGGCTGCCGCTCCAGGCCCGGTTGAGGGTGAGCCACAGCACGCCCGAGCTGGAGTCGAAGGAAGCGAAGTAGTCCACGTCCGCCTTGAGCAGCACGCCGTCCAGGTAGAGGCGCGCCGGCACGCCCGCCGCAGCGCGGACGAGGAAGAGCGGATTCTGCAACTCTCCTCCGGCGGCGTTCAGGGTCGCGTTGAACAGGCCGGACAGGTCCGCCCGGAGCTCGTAGACCGCGTAGTTGCTGTTGTACCCGGGCACCGGATAGGTGGCGGTGTCGGAGCGGGCCACGCCGAGCGGACCGGAGATCACCACCGCGCCCTGGGTCACGGTGAGCTGCGCCTTGAGCATGCGCTCCACCTGCGTCGCCTGGGCCAGGACCTCTCCAGCGCTCTGCTGACCCATGACCATGAAGACGGAGTAGCTCTGGTAGGGATGGCCCGAGAACGTCCCTCCATAGCCATAGCCGTAGTAGGCGGGATTGCCCACGGCCCCGTACATCAAGCCCCAGGCGAGGCGCTTGCTGCGGGTCTGGCTGTAGCCGTCCATTTCGTACTGGCACATCTGGTAGGGCCAGTTCCAATTGGGCGGCATCATCCAGCCATCGAAACTTCCCACGCGAGTCTCGGAGTTCTTGCCCCAGTTGTCGTTGAACCAGGTGCCCCCCGTGTTGTGCTGGACCCAGTCGAGCGTCTGCACCATGCCCATCTCGGCATCGGCGGCGCGGGAATAGAGCAGGGTGTAGGGGACGACGTTGGGCTGGCTGTAGTCCCATTGGCTCTGGGCGGTGAAGGGCTCGGTGCGGGAGTAGAACTTGTACTTGTCGCCCCACTTCACGCCGTCCACGAAGGCGTTGGTGCCGTCCCCATCCCAGGCGATGTCGCCGTAGGGCGTCCGGGAATCGGCGCTGGTGGACAGGCCCGAGGACCCCGCGGCGCTGGTGTCGAAGGTGACGGCGTACACCGGGTAATCCCGGCCCGTGGAGAAGAACCAGTGCACCGTGACCTTCACCGGAGTGCCATTGATGGGCATGTTCCAGGAGAACTCGTGGATGGCGTGGTGCTTGCCCACGAAGACCCGGCGGTAGTTGCCCGCGAGGTTTCCGGAGTGGCTCACACCGCCACTGCCGAAGTGGCTCACCACGTAGCCCCAGCCGTTCCAGATGTAGCCGGCGCCGCTGCTGGCACCGGTGCCCGTGGCGACACGCTCCGTGCTGCCGATGTAGAAGCGGAACTGGCGCAGCATGCCGCCATGGCTGCCACCCGGATCGCGAGCGGTGTTGCGCGTGAGGACCGCCGTCCGCTGCTGCTTGCCCGCATCCAGCCAGCGGTAGACGTCCGAGTCGTAGTTGCCAGGCAGCTCGTTGGCCCAACCGAGGGACGCCCAGGTGTCAGCGGCCGGAGGCGTCACCGTGACCGTGGTGGTGGCCGTGACATTGCCGGCCGCGTTGGTGGCCGTCAGCGTATAGGTCGTCGTCTCGGACGGGCTCACCGCCACGCTCGTCCCCGTCACCGTGCCCACGTCCGGCTCGATGCTCAGGCTCGTGGCGCCCGCCGCCTCCCAGCTCAGCGTCGTGCCCTCCCCCGGGTTGATCGTCGCCGCCGCCGCCGTGAAGGCATGGATCTTCGGCAGGGCCGGTGGCACCGTCGGCCTCTTCACCGTCACCACGGACTCCGCATACCGGGTCGTATCCGCCATGCTCGTGGCCCGGACCCTGTACGTCCCCTCCTTCCTCGGCGCCGTGAACGCCCCCTCCCGGGTGATGTCCCCGCCCGTCGAGGTCCAGATGACCGACGTGTCGCTCGCGCCCGTCACCGTCACCGTGAAGTGCTGCGCCGCCGTCATGGGCAGCGTCACCGCCGCCGGCTTCAGCACCACCGTCACCTCGGAATTGTTCCCGCCAGGCCCTCCTCCAGGATCCGGCTCACAACCCAGCAGGGCAAACAGGGGCAGCGTCAGCACCAGGGTGCTCAAGGTCCGGCACATCATGGGCCTCCGATCCAGAAAGGGGACGCACGCGAGGGGGCGCGTGCCGTCGATACTTTCGTATGTCTTCCGTGTCTGACGAAGCACGTCCGCTGACAGCCGAAATCGACAACATCCCGGCACGCGAGCCGTGAGTCCCACTCCGAGGCTTCCCCCTGTTCACATACATCCGGCTCACCCACATGCCACGCACTGTCCGTATGGGAACAGGCCCTGGCTTCAAAGCCTTCTCATGTTCTCAATCCCTTTCAAATACAGGGCCTCCACCTTCTTCCAACACGTGAAATCCCCTGCCGGCAGCGGAATCCACTTCGAGCCGTAAATCCCAGCCCCAGCGAAACAAGGTGGAATACGTCCGATACTGTATATGATTCGAACTCGCCGTACGGGGGGGGGGCGGTATTCCAGACACCTCGGTTCCTCTGTGAGGAAGGCCCCATGAATCCAAGACAGTTGTTCAGCGCCGCATTGCTCGCCATGAGCCTGATGGCGGCACCCGCGTGCACCGATCCCAACCCGGACCCCGGCCCCACGGATCCCGGCCCCACGCCGCTGCCCACCGATGCCAATGATCCGAACAACGCCACCAAGGACACCGACTGTGATGGCCTGAGCGACAAGCTCGAATTCGAGGCCTCCTACGACGGGAAGAAGACGAACCCCGGAGTGACGGACACGGATCAGGACGGGCTGCCGGACGGGCTCGAGGTGGGCGTGGGCACGCCGGTGACCGGAACCTCCTGCACCGTCCCCGCGGACGCGGACACCTCGCTGCAGACGAGCCCCGTGAAGGCGGACTCGGACGGGGACGGCCTGCCGGACGGCGTGGAGGACGCCAACCACAACGGCAAGGTGGACGACGACGAGACGCACCCACTGCTGGCGGACACGGACTGCGACGGTCTGCGCGACGGTCCCTCCAGCGGGAGCATCAAGGGCGAGGACCAGGACGCCAACGGCACCCGCGGGGCCTCCGAGACGGACCCGCGCCGCTTCGACACGGATGGGGATGGCATCTCCGACGGCGTGGAGGTGGGCGCCATCACCCACCTGGACGAGGCCAACTGCGCCGGCATCTTCCGCCCGGACGTCAATCCCGGCACCACCACGGACTGAGGGCAAGACCTGCACCGTGACCGAGGGCACGCGCGAGTTCAACCCGCTGCCCGCCAACGGCCCGCAGCGCCACGCGTCGGTGGTCAACGCCACGGGCGGCGTGCTCGGCTCCATCCTCGACACCGCCTCCATCGGGTCCTCAATGGACGCCATCATCGCTGACACCATCGGCAACGCGGGCTACAAGACGCTCAAGCCGCCCATCGGCGCGTCCATCAAGGTGGCCATGGAGAACGTGCGCGACCCGGCCGTCTGCAAGGCGAGCGGTGACATCCCGCGCAGCACCGTCAACGGCTTCGACTTCGATGGCAGCGCGCGCACCCTCTCCTTCTTCGGCGCCTGCCGCCCCGCGAGCGAGTCCACCCAGGTGGCCGTCTCGTACCAGTACTGGGTGGATGCGGTGAAGTCTCCCGACGGCGGCATCCCCTGCGAGGACGACCCGAAATACAGCGAGACCGAGCCGGACCACTGCTCCGGCCCGCTGCTCGGCTGCAACGAGGCGGGTGATCAGTGCGTCTGCAAGCCCAACTGCGGCGACACCTGCGGCGGCGCCGCGCGGTGTGACATGAGCAGCTGCCGCTGCATTCCGATCATCAACTAGCGCCCGGTGCGCTCCGGACCCGGTGGGAGACGGGTCCGGAGTGCGCCGCGCTACCTGGCCGCGGGGGCCAGCGCGAACAGCAGCAGGGCCGCCTGCTCCGCGGGACTCCGCTCGCGGAGCCCGGCCGGCACGGTGATGCGCACCGGGGGCAGCAGGCGGCTGTCACAGCTGCGCCGCCCTTCGTACACCCCCTGGGTGGACGTCAGCTCGTAGCGGCACTGGCTGATGTAGACGTGGAGCTCCTTCGGGCTGAAGCGCAGCGTCACCGGCCCATCGATGAAGCCGCCCTCGGCGATCAGGGAGTCTCCCTCCGTGCGGACCTTCAGGTTCACGGGGGAGTTGCCCACCGCCCCCGAGACACCGTCCTTCTCGAGCGAGAGCTGCGCCACCGAGCCGAGCGCCCGCCCGCGGATCTCCGTCGGGGTGCGGTGGAGCTGGAGGTCGCGCGACACGACGTCATCTCCCCGGAGCTGCAGGTTGTAATTGTCATACGGAAGGTCCACCGAGATGACCGGTGTGCCTTCCGCCAGGGCCACTCCTCCCACGAGGAGTCCGAGACCCAGAGCACTTGACCAGGAGCGTAGAAGGGGCATGCCGTCAGTGTAGACACAAGCCTGCCTCCTCGCATCTCCAGCCCTCGGTTTCACCGGTTTCCATCGGGGTGGGCGCGGGCCCGTCTTCTCCTCCTCCAGCCCGGTACGCGGATTGCTCCCGCATGGCCCGGCACGAGGGGGACGAAGGTGCTCCCAGCGGAGCTCCTACCAGGACTCGAGCTTCCTGGAGGGAGACCTGCCCAACGGCACCCCGGCGATGCTCTACGTCCTCACCGACGCCGGGCTCACGGTGCTGCGCGGCCACTGAGTCACGCCACCATCCACCAGCCGCCGAGCACCACCGAGCCGAACGAGGCGACCGCCGGCACGTGCCGCAGGAGCGCCTCGGGCCTGGGCATGGCGCTCGAGCCGGCGGACAGGGCCGCGGTGAGCGCCGCCATGGCCACGGTGCTGCCCACCATGAAGCCGCCGAGGTACAGCGCCTGCCACACGGGCGAGGAGGCCACCGCGGCCGGGAGCAGCAGCAGCACCGCCGCGGCCCCCGTCAGGCCATGGATGAAGCCGATGGAGAACACGCCCCAGGTGCTCGTCCCGCCGGCCTTGGAGACGGTCGCGTCCCTGGCCGGCTTGCGATGGGACAACCAACGGCGCAACCCCACCATGCCCGTCATCACCAGCGCACCGCCCGCGATGCGCTCGCCCCACGTCCGCAGCACGTCGAGGTTCAGGGCCGCGGCCACCACCACCACGGCCGCCACACACAGCAGGGTGCCGAGCGCATGCCCCAGCCCCCACATCAACCCCACGCGCCACGCCTTCCGGCCGATGCCCAGGGAGAGGGGCGCCAGGCTCAGCAGGTGATCCGGACCGGAGACGGCGTGAAGCGCTCCAGATCCCAATCCAGCAAGGGCAGCAACCATGAACAGCCTCCCAGTGCGCCAGCGCGGCAACACGCTGGTGTCGTGCATGGAAGGATGCGTTCCGGGCCCGGATGTGACCAAGACAAGGTTTTCATCGGGCTGATAGCCCGGGCCTATCAGTGACTCATCCCTGATTTCCCCGCGGCGGCCGGAAGCAGCCGAGGGGGTGCCGCCGTGCCCGGCAGCTCGGCCTGGCCGGTCTTGATCACCGCATACCCGACGCCCACCGCCAGGGAACCGACGGCGATCGACAACAGGTACAGCAGCACGTGATTGACCGCGTTGGGGATCAGCAGCACGAACAGTCCCCCGTGCGGGGCCATGAGTTGCACGCCGAAGTACATCGACATCGCGCCCGTCAACGCTCCACCGATCATGCTGACGGGAATCACGCGCAGGGGATCCTTGGCCATGAAGGGGATGGCTCCCTCGGAGATGAAGCACAGGCCCAGCACCAGCGAGGCCTTGCCCGCTTCGCGCTCCGGCTCCGAGAACTTGTTCCGGGCCAGGAGGCTCGCCAGGCCCATGCCAATGGGCGGCACCATGCCGGCCGCCATGATCGCCGCCATGGGACCGTACGAGCCGGCTCCCGCCGACAGCAGCCCCACGCCAAAGGTGTACGCCGCCTTGTTGATGGGACCGCCCAGGTCGAAGCACATCATCGCGCCGAGCAGCACGCCGAGCAGGATCGCGTTGCCGGAGTTCATGTTCGTCAGGAAGCCCGTCACCGCTGACATGATCGCGGCCATGGGCGCGCCAACGACGTAGATCATCACCAGCCCGGTGATCAGGCTCGCCACGAGCGGGATGATCAGGATGGGCTTCAGGGATTCCACGCTGGCCGGGAGCTTGACGTAGCGGCTCAGTCCTCGTGCCGCGTAGCCCGCGATGAAGCCCGCGGCGATGCCTCCGAGGAAGCCGGCCCCGAGCTCGCTCGCCAGATAGCCGCCAATCATCCCGGGAGCGATGCCGGGCCGGTCGGCGATGGAGTAGGCGATGTAACCGGCGAGCAGCGGCACCATCAGCTTGAACGCCGCTCCGCCACCAATGCGCATCAGCGCCGCCGCCAGCGAGCCCTCCTGCTTGAAGGCGTCGATGCCGAACACGAAGGACAGGGCGATCAGCAGACCGCCCGCGACGACCATGGGCAGCATGAAGGACACGCCAGTCAGCAGGTGCTGGTAGGGACCGCCCGCTGGACGGCCCGGCGCGCCCGCCATGACCTGGGCCTTCTCCAGGGCATCGCGAATCGTCTGCTCGGACTTCTTCAGCGCGGTGCCGGTGGAGGTCCGCCACACCCGCTTGCCCGCGAACCGCGAGGAGTCCACCTCGATGTCGACGGCCAGGATGACCACCTCGGCGTCCCGGATCTCCTCCGCCGTCAGCGGATCCTGCGCCCCCACCGAGCCTCGCGTCTCGACGCGGATGGGATGACCGAGCCCCTGCCCGGCCCGGGTCAGCGCCTCGGCCGCCATGAACGTGTGGGCCACCCCGGTGGGACAGGCCGTGACGGCCACGATCTTCTTCCCGCCCTCCGTGGAAGGCCGGGCCGCGGGCGCCACTTCGGTGGGGCTGGCCGCGGCGTCCGCCGTCAGCGTCCTGGCGCTCTGCTCGGCCTGCGTCAGGAAGGCGTCCGGGTCGGGCAGCGCCTCGGAGATCGGCGCCTGGTGGACGCGCTTGCCGACGAACCGGGAGAGGTCCACGGGCGCGCTCGCCGCGACGACGACCAGGTCGGCGGCCTCGATGGCCTCACGGCCGGGCACGACGACCGGCTCGAGCTGGCTGTGCATCTCCACCGTCACGTTCCAACCGCGCCGCTTCGCGGCACGCTCGAGCCCCCGGGCGGCCAGGAAGGTCGTGGCCACGCCGCTCGGGCAGGCCGTGATGAGGATCACGTTCATCGCTGCGTCTCCCCGGTGAGTGGTTGCCCGGTCAGGCTCCGCACGACCGTCCGCGCCTGGAGCATGTCGAGATCCGCGGCCGATGCATCTCCCACGCCGATGTGGCGCACGGACTCGGCGGCGAGCGCCGTCGCGAAGCGCAGAGTGCGCTCCCGAGGCCAGCCGGACATGACGCCGTGCAGCGCGCCCGCCAGCAGCGTATCGCCAGCGCCCACGGTGCTGACGACGGAGACCCTTGGCGACTCCGCCATCAGGGCGTCACCCCGCTGGGCCCAGATCACGCCCTCGGCTCCGGCGGAGACCAGCACGTCCTCGATGCCCTCGGCATTGAGCCGCAGCGCCGCCTGGAGCCGCGCGTCGGGCGTGTCGAGCGGATGGCCCGCCCAGTCGGCCAGCTCTGTCTCGTTGGGTTTGACGCCCGTGGGCCGCGCGGCCAGGCCCGCCAACAGCGCGGGACCGCTGGTGTCCAGCCACACCGGCATCTCGCGCTCACGAACGCGGGCGATGAGGCTGGCGAGCTGCGCGGGCGTCATGTTCGGCGGCAGGCTGCCCGAGATGACGACCGCCTCGATTCCGGGAAGAAGCGGCCCCAGGCGCACGGTCAGCATGTCCAGGGCATGCGCCGGAATGAGCGGACCCGGACCGTTCAGATCGGTGACCCGCCCGTCCGGCTCGGAGAGCTTCGCGTTGATGCGCGACTCGCCCGGTATCCGGACGAACGCATCGTGCAAGCCGTAGCGGGCGAAGGCGCGCACGAAGGCCGTCTCGTTGTCCGCACCGAGCAGGCCGGACACGGTGACGTCATGGCCCAGGTCCCCGAGCACCCGCGCCACGTTGATGCCCTTGCCGGCGGCGTCGAGCCGGGTGCTCTCGGTGCGGTTGACCTCGCCGAGCCGGATGGGTCCGAGGCGGATCGCGAGATCCAATGCGGGGTTCAGCGTCAGCGTCAGGATCCGGGCCATCACACCACCTCCAGGGCTTCGCGCACCGCGGCGGCGGTCGGCTGCCTCAATGCGAGCGCGGCCAGCTCACGCGCCCGGGGCAGCGTCAGCTCGCGGACGGCGGCCTTCACCAGCGGGACACGGCGGCTGCTCACGGACAGCTCATCCACGCCCAGGCCCACCAGCACCGGGATGGCCTGGGGATCCGAGCCGAGCTCGCCACAGACGCCCACCCAACGGCCCTCGGCATGAGCGGCCTCCACCGTCAGTTGGATCAGCCGCAGCACGGCCGGGTGCAGTGCATCGGACTGCGCGGACAGCCGCGGGTGGCCACGGTCGATCGCGAGCGTGTACTGCGTGAGGTCGTTGGTGCCGATCGAGAAGAAGTCGGCTTGCTTCGCGAGCGTGGGCGCGAGCAGCGCGCAGGACGGCACCTCGATCATCACCCCGAGCTGGACGTCGGCCGCCTTCACCTCGGCCTGCACGCGGTCGAAGATCGCCTTGCCCGCGCGGAACTCCTCGATGTCCTTGACCATGGGGAACATGATGCGCACCGGCCGCTTGCCGGCGGCCATCAGCAGGGCGCGGATCTGCGTCTCCAGCACCTCCGGCCGCATCAGCGTGAGACGGATGCCGCGCACCCCGAGGAACGGATTCTCCTCGTGGGGCATCGGCCAGTACGACAGCGGCTTGTCGCCACCGACATCGAGCGTCCGCGCGACCAGCGGACGGCCCGCCAGCGCATCGAAGGCCTCACCGTACTCGGCGATCTGCGTCGCCAGATCCGGCGCCTCCGCATGCTCCATGAACACGAACTCGGTGCGCAGGAGGCCAATGCCCTCGGCTCCGCGCTCGACGGCATCCGCGGCATGCGCGGTGTTGCCGAGGTTCGCGGCGATCTCCACGCGGTGGCCGTCACGCGTGCGCGCCTCCTCGTGCCTCCGGGCATGGGCCGCGCGCCGCAGCGTCTCCTGCTCCTCGATGCGCCGCTCGGTGCGCTGGCGGCGCTCCGGCGTCGGAGCGGCCACGATGCGCCCACCCTCGCCATCGACGATCAGCTCGACACCGGAGGTCAACGCCAGCACGCGCTCCCCCGCGCCCACCACGGCGGCGATACCGAGGGCCCGCGCGAGAATCGCGCTGTGCGAGGTGGCCCCGCCGCGCGCGGTGACGAGCCCGCGCACCTTCGCCGTGTCCAGCCGCGCGACATCGGACGGCCCCACGTCGTCGGCCACCAGGATGTAGGGCTGCTCCGGCGGCATCGGCATCTCGACACCGCACAGCAGACCGAGCACGCGGCGGCCCACGTCCCGCAGGTCCGCGGCGCGCTCCGCCAGCAACCGGTCCGCCAGCGCTTCCTGCGCGCGCGCCGCCGTGTCGATCGCGCGCCACCAGCCGGCCTCGGCCGACACACCTTCCTCGATGGACTCGAAGGCCGCATCGCGCAGGTCCGGGTCTCCGAGCATCTCCGCGTGGATGGAGAGGATCTGCGAGACCTCTCCCCCCACCGCCCGCTTCACCAACGCCTCGAGCTGCTGGCGGGCACCGTCGAGCGCGCGCTCCAGCCGTCCGCGCTCGTGCGTGGGGACCTCCGCCCGCTCGGGGTAATGGAACTCCGGCAGGCGCAGCACGTACGCGGGCGCGATGGCGAGTCCCGGCGAGGCCGGCACGGCCGTCAGCGGCTCGTCCACCCGGGGAGGGACGACCGGCTCCACCGGAGCGGCACGGGGAGTCTGGGGAGTCCGGGCAGCGCTCTCCTCGCGCGTCTCCTGGAGCGGCGTCACCGGCTCACCGAGGCCCCCCCGCACCGCGTCGGCCAGCGCCGCCACGGCCTGTGCGGCGCCCTCCCCTTCCGCGGAGAACACCAACGTCTGGCCCCGCCGCGCGCCGAGGCTGAGCACACTGGTCAGACTGGCCGCGGACACCGTCTCCCCATTGCCCTCGAGCAACCGGACGCGGACCTGGGCGGTCTGCGCCCGCGCCACCAGCACCAGCTCCCTCGCCGGCCGCGCATGGAGCCCGTGCGCGTTGAGCAGGCGGACCCGAGCGGTCTCGGCCCGCGCGGACTCACCGGCCAGCCGGGCCAGGACCTGATCGGCGGGCAGGCCCGCGAGCCCCCCACCGTCTCCTCGCGCGATCAGCTCATCCAGCCGCACGAGCAGCGCGCGATGGGTGTCCCCCTGGGCCGCGAGACAGAAGACGCCGGAGACCTCGCCCACGTCGTCGCGGAAGTGCTGCTCCGGGGTCGCCAGCGCCAGGGCCGGAGTCTTGACGCCGGAGGCGCCGTACACGAGCCAGAGTCCCTGGCCCAGCGGCAGCGGCATCTGTCCGGCGATCGCCGCGACGAAGCCCGCGTCCACGCAGCCGGCCTGGCGCAGCCGCGCCGCCGCGGCCAGGGCCAGCTCCAGACGGTCTCGGACCGGCACGCCCAGACAGAGCGTCCCGGCATCGAGCCTCGCCGACACCGGCGCGCGGGACAGCGCCGCGATGACCTGGTCCGCGGTCGTCGCACCGGCCAGGGTCTCGGCCACGCCCTCGCGCTCCAGCACGTGCGTGAGCTGACGCAGGATGTCGAGGTGCTCGTCGGACTGCGCGGCGATCGTCACCAGCAGGTTGACGCGGGTGCCGTCGTGCCACCGGATGCCCTCCGGAAACTGCAGCACGCGCACTCCCGTGGAGCGCACGTAGCGCCGGCTGTCCGGCGTGCCGTGGGGGATCGCGATGCCGTGGCCCAGATAGGTGGAGGACTGGGCCTCGCGAGCGAGCAGCCCCTCGCGGTACTCGGCCGAGACACGGCCGGCCTCCACCAACGCGGCGGCGGCCTGGTCCAACGCCGCACGCCAATCGGCGGCGCGGCAACCCAGCCGGACATCGTCCCGAGTCAGCGTCAGCATCCGTTGCGTCCTCCCCGTCCCGAGGCTTATAGATGACTTGCTGAATCGTGTCACCTACGTGGATTCAATGCCAGGGGCCCACCTGGAATTCCCGGGCAGCAGGAGGACGCAGTGACATTGGCGGACATCGCCCGGCTGGCGGGCGTCTCGCGGACCACGGCCAGTTACGTGCTGAACGGACAGGCCGAGGCGCGCCGCATCAGCCCCCAGACGGTGGAGCGGGTGATGTCCGTGGTCCAACGTCACAACTTCCGCATCGACGCCCAGGCCGCCGCACTGCGTCGGGGTGCCAGCCACACGCTGGGCTTCATCGTGCCGGACCTCGAGAACGCCAGCTACGCCCGGCTCGCGAAGCTGCTCGAGCACGGCGCCCGGAAGGAGGGCTACCAGTTGCTGATCGCCGGCTCCGGCGATGACCCCCAGACGGAGCGGGAGCTCGCGTTGACCCTGCGCGCGCGGCGCTGCGATGCGTTGATCGTCGCGAGCGCGCTGCCCGCGAAGGACTCGTTCTACACGGGGCTGATGGAGGGCGGCACGCCGGTGATCGCCGTGGACCGCGCGCTGGACCCGAAGCGCTTCGTCTGTGTCATCAGCGACAACGTGTCGGCCGCCGAGGCCCTGACGGACTCGGTGATGGACGAGCACACCCGGAGCATCGCCTGGCTCGACGCGGTGCCCGCGCTGTCGATCAGCGTCGAGCGGCGCAAGGGCTTCCGGCGTGCCGTCAAGGGACGCATCGAGCACGTCCACGAGCTCACCGGCGCCCGGTACGACCGCGAGAGTGGCGCCCTGTTGATGCGCGAACTGCTCGCCCGGCACGGCCTGCCGGACGCCCTGGTCACCAGCTCCTATACGTTGCTGCAGGGTGTGCTCGACGTGCTGCTCGAGTCACCCGCCGGTCTGCCACGGTCACTGCGGCTGGCGACGTTCGGAGACGATCGGCTGCTCGACTTCCTCCCGCTGCGCGTCAACTCGCTGCCGCAGCGGCACGATCGCATCGCCGAGCTGACGCTGGCGCGCGCGCTGGAAGCGGTGCGGGGCCACTACGCGCCCGGTTGCGAAGTGGTGGCTCGCGAACTCAAGCGCCGCGGTTGAGCGGGCACTGTGTCGCCTGTCGGACCGGTGGAGCGGATGGCTGTTCAAGACGACGGCCCTCTTCGAGGGCGACGAGGGGCGGAAGCAGCACGGCTTCCCGCCCCAAGGCGAATTGCAGGGGTAGGCACGCCAGCGGCCCCGGTATAGTGCGCGGCGCTTGAGCCGCTCCAAGCGCACGCCAAGGGAGGCAGGTGAATGTCGGGACGTTTCGAGGCACGCGGTGACGTGGGCATCCTCTGGATCGACAACCCGCCGGTGAATGCCATCAGTCACGCCGTGCGGGTGGCGCTCCTCGACGGGTTGAAACAGGCGGAGTCCAACGGCGCCATCCAGGCCGTGGTCATCGCCTGCGCCGGGCGCACCTTCATGGCGGGCGCGGACATCACCGAGTTCAGTGGCCCGCTCAAGTCCCCGGGCCTGCCGGAGGTGATCGACGCGCTCGATGCCTTCTCCAAGCCGGTGGTCGCGGCCATTCACGGCACGGCCTTCGGCGGAGGCTTCGAGGTCGCGCTGGCCTGCGACCATCGCGTGGCCGTGGCCAGCGCCCAGGTCGGCCTGCCCGAGGTGAAGCTGGGCCTGCTGCCGGGCGCTGGCGGCACCCAGCGCCTGCCGCGCCTCGTGGGCGTCGAGCCGGCCCTGCAGGCGATGATCTCCGGTGACCCGATCCCCGCGCCCGTGGCGCTCGGCCTGGGTGCCATCGACAAGCTGGTGGAGGGCGACCTGACCGAGGCCGCCGTCATCTTCGCGCGGGAGAAGATCGGCTCGCCGCGGCGCCGGGTGCGAGACCTCACCCTCGCGCCCAACGCCGTCCCCGCCGGCTTCTTCGACACGGCCCGCCAGCGCACCGCCAAGGAGAAGCGCAACCTCTTCTCTCCCCAGCGCATCATCGACGCGGTGGAGGCCGCGGTCACCCTCCCCTTCGACCAGGGCATCCAGCGCGAGCGCGATCTGTTCCTCGAGTGCGCGCGGAACAGCCAGTCCAAGGCGCTCCAGCACGTCTTCTTCGCCGAGCGTCAGGTCTCCAAGATTCCGGGCCTCCCAGCCGACGTGAAGCCCCGCCCCATCCAGTCCGTGGCCATCATCGGCGCCGGCACCATGGGGGGCGGCATCGCCATGAACTTCGCGAACGCCGGCATCCCCGTCACCCTCCTGGAGGTGAACCAGGAAGGGCTGGACCGAGGGCTCGGCGTCATCCGGAAGAACTACGAGGCCACCGCGGCCAAGGGGCGTCTCACGGCCGAGCAGGTGGAGACGCGCATGGGCCTCATCCGCCCCACCCTCTCCTATGACGCGCTGGCCGGAGCGGACCTCGTCATCGAGGCGGTGTTCGAGACGCTCGAGGTGAAGAAGAAGGTCTTCGAGACACTGGACCGCGTCGCCAGGAAGGGCGCCATCCTGGCCACCAACACCTCCTACCTGTCCATCGACACCATCGCCGGCTACACCTCGCGCCCGGCGGACGTGCTGGGGATGCACTTCTTCTCCCCCGCCAACGTCATGAAGCTGCTGGAGGTCGTCCGCGGCGCCCGGACCGCGCCCGACGTGCTCGCCACCGCGCTGGACATCGCCAAACGCATCAAGAAGGTGGGCGTGGTGGCCGGCAACAGCCACGGCTTCATCGGCAACCGCATGCTGGAAGGCTACATGCGCGAGGGCAGCCTGCTCGTCCTGGAAGGCGCCACGCCGCAGCAGGTGGACCAGGCCCTGGTGAAGTTCGGCATGCCCATGGGCGTGTTGCAGATGGGTGACCTGGCCGGACTCGACATCGGCTACAAGTCTCGCAAGGACCGGGACCCCACCACCTTCGAGCCCAGGGCTGGCGCCGTGGCCGACAAGCTCGTCGAGATGGGCCGGCTCGGCCAGAAGACACAGGCGGGCTATTACGACTACCAGCCGGGCAATCGCACCCCGGTTCCCTCCGACGTCGTGGCCCGGGTGATTGAAGAGACGGCGGCCGGGTACGGCATCCAGCGCCGGGAGATCAGCGAGCAGGAGATCCTCGAGCGCTGCTTCCTGGCCATGGTGAACATCGGCTGCGAGGTGTTGCGCGAGGGCATCGCCTACCGCTCGAGCGACATCGACATCGTCTACCTCTACGGCTACGGCTTCCCGGCGCACCGCGGGGGCCCGATGTTCTGGGCGGAGCACGAGGTGGGCCTGCCCCAGGCGCTGGAGAAGATTCGCGAGTACGGCCGGAAGCACGGCGCCCGCTGGTGGACGCCGTCCCCGCTGCTGGAGCGGTGGGTCGCCGAGGGCAAGGGCTTCGCCCAGGCCGTCTGAGCCGGGAACGCACGAGACACCCAGGAGAGCACCATGGACCTGAACTACACCCCCGAAGAGCTCGCCTTCGCCGACGAGGTGCGGCAGTGGGTGCGGGCCAACCTCCCGCCCGAGACGCGGGAGCGCGTCCTCCACCACAAGCGCCTCGGCAAGGAGGAGCAGGTCGAGTGGCAGCGCCGGCTCCACGCGCACGGCTGGGGAGCCCCCCGCTGGCCGAAGGAGTACGGCGGACCCGGCTGGAACTCCGTCCAGCAACACCTCTTCGACGAGGTGCTGTCCGAGGAGGGCGCCCCGCAGGCCCTGCCCTTCGGCCTGAGCATGATCGGCCCCGTGCTGATGGCCTTCGGCAGCCAGAAGCAGAAGGATTACTACCTGCCCCGCATCCTGCGGCAGGACGACTGGTGGTGCCAGGGCTTCTCCGAGCCGGGCTCGGGCTCGGACCTGGCGTCGCTGCGGATGAAGGCGGAGCTGGACGGTGACGAGTGGGTGCTCAACGGGCAGAAGACGTGGACCACCCTGGGCCAGTACGCGAACATGATCTTCCTGCTGGCACGCACGGATCCGGCGGCCAAGAAGCAGCAAGGCATCTCCATGCTGCTGGCGGACATGAGCACGCCGGGCATCACGATCCGGCCCATCATCACCATCGACGGTGAGCACGAGGTCAACGAGGTCTTCTTCGACAACGTGCGCGTGCCGAAGGACCACATCGTCGGCGCGCCGGGCATGGGCTGGAGCTACGCCAAGTTCCTGCTGAGCCACGAGCGCACCAACATCGCCCGGATCGGCCGCTCCAAGTCGGAGCTGACACGGCTCAAGAAGATCGCCACCGAGGAGACGGTGGACGGCGTGCCGCTCATCCAGACCCCGGGCTTCCGCGAGAAGATCGCCGCGGTGGAGATCGAGCTGATGGCGCTGGAGCTGACCAACCTCCGGATGATCGCCGCCGAGCGCGCGGGCCAGGCGCCGGGCGCCGAGGCCAACATGCTCAAGATCAAGGGCTCGGAGATCCAGCAGACGTTGACCGAGCTGATGATGGAAGCGGTGGGCCCCTACGCGTTGCCGTTCAACCCCGAGGCCCGTGAGCCCGGCTGGCACGGAGAGCCGATCGGCCCGGAGTATGCCGCCCCGCTGGGGCCTGACTACTTCAACTACCGCAAGGTGACCATCTACGGCGGTTCCAACGAGATCCAGCGCAACATCCTGGCCAAGGCCGTGCTCGGGCTCTGAGCTCGCGCGGAAGGAAGGAGAACTCTCATGGACTTCAGTCTGAGCGACACGCAGCAGATGCTGCGGGACACCGCCGCCCGGCTCATCCGCGAGCGCTACGGCTTCGAGGCGCGGGCGAAGATATTGGCCTCGGCGGACGGCTTCTCCCGGGAGCTGTGGGCCACCTTCGCCGAGCTGGGCCTGCTGGGTGTGGAGCTGGCCGAGGAGCACGGCGGCATCGGCGGTACCTTCCAGGACCTCGCCATCGTGCTGGAGGCATTCGGCCGCGGCATGGTGGTGGAGCCGTACATCCCCACGGTCGTCCTGGGCGCGGGCCTGCTGCGCGCCGCCGGCAGCGACGCACAGAAAGCCGAGCTGCTACCCCGCCTGGCCGAGGGCAAGCTGTTCCTGGCCTTCGCGCACGGTGAGCCCAAATCGCGTTACTCGCTCACCCACGTCACGACCACCGCCAGGGGCGGCGCTGATGGCTACACGCTCGATGGGGCCAAGGCGGTCGTGCTCGGGGGCGACTGCGCGGACTACCTGATCGTCTCGGCGCGCACGGCGGGCAAGCCGGACGCACAGGACGGGTTGTCGCTGTTCCTCGTCGAGCGCGGCGCGCCGGGCCTGAAGATCCGCGGTTACCCCACGGTCGATGGCACCCGCGCCGCCGAGGTCACGCTCCAGGGTGTGCGGGTACCACGCTCGGCCCTGATGGGACCGGAGGGCGGCGCGTTTCCGTTCATCCAGCAGGCGAGCGACCGTGGCATCGCCGCCCTGTGCTCGGAAGCGGTGGGCAACATGCAGGCGCTCAACGAGGTGACGCTCGACTACCTGAAGACGCGCACCCAGTTCGGCGTGCCCATCGGCAGCTTCCAGGTGCTGCAGCACCACATGGTGGACATGTACATCGCCCACGAGCAGGCGAAGTCCATGGCGATCCTCGCCGCCGGCCGGGCGGACAGCACGGACGCTCCGGCGCGCACCAAGGCGATGTCGGCCGCCAAGGTCCAGATTGGCCGCTCCGGCCGCTTCATCGGCCAGTGGGCCATCCAGTTGCACGGCGGCATCGGCACCACGATGGAGTACAACGCCGGCCACTATTTCAAACGGCTGACCAGCATCGACCGAACCTTCGGCGATGCCGATTTCCACCTGACCCGCTTCGCCACCTCGGACGCGGCGTAGGGAGAGGAGCTCGCGTTGGACTTGATCGCAGGAGTATGGGAGTCGCTGAAGGCGGTGCGGGAGCGTTCGCCGCTCGTGCACAACATCACCAACTACGTCGTGATGAACAACACGGCCAACGCCCTGCTCGCCGTGGGGGCCTCGCCCGCCATGGTGCATGCGCGGGAGGAGGTGGCCGAGTTCGCCGCCATCTCGCAGGCGCTGGTCGTGAACATCGGCACCCTGTCGCCAGAATGGGTGGAGGGCATGCGGCTGGCCATCCACTCCGCGCGCCAGTCCCGGGTGCCTTGGGTGTTGGATCCGGTGGGTGCCGGGGCCACGCGCTACCGCACCACCACCGCCGCCGAGCTGGCCCGGCAGGCGCCCGCCGTCATTCGAGGCAATGCCTCGGAGGTGCTCGCGGTGGCGGGCGAGGCGGGCGCCACACGCGGCGTGGACAGCACCCAGTCCTCCGAGGCCTCGCTCGACGCGGCCCGGCGGCTGGCCTCCAGCCTGGGCACCGTGGTGGCCGTCACGGGCAAGACGGACTACGTCACCGACGGCTCCCGCGTGGTCGCGGTGGATAACGGGCACCCGCTCATGTCCCGCGTGACGGGCATGGGGTGCACGGCCTCCGCGCTCGTGGGCGCATTCCTGGCCGTGGAGCCCGATGCGGTGCTGGCCGCCGCGCGCGCCCTCGTCGTGCTGGGTCTGGCCGGAGAGCTCGCCGCCGAGCAGTCCCGGGGACCGGGCTCGCTGCAGATGCACCTGCTGGACGTGCTCCACACCCTGGACGAAGCCACCGTGCGCACCCGCGCCCGCGTACGCTGAGGAGACGCCCGCAATGCCTCGCCGTGTGCCCGACCTGTCCGTCTACCTCGTCACCGACCGCCTGCTGTCGCGCGGGCGCGAGCTGGTGGACGTGGTGCTCTCCGCGGTACGCGGTGGGGCCACCGTGGTGCAGCTGCGCGAGAAGGACGCCTCGGCCCGCGAGACGCTGGAGCTGGGCCGGGCGCTGCTCCAACGGCTGCGGCCCCTCGGGGTGCCGCTCATCGTCAATGACCGGGTGGACCTGGCGCTGGCGCTCGGAGCGGATGGCGTCCACGTGGGACAGGGAGACCTGCCCCCCGAGGTGGCCCGACGGCTGATGGGGCCCGACGCGCTGGTGGGCCTGTCCATCACCGGGGCGGCGGACCTGCCCACGTTGGACCCGGCGGTGGTGGACTACGCGGGCGTGGGCCCCATCTTCCCCACCGGCTCCAAGGCGGACGCCACCCCGGCGCTCGGACTGGAGGAGCTCGCCCGGCTGCGGCGTCTGCTCCCCGTCCCCGTGGTGGCCATCGGTGGCATCTCCGCAGCCAACGCCCCGGCGGTCATCGCCGCGGGAGCGGACGGCGTATCGGTGGTCTCCGCCATCTGCTCGGCGGACGACTGCGAGCTGGCCGCGAGTGCCCTCGTCCGGGCCGTCCGACAGGGGCTCGCGCGCAGGGCCTCTCCGCCGACAGGGTGACCCTCGCGGCAGGTACTGGACGGTGCGCGTCGCATGGACGACGAATCCTCCGCGGTCTTCTTCTCCGAGCCCGTGGGCCAGACGCCATGGTCGCGGGATGCGTTCCTCGAACAGCGGATTCAGCGGCCGTCTCCCGCTGCTCGTGCTGGCGGTGCTCCTGGCCTCGGCCTGCAACCGGGACAAGAAACCCGAGGGGGCCAGCGCCGGAGCGCCCGGGGCGGAGAAGAAGATCGCCCTCCTCGCTCGGCGCGCTGGTGATCGGCTCCATCTCCAACGGCATGGACCTGTTGGCGCTCTCGGCCTCGGTGAAGTTCATGGTGACGGGGGGTGTACTGCTGGTGGCCGCGTCCATCGACGCGCTCTCGCGCCGGGGCAGGCAGGCCGCGGGCCGGGCGTGAACCCTCCCCGCTCCCGGCGCCGCGGGGATAGACTCGCGGCGCCATGAACGTCTTCATCGTCCACGCCCACCCCGAGCCCCAGAGCTTCAACGGAGCCCTCACCCGTCACGCCCAGCAGGTCCTCCAGGCGGAGGGGCACCAGGTCCAGGTCTCCGACCTGTATGCCATGGGGTGGAACCCCGTCTCGGACCGCCGCAACTTCACCACGGTCGCCAACCCGGACCTCTACAAGCAGCAGGCGGAGGAGGCGCACGCCGTGGCGAACCACGGCTTCGCGCCCGACGTCCAGGCGGAGATGGACAAGGTGAGCACGTGCGACGTGCTCATCTTCCAGTTCCCGCTGTGGTGGTTCTCCATGCCGGCCATCCTCAAGGGCTGGGTGGATCGTGTCCTCGCGTCGGGGTTCGCCTATGGAGGGGGCCGCTGGCACGACCGCGGAGTCTTCCGGGGCAAGCGGGCCATGCTGTCGCTGACCACGGGCGGAGGGGAGACCTATTTCAGCCCCGAGGGCCTGAGCGGCGACATCCTGATGCAGCTCTACCCCATCAACTCCGGCGTCCTGCGCTTCTGCGGCTTCGACGTGCTGCCGCCCCACATCAGCTTCGCGGCGGCGCGGGTGAGCGCGGAGCAGCGCGCGGCGTACCTGGAGTCCTACGCGCAGCGGCTGCGGACCCTGGCCACGACGCAGCCCATCGCCTACCCATCGCTGGCAGAGTTCGACGAGACGTTCCGCCGCCGCGTGACGGGCTGAGCCACCCCTTC
This sequence comes from Archangium sp., assembly GCF_036277355.1. Classification (GTDB taxonomy): domain Bacteria; phylum Myxococcota; class Myxococcia; order Myxococcales; family Myxococcaceae; genus Archangium. The sequence goes on from NZ_DASUNC010000152.1 coordinate 58,501, forward strand.
CAGAAGCAAGCGGCCGAGCACGGGGGCGAAGCCGTCCCTCGCGCGGGATATGCTGCGCACGAGGACGACCCCCCCATGCTCCGATACGCCGTCACCCTCTTCCTCAGCGCCTTCCTGCTCTTCGGCGTGCAACCGCTGGCGGGGAAGTACTCGCTGCCCTGGTTCGGCGGAACGCCGGCGGTGTGGACCACGTGCATGCTCTTCTTCCAGGCGATGCTCCTGGGAGGGTACGCCTACTCGTATGCCAGCATCCGCTGGTTGCCCCCGAAGCGGCAGGCGCGCGTCCACCTGGCACTGCTGGGATTGACGGTGCTGGTGCTGCTCGGCCGCGCGGTGCTGGTGGGCTCACCCGTGGCACCCGGGCTCGAGTGGCGTCCGGCGGCGGATGGCATCTCCACCGGGCGGCTGCTGGCCATGCTCGCGGCCACCCTGGGGCTGCCCTTCTTCACGCTGTCCACCTCCGCGCCGCTGCTGCAGAGCTGGTTCAGCCGCCTGCGGCCGGACGCCTCGCCCTACCGGCTCTACGCCCTCTCCAATACGGGCTCCCTGCTGGCGCTGCTGGCCTATCCACTGCTCGTCGAGCCCTGGCTGGGCCGGGGAGCGCAGGCGTGGGCGTGGGGGGCGGGCTTCCTCCTCTTCGCCATCGGCAGCGCGGCGTGCGCCATGGGCGTGCTGCGCCACGAGGAAGCCCCCGCGCAGGTGGCCCGGGAGCAGGCCCCGGCGGAGTCCGCGGGCGTGGCACTCCCCCTGGCCTGGCTGGGACTGAGCGCATGCGCCTCGGTGCTGCTGCTGGCCACGACGAATCAGCTCTCGCAGAACGTGTCGGCGGGGCCCTTCGTCTGGGTGCTGCCGCTGGCGCTGTACCTCGTCACCTTCATCATCGCCTTCGAGCGCGAGGCGCTCTACTCGCGCCTCGTCACCTCGCTGCTGCTGTTGCTGGCGGTGGGCGGGGTGACCCGCATGGCCTACGCGGGCGTGCAGGTGTCCCTGGTCGTGCAGCTGCTCATCCACGCGACGGCCCTCTTCTCCGGGGCCCTGCTGTGCCACGGGGAGCTGTACCGGCTGCGGCCCTCGCCGCGCCTGCTCGGCGCCTTCTACCTGTGGGTGTCCGCGGGGGGCGTGCTCGGCGCGGGGCTCGTGCACCTGGTGGCCCCTCACGTCTTCAACACCTACCTGGAGTACCCCCTCACGCTGGGCCTCTGCTGTGTCCTGGCGGCGCTCCTGCTGCTGCGGCGCGCCCCGGACGAGACGGTGGCCCGAGCCACCCTCCGGTACGTACCGGCCCTGCTGCTCATCCTCGTGGCCGGCGCGCTCGGCCTGGCGGTGTCGGAAGAGCGTCACGTGGTCGGCTCCTGGCGCGGCTTCTTCGGCGTGGTGCGCGTGACGGAGCCGATGGGCCGGGACAAGGAGGCGCACAACTTCTCGCTGCGCCACGGGGACATCCTCCACGGCTTCCAGTACACGCGGCCGGAGCGGCGCATGCGGCCCACGACCTATTACACGCCCGAGAGCGGGCTGGGGCTGGCCCTCACCGAGCAGCGGCGGCTCAAGGAGCTCGCGGGGCAGCCACCCGTGCTGCGCGTGGGAGTGCTGGGCCTGGGCGTGGGGACCACGGCCGCGCTGGCGCGCGCCGGAGACACCCTGCGCTTCTATGAGATCGACCCGCAGATCATCTCCCTGGCCAAGGGGATGGGCGGCTACTTCACCTATCTGAGCGACACACCGGCCCGGGTGGAGGTGGTGGAGGGAGACGCGCGCATCCTGCTCGAGCAGGAGCTGGCGCGCGGCCAGGCGCAAGGCTTCGACGTGCTCGCGGTGGATGTCTTCAGCTCGGACTCCGTCCCGGTGCACCTGCTCACCGAGGAGGCGGTGGACACCTACCGGCGGCACCTGGCCCCCGGTGGCGTGCTGGCGCTGCACATCAGCAACCTGCACCTGGATCTGCTGCCCATCGCCGTGGCGCACGCGTGGGCCACTGGCCTGCATGCCACCATGGTGTCCACGGAGGCGAAGGAAGACGCGCGCAGCAGCCTCTGGGTGTTGCTCGACCAGGAGGGGAGCTTCGGCCGGGGAGAGACCTTCACGCGCGCGGGCAATCGGGCCCAGCGGGTGGCCTTCATCAAGGCCCCTCGGAGGCGGTGGACGGACGAGCGCAACAGCCTGCTGCCGTTCCTCCACGTCCTCGAGGTGGACCAGGAAGGCCTCGTCGCGCTCGGAGACGCCGAGCCGCCCGCTCCCGTGGCCGCCCCCGCCGGCCCCTGAGCGCGGCATGACGGGCAACGGCCACACGCTCAGCTTCACCGCCGAGCTGGCCTGCCAGAGCCGCTGAGCCCACGCGCTGACCTCGACATCACCGGCCGCGCTCGGTCCATCCGGGCGCGGCCGTTCTCGTTTGTGCGCCCGACATGGTGCGTCAGGCAACCCAGCCCCCCACCAGGAAATTCAATCCCTTATCGGAGACCTACACGGGCCCGGCCGCCCCGTCATCGGGTTACGTCAGTCCCATTTCGTATACCGCAGCCAGTGTTGCCCAAGCCCAGACAAGGAGGCACCAAGTGACTGCGCCCGCGAAGTTCACCCCCGAGACCCTGTCCAGCATTCCCGAGTCGAGCCATGCCGAGATGGTCGACGAGGTGAAGTCCCGTTTCCGCTATGCCACCACGCGCTACATCAAGAACCTGATGGAGCAGTCCGACGCGGTGCGCAAGCAGTTCGAGCCGAGCTTCTATGAGTTGATGGACTTCGGCAAGGAACAGCCTTTCGAAGAAGGCAAGGACAACTCCGGCATCTATGGCCTGGAGCGCATCTACGAGGATCGCGCCGTCATCACCCCCTATTTCGGCTGCGCCTCCTACTGCCGGTACTGTTTCAAGAAGACCCGCACCCTCGCCGGTGACAACAAGGTGATGCCGGAGGAGAACATCGATGCGGCGTTGGAGTACATCCGCGCGGATCCGCGCATCACGACGGCGTTGATCACCGGCGGCGATCCCCTGGCCAAACCCGCGCTGGTGTACAAGATCCTGGAGCAGCTCTCGTCGATTCCGCACATCACCAAGATTCGCATCGGCAGCCGGCACATCCTGTTCCAGCCGGACAGGATCACCACCGAGCTGGCCGAGCGCATCGCCAGCTACAACCGGGTCGATCCCGAGAAGCCGCTGGCCTCGAAGAACATCTCCATCGGTGTCTCCATCAATCATGCCGACGAGCTGCAGCCGGAGGTGATCCGCGCGGTGCAGCAGTTCACCAAACGGGGCGTCACGGTGCGCGGCCAGATGGTGCTGATGAAGGGAATCAACGACGACGTCGCCACCCTGAAGAACCTGCTGGATCACTTCCTGGCCATTGGCATCGTGCCCTACTACCTGTTCCACTGCATGGATGTGATTGGCACCTATCACATGCGGACCAGCGTGCAGCGGGGGTTGGACATCCTGGCGCAGCTGGCCGAGTTCTCGGGGACGTACGCGGTGCCCTACGTCTATGTCACGCCCGTGGGCAAGCACCGCGTGGCGCCAGGCATGACGCTGGACTACGAGGAGATCGACGGCAAGCGGTACATCCGCAGGACCTCGCCCTACAAGGCCGAGCGCTTCCTGGCGTTCTCCGGCAAGAAGAGCCTGCCCGCGCTCCATGAGGTGGACGAGAACGGCTACATCGTGTCCCGTTACCTCGACGGCAACGACACCTACCTGCCCTACTGATTGAACGCCCGGCTCCTGGCCACCCGCCGCCCGAGAGGGATGGGCGGCGTGGCCGGGCAGCGCTTCAGCGAGAGACTCACATGTCCCAACCGACAATCCTCCTTCTGGAGAAGTTCTCCTTTTATTCGACCTGCGCGGTCGCCCGCCGAGCGGTGGAGATGGGCTTCGCGGTGGTGGTCGTGGCGCCGACGACGATCCCCGAGCATCTGGTCAAGGATCAACCGTTCGAGCTGATCCGGACCGATGACTGGTCATCCGCCAACCTGAGTGCCCTCTACGAGCAGCTGGCCAGCACACGCCACATCGTGGGCATCAACACCATCCTCGGCTTCTTCACGGGCCAGGGGCTGTTGGGCATGCAGGTCGCGGAACTGGCACGCCAGCATGGCCTGCCCCACAACAACCCGGAGGCCCTGCTGCGGGCCAACAACAAGTACCTGATGCGCCAGACCCTGCAGCAGGCGGGGGTCTATACCATCCGCCATGCGCTGGCCGGCAACGACGCGGAGCTCGAGGAAGCGGTGCGCACGGTGGGCTTCCCGCTGATCATCAAGCCCCTCGTCGGTGTGGGCTCCAGCTTCATCTCCCGCTGCACCACGCTGCAGCAGGCGCGCGAGGTGCTCCGGCACTACCTGGAGAACGTCCGCAAGGGCTACTACGCGCACTTCTTCGCGGCCCATGAGTACCAGGACCCCCGGCATGGCACGCGGCGCTTCGATCCCTTGTCCCAGGTGCTGGTGGAGGAGGCCATCGACGGTTGGGAGCTCAGCGTGGAGTTCCTCTGTACCGAGGACACGGCCTACCCGGTCCTCATCCATGACAAGCTCGACGTCACGCAGGAGGCCTACTGCTCCTACGAGAATCTGCTGGTCACCCCGCCCGTGCGGCTGGACGAGACCATGCAACAGCGCGTCCGGGACTACACCGTCGACGTCATCCGCAGTCTGGGATTGAAGAACTGCTTCTGCCACGTCGAGCTGCGCTACGACAGCCAGGGGCGTCCGAGCGTCATCGAGGTCAACCCGCGCATCGGAGGCATGCGGGTGAGCGACAGCTTCAAGACGCTCGCGAACGTCGACTACGCGGACACCTTCATCCGTCAGACGGTGGGCCAGCCGGTCGACAAACCTGTCGTCCAGAAGCCCGAGGGCCTGTACGGCATGATGGCCCTCTACCCCCGCCGGGGTGGCGTGCTCCGGCGCATCACCGGGTTGGAGCAGGCGTCCGCCATTCCTGGCATGGTGGACATCGCCGGCTATGCCAGGCCTGGAGACCGCGTGGGGGGTGACTACGAGGAGGTGTTCGTGGTGGATGCCTGGTTCAAGGGCAACTCGGTGGCCGACATCCATCGCATCGATGAGCAGATCCGGGCGCAGGTCGCGGTGGAGGTGGAAGTTGGCGCCTGACTCCACCGGCGCCGCTCCGCCGGCCTCCAACGCGGTGCTGCTGGTCTCGGCCCGCTTCGTCTCCGACGTGGGGGCCTTCCTCAACATGGTGGCCCTGTCCACCTACGTCTACCTGCAGAGCCGCAATGCCATCATGGTGGGGATATTCCTGGCATGCCGCGTCAGCGGTGGCATCGCGGCCAGCCTGATGGGCACCGTCTTCTTCCGCCGATTCCCCGGCCGCGCCCCGCTCGTGGTGCTCGACGTCATCCGTGCCGGCGCCATTGGCCTGTTGCTCCTGCTGCCCTCGGAGCTGCATGTGCCCGTGCTGCCGTTCATCGCCCTGGCACTGGGGCTGTGCAACGCGCTGTTCTCCATTGGCCTCAACAGCCAGTTGCCAGGGCTGGTGCGGCAGGAGCTGCTCATGCGGGTGAACGCCTGGCTGACGTCCATGTCGTCGCTGGGCATGGTGCTGGGCAGTCTGGCCTCCGGTCTGCTCATCGCCCTGGCCAGCTATCAGGCGGTCTTCGCCATCAATGTGCTGACCTACCTGGTGGCGGGGCTGCTCATCCTTCCGCTGCGAAGTGAAGGGAGCGCGGCGGCCAGCCGGAGTAGCGGAGGCAGCAGCTATCTGGACGAGTGGCGGCAGCTGCGCGTGGGCCTGCGGGCGCTGCCAGTCCTGGCCTCCATGCTGCTGGTGACGCTGTTCGATACGTTGGGGAGCGCCGCCCACAACGTCGGCTTCCCGGTGCTCGCCAAACTGATCGATGCACAGGGCGCCGCCCGGGTGATGGGTTTCCTGCTGGCCTGCTGGGCCGTTGGCAAGTTCGCCGGGGCCCGTCTGGCCAGCGGCCTCGGCCGGCGCGCTCCCCGGCCGGAGCCCTGGTTGGAGCGGATGTTCTTCGCCGGGGTGGTGATGATGTCCGCCGGCTTCATCCTCTGCTTCCGCCAGGACGGCCTGCCGCTGCTCCTGACCTTCGCGGCGTTGGCCGGGTTGGGTGACGGGCTGGCCGAGGTGGCGCTGGTGTCCCGCGCCCAGCGGACGAGTGACGAGCTCCGGCTGCCCATCTTCAGCCTGCTCACCCTCATGCAGATGGTGGGGTTTGGAATTGGCATGCTGATCTCCGCGCCATTCTTCGAGTGGATGCACCCGGCGGGAGTGGTGGCGCTGTTCCACGGCCTGCCGCTGCTGGCGGTCGCGATCATTGGCTTGCGCCTGCTCATGGCGGGGCGCCGTCCGAAACTCGGCATCGAAGCATCCTGACGCGTTGGATACCCAGGGAAGGAAACAGGACCGTGTCAAGGCTCGCGGCAATGATGGCGGCGTGGGTGGCATTGCCCGCGCTGGCGGCGGTGGAGGGGCCTGGGGTGGGGCAGCTCATCCAGGCCACTCGCACCACGGCGCAGATCCGGGCGGATGGGAAGTTGGACGAGCCCGCCTGGCAGCAGGCGCCGGTGTTCGACGCCTTCGTGCAGACCTTCCCCAAGGCCAATGCCGCTCCGTCCCAACGCACGCAGATGCGTGTCTTGTACGACGAGAACAATGTCTACTTTGGCTTCCACCTCCAGGACTCGCGGCCGGAGGAGATCATCCGCAACCTGGGGCGGAGGGATCAACCGCCCTACTCGGACGCCATCCAGGTCATCATCGACTCCGCGCATGACCATCGCACCGGCTATGTCTTCAAGGTGACCGCGGGCGGGGTGCAGGCGGACTCGCTCCTGTTCCAGGACATCAAGGAGACGCAGGAATGGGATGCCGTCTGGGACGGCGCCGCCGCCATGGCCCCCGACGGCTGGACGGCGGAGCTCATCATCCCCTTGCGGATCCTCCGTTACCCGTCCGCCCCGGTGCAGACGTGGGGCTTCGCCGCCCAGCGCACCATCGCCCGGCTCTTCGAGGAGAACCTCTCGGTCTTCATCCCTCGTGACGCCAACGGCAGGGTGTCCCGGCTGGGCCACCTCACCGGGCTGGAGCAACTCCAGAATACGGGGCGTCTGGAGCTCACGCCCTACGCCGCGACCCGCATGGTGCTGCGGCCGCAGTTCTCCGATGCCACCCGCCCCGAGCCACGCCTGTGGGTTCCCTCCGCGGATCTGGGGGTGGACGTGAAGGCCGCGCTCACCTCCGAGCTGACGCTCAACGCCACCATCAACCCGGACTTCGGACAGGTGGAGGCGGATCAGATCATCCTCAATCTCTCCACCTTCGAGCAGTACTTCCCGGAGAAGCGGCCCTTCTTCACCCAGGGGATGGATCTGTTCCAGCCCGTGCTGGGCACGGATTCGCCGCACCAGCTCTTCTACTCGAGACGGATCGGCCTGGACGCGCCCATCCTGGGAGCGGCGAAGCTGACGGGGACGGTGGGCAAGGGGCTGGACGTGGGCTTCCTGGACGTGCTCGTGGCGGGCGCGCAACGCAACAACACGGACGAGGCGCGGCCGGACCGCGGCCTCCGGTTCAATCTGACACGGCCGCTGCACCTGGGCCCGGACCACGAGTTGCCCGCCACCCTGCCGGTGCCGGAGAACTACTTCGTGGGCGTGGTGCGCGGCGCGGTCGGTGCCAACTCCACCGTGGGGGCGCGCGTCAGCTCGGCGGTGCCCCTCACCCGCCGTTGCACCGAGGCGGAGGCCGCCCTGCCCGTCCCGCCGCCCTCCTGCTCCGCCCAGGGCGGCAACGCCGCAGCGGTGGACTGGGATCTCCACACGGCGGACGGCACCTGGGCGATCCAGGGGCAGCTGGAGGGCTCCCAGGTGGTCGGCGGGCCCCCCTCGCGAACGCTGCGAGACGGCGTCGTGCTGGAGCGAGGGGCGGGCGGCTTCGGCGGCTACGTCGCCGCCGGGAAGCTGGGCGGCGAGCCATTCCGCTTCGACGTCAACTACCGCTACGCCTCACCCACCCTGGATCTCAACGCGGTGGGGTTCCTCCGCAGCCAGAACCAGCAGATCGCCGGACTGGGACTGCACTACACGCGGCCCAATGGCGTGGGCGTGCTCCACCGCTTCGACGCGGACTTCACCGCGTCGCAGTCGTGGACCACGGATGAGCGCCTCCTCCCGCGCAACGGGTCGGCGGTCCTCAACGTCCGCGGCGTCTTCCCTGGCTGGCACACCCTGGGTACCGAGCTGGGCTTCACCTCGCTCGGGTATGACGTGCGGGAGATCTCCGGGACGGGCCTCGGCTTCTACCGCCGGCCGGAGCTCTACCTGGCGCTCCTGTGGAACACGGACGAGAGCAAGTCCTTCTTCGTGAACACCTTCGCGGCCGTTGGCTTCAACAAGCAGATGGATGGCAGCGTGAAGCTGGGTTACGGCTCCACCGTGAGCGCCATCTTCCGGCCCAATGACTGGCTGGAGACGCGGCTGAGCCTCAACGTGGACCGCACCGTACACGGGCCTCGCTACCTGGAGCCCGGAGAGGCGGAGCAGTACTTCTTCGGAGATCTGCGCTCGGAGTTCGCCTCGATCACCCTGCGGCAACAGTGGGTGGTCACCCCGAGGCTGACGCTCCAGGCCTACGCGCAGCTCTTCACGGATTTCGGCCGCTATGGCACCTTCTACGAGGCCCGCCCCCGTGGCACGACCATCCGGGTGGACAGGGATCTGGTGCCCACCAGCTATGTGGGCCCTCCCGGCTTCCACGACGCGGCGCTGAATCTGAACCTGGTGCTGCGCTGGGAGTACGGGCTGGGCTCCACCCTGTTCCTCGTCTACAGCCGCTCGCAGCACGAGGGCCCCTACCCCAAGGGCGTCACGCCGCCCGCGACCCTCCTGCCCGGCAATCTCCTCTCGGGGCCCGCCAACGACGCCTTGCTCGTCAAATGGTCCTATTGGTGGAGCGTGTGACGAGCTCATGCCCCATCTCCTTGAGTGATGCCCGGTTCCCCACCAGACTGCGGACGCCGCCCAGGCGTCTTCATGAAGGGGGACTCGTGGAGTTCGATGACATCCTGCCGCACCTCGCCAGCACCTACCGGCGGGGCCTGCTCGTGCCATTCATCGGCTCGGGAATGAGCATTCCCGTCTGTACGGGCTGGCTGAAGCTGCTCGTGGGATTGGCCCGGGAAGGCGGCGTCGCGCTGCCCGAGAACATCCAGCACTACCTCGACGGCAAGACGGACCGGGCCCCGGAGACCGCGGAGCTGTACCGGTTGGCGGACAAGGCGGTGATGGGACTGGGCTCCCTGGACGCGGACCTCCGCGCCGAGGCGTTTCGCAAGGCGCTCAACGCGAGCGGCTCGGCCCCGGGCACCTGCGCCATTCCGCCCCAGACGCAGGCGCTCGCCCGGTGCTACTGGCCGCTGGTGCTGACCACCAACTACGACGACCTGTATGTGGTGAGCCGGATGCGGCAATCCCGCCCCGCCGTGCTGGCGGGCCCGGAGCGTGTGGGCACGGCCTCGCTGACGGCGAAGCGGGACGAGACGGATGTACCCGAGGTGCTCGGCCGAAGCGTCGAGGACTGCCACAAGGTCCTCCGCTCGCTGGATGCACCGACACGGCCCATCCTCTGGGCCCTGCAAGGCTTCCTGGGCGGGCAGGCCGAGCGGCCCGAGACGCTCGACGCGGAGCTCATCCTCGACGAGCCACGCCGCCGCCTGCTGGCGGGTGAGGTGGTCGCGGGCCATCAGCAGTACCAGCGGGCCATCAACGCCCAGCCCCACTTCCGCCGGGCCTTCGCCGAGGTCTTCTCCCGGCGCTCGTTGCTCTTCCTGGGCTCCGGCATCCTCGAGGACTACCTCATCAATCTCTTTGGAGAGATTGCCCACCACTACGGGCCCGGCCCCTACCCCCACTTCGCGCTGTTCGCCCGGGAGGAATTCAAGAACGGAAAGAAGGCGCCACCCGATGAGCGGTTCTTCCAGACGCGCCTGGGGATCACCCCTGTGCTCTACGAGAACTACGACGACCTGAAGGACCTGCTCGGCCGCCTGACGGACACCGTCTGGGAACGCAGGAGTCCTCCGGCGGCCGGCGCCAGGCCCGTCGCGTGGCTTCCCGACGAGCTGGGCTTCCGCCTGACGGATGGCATGGACAGGCCATCCACCGACCGCCCGAACAAGCCGGCCCCGGAGTTCGCGTACCCTCCCGTCGGAGAGTCCCGGAGGCTCCGGCTGCGGTATGCCCCGCTGCCCGTTCCCGCTCCGGGCCGGGGCGCGTGCGTCATCGTCAGCAGCGGCAGGAACCTGGACAACAGCCCGGACCTCGGCCGGCAGGGGAATCATCTCCTGGAGGGAGCGGTGCAGGCGAAGCACATCCCCCACAGGGACCCCAGCCAGTGGAGGCCCACCCGCCCCGAGCACTCGCTGAGCTACCGCTACGGCGATACGCCCATCTTCGCCGTCGCGGCCCGCCTCCCCCAGACCGACCCACCGCCTCCCCCCCACCCCGGAGACCCCAAGGACAGCCGGGACCTGGGCATCATCGTGCCCGCGGTGGCCGAGGCCCTGCGGTTGGCCGACGCGGCGGGATTCCACCAGGTGCACCTCGGGCCGGTGGCCTCGGGGCAATACCGCCTGTGGAACCCCCTGCACCCGTTCGTCCAGACGCTGGCGGGCATCCGCCAATACTTCACGGACCATCCCCGCTCGGGCATCCAGCTCCTGGAGCTGCACGTCTTCTCCCCCGCGGTCTGGTTCCCCGTGGTCGCCGGCAAGGTCCCCGTGGCGGAGATCCTGGCGTCCGACGTGATGAAGATCTGGGTGGACATCCGGGACAGCCTCGGCGCCTCGGAGATCCACGCGGTGACCGCCCGCGCCCCCACGAAGGTGGGACAGCTCAAGGAGCTGTGTGGGCTGGTGCCAGACCGGTGGAGCACGGAGATCCTCCCCCGGCCCAGCAAGGACGAACCGACGGACAAGGACGACCTGCTGGTGACGCCCAGCTCCATCGTCGTCTTCTCCCCGAGGAAGTGACGCCGCGAGGGTCGCGAGGACGCTCGACTAGGCGTCCTGCTCGCGCGCCGCGACATCCCGCACGGTGTGCACCGCGGCGTCCACCTCGGCGAGGATGCGGCGCGCGTGCTGGAGGAAGGCCTCGCCCGCCGGCAGCAGGCGCATGCCGCTGGGCGTGCGCTCGAACAGCCGGGTGCCGAGCTCGTCCTCGAGCGCGAGGATGTGGCGGCTGAGCGGCGGCTGGGTGAGGTGGAGCCGGCGCGCGGCGCGCCCCACGTTGCGCTCCTCGGCCACGGCGACGAAGGACTGGATGTGCGTGAGACTCACGCCCTGAAGATTAACGCACGCCCCGGCGCCCGTACACCATACCGAAACAGCATTGGACGCTCCGAAGGCCCGGGTGCCACCTTGCCGTGCATGGGGATTCCATTGCTGAAGGGAACCGAGGTCGAGCGGCTGCGCCTCGCGGGGCGGGCGGCGGCGGGGACACTGGCGTACGTCGCGGCACGGCTGGCCCCCGGCATCACCACGGCGGACATCGACGCGTGGGTGCGGGAGGACACGGCGAGGCGCGGAGGCACGCCGAGCCAACTGGGCTACCACGGCTTTCCCGCGGCGGTGTGCACCAGCCGCCCCATGTGTCCCACGTGGGCCGGCGGGGAACGGGCATCACCCTGCGCGCGGGCATGGTCCTCACCATCGAGCCCATGGTGAACCTCGGGCGCCCCGGCATCCGGATACTGCCGGACAAGTGGACGGTGGTGACGCAGGACGGGAGCCTCTCCGCCCAGTTCGAGCACACCGTCCTGGTGACACGGGAGGGCCGCGAGGTGCTCACCGCCCAGGGCTGACCGGCCGGCTCCGAGGGACTCCGGCGCGGCGGCCCTTGCTGGCGGCCGCGCCGGTCGTGTTGTCAGACCCGGGGCGCGCTACGGAATGACCTCGCAGCCGCAGCCGCACTGATCGAAGAACCCCTGCGTGTTCCCCTCGCAGATGAAGGTGATGGCGGCGCACGCGTCCGGGTCTCTCGAGACGTACGTGCGGTCCGGGTCGTTGTAGTCACAGGCCGGCGGCAGCCTCTGGCAGCCACAACCACACTCGTTGGAGAATGGGACGTAGCCCTCCTTGCAGGTGTAGCGGATGAGGGCACACTGGGCGGGGTCGCGGGAGACGTACTTGAGGCCCGGTTCCTGGCCCGTGCAGGCGGCGGGGGTCTCCCTCTGACAGGTGCCCGCACAATCGGCGCCGCCCTGGTCCGGGTCACAGCTGTCGGTGGGATCGTCGATGCAGGCATAGCCCTCGGGACAAGGGGTGCCGGCAAACCCTCCGCAGAAATCTCCCTCGGCATGCTGTTGCTGGGTCCCTACCTCCTGCTGGGCCTCGGCGGCGGGAGCGCAGCCCGTGCCCCAGAGCGCCGCGCCAATGACGAGAACACCGCACCACATCAGACGAATCGACATCTCGAACCCCCTCTTTTGGACTGCGCAGGAGGATGCGAGCGGAGAGGGCAATCCGGAAGCAGGGGAGCAAGCAGACAAGGGCTCCTCTGCTTCCGGTTCCCGCGGGTGGGACGGGCCGGCTGCCCGGGAGCCCCTGGGCCCCTACTTCACTTCATCGCTGGCGGTGGTGCCCTCCGTGGGGCTGAGCAGGATGGGGGGCCGGTCCTTGCCCTCCACCGCGCGCTGCAGCTCGATCTCCTGTAGCAGCAGGGCCGGGGCCACCGTGGACACCGGCACGTTCCCGCTCTCCGCTCCGCAGTAGCCGTTGAAGATGCCCTGCTTGCGGCCCGTCGCCATGATCCGGTTGATCGACGACAGCGGCGTCCCCACGATCTCCACCCCGCGCACCAGCGACTCCTGCCCCGTCTTCACGTCCACCCGGTACACCATCCGCGGCACGCCCTTGAACGCCTGGTAGCCGTAGCTCGACGTGTTCGTGTTGCCGCCCGTGATGTCCCGGATGATGAGCCCGTACGGCTTGCCCTGACGCTTCGCCTCGGCGATCAGCTGCTTCTTCAGCTCCGCGTCGTCCAGCTGCTTCGACGACTCGACGATCAGGTTCGCCATGCGCGCCACCGGCTTGCGCGTCCCCTGGCTGCGCCCGTGCCCGTTCGACTGCAGGAATCCCTCCACCGGCCGCCTCGACAGCAGGTAGCCCTTCAGCACGCCCTTCTCCACCAGCACCGTCCGCAGTCCCTTCACGCCCTCCTCGTCGTACTCGTAGAAGCCGTTGAGCGGCTCGTCCCGCAGCGTCCGCACCGTCGGGTCATCCACCAGCGTGATGAACGGCGGCAGCACCTGCTTGCCCACCTGGCCCCGGAACGTCTTCCCCTCCCCTTCCCCATCCTGCCTGTCCCCCTCCAGCCGGTGGCCCATCGTCTCGTGGAACAGCACCCCCGCCGCCTCCGCCGCGAGGATCGCCGGCCCCGTGTACGGATCGATCGCCGGGGCCTTGCGCAGCGCCAGCAGCTCCTCGATCACCTTGCGGGTGGCCTCGGCCAGCTTCTTGTCGTCCGGCAGCCCCGCCTCGGTGGGCGAGTAGTAGTTGCGCGAGTTGTCCAGCAGCTGCCCGTCCTCGGCGCGCGTCACCGCCATCACGTGCAGCCCGTACATCGTCTCTTCCGTCACGATGCGGCTGCCCTCGCTCGACACGAACAAGCGCCTCACCCTGTCCGCCGTCACCCGCACCTCCGAGTCGAAAATCTCGGGGTGCGCCTTGAAGCGCGCCGACACCTCGCGCGCCACACGGACCCACCGGTCGTGGTCGAAGGGGAAGGCCACCGCCGGCTGCACGTACGTGACCGGCTTCTCCTTGGAGAAGGACGCCGTCTGGTTCGGCTCCTCCACCGCGTAGACGTTGTCCGCCTTCTTCTTGAGGAACTGCGAGAGCGCGGCCTTGTACTTCTCGTCCGTCACCAGCCACAGCGCGGTGCGCAGCGCCAGGGGCGAGTCGTCCACGGGCGCGTCCTTGTTGGCGATGTAGCTGGAGCCCTTGCCGCCGCCGAAGAAGTCGTACTCCTCGGGTCCCGAGTTGTCGAAGTCGTACGAGCCCACCCGCACGTCCACGTACAGCTTGCGATCTCGGTACGTGTCATCCAGGAAGATCGCCCCGTACCGGGCGACGATGCCGGCCTGCTCGCCCTCCTTGAGCTGATAGCTCATGAAGTACGGGGGCTCGTGGTTCTGCAGCTTGAGCTGCTTCTGGTTGCGTTGGAGCTCCTCCGCCATGGCGTCCAGCAGCGTCACGCGCGCGTCCGGAGCGGGCGCGGCGGCGGTGAGCAGGACGGAGGCGGCGAGCAGGGGAAGGACTGTCCAGTTTCGGGTTCGCACGCCCCGACTCTAGCCGAGCCCGCTCCAGCCGGCATGCTCCGCGGCTGAACGGCGAGTGAAGAACCCCCTGGAATCGCTCGCCTGGACGCTCCAGGCCCGCGGGGATAGAGAGCACCGCGAGCAGGGAAACCTCTGGAGGCGTTGATGGACGACAAAGTGGTGGTGATCACCGGGGCGAGCTCGGAGGCGCGAGGACGGGGGCACATCATCAACGTCTCGTCCATGCTGGGGCGGGTGCCGTACGTCCCGGTGCGCTCGGCCTACAACGCGGCCAAGCACGCGCTCAACGCGCTGACGGCCAACCTGCGCCAGGAGCTGCGCGAGCGCTACCCGGACAGCCACGTCACCACCTTCCTGCCCGGTGTGGTGGCCACGGAGTTCGGCGTGAACGCGCTCGGCGGTGGCATGGACTCGCGCAGGATTCCCGGCGCGCAGTCCGGCGAGGAGACCGCGGGCGTCCTGGTGGACGTCATCGAGCGGCCCCGTCCGGACGTGTACTCGCGGCCCGAGTACCGGCAGCAGGTCCTCGCGTACTACGCGTCCGAGGACCTGGCGCTCCCCGAGGGCGGCGCGCCCCCCGGCACGCGGCGTCCATGAAAAAGAGGAGGCCCCGCCCCGGCGCCCCCCCTCACGGCGCCGCAGCGGGGCCTCCGGCGTTCGGGCGGAAACGGCAACCGGGCCGGTCCGCCTTCACGCCTGTGTGACTAGGCCTTGGTGACCTTCTCGCGGCCCGGGCCCACGTTCTTGCAGGCGTTGCGCGTGTCCACCACGCACTGCGACTGCTTCACCACCATGTTGTAGTCGATGCTCGAGTGGTCCGTGAGGATGACGACCGCGTCGTACTGGGCGAGCGTCTCCGGGCTCAGCGGCACCGACTGCATGGTGTAGTGGAAGCCGTGGCCCTCCTCGAGGCGGGGCACGTACGGGTCGTGGTAGTCGACCTCGGCGCCCTTCTCCTTGAGCAGCGTGATGATGCGGAGGCTCGGGCTCTCGCGCATGTCGTCGATGTCCTTCTTGTACGCCGCGCCGAGGCACAGCACCTTCGCGCCATTGAGCGTCTTCTTCGTCTTGTTGAGCGCCTCCATGGTGCGAGTCACCACGTAGTACGGCATCTGCGTGTTCACCTCGCCGGCCAGCTCGATGAACTTGGTGTGGAACTCGTACTCGCGCGCCTTCCACGTCAGGTAGAAGGGATCGATCGGGATGCAGTGACCGCCGAGGCCCGGGCCCGGGTAGAAGGCCTGGAAGCCGAAGGGCTTGGTGGCCGCCGCGTTGATGACCTCCCACACGTCGATGTTCATCCGGTCGCAGAGCATCTTCATCTCGTTGACCATGGCGATGTTGACGCAGCGGTAGATGTTCTCCAGCAGCTTGGCCAGCTCGGCCACGCGGGTGGAGGACACCGCCACCGTCTCCTTCAGCGCGCTCGAGTAGAGCGCCTGCGCCACCTCGAGGCACGCCGGGGTATGGCCACCGACGATCTTCGGAATCGTCTTGGTGTTGAAGTTCTTGTTGCCCGGATCCTCGCGCTCGGGGCTGAAGGCCAGGTGGAAGTCCACGCCCGCCTTCAGGCCGCTCTTCTCCAGCAGGGGCTTGAGGACCTCGTCCGTGGTACCCGGATACGTGGTGGACTCGAGGATGAAGAGCTGGCCGGGACGGACGTGAGGCGACAGCGCCTCGCCCGTCTTGACGATGTAGCTCATGTCCGGCTCACGCGACGCCGTGAGCGGCGTGGGCACGCAGATGATGATGCAATCCATCTCGCGGGCCTTCGCGAAGTCCGTCGTGGCCTTCAGCTTGCCCTTGCTCGTCAGCTCCGCCAGCGGTGCACTGGGAATGTGCTTGATGTAGCTCACCCCCTTGGTGATGTTGTCCACCTTCCGCGTGTCCACGTCGAGCCCCGTCACGGGGAAGCCGGCCTCCGCGAATGCCATCCCGAGCGGCAGACCCACGTAGCCCATCCCCACCACGCCCACCCTCGCCTCCCGCCGGCGGATCTTCTCCAGCAGCGGGCTCACCATGACGCGCATCTGACTCACCTCTCCTGAAGGCGTGCGGGTTCCCCCGTCACACCCCCGTCACGTGTCTTCACTTGAAGACGACCACCCACCTCAGACACACCGGGGGCGACACCCGCACCCGGAACACCACCACCTGCGACGGCACCACGAGGCCGTACCCCGGCGAGTACCGGGACGGCTCCAACCGTGGCTCCAGGCCCGCCGCGAAGAGCACCAGTGCCTCCGGTGCCTGCGCCGGCCCCAATTCCACACCCATTGCCTCGAAACCCTTCGGCGCCTCCGGGACACGCAGCGCCCGCGCCAGCTCCTCGGGCGTTGGCGCCCTCATTCGCGCCTCGCGGTCCGGAAGGTGGATCCTCCCCTTCACATCGTGAAGCCCCACCCCCACCAGCGCGTCCGTCACCCCGAGCGCACGCTCGCGCTTGTCGAGCACGAAGGTGCGCTCCACTCCCACGGGAGAGGACAGCGCGCGGTAGCCGTCGTGGCGCACGGTGAGGCGATCCAGCTCCGCGCCCGGCTGGAACACCTGCACGCGGGCCCGCGCCGCCTCGGGCAGCGCGAACAGCCGGTTTGGATCCAACGGGGCCTGCTCCACGCCATCCAGCTCGAGCGTGTTGTGCGCGGCCGTGGAGCGGAACGCGTTGCGCACCAGGGGATCCCGCGTGTACGTGCCCGTGCCTGGATCCACGATGACGGGCCGCCCGTGCAGGTGCAGCTCGAAGGAGAGCTTGTCGTTGTGGCTGTGCCCGCCCACGCCGTGCTGTCCCTGCGTGCCCGCGCTCACCGTCACCACCGCGCCCACCCCGCGCAGCACGTGGAAGCCTCCCGCGGGGAAGCTCACGGAGCTCGCGGGTGGTGCCTCGGGCAGCCCCCGGAAGCATTCGAGCCCCGCCATGCCCATCAGCCAGGCGGCCTCGTCCGGGAACGTCCCCTCGGCGAGCTCCGCGTCACCGAAGAGCGCGGCGCCCAGCGGCGCGAGGTAGCCCTGCTCGCGGGGATCCCTCTCCTGGAAGGGGAAGACGCGGCCCGAGTCGTTGTCCCCCACCTGCGGCGCCAGCCCCCGCTCGGAGCTCCAGGCGTGCGAGGCCTCGTACATGCGGTGCAGCCGCGCCACGTACCGCGAGCCCAGATCCACGCCCTGGCCATGCGCCACCAGCAGCGCCAGGGTGAAGAGCTCCACCGACAGCCGGTGGTAGGGAATGGAGCCCTCGAAGGACGTGCCCTCGGGGTGCACCTGCGCCTCCATCTGCGTGCGCAGCCCCGTCACCGCGCACGCCACCTGCCTCGGCGCGTCCGGCAGCTCCGGGAAGAGCACGCCCGCCACCAGCAGGCCCACGTAGTTGGAGACGAGGTGGTTGTTGGGCACCGCGCCCTGATCCTCCAGGTGTGCCTCCACCCAGGCGGTGTGCTCGGAGAGCGACTCCAGCACCGGCACGAGGAACTCGGGCCTGCGCGCCTCGGGTGCGTCCGAGAACATCACCAGCGCCTGCGCCAGGTTGGCCGCACGCAGCGCCACTTCCATGGCGCACGTCCAGTGAACCCCCTGCCCCACCGGGTTGGCCTGAAGGAAATCCAGGGTCCTCGTCACGAAGGCCCGTGCGAAGCCCCGGCGAGCCTCCTCGTCGCGCTCCACCCAGTACCCCTGACCGAGCGCCACCAGACAATCCAACCGGCCGAGCACCCAGGGGAACTTCGGATCCACCCCCGGCTGGGCCAACCGCAGCTGCTCCACCGGGACGACCGGGTAGCGGTAGCCGCTCACCGGATCCCTGCTCCAATCCACTGGCTGGCCCTCGCCAAAGCACACGCGGGTGCCGAAGACGTCGAACTCTCCTCTGAGCGCGGCCCGGGCCCGCTCCAGGGCCCGTTCGCTGGCACCGGACAGGGCCGCGAGCGCCTCCAATACAGAGGCCCGCTGCCCCACCTCGCACCAGGCCGCGCCCGGGCGATCCGACAGCACCCGCTCGGCCAGCTCCTCCGAGGTGGCGGCACCGAAGGCCTCCAACAGCCTCGGCTCGTCGAGGCGCTCGCGCCTCTTATAGAGGGCCTGCCGCGCCACCCCCTGGACCCGCCGCGCCATCCCCCGGGCGAGCCCTGCCGGCGCGAGCCGTGCGATCGTCGAGTAGTATCCCAGCGTCCCCATTCCGCTCCGTCCCATCCCGGACGGGAGCGATAGCAAGTGCCCGGCCAGCGCAAGCACAGGGAAATACGGGGTTTGGGGACGGGGAATCCCCGCAGGCCAGTAAAAAGGTTGGGTGGCGGAGGGAATGAGTGGGAAAAGGTTTTCCTTCCGTCATGCCTTTGTTTCCCACACAGGGCTGCGTTGCGCCGTGGGACGACCGTGGCCATTCCTCCTGTGTGCAGGCGGGTGCTTGGAGCGGGTGGCGCGTGGGGCGGAGTGTCAGCGCCTCCGAGGTGGAGCGAACAGTCTCGGCCGTGGCCGAGCGGGCGCTGCACCACGGGGCGAGGGCCGGACTTGCTGCGCTCGTGGAATCGGTGGTGCGTCTGACGGAGACGCCGGGGGCCGCGCTGTACGCGGAGGGCCGGTGCGTGGCGCTCGCGGGCGTGACGCCGCCGGTGCCGGCCCGGGCCCATCCCCTTCAGATGATGAAGCATGGGCGCACGACACTGGTGCTGGGTACACCGTGTGTGGACCCCGCGGATCGGCAGCACCTGGCCCGGCTGACGGAGCTGGCCGGCGCGCTGCTGGCGTGCCGGGAGCGGGAGGACACGGCGAGGGCCGAGCAGAAGCGGCTGCGCCTGGAGCGGCTGCGGCTGATGGAGCGGCTGGCGCACCGGGAGCGGGCCTGGTCCCGCGCGGCGCATGACCTGCGCACGCCGCTGCTGGTGATCCAGGGCTATATCGACATGATGACCAAGGGCATGGCGGGCGCGCTCACGCCGTCCATGCAGCGCTACCTCGAGCGCATGGGCCGGGCGGCGGGAGAGATGAATGTCCGCCTCCAGCAGCGGCCCTCGGGCGAGGACGTTCCCGCGGAGGATTTGAGGGCGTTGCTGAGTGCCACCTTTGGACCGGGGCGGCCCGGCGCCGCGAGGCTGGAGCTGCCCCCCGGGCCGGTGCTGCTGAGGATGCCGCGGACGGGCTCGGCGCTGCTGGTGCGGACGCTGGAGCGGCTGCTGTCGGGGGCCGGGGCCTCCGAGGTGGAGCTGTGGGTGGATGCACCGGACGGGGTGGACGCGTGGCGGTTGCTCGTGAGGGCTCGGACGCAGCTGCCGTTGCCGAGCAGAGCGCTCGAGTCCCTGGAGCGGTTCGGGCGGAGATGGCAGGCCCGGGTGTCCGTGCAGGAGACGCCCGGGCTCGAGCTGGCCGTGGTGTTGCCACGCCTCCCGGGTTAGCGGATGCGCTATAGCTCGCTCCGATGACCCTCGCTCCGACGCTGTACGACTTCCAGATCGCCCTGAGCCACGTCGATCGCGCGATCGACCAGCCGCAGTTGAACTTCAAGGTCGCACGCCACCCGTCCGAGACCATGCAGCGGGTCTGGCTGCGGGTGTTCGCGTACTGCTGGCTGTGGGAAGAGCGGCTGGCCTTCGGCAAGGGTCTGGGCGAGCCCGAGGAGCCGGACCTCGAGTGCCGCGACTACACCGGACTGGTCACGAGCTGGGTGCGCGTGGGCAAGGCGGACCCGGTGAAGATTCAACGCGCCGTGGATCAGAACCCGCACGCGAAGGTGTCCGTGCTGTTCGAGTCTCCGCAGCGGCTCGAGGCGTTCCTCACCGAGGCACGTGAGGCGAAGGCCCTACGCGTGGCGAAGGCAGAGCTCGCCGCGATCGACGCCGACCTGCTGCGTGCGCTCTCCGGCTTCGACTCCCGGCGGATCAAGCTGTCGCTGACCCTGGTGGGCGACCACGCCTATGTCGAGTGCGAGGGGCAGAGCTTCGACGGTCCGCTGACCCGCGCGTCCCTGTGAAGCTCGAGCGACACGTTGGAGGACTCTCGCTCGCGCGCAAGGCCAACTACCTGCGCGCGAAGGGCTGGCACGAGGAGGACGGTGGCTGGTCGAGCGAGATCTTCGGCCTGCATCCGATGGCCAAGGCCGTCCACCACCAGCTCACCGATGACCTCAGCCAGGCACTCCGCAAACGGGGCTGGCAGGTCGTCGGCTTCTCCGAGCGCGGCTACGTGAAGATGCGCGATGGCGAGCAAGGCCAACCGTGCTCGTTGCCCAAGGCGCTGCGCACCCAGGCCCGCCGCGAGAAGCGGCCTGTCGCCGAGCTGACCTACGAGCTGTTCCTCGCGGCACTGCTGGAGGCGGAAAGCGCATAGGCCCGCGCTCACGATGTTCGAAGGTGAGCGCACGAGCCCCAGCCGCTACGCGTTCCCGCCGCGTTGGGTCAGACTCCGAAGATGGCCCTGGCCAATAGCGGGGGCCGGGAGCGGACACGATGAAGCACAAGGAAGCGACGACGGTGACGGTCCCCGGACCCGCGGGGCGGCTGATGGCGACAGTCGAAGGCGACGGCGGCATCCCCGTCCTCTTCGTGCACGACTTCGCCGCCGACCGGACGCACTGGGCGGAGACGCAGCACGGCCTCACGACCCGCAGCGTCTCGTTCGACCAGCGCGGCATGGGCGAGAGCGGCGGTGGCCACGGCCCCTTTGGTGTGGAGTCCTCGGTGGAGGATGTCACCGCCATCGCCGACGCGCTGCTGCCCGAGAAGTTCATCCTCGTGGGCCACGGCTTCGGGGCCGCGGTGGCCGGAGCCTTCGCCTCGTACTACCCCGAGCGGCTCGCCGGGCTTCTCTATGTCGACCCGATGGGAGACCCGCGCCGCCATGAGAAGGCCCAGGTGGACGCCTGGCTGGAGAACTTCAGCGAGGCGAAGTACGGCGGCTTCCACGAGCACTGGTTCACGCCCCTGCTCCTCGAGGCGAAGGAGAAGACGCGCGCGCTGGTCATGAAGACGCTGAGGACCTCGCGGCGGGAGGCCATCGCCGGCAACATGGAGTCGCTCTTCCGCTACAACCCGGACGAGGCCTTCGAGCGGTTCACCGGACCCACCCACGCGCTGGTGGCCAGCACCGGCCCGGAGACGTTCGCCGGCCAGCGGCCCGAGCTGTCCCACTCCACGCTGCCGCACACGAGTCACTGGATGATGCTGGACGCGCCGCAGTGGTTCCACACGGAGCTGGTCCGCTTCATCGGCCGCTGCAGGCACGAGCACTGAGCTGCTCAGCGGCCGCGTGGGAGTGACCTCAGGCCTCTCCCTCGGGAGCCTGCACCACGCGGGTGGCGCGCACCGCCGCCCGCCGCCGCATCCACCGCACGCCGAGCACGCCCACGGCCACCATCACCGCCGCGAGCAGCAGCCACCGCAAGCCGCCCTGCACGTCCGCGAGCACCCGGGGACCGAACCGGAAGCCCAGCCACGTCATCCCCAGGGCCGGACCCCATGCCGCCAGGGCATCGGCCAGGAAGAACCGGCGGTAGGGCAGCCCGGTGGCTCCCGCCAGCAGGAACGCCGGAGCGCGCAGGCCCGGCAGGAAGCGCGCGAGGAACACCGCCACCGCGCCCCTGCGCGCGAACAGCTTCTGGAGGAGCTCGATGCGCGCCGGGGTCAGCATCTTCGACAGCTTGGGATGCGAGAACACCCGCGGCCCCAGCGAGCGGCCAATCCGGTACAGCATGCTATCCCCGGCCACGACTCCCAGGTAGGCGGCGAGCACCATCACCGGCAGGTTCGCACCGCTGCGAGCGACCACCAGCCCACCGGTGATGATGACCAGCTCCTCGCTCAGCGGCACGCCCACTCCGCACAGAAGGAGGAGCAGGAACACCGCCGGATACGAGAAGCCCGCGATCCATAGTGCGACCTGATCCTCCACGCCGCCTCCTGGTCCCGGCAACATGCACATGCCAGGACGGGAGGAGAAGGGAACCCACCCTCCGGGGCGGGCCTCGTCCCCTCGCCTGCTTCAGGCGCCCGAGGGGAGCAGCTGGCGGACCAGGTCCAACAGTTTGCCGCGCTCCACCTCGCGCTTGACGAGGTAGCCGTCCGCGCCCGCTTCCAGGCCGGCGGCCCGCTCCTGCGGACTGTCCAGCGAGGTACAGAGGATGACGGGCAGGTGCGACAGCTTCGGGTGGGCGCGGATGCGGCGGGTGAGCCCGATGCCGTCCAACCGGGGCATCTGCCAGTCACTCACCACGAGCTGACACGGCGTGCGCTCGAGGATGCCCAGCGCCTCCTCGCCATCGCCGGCCGTGACCACCGAGTAACCGGCGATCTCCAGCAGCGACTTGATGGCGAAGCGGGTGGTGAGCGCGTCGTCGCACACGAGGATGTGCGAGCGGCGCACCTCGGTGGCGGCGCGCAGCACCACCGGAGCGGCGGCGACGCGCAGCAGCTCGGGAGCGTTGAGCACCGGCACCACGCTGCCGTCGTCCAGCACGGCGGCCCCGGCCAGGTGCGACACCGTCTGCAGGTGCCTCCCCAGCGAGCGGACGACGATCTCCTGCTGACCCACCACCGCGTCCATGGCGAACACCGCGCGCACGCCGCCGAGCGCCAGCACCATGGCCGTCTGCGGCTTGCCCGACTCGATGGCCAGGGGCAGCCGGGGCATGCCGATGGACGTGGAGAGCGGGTGGAAGGGCAGCTGCTCGTCCTCCACGCGCGCCACCACGTGCCCGGCCACCGTGCCCACGTCCCCGGGCGACAGGCGCAGCACGCGCTCCACCGCGTCCGAGGGAATGGCCACCACCGCCGTGCCCGTGCGCACCAGCAGCCCCAGCGCGCCCGCGAGAATCAGCGGCAGGTCGATGGTGAAGCGCGTGCCATTGCCCTTCTCGTAGGAGAGGTCCACCGCGCCCTGCAGCCGCGTGGCGGTGGTCTGCACCACGTCCAGGCCCACGCCGCGGCCGGACGTCTCCGTCACCTGATCCCTCGTGGAGAAGCCCGGCTCGAAGACGAGCCGCGCGGCCTGCATCTCGGTGAGCTTGGCGGCCTCCGCCTCGGTGAGCAGCCCGCGGCGCACGGCCGTGGCCCTCACGTTCTCCGGCGACAGGCCTCCGCCGTCGTCCTCCACCACCACCGCCAGACGCGTGCCCCGGGGCTCCACGCGCACCGTGAGCAGTCCGCGCGGCGGCTTGCCCGCGGCCGTGCGCTGCGCCGCCGTCTCGATGCCGTGGTCCAGCGCGTTGCGCACCAGGTGCTGCAGCGGATCCTTCAGCACGTCGACGATGCGCCGGTCGATGCGCACGTCGCCCCCGGCGAGCACCAGCTCCACGTCCTTGCCCAACCGCGCCGCCAGCTCGCGCACCGTGCGCTTGAGCGGCTCCAGCACCTGCGAGGCCGGCACCATGCGGAGATCGCGCAGGTCGTCGCGCACCACCTGGGCCACCAGCGCCAGCTGCTCGCCCTCGCGGTGCACGTCCTTGGACAGCTGCACCAGCCGCTTCTGCACGCCGCGCACCTGTCCCACGCCCGCGCGCAGCGACTCCAGCGCGCCGCCGCCTCCGGAGAGCGCCAGCTGCTGCGCCGCGCGCTCCAGCTGCAGCAGGGCCTGGTGCGTCTGCTCCAACAGCTCGCGGTGGGCCTCGGCGCGGCGCAGCTGCTGTGCCCGGCCCGCCGCGAGTTGCTCCACCTGGAGCGCCAGCGAGTCGAGCGTCCGCACGGACACGCGCACCGCCCGGTCCATGTCCTGCTGGCGCCGGCCGGCCGCCGAGCGTGCCGTCACCTCGGGCTCGGCCGGGGCCGCCGCGGGCTCGGCCGGCGTCTCCTCGGAGAGCGACTCCAGGGCGCCGCGCAGCTGCACCAGCGAGCCCGCGATGTCCGAGGCCGCCACGCTGGCCCCGACGCCCGCCTCCTCCATGCGCGCGAAACCCGCCCGCACGGAGCTCGCCAGCGACTCCACGGCGGAGATGCCGGCGGTGTTGGCCGCGGCCTTCAGCAGCTCGGCCAGGCCCACCGCCTCCCAGACGGCACCGGGGCGGTCCTCCAGGCCCGGCGAGCACAGCCGCGTCAGCGACGTCTCCAGCTTCTCGAGCGTCTGCAGGCCGTCGCGCCGGAACTGCGCCGGCACCTTGTTGGCCTTCACCTCGGGGGCCTGCTCGAAGCCACCGCGCCCGAGCGCGGCCAGCAGCGGCCCCAGGCCCTCGATGGCCGGCATCTCGCCCGCGTCACCGCGGTTGAGCGCCGCCTCCATGGCCGAGAGGATCCGCAGCGTCGTCTCCACCAGTCCGGGAGGCGGCACATGGCCGGGAGCGCAGCGCGCCAGCCCGTCCTCGAGGGCGTGCATCAACTGCTCGATGTCCGCCAGGCCCAGACTGGCCGCGGACCCCTTGAGGCTGTGCACCTCCCGCTTGAGCGCGATGAGCTGCTCGGCCGATTGATCGGCCGAGCCCTGCTCCAGCCCCAGCACCGCGGTGCCGATGGTCTGCAGCTGCTCGCGCGTCTCCGCGGCGAAGATGGGCCAGAGGCTCCGCAGAACCCGAGGATCCATTCGTCCCTCGCCCTAGCCCCGCCCCACGACCGCGGGATCGCTGAGCTGGACGAGGTCCAGCACCATCAACCGCTCCCGGGTGAGGAACGTGAAAGGTCCAGGCGGCGGGTGCGACAGGTCCGCGCGAGGCAGCTCCTGCCGTCCATCCACCTCTTCGGCCGCCAGTCCGAAGAACTCCTCGGACACTTCGACCACCACCACGCGCGTCAGGTCGGACATGCCGCCTCCTTCCAGGCCGAGCACCTGCCGCAAGTCCAGCACCGGCACCACGCGCGAGCGCGACACCAGCGCGCCCAGCACGTGGCGCGGGGCGCCCGGCAGCGGGCACAGGCCCTTGGATTCCAGCACGTGGTCCACCGCGTCGATGGGCACGGCATAGCGCTCACCGCCCACGCGGAAGGCGAGCACCGACAACGTCTCGCGCCGCTCCTCATGGCGCGACTCGGCCAGCGCGCGCGCACGCTCGGCCAGCACCTCGCGGCGCCGCTCCGGGCTGAGCACCTGGGCGCCCTCGAGCACCGCCTGCGCCTCGTCCAGCTTGCGGCGCAGGGCCGTGTAGTCGATCTTCTCGCGCGACTGGTCGCCGGCCATGACCCCTCGTCAGTACTTGCTGGCGGGAAGCTTCAGGATGCTGCGCACCTTCTCGCGCAGGTCATCCACCGCCACGGGCTTGTTGAGGAAGGCGCTCGCACCCACCAGCCGTCCGCGCTGCCGGCTCGCGTCATCCTTGAGCGACGTCAGCATCACGAAGGGCGTGGAGAAGAGGATGGGGTCGGCGCGGACGGCCGCGCACAGGGCGAACCCGTCCATCTCCGGCATCTGCACGTCCGAGATGATCAGATCCGGCTTGATCTCCCGGGCGCGCGCCAGTCCCTGCACTCCGTTACTCGCTTCGAAGAACTCCAGCCCCCACCCCATCAGGTACACCTGGATGAGGTTGGTGATGGTCTTCGTGTCCTCGACGATCAGAACCTTCATACGTCCCTTGCCTCCACGAACACGCCCCCGGTCACAGCTGGTACTTCCCGACGAGGTCGGAGAAGCGCTTGGAAAGATTGGAGAGGTTACCGGCCACCTGTTCGATGCGCTTGGTGCCCTCCACGTTGTCCTGCATGGCGATGGTCAACTCGTTCATCGCCGCGGCGATCTGCTCCACGCCGATGGTCTGCTGCCGGGTATTGCCGGCGATCTGCCGGGCGGCACCCGAGGAGTCCCGGATGACGTCGGACAGGCCCTTGATGGCGGCCCCGGCGCTCTGGGCCAGCTCCATGGCGGCCAGGGCGCGGCGGCTGCCCTCCTCGGTGGCCGACACGGCGGCGCGGGTGCCCTTCTGCACCTCGCCCAGCAGGGCGCGCACCTGGTTGGCGGCCATCTTCGACTGCTCGGCCAGGGTGCGCATCTCCATGGCCACCACCGCGAAGCCGCGGCCCTGATCTCCCGCCTTGGCCGCCTCGATGGAGGCGTTGAGCGCCAGCAGGTTGGACTGCTCGGCCACGTCCTTCACGGTGGTGATGATGTCGCCAATCTGGAGCGTCTGCTCGTTGAGGTCGGTGATGGCGAGGGCGATGGCCTTCACCTGCTCGCTGAGCTTCTCCATGGCGGCCACGCTCTCGTCGACGACCTTCTGGCCATCGGCGCCCAGGGCATCCGAGCGGCTGGTGCCGCTGATGACGGTGTCCGCGAAGGAGGTGGCCTGCTTGGACGTCTGGGCGATCTCCGCCACGGTGGCGCCCGTCTCGTGGATGGCGGAGGCCTGCTCGTTGGCCATGGCGGACTGCTGCGAGGAGGTGGCCAGCACGTTGGTGGCCTCGCGCTCCATGTCCGCCGCCGCGCCGCGCAGGTCCTTGAGGAGGTTGGTGAGCATCTCCGCCATGGTGGCGATGCTGCGCGCCAGGTCTCCCACCTCGTCGCTGCCGCTGGCGTCGATCTGCTGCCGCAGGTCTCCCGAGGCCATGCCGGCCGCCGCGCGCGCCAGGCGCTCCAGCGGGACGATGAGCACGCGGCACAGCGCGGCCACGCCCAGCAGGCACACGGCGAGCGCCAGCAGGCCCAGGCCGAGGGCGCGCACGGCCATGCTCTGGACGGCCTCCTCCAGCACGTCCAGCTCCAGGCCCACCTGCACCGAGCCCACGAGCTCCCGCGGCTGGGAGCCGCCCTCGGTCCGGGGGCCGCGCGGCTCGAAGTAGATGGGGGCGGACGTCTCCAGCACCGGCCGCTTGCCCACGGACAGCTCGCGGCGGGCGGGGGCGTCCTCGGGCAGGGCCGGCAGCATCGCCGGGTTCACCAGGCGCTGCACCTCGGCGTGGCCGAGGAGCTCTCCCTGCCGATCGCGCACCACCACGTACGCCATGTTGGGGTTGCTGCGCAGGGTGATGGCCGTGGCCAGCCGCAGGCCCTCCTCGTCCCGGGACCAGGTGGCGGTGCCCAGGTGGTGGGCCAGCTCCTGGCTGGCCGCCGCGGCGCGCTTGGCGAACTCCACCTTGAGCGACTCGCGCATCTGGAACGAGAAGACGGCGACGAGCACGGCCGTCACCAGCGCGCCCGACACGCCGGTGATGGCCAGGATCTTGGTCCTCAGGCTGAGCCGGCGCATGTCCAGCCTTTGGATCTCGGGCGGTTTCATGCCAGTGACTTCCACAGCTCCTCCAAGCTCATCGCGCACCCGACTTTCCCATCCTCACGCCCGGAACGAGCGCGCGCCGCAACCCCCCCGCCGTCATCGCCTCCACTCCGCGCAGCACGTGTTCGTCATCCAGTCCTTCCAGCGCCCGGAGGGCGTTCCGGCGGGCCCGCTCCGCCTCCTCGGGCTGACCCAGCCGCCCATACAACGCCACGAGCATCGCATGACCGATGGCCAGTTGAGGCTCCAGATAGAGCGCCTTGCGAACCGCGGCCACGGCCCCCTGCACGTCCTCCCGGCCTTCGGCCACCATGGCCAGCAGCAGGTAGGCCTCGGGGGACAGCTCGCGAGCGGCCAGGCGGGCGAACTCCTCGGCCACGTCGAACTGGCCGGCGCGCGCGGCGGCCAGGGCCTGCTCCAGCGAGTCCGCCACGGGGGTGCCCGTCCCGCCAGGCGCCGGGGGGAGCGGCGGGGGCGTCATGGCCGGGCCTGCCCGGAGGGCCTGGGCCACGGGAGCGGCCGCGGGGGCGGGCGCCTCGGTGGCCGGGGTGGCGCGGGTGGGCGTCTGCACGCGCCGCAGCGGGCTGGTGGGGGCACGGGGGGCGAGCACCCGGAGGGGCGCGGGGCGGGCGGCCCGAGGGGTGACGCGCTCACCGGGGACGGGCTTGCACAACACGGGCATGCCCTCCACCTCGCGCTCCTCCAGGCCCATGCCCTTGGCGAAGGGCACCTCGGCGGGGGCGAGGAAGAGCCAGCCACCGGGGGCCAGCGCCCGGACGAGCCGCTCCAGCACCGTGGGGATGACCTCCGGGGGGAAGTAGATGAGGACGTTGCGGCAGAAGACGGCCTGGGCACCGGACACGGGCGGCGGATCCGTGACCAGGTTGTGCCGGCGGAACTCCACCCGGGCGCGGACCTCGGGGGGGACGCTGACGGCCTCCGGGCGGATGGTGAGGAAGCGGCGCTCCAGCTCGGGCTCCATGCGCCGCACGGACCAGGGGGAGTAGGTGGCCTGCCGGGCCCGCTCCAGGGCCCGCCCGGACACGTCCGTGCCCACCACGCGGATGGACTCGGGAGGCAGGCCCGCGGCCAGCAGCGTCATGGCGATGCTGTAGGGCTCCTCGCCGCTGGCGCACCCGGCGCTCCACACCAGGAAGGGGCCGGGGTGGGAGGGAGCCATGCGGGCCAGCTCGCGCAGCTGCTCCGGGTGGCGGAAGAAGTAGGTCTCGCCGATGACGGCGTAGCCGATGAAGGCCTCCACCGCCGCGGTGTCGCGGGCCAGCAGCCGCTGGAGGAAGTCGGCGGTGGGGAGTCCCTGGGACTCGGCGGCGCGCGTGAGGGCGGTCCCCAACGAGGGCCGCACACTGGGGGCCAGCACCATGCCGCACGCGATGCGCAGCACGGACTCGAGCCCGCCCAGGGTCGCCTCGTCGAGGCGCTCCACGCGCACCGTGTCCTTCACGCCCCCTCCGGAACGGCCAGGATGGCCGAGGCGCGCAGCAGCGGGCGGATGCCCTCGGGCGTGCGGCACAGGCCCGCCATCAACCCCGTCCCATCCCAGGCGTGGGTGGACTCTCCGGAGACGGAGCCCTCCACCAGCACCGGGGACTCGACCAGGTCGCGCACCCGATCCACGAGGACGGCCACCGTGCGGGCGCCCCCACAGATGACCAGGTGCGCGTCCAGGTCCGGCTCCCGGCGCACGCCGAGCATGGCGGCCAGGTCCACCACCACCGCGGGAGTGCCCC
Source organism: Archangium sp. (assembly GCF_036277355.1). GTDB lineage: Bacteria > Myxococcota > Myxococcia > Myxococcales > Myxococcaceae > Archangium. Next base: position 87,672 of record NZ_DASUNC010000152.1, read on the forward strand.
GGTAGAGCATGGTGCCGCGCACATGGGGGAGCGCCGCCGGCAGGGGCTCGATGGCCACCAGCCGCACCACCTCCATCACCGCCTCGACGGGCAGCAATGCGGTGGTACCGGCCACCTCCACCGTGAGGTAGAGGCCGGGCAGCCGCTGATCCACGCCGAGCGTGGCCAGCTCGCGCCGGAGCCGGACGATCTCCTCTTCCACCTGCGCCAGGCGCTTCTGCACCGACGCACGCCTCGCCTGGGCTTCAGCCGCTGTCATCGGAGGGGAATCGACCATCGCGAGCCCGCTGGGGTCCATGCGGGAAGAGGATTGGACGGTAGTCCGACATTGCGGGACCCGTCAATGCGGGGCTCACATCCGGCTGCTCGCCGGGCACGCGGTGGAGTTGGGAGGACAGGAACCGGGCAGGCGCCCCCCTCGACAGGTCGCGTGTTTCCGGGAGATGTGGTTTCATGGGAGGCCGTGCGGATGGTTCCGACCCAGGCCAAGACCGGGGGAGCATAAAGAAAATGGTGACCGGCGACTCGCAGGGCGACTCGCAGGGACCGGGCGATGGTGGCTCGGATCCTCTCATCGGGCGAACGCTCAACGGCCGTTTCAGCATCCTCGAGCCGATCGGCGTCGGAGGCATGGGACGGGTCTACCGGGCCCAGCAGACCCCCCTGGATCGGGTGGTCGCGCTCAAGGTGCTCAACCCCAACTTCCCCACCAGCAAGGATCCGGGCTTCCAGAAGCGCTTCCTGCGCGAGGCCTCGCTGTCCTCCAAGCTCCGCCACCCCAACACGGTGACGGTGATCGACTACGGGCAGACGGACGACGGCATCTACTACATCGCCATGGAGTACCTGGAGGGCCGCACGCTCGGCCAGCTCCTGGCGGAGACCGGTCCCCTGCCCTGGGCGCGCGCGCTGAGCATCGCCCAGCAGATCTGCCGCTCACTGCGCGAGGCCCACAACCTGGGCGTGGTGCACCGGGACTTGAAGCCGGCCAACATCATGGTCCTCAACGAGTCCGATCAGGATCTCGTGAAGGTGCTGGACTTCGGGCTGGTGAAGTCGATCGCCCCCACCGAGGACGCGCCCAACCCGGAGATCACCCAGAGCGGCACCTTCCTGGGCTCGCCGGCGTACATGGCGCCGGAGCAGGCGCGCAACGAGGCGGACATCCGCAGCGACGTGTACTCGCTGGGGGTGATGCTCTACCAGATGCTGGTGGGGCGGCCGCCGTTCGTCTCGAAGGATCACATCGAGCTCATCTTCGCGCACCACAAGGAGCCGCCCCCCGCGTTCAGCTCGGTGAGGCCGGACGTGCAGGTGCCGCCGGACATCGAGCTGCTGGTGCGCAGGTGCCTGGAGAAGGATCCAGCGCGCCGCTTCCAGACGATGGAGGAGCTGCTGGAGGCGATGCGCGGGGCCAGCATGGCCGCGGGCGGACACAGCGGCATCTTCAAGCGGCCGGGTGGGCAGAACACCACGGGTCCGCACAAGACGCCGCTCTTCGCGGGCATCACCGGGGACAACGGGGCGGAGAACAACACGCTGGCGGTGGACATCAGCGTGGTGGTGCCGCCGGACATGCAGAAGACCCGCCGGCGCACGCTGCTGCTGGGAGGGCTGGTGGGCGGAGGCATCGCCGTGGCCCTCACGGGCGGGCTGCTGTGGTCCTCTGGGGTCTTCACGCGCGCGGAGCCCAAGCAGGAGCCGGTGGCGGCGGCGCAGGTGACGGCGCCCGAGGAGAAGGCGGCGGCTCAGGTGGTGCGCTTCCGGCTGATGAGCCAGCCCACGGGGGCGCGCGTCGTCTACAGGGGCGAGGAGCGCGGCACGACGCCGCTGCTGCTGGAGATTCCCAAGGAGAAGGGCCAGGACACGGTCACCGCCGAGCTCACCTTCTCGCTCGACGGCTACCAGACGGAGACGGTCATCACGGGCGGCTCGGGTGACGTGGTGTTCTCCCAGAAGCTGCAGCGTGCGCGCGGGGGCAGCCGGGTCGCGTCCTCCTCGAGGAACCAGGTGGAGCATGCCTCGGGCACCGAGGGACGGAACTCCACGGTGACGGCGCTGGGCTCCATGTCTGCGCCGGTGATGCTGGAGTCGGAGCCGCCTCCGGCGCCGGTGCCCGGAGCGGCGCCGAAGCAGGCGGAGCAGAAGCCGGCGGCGGAGCCCGCGGGTGGAGGCCTGGCGGTGCCGGTGCTGGCGCTGTCCAAGGGCCTGGCGCCCACGGGAGACGGGCCGGTGCCCTTCCAGGAGGGCATGCCGCGTCCGGTGGAGCTGCAGGGCAAGGACATCGTCTACACGCGCGAGGCGCTGGCGGCCCGCGTGGAGGGGACGATGGTGGTGAAGTGCACCATCACCAAGAAGGGCCAGGTGGAGAACTGCCGGGTCATCAAGGGCCTGCCGCACATGAACGAGGCGGTGGTGCAGTCGCTGCAGTCGCGCACCTACAAGCCCATCCAGCTGCAGGGCAAGCCGGTGGCGGTGGACTACGTCTTCAACATCCGGCTGGTGGCGCCGCGCCGCCGCTGAGCCGCCTCCCCTCCTCGCTCACCCCCACTCCTCCCTCTGGGAGAGGGTCGGGGTGAGGGTATGAGCGCCTTGAACACCATCACTCGTAGTCGACTACGATTGATGTGGCACATCAACCTACACCACTCGTAGTCGACTACGAGTGATGCCTCACTGTGAGGGGAACTCGAGGGCCACGGCCCCCGCCGCCTCGGGCGTCCCCCAATCCACCACGGGCCAGCCGCGCCGCAGGGCCTCGCGGCGCAGGCGGCGATCCGGGTGGACGGCCACGGGGCGGCCCACCACCTCCATCACGGGCAGGTCCGAGTACGAGTCCGTGTAGAAGGCGCACGAGGACAGCGGGACACCGGCCTCGGCGGCATGGGCCTGGGCATGGGAGCGCTTGCCCTCGCCGAAGCACACCTCGCCCAGGGGGCGCCCGGTGTAGCAGCCGGCGGCATCCACCTCGAGGCGGTTGCAGAGGATGGCATCCAGGCCCAGGTCGCGGGCCACCAGCTCGGACATATAACCGGAGGACGAGGTGAGCAGGACGAGCCTGTCCCCGGCCGAGCGGTGCTCCTCGAGGGCGCGCAGGGCACCGGGGCGGTACTGCGAGCGGACCAGCTCCTCGTAGAAGCGGATGGTGCGCTCGCGGATGGGCTGCTCGTCGCGGCCCTGGAGATGGGACATGGCCTGGAGCAGCGCGTCCTGCATGGAGACGCGGCCCATGTGGTAGCGGGCGAGCCACAGGCTGGCGCGCATCGCCTGCATGCGGGAGATGTGGCCCAGGGCGAGCTCGCGGCGGATCCACAGGGAACCCGAGTTCACCGCGAGCAGCGTCTTGTCCAGGTCGAAGAAGGCGATGGCCATGGGCCCCCCTTCTTTAATCACTCCAGCGTCAGGAGTCCGCTCCATCACGCCTGGCTGGCCGCTTCCTCCGCCGGCCGAGCGAGAGCAGTCCCAGCAACGCCGCCGTGGGAAACAGGGCCTCGGGCGCCGCGCCGCACCCAATGCCGGGGCCTTGCGAAATGGCCTGGAAGTGACGGCCGGGCTCGGGCCCGACGCACTGGGTGGGCGGCAGGCCCCGGGGGTAGGCCTGGCAGAAGCCGGCGGCGCTGCCCGCGTCGATGATGCGTTTGTGGGTCTCCCCCGGCGGCGCGGTGGGCTCCATGGTGGAGCCGAGCTCGGACACGTGGTCCAACCCCACCACGTGACCGAACTCGTGGGTCGCGGTGTTCTGGACGTCCGTGACGACACAGTCGGTGGACTGCGCGCCCTCGCACATCGGCGAGTCCACGGTGGTGAAGAGGAAGCCCCGGCCGTTGACGCTGGCGTTGAACTCGACATCGGCGTCGAGGATGTAGGCGGTGCGGTAGCTGAAGGTGGTGGTGGTCAGCCCGATGACGGCGGCGCCGTGGTCCCAGCAGGCGTAGACGTTGGAGCAGGTGTCGGACTCGAGGCACGGATCTTCCGGCGGGACGATGTCGTTGCAGTCCACCTCGCGGAAGGTGATGACGTTCTCGTTGGCGTTGGGATCCTGGCTGTCCCGCACGTACCCCACCCGGGGATTCTGGATGTCCGGCCCGCGGGTGAAGGTGAAGTCGCTGCAGGTGGCGGACACCGCGCGCCAGGAGGAGAACGCGGCCTCGAGCGAAGCGAACTCGGAGTCCCCGGGCGTGCGGCGGCTGCCGGCGGCATCGAACCGGTACACGAAGTCACGGCCGGGCCAGAGGACACAGTAGGGCCGCCCGGGCACCAGGGTGCGCTGGTACCGCTGGGCCTCGGCCCCGGGCGCGCAGAGGACGAGCGCCACGAGGGCGAGCCACGGCGAGGAGCGCATCATCGGCGGCTGCTCCGGCGGCGGCGCCACGCGAGCAGGGCCCCTCCCATCATCGCGGGCCACCAGGCCCCGGCGCCGGAGCTCGAGCACCCGGCATGCGGACCCAGCACGGTGGCGGTCCCGCTGCGCTCCAGCGAGGGCGAGGCACAGCTCTGGCTGGCCTGGCCCCTCGGGTACGTCTCGCACACGAAGTCGGCGGAGCCCTCGTCGATGGTGCGCTTGGACACCTCACCCTGGGGGGCACTCGGGTTCATGACGGAGCCGAGCGCCCGGGTGTGGTCCAGGCCGATCAGGTGGCCGATCTCGTGCGTCATGGTGTTCTGCACGTCGGTGGCGATGCAGGTGCCGGGGTTGGTGCTGACGGGCCGCGAGCAGATGGGCGCGGGCGGATCCACGGTGGTGAAGACGAAGCCGCTCGCGTTCAGCTGGATGTCCGAGTCGTAGATGATGCCGGACTTCTCGTCGTAGGTGGTGAGCGTGAGGCCGATGGTGTCCGGGTTGCTGTCCCAGCAGTCGAAGTCGTTGCCGCACGTCTCCTCGTCCCAGCACTTGTTGTCGGAGGGGACGAAGTCCGCGCAGCGCCGGGAGCGGAAGAGGACGAGGTTGCGGTTGTCCCCCTTCAGCTCGTAGCCCACCTTGCGGTCATCCACGGGGGAGCCCTCGGAGAAGCGGAGGTTGCCGCAGGAGTCGAAGATGGACTGCCAGCTCTGGAAGGAGCGCCGGATGGCCGCGAACTCCTTCTGCTTCTGCTCCTCCGTGCTGGTGTTCGGGTTGCCCACGCTGCTGAGCTGCCAGTTGAGGGTGGGCACCGTCCAGAAGAGGCACTGCGCATCCGCGGCCGTATTCACGCGGCTGCGGATGAAGGGCGCACTCTGCCCGAGGGCGAGCGAGACCAGGAGCGAGGCGACGATCACGGCCGCTTCTCCTGGGCGCGCGTGGGAGCCGGCTTCTGCTCGAGCGCGGTGCGGATGGCGGCCTTGAGTTCCGGCAGCGACATGGAGCGCTGCGAGGAGGGGGTGGGCTGGCGCGAGTCCCGGTCCAGCAGGAGCACGTCACCGGTGGGCTCCGGCACGGCCATGGCGCTCTTGCCATCCTCCGAGCGCTGCACCTGGTACTTGCCCTGGACCATGCCCGACACGCGGAAGGCCTGCTTGCCGTGGCGCTCCAGGAAGACGACGACCTCCTCCCCGGGGGTGAAGGCGGCGAGGCCACTCACCCGCTGCCCGATGTCGCCTACCCGCCCACCCGGCTGGGTGACGAGCACCGTGCCGCTCGCCTGCCCCTTCAGGGCCTCGGTGACCTGGATTTCCACATCCGTGATGATTCGGCGTCCATCGCCGCTCCACCGGCTTTCCACCCGGCGCACGGTGCCGTGGACGATGGCATCGGAGGACTGGGCGAGCTCCGGCAGGTCCGCCCTCAGCATCGTGGTGGCGCTCGCCGCCAGGGAGAGCAGTAGGACGAACGGCAGGAGCGCGCGGAGCGCGGTGTGAAGTTTCATGCAAGAGCCCTCGGTGCGCGGCAGTCTAATGCATTGGCCGGGCCGCGGGCAGCGAAGACGGCCAGTCCCGGCCGCTCGTTGACCACCCAAGCCCGCTCCTGCTATCCGCGCCCCTTCGATATGGCTCCTGTTCCTCGCGTCCGCTTCGCTCCGTCTCCGACCGGCTACCTGCACATCGGAGGCGCCCGTACCGCCCTCTTCAACTACCTCTACGCCAAGCGCCACGGGGGTGTGTTCATCCTGCGCATCGAGGACACGGACCAGGAGCGCTCCACGCCGGAGTCCGTGAAGGCCATCCTCGACGGGCTCACCTGGCTGGGCATCGACTGGGACGAGGGTCCGGGCAAGGAGGGCCCCGTGGCGCCCTACTTCCAGACGCAGCGCCTGGAGCTCTACAAGAAGTACGCGGACCAGCTCATCGCCGAGGGCAAGGCCTACCGCTGTTACTGCACGCGCGAGGAGATCGACGCGCGGCGCGCCGCGGTGGAGAAGGCCACGGGCAAGCCGGGCACCTACAAGTACGAGGGCACCTGCCGCGACCGCAAGGACATCCCCGAGGGCCGCACCGCCGTCATCCGCTTCCGCATGCCGGATGGCGAGGGTCAGGTGACGTTCAACGACAAGGTGCTCGGGCCCATCACCAAGCAGTACTCGGACCTGGATGACTGGGTGATGATGCGCGCGGACGGCATCCCCCTCTACAACTACGGCTGCGTCATCGACGACCGCACCATGGACATCACCCTGGTGGGGCGCGGGCAGGAGCACGTCAACTCCACCTTCCCGCAGCTGATGCTGTACCAGGCCTTCGGGTGGAAGCCGCCCGAGTTCGCCCACTTCCCGCTCATCCTCGGGCCGGACCGCGAGAAGCTCTCCAAGCGCAAGCACCCCGAGGCGGACGTGATGCTGCACAAGCGCAACGGCGTGCTGGCCGAGGCGCTGAGCAACTACGTCATCCGCCTGGGCTGGAGCCACGGCAACGACGAGGTCATCTCGCGCGAGCAGATGGTGGAGTGGTTCGACTTCGACCACGTGGGCACCACCTCCGGCGTGTGGAGCCCGGACAAGCTGATGTGGCTCAACCAGCAGTGGCTCAAGATGTTGCCTCCCGCGGTGGTGGCCGAGCAGCTGGTGAACTTCCTCGCCGCCCGGGACGTGCAGGTGAAGGCGGGAGACCCGCGGCTGGAGCGCGTGGTGATGGCCTTCCGCGAGCGCGCCAAGACGCTGCAGGAGATGGCGGACATGGCCCTCAAGTACTTCCAGCACGGCGTGACGCTGGACGAGAAGGCCGCGGCCAAGCACCTCACCGCCGAGTCCAAGCCACTGCTCACCCAGGTGCGCGAGCAGGTGGCCGCGCTGCCGCAGTGGAGCGCCGCCGCGCTGGACGAGGTGGTGAAGAAGGTGAGCGAGCAGGCCGGCGTGGGCATGGGCAAGGTGGCCCAGCCGGTGCGCGTGGCGGCCACCGGCGGAACGGTGAGCCCGGGCATCGGCGAGACGCTCGAGCTGCTGGGCCGCGAGGAGACGCTCCACCGCCTGGACGCGGCGCTGGCCCGGCCGTAGTCACCTGCCCTCAACAGGGCCCACAGGTTGGGGTGGACACCTCCGCCCGTGGGCCCTATCCTGCCGCCCCATGACGCGAGCCCTTGACAGCCTGATCTGCCTTTTCTATAAGGCGCGCCCGCTCGGGGCGGCGGTAGCGGCGCTCTGGGTATCGGTGGCGGCGGCGGAGGTGGTGAACGGGGCTCAAATCCCCGATGGCTCGCAGAAGGTCGGCGAGCTGCGGTACCGGGCACCGCACGATTTCGAGAAGACGCTGGAGTATTACAAGACGGTCTATCCAGCGAGCGCCTTCCCTCGAAGGTCGGTGGTCAACCAGCCGGGCGTGAAGGCCGTCCACATCGTCAATCCCTCGGGAAGGAACTTCGAGGGGTTGAACATTTATGAGGCGAACGACGAGGTCCGTATCTACGTCGTTCCGCTGCAGGCGGCGCCGGTTCCGGCCAAGCCCGCGAAGAAGCCGGAATCGAAGTCCGGGAAGAAGTCGCGGTAGCCGGGCGGTTCGAAAAAGGAAGTTGCAGAGGCAGGGCGGTTGCGGTAGTCAGACAGCACTTCGGCAGCACGCAGCAGAGCAGTCCTTGGGGAATCGTCTAACGGCAGGACAGCAGACTCTGACTCTGCTTATCTAGGTTCGAATCCTAGTTCCCCAGCTTGTATTACCCGGTCGTAGCAATACCGGCCCTGTCGTCTAGCGGTTAGGACGGTGCCCTCTCACGGCACAAACTCGGGTTCGAATCCCGGCAGGGTCACTGAAGCACAGTAGGGTTGGGTAGCACGGCCCTGTCGTCTAGCGGTTAGGACGGTGCCCTCTCACGGCACAAACTCGGGTTCGAATCCCGGCAGGGTCACTGAAGCGCCCGCTTCTCTCCGAGAGGCGGGCGCTTCGCTTTTGCGGGCCCGCCCCGCTCGAGGCTACGCGCCCAGGCTCGCGCGGAAGGTGGCCAGGGCCGACGCCAGGCCCGCCTGGGCCCGCTGCAGGCTGCGGCGCATCAGCAGCATGCGCACCCGCTCCGGCAGCGACAGCGGAGAGGCGGTGCCAAAGCCCACCAGCTCCAGGCGCAGGGTGATCGCATCCAGCAGGTCCGCCAGGTCCGCGTGGGGGCCGGCCAGCAGCACCACGTCCGGCGTGGCCGCTTGGAGGCGCTCGGCGATCTCCCACCAGTCCGCCGAGCCCGTCTCCAGCACCACCACGGCCGCGCCCATCAGCGCCGGAGAGTCCGGGGGCAGCGCCACGGCCTCGAGTCCCTCGTCCAGCAGGGCCCGCAGCGCATCCGCACTGCCCACCACGGCGATCTGCCCGCCCGGGGCCACCCGGCTCGCCTGCTCGTAGGCGCGCAGCTGCGTCTCCAGCTGCTCGCGCGCCTCGGGCGAGGCCTGCCCACCGGCCTCCAGCAGCTCGGCGGCCTCACGGGCCACCCGCCGCGCCAGCTCGCGCCCCTTCACCCGCTCCGAGCGGCGCTCCAGCGCGGCGCGCACCTTGGCCCGCACCAGCCGCAGGTCCTCGAAGGGCTTGAGGATGTAGTCGCTCGCTCCGGCCGCGAAGGCGGCGATCACCGACTCCGAGCTGGAGTAGCCGGTGATCATCACCGCCTCCAGCGCCGGCTGCAGGCCTCGGGCCTCGGCGATCAGCTCCACGCCGCCCATGCCCGGCAGGTTCTTGTCGGTGATGAGCACGTCGAAGCGCTGGGAGCGCAGCAGCTCCAGCGCCTCCTCGGCGTCCTCGGCCAGGCTCACCACCAGGTCCGGCTCACGCGACAGCAACCGGGCGCACACGTCGCGCACCACGGGCTCGTCGTCCACCACCAGCACGGTCGAGGCGAGGGTCCCTCCACCCTCCTCACCCCCGCCGCCCTCGTCCGTCTCGAAGGGGAGGTCCATGCGGTCGAGAATCGCACAGCTCGCGCCGGACTTCGAGCAACGCCATGTGAGGCTTATGCTGGAAGACGTGGCGAGCTTCGCGAACGCGTTGGAGGAGAACCCCGCCCCGCGGCGGCTGGGCGACGTACGACTCCGGTACGAGCCCGGCCGACTCCTGGGCGAGTCCCTCCCGCCCGCCTTCTGGCGGCGGCAGCTCCCGAGCCTCTGTCTGGTGCTGGCGGCCCTGTGCACGGCGGGCGCGGTGGTGGGGGTGCTGCTGGGCGGCGAGGGGGCGGTGGGCTCCGTGCCGCTCGCGCTGGGCATGGTGGCGGTGGCCCTGGTGGGCTTCGCGCTCCAGTTGGAGGGACAGCTCGGCCGGCGCCGCTTCGTGCTGCACTTCGCCACCGAGCGGCTGCGGCTGGAGCGGCTGCGCTGGGCCCCGGGAGCCACCCGCGCCGAGTGGGTGCCCTTCGACGAGGTGACCTCGGTGGATGTGGTGGAGCGTGCGCCCGGACGCTACGCGCTGGTGGTGGCGTGGCGCCCCGGGGGCAAGGACTCGAAGCAGGAGACGCGGCGCGAGGTGCTGGTGGAGCACATCGGCGCCCATGAGCAGCAGGCGCTCCTGCGCGTGTGGCGCCTGCTGCACAACGCCTTCGGACTCAGGGGAGCTGGACTCGCTGGAGCGTGAGCTCCACCTCGGTGCCCTCGCCCTGCTTGGACGACAGCCGCACCGCGCCGCCCGCCTGCGTCACCAGCTCCTTGCAGATGGACAGGCCCAGGCCCGTGCCAATGCCCACCGGCTTGGTGGTGAAGAGCGGCTGGAAGACCTTCTCCTGCAGCTCCTGCGAGATGCCGCAGCCGTTGTCCGCCACGGTGAGCACCACGTTCTGCTCGCGCGACGTCCACCGCACCTCGATGCGGCCCGGCCGGCCCGTGCCTTCCATGGCCTGCGCCGCGTTGACGATCAGGTTGAGCAGCACCTGCGTCAGCTTCACCGGGCCGAACGTCACCTTCACCGGCTCGCCCATGGTGGTGATGCGGGCGCGATCACGCACCTCGGCGCGCGCCAGCTTCACCGCGAAGGACACCACCTCGGCCACGTCCGCCGAGACCTCCATGTCCTCGCCGCGCGCCTGCGCCCTCAGGCCCAGCGCCACCCCGCGCAGGTGATCCGCGCCCGTGGCCAGGTCCTGCAGCAGCGAGGGCAGATCCTCCAGCACGCTCGCCACCTCGGGCGAGGCATCCGCCGCCAGGTGCTTGGAGGCGTACTGCACCACGCACTCCAGATCGCGCCGCAGCGAGGCCACGTTCTGCGACAGGTAGCCCACGGGGCCCATCAGCTCGTGCGCGATGCCGGCCGTCACCTGGCCCAGCGTGGCCAGACGCTCGGCCTTCATCATCCGCCCTTCCACCTCGCGGATGCGCAGCTCCAGCCGGGCGATCTTCAGGCCGTCCTCGAGCGCGGCCAGCACCTCGGCCCGGTCCCACGGCTTGACGAAGTAGCGGCTCACCTGGCCGCGGTTCACCGCGTCGATGACGGCCTGCATGTCCGAGTACGCGGTGACGAGCATGCGCTTGGCGTCCGGCGCCAGCGTGCGCGCGCGCTCCAGCAGCTCCACGCCCGTCATCTGCGGCATGCGCTGGTCCGACAGGATGACGCCGATCTCACTGCGCTTCTGCTCCAGCAGCGTCAGCGCCTCGGCCGGCGTCGAGCAGCGAAAGATGCGGAACTTCGAGCCGAAGTTCGCCTCGAACACCCTCAGGTTGAGCGCGTCGTCGTCGACATAGAGGACGGCGGGCAGGTCAGACGGGTTCATGGAATTCCTCTCCGGGCCAGGCCCCACCACGCCACTCCGCCGTGCCTCCCCACTGCGCCCACGCCCCAAGAGATACCACGTCACGCCCAAAACCCGATGGGCCGTGTTTGAGCAGATGAGAACACCCGCACGCACCGGGAACCCCGGCATGCTCGGCGTCAAGCGCTCCCCTACCCGCTCCCAGGAGAGCGCACCTGGGGCCTTCAGCGCGAGGGCATGGGAGCGAGCGGGGCCTCGGTGGCCTCCTCGCTCGCGCCCGCCTGGGACTCCAGCGCCTGCTGGATGGCGTCCAGGGACTCGAAGCGCCGCGCCGGCAGGCTGCCCAGCAGCGAGACGACGAGCGAGGGGGCCTCGTTCTCCCGGGCCAGCAGCACGAGCTGATCCACGGACAGGGGGAACACGGCCCCGAGCAGGGCCTGGTGAAGGGGTTGGGCCAGCGGCGAGGGAGTTCCCATGCGCGTCTCCAACTCCTTCATGCCTTCCTCCAGCCGCGTGCGCCTCATGTCGTCATCATTCATTGCTGAGAAGTTAAGCAGCTCACGAAAGAGTTGCGCGCACTTTTCGAACGCCTTCCCAGCAGGCGGGGGAGCGGCGCCTCCGGAATCGCACCCACCATGGCCGTCTCCCACCTCAACCCCCACCGTATGGCGAGACTCCCACCAGCGAGGAGGCACGAGATGGCGGACAAAAAGGACCCCCACTACGCCGAGCACATCGAGCACGTGCAGGCCACCCATCCGGACCCGTGGCCCGGGATCAAGGGCCGTTCCGAGGAGCACGAGAACGAGCTGCCCACGGGTACCCAGCGCGCCGAGCAGGCCGGCGTCACCGAGGCCCAGCGCAAGCTGGAGCACGAGATGCACGAGGAGAAGGAGCCGGCCCGCGAATGACGGGCCGGAAGCCCCGGGCGGGCCGCGCGAGTGGGCGGCCCGCCGGGGCGGGTGCGGCTAGAACAGCAGCCGCATGGGGTGCTCGAGCAGCGCCTTGAGCTCCCGGAGGTACTCGGCGCCGATGGCCCCGTCGATGACGCGGTGGTCGCCCGAGAGCGTCACCGTCATCAGCTTGCGCACCACCATCTGCCCGTCGCGGACCACGACCTTGTCCGACACGGAGCCCACCGCGAGGATGGCCGCCTGCGGCGGGTTGATGACGGCGATGAACGAGTCGATGCCGTACATGCCCAGGTTGGACACCGTCAGCGAGCCGCCCGTGTACTCGTGCGGCTTGAGGCCACGCTTGCGGGCCCGCTCGGCCAGGTCGCGCGCCTCGGCGGAGATGGCCGACAGCCCCTTCTTGTCCGCGTCGCGGATGATGGGGGTGATGAGGCCGTCCTCGATGGCCACCGCGATGCCGACATCCACCGTCTCGAAGTGCAGGATGGTGTCACCCTGCAGCGACACGTTCATCTTCGGGTAGCGGCGCAGCGCCATCGCCGACGCCTTCACGATGATGTCGTTGACGGAGACCTTGGACTCGAGCGCCTTGGCCTCCTCGCGGATCTTCAGCGCGGCGTCCATCTCCACGTCCACCGAGAGGTAGAAGTGCGGAACGCCGGGCTTCACCTCGGCCATGCGCTGGGCGATGACCTTGCGCATGGTGGTGACGGGCACCGCCTTCGGCTCGGGACGCACGCCCGGGGCAGCAACCGCCGCGGCGGCGGGAGCCCTGGCGGCGGCGGCCGGAGCCTGGGTGAGCGCCTTCTCGATGTCGCTCTTCACGATGCGGCCGAGCGGACCGGAGCCCTGGACCTGGGAGAGGTCCAGACCGCGCTCGCGGGCCATGCGCTTCGCCAGCGGACTGGCACGCAGCCGGCCTCCCGGCGTGGACACGGCGGCCTTCGGAGCGGCAGCCGGAGCCTGGGCGGGCGCCGGAGCAGCGGCCTTGGGGGCCTCGGCCTTCGGAGCCGCGGCGGGCGCCGGAGCCTGGGCGGCGGGAGCGGCGGCCTTGGCGCCACCCTTCCCGGCCAGGAACGCGATGGGCGCACCCACCTTGGCCATCTGGCCCTCCTGCACCACGATGCGGGCCAGGACGCCGTCGTCGTAGGCCTCCACCTCGAGGTTGGACTTGTCCGTCTCCACCTCGGCGATGGCCTGTCCGGAGGAGACCTTGTCGCCCTCCTTCTTGAGCCACTTGACGAGCTTGCCCTCCGTCATGGTCGGAGAGAGCGCGGGCATCACCACGGGGATGCCATCGCCTCCACCACCACCGGCGGCGGGCTGTGCGGCGGGAGCAGGAGCGGCGGGCGCGGGCGCGGCGGCGGGCTTGGGGGCCTCGGCCTTCGGAGCGGCGGGCGCGGCTGCGCCCCCGGCGTCCACCTTCTCGCCCTTGGCACCGAGGATGGCGATGGGCGCACCCACGGTGGCCATCTCCCCCTCGGGGACGACGATCTTCAGGAGATACCCGTCGTCATAGGCCTCAATCTCGAGGTTCGACTTGTCGGTCTCGCACTCGGCGATCGCCTCGCCGGAGGAGACCTTGTCGCCCTCCTTCTTGAGCCACTTGACGATCTTGCCCTCCTTCATCGTCGGAGAGAGGGAGGGCATCTGGATGGGCGTGGCCATACGGTTCTCAGGCTCCCTCGCGGTAGAGGACCTTCTTCACCGCGGCGATGATCTTGGGCGCGTCCGGCTGGATCGCGTTCTCCAGATTCGCCGCGTAGGACATGTTCACATCGAGGCCGGTCACGCGCACGACGGGCGCGTCCAGGTCGTCGAAGGCCTTGGACTGGATGATGTCCACCACCTGCGCACCGACGCCGGCCAGGGGCCAGCCCTCTTCCACCACGATGGCGCGGTTCGTCTTGCGCACCGTGGCGAGGATGGCTTCCTCGTCCAGGGGCCGCAGCGTGCGCAGGTCGAGGATCTCCACGGAGATGCCCTCGGCCTCCAGCTGCTTCGCGGCCTCCTCGACGAAGTAGTACATGCGCGACCAGGTGATGATGCTGACGTCCTTGCCCTCGCGCTTCACGTCCGCCTTGCCGATGGGGACGATGTGCTCGCCCTCGGGCACCTCGCCCTTGAGGGCGTAGAGGCGCTCACCCTCGATCATGATGACGGGGTTGTCATCGCGGATGGCGGCCTTGAGCAGGCCCTTGGCGTCCGCCGGGGTGGCCGGGGCAATCACCTTCAGTCCCGGGAAGTGGGCGTAGTTGGCCTCGAGCGCCTGGCTGTGCTGGCTGGAGAGCCGGCCGCCCGCGCCACCCGGGCCGCGGAACACGATGGGGCAGCGCAGCTGGCCACCGGACATGTGCCGCAGCTTCGCCGCGTTGTTGACGATCTGGTCCATCGCCAGGATGGCGAAGTTCCACGTCATCATCTCCACCACCGGACGCAGGCCCACCATCGCGGCGCCCACGCCCAGGCCGGTGAAGCCCAGCTCGGAGATGGGCGCGTCGATGATGCGCGCGCTCCCGAACTTGTCCAGCAGTCCCTGCGACACCTTGAAGGCGCCCTGGTAGCGGCCCACTTCCTCACCAATGAGGAACACGTTGGCGTCGCGCTCCATCTCCTCGGCGAGCGCTTGGTTCAGCGCCTCGCGGTACATCAACTCGGCCATTGTTGGCTCCGAATGCGAAATCCGTAATGGGTGGTCAGTGGAAGAGCACTAGCGCTTGAGGCCCGCGGCCTTGTCCGCCTTCTCGGCCTGCTCGCGCGGCTCGAGATCCCAGGTCACCTTCAGCTCCTGGCCGGACGGGTACTTGGGCCACTTCGTCACCTTCACGCCCAGCACGCGCTCGCGGGGGCGCACGTCCTCCTCGCCCTCCTCCACGATGGTGTCCTTCCAGAGCTCGGAGAGGTCCGGCTCGGGCGACTCGTCGGCGAACTTCACCGCCGCGTCCACCTGCGCCTTCACCTCTTCGTCGATGGCGTCGAACTCCTCTTCCTTCGCCAGCTTCTGCTTGAGGGTGTAGTCCTTCAGGCGCGGAATCGGGTCGTTCTTGCGCTCGTCCTCCACCTCCTGCTTGGTGCGGTAGGTGGCGGGGTCGGCCATGGAGTGGCCACGGAAGCGGTAGGTGTTGGCCTCCATCAGCACCGGGCCATTGCCGGCGCGGATGTACGCGGCCGCGTCCTTCACCGCCTCGTACATCTTCAGCACGTCCATGCCATCCACGGCCTCGTGGCGCATGCCGTAGCCCTCACCGCGCTTGTGGATCTCCGGCACCGCCGCGACGCGCGCGATGGCCGTGCCCATGCCGTAGCGGTTGTTCTCGCAGATGTAGAGCACGGGGAGCTTCCACTTCACGGCCATGTTGAGCGTCTCGTGGAAGATGCCCTGGTTGGCCGCGGCGTCACCGAAGTAGCACACGGTGATGCGGTCCTCGTTGCGGTAGCGGCTGGCGAAGGCCATGCCGGCCGCCAGGCCGATCTGCGCGCCCACGATGCCGTAGCCGCCGTAGAAGTGGTGCTCGATGTCGAAGATGTGCATCGAGCCGCCCTTGCCCTTGCTGTAGCCGCCGGTGCGGCCGAAGAGCTCCGCCATGACCATGCCGGCATCCGAGCCACGCGCCAGCGGCTGGGCGTGGTCGCGATAACCCGAGAGCATGTAGTCATCCGGACGGATGGCCTCCTCGACACCGGCCGCTACCGCCTCCTGGCCGATGTACAGGTGGCAGAAACCGGCGATCTTCCCGAGGCCGTACTGCTGGCCCGCCCGCTCCTCGAAGCGGCGCATCAGGTACATCTTCCGGTACATCGTCAACAGCAGGTCCTTCGAGTACTTGCTGGCCACCGCCAAGCCTCCGAACATTGAGGCCGTCCCGGAAACTGGGGACGGCAGACGCCGTGCGCCTCATAGCGCGCGGACATGGGACTGCCAAAGCGCTTTCGTGCACCCACCGGGCGGGCCGTCCTGCGGACCCCCTTTAGGCGCATTGCGTCACGGCTCGTGTGAGAAGTGCGGCACCGACACGATTTCGTCGAGGAGCGTCACCGGCCGGCCCGAGTGGTCGGTCGCCAGGTGGACGACCTGGGCCCCCGGGAAGCGGCGCAGGTAGTCGTTGGCGTGGGTGGGCTCGTTGTCGAAGGCGGCGATCACCGTCCCCAGCTCGCCCAGGCGGGCATGGGCGATGCGCTTGAACTCGTCATCGTTGTCCTGCATGGCCGGCTTCATCAGCAGGTGGATGCGTCCCTCGCCGGGCACGGCCAGGCCGTTGCGGCGCATGCACTCCACGGTGCCCGCCCGCATGCCCTCGTGGCGGCCGGTGACGTAGGCCAGGTGGGCCCCGGTGGCCGCCACCGCGTGGGTGAAGGCCGCCGCGCCCTGGATGGCCACGTCGTCCACGCAGTACTCGCTGGTGAAGAAGCGCTCCAGCCAGAAGTCCCGGGCCGCGTGGAAGTGGGTGTCCACCTCCTCCGCCGACAGGCCGCAGTTGAGCATGGCCCCCTTCATGTCGAAGCCGCTGTCCCAGTGGCGCGGCTCGCACACCCCCAGCTTCTCCACCGCCCGGGCCTGGCCGAACTCCCGGAGGATGCGCGCCTGCCGGGGGAGGTTGTCGAAGAGCGTGGAGTCCAGGTCGAAGGCCAGCACCGCCTGGGAGCCGAGCGAGCGCGCCTGCTCCAGGATGCCGCGCAGCGTGTCCTGCCAGCCCTCCCGGACGCGGGTTCTGAGATCGAAAGCCATGGCCCTTTCTATAGGGCACCCGGCGTCCGGACCACGCGGAAATCCGCCACTCAGGCGGCCGAGCGCATGGGCTGCTCGGGCCGGGGGGGCTGCTCCGGGTAGAGCCGCAGCATCCGCTTGATGCCGTTGCGGTCCATCACCAGCCGCACCAGTTGCAGCGACACCCGCTCCTGCCCCGCCTCCTGGACGAAGAAGCGGAAGGCCAGGTCCACCTGGTAGCTCTTGGCCCCGCGCACCCGCCCCACCGAGAAGTCCTCCAGGTCCACGTACTCCAGCGCGTACTCGGGCTCGTCCATGTCGCGCAGGAAGCGCTCCACGTTGAGCCGGATGATGTCGGTGATCCCACTCACGCCCCGCTCGGTGCGCGGCAGCAGGTCCACGTCCAGCACCACCTGCTTCTGGTAGCGCAGCACCGTCTCGGACAGCTCGCCCTGGGTGGCGGTGATGAAGTCGTCCCGGAAGCGCAACGCCATCACCTCCTCGGGCACCCGCACCGCGCGGCCGTAGTCCACCTTCTCCTCGCAGGTGCCCAGGCTCCGCTCCGTCACCGGGTCCACGATGTGCGCCGTCCGGTCGAAGAGGTGCCGCGCCGCCACCTGGCTGAAGATGCGGCGCATGCCCTCCTTGATGCGGTCCTTCATCATGTAGCCCACCACCATGATGAGGAAGAAGTTGAGGCTCGCCTGCGTGTAGCGGACCTGCGCCCAGAAGGCCACCGCCGTGGCGAACGTCATCGCCACGCCCGCCGCCAGCGCGAACAGCACCTCCTCCCAGCCCTGGCGCCGCTGCGCCCGCCGCGCCGACAGGAAGAGGATGTTCATGCAGAACTTCTTCAGGAACCCGAACCGGTGCATGTACTCCTCGTTGTCACCGGTGGGGCTGATCACCGAGCGCAGCTGGTGATCCTTGCGGTACTGCTCCTCGCGCAGCACCTCGTCCATCAGGTCCTTGCGCAGCTCGATGTACACGCCCGAGCGCGGCAGCGCGTCCATGTCCGCCACGGCCTTGCGGAAGAACTGCTCCACCGTGAGGCTCAGGTACTCGTCCACCAGGCGGATGGAGGCGCGCGTCTTCTCCTGCAGCCGGTAGCGGTTGGCCGAGCGCGCCCACACGCGGAAGCGCTCCAGCACCCGCCTCGCTCCCGCCGTCACCGCCCGCGCATCGCTCTCCAGCCGCGCGCACGCCCCCTCGGACGGGATGCGCGCCATGCCCTCGCACTGCTCGTCCACGCCGTTGGCGAAGCGCCGCAGCGCTCCCCGGAAGATGCAGGACAGGAGCTTGGCCTGATAGACGAGCTCCGCCTCGCTGACGAGCCCCGTGAGCAGTCCCGCCTCCAACCGCGCCAGCGGCGCCACGTCCGAGGCCAGCAGCTCCTCGAGCGTCATCACCGGCGTCTTGAAGCGGATGTAGTTGTGGATGTCCGCGTAGAAGGCCGCCCGCGGGTACGTCTCCGCGTCGATGTTCAGACTCGCCGGCAGGAAGACGTACGTCTCCACGAGATAGCGCGTCTCGTCGTCCGCCCCGGAGGGCTGGTACTCGAGCTTGATCTCGAATTGCTTCCGGTCATGAACGTCGAGCCGGTTCTGTAACAGCGGGGCAGGAGCCTGGGACACGCACGCAGTCTAGGTGACAGGCCTGTCACACGACAGTGGCCCCCAGGTCACACCCCGTTGCTGGTGAACGTCGGCATTTCCCGAGGCAATTCGTTGGAGCTCCACGGAGGAACAGGCCTCGCGATGCGGGGTCCGAGCCCTGGGGTCACCTGACAGGTCGTTCATCGTTTCGCCTACCCATGGCTCGAGCCCCGCGGCTTCCGGATGTGAGGAGAGCGCGCACCTCCCCGCATTGACGCCCCGAGACTTCGGCTGCTAAGTGCTTACTTATCACGCAAGCCCAGGAGGAAGCATGCACGCTCTGGCACACAACGCACTCACCCTGCTGATCGTGCAATTCCTCGTCATCATTGGGGTTTCCCGGCTCATCGGGCGGGGGGCGCGGTGGCTCGGCCAGCCACTGGTCATCGCCGAGGTGCTCGCGGGCATCCTGCTGGGGCCCTCGCTGCTGGGGTGGTTGGCCCCGGGGACCCTGGAGTGGCTGTTCCCCGCCCACTCCATGCCGGTGCTGAAGATGCTGAGCCAGGTGGGGCTCATCCTCTTCATGTTCCTCATCGGCCTGGAGCTGGACCCCAAGCTGCTCAAGGGCCGGGGACATGCCTCGGTGGTCATCAGCCACACCAGCATCCTCGTGCCCTTCGGACTGGGCGCGGGGGCGGCGCTGTGGCTCTACCCGAAGCTGAGCGAGCCGTCCGTGCCGTTCTCCTCGTTCGTGCTCTTCATGGGCGTGGCCATGAGCATCACCGCCTTCCCGGTGCTGGCGCGCATCCTCACCGAGCGGCGGCTGATGAGCTCGCGCGTGGGAGCCATGACCATCACCTGCGCGGCGGTGGATGACGTGACGGCGTGGTGCCTGCTGGCCTTCGTCGTCTCCATCGTGCGCGCCTCGGACCTGATGCACGCGGGGCTCACCACGGTGCTCGCGATGCTCTACATCGCCTTCATGCTGGTGGTGGTGCGGCCCTTCCTGGCGCGGCTGGGCGCGCGCGTGGCGAACAAGGAGGGCCTCAACCAGAACGGCGTCGCCCTGACGCTGATGATGTTGCTGGCGTCCGCGTGGGCCACGGAGCTCATCGGCATCCACGCCCTCTTCGGCGCCTTCATGATGGGCGCGGTCATCCCCAAGGAGGGCGGACTGGCCCAGGCGCTGGCCGAGAAGCTGGAGGACGTGGCGGTGGTGCTGCTGCTGCCCCTCTTCTTCGCCTTCAGCGGCCTGCGCACGCAGATCGGCCTGCTGTCCACCGGCGACCACTGGGTGATGTGCGGCCTCATCATCCTCCTGGCCTGCCTGGGCAAGTTCGGCGGCAGCGCGGTGGCGGCACGTCTCACCGGCATGCGCTGGCGCGAGGCGGGAGCGCTCGGAATCCTCATGAACACCCGTGGGTTGATGGAGCTCATCGTGCTCAACATTGGCCTGGACCTGGGCGTCATCTCCCCCACCCTCTTCACCATGATGGTGGTGATGGCGCTGGTGACCACGTTCATGACGACGCCGCTGCTGCGGTGGATCTACCCCCCCGAGGAGATGATCAAGGACCAGGTGTCCGCCCCCGTGGAGGCGGAGCCGGTGGAGGCGCCGCCCTACACCGTGATGATGTGCGTGTCCCACGGCCAGAGCGGAGCCGGCATGGTGACGCTGGGACGCGCGCTCACCGGAGCTCCCCAGGAGCCCTCGCGGCTCTTCGCCCTGCACCTCATCCGCCCCACCGAGCGGGCCTCCTTCCACCTGCGCCACGACCCCGAGAAGGCCAGCGGCGACAGCCTCGCGCCGCTGCTCGGGCGCGCCAACGGCCTGGGGCTTCAGGTGCGTCCGCTCTCTTTCGTCTCCACCGAGCCCGGGCCGGACATCTGCCGCACCGCCGAGGCCAAGCAGGCCGACCTCATCCTCCTCGGCTGGCACAAGCCCCTCTTCAGCCGAACCCTGCTGGGCGGCACCGTCCACGAGGTGATGCAGGCGGCGAGCACCGGCGTGGCCGTGCTCGTGGACCGGGGCCTGGAGAACGTGCGCCGGGTGCTGGTGCCCTTCATCGGCAGCACGCATGACCGGGCGGCGCTCGGCCTGGCCCGGCGGCTGCTCCAGCACGCCTCCGCGGAGATCACCATCCTGCACGTCACCCAGTCCGACGGCACGCCCGGGCACTCGGGGGCACGCCCTCTCGTCGATGAGCTCTTCCCGGAGGGCTCCGGGCGGGTGCACTTCCAGGTGGTGTCCCACGAGTCGCCCGAGGACGCGGCCCTCGAGGAGGCGCGGCGCGGGTATGACCTGGTGGTGGTGGGCGTGGGCTCCGAGTGGGGTCTGGAGGACAGCCTCTTCGGCCTGCACCGTCAGCGGTTGATTGGTGACGCGCCCACCTCGCTGCTGGTCGTGCGGCACCCGGCCCCGGCGACCGCCGCTGAAGCGACCGCCGAGCCGGAGACGGCCGGAGCACTCACCGCGGGCAACACGGTATCCTGAGCAGGAGGCTCCGGGCACGACCGGGAGCAACTGGTCCGACTGTCGGACCAGTTGGTCCGCCGCGCGGCCGGAAGCCGGGGCTCGTTCAGCGCAGGGCTTCCAGCTCCGTGAGGTGGGCCAGTACCCGCTGGGGCTGGTCCTCGTTGGCGAGCCGCTCCGCCAGCCCATGACTGGCCAGCCGGGCCACGTGGGCCAGCCGCATCAGGTGCGTACGCCCAAGCTCCCCGCCCACGAGCACCACCAGCAGCTGGAGGGGCACGCGATCCGGCGTCTCGGCCGGGAGGGGCTTGGCCAGCGTCACCAGGGCGGCCAGGGGCGTGGTGTGCTCGAGGAAGGCATGGGGCACGACGACTCCGCTCCCCACCATGCTGGAGGCCTCCGCCTCGCGCCGCTTCAGCTCCGTCACCAGCCGGAGCGCGCTCACCCCGGGGCAGGCCGCCGCGAGCCGCCCCGCGGCCACGTCCAGCGCGTCCTCCAGCGCGGTGCAGGTGAGGCGCAGCACCATCCGCTCCGGAGCCAGCAACGGGGCCAGCGCGGGGATGGGCGTCTCCTGTCCGGAGGCTCGCACGGGGAACTCCGTGTCGAGGAACTCGCGCACACGGGCGAGCTGCGGGCCCGAGAGATTGCGCCGCGCCAGCTCCAGGAAGAGCATGCTCGCCCCCGGAACCTGCTCCAGGTAGTGGGCCACGAAGGGGCTCACCCGGTGCGCCGCGTCCATCAACAGCGTGGGGGGCACGTCCAGCTCGCGGGCGATGGCGGACAGCCGCTCCGGCGTGGGCACCGCGTCCAGGCCGTTCTCCACCCGGCTGAGGTAGGCACTGGACACGCCGATACGACGCGCGAGGTCGCGCAGGCTCAGCCCCGCGTCCACTCGCAGCAGTCGGATGGTCGCTCCCACGTGCATGGCGTCTGACTCAGGATGCGGAGGCGAGAACCGGAGCCGCGCCGTGCGCGTCTCCCGCCTCATGGGCGAGGGTGCCACGAGCCGGGTCGTGGACCACCAGCAGTGACGTGGGCACTTCCCTGTCCTGCCCTCCCCAGCCGGCCCCCATGCCCACCACCATCAAATCATACCCGCGCCGCGCCTCTTCCAGGACAACCTCTTCGGGCGATGCGTGGGAGACCGTCTTGAAGTGCACCCGCCCGGAGCCCGCCGGGAAGAGCTCGTCCACCAGCGCCCGGGAGCGAACCTCCCGCGGGTCACGCCCCGGCCCGGACACCCGCAGCACCGTCACCTCCGCTCCCGAGGAGCGCATCAGGCGCCTAGCCAGGGTGAGCGCCATCCGCCCTTCCTCGCCGCCATGGAGGGGAACCAGCACCCGGCGCACCTGCTCCAGTCCCCGGTCCACCAACACCGCCACGCCAGCGCCCGCCTCCCGCATCACCTCGTGCACGGTGCCGCCCCGCGGCGTCCGGCCGGCGAGCGGCGCGTGCCCACCGAGGACGATGAGATCGGCCTGCTTGGCCTCGGCGGTGCGGCAGATGTCCAGCGCCGGCTCGGCCGAGACGAAGGAGAGCGGGCGCACCTGCAGGCCCAGGCCGCTGGCACGCTCCACCAGCGGAACCAGGGCATCGCCTCCCCCGCGCTCCTGCTCGCTCCCGGGCGGGACGAGGTGCAGGGCGTAGAACTGAAAGGACTCGCCCGGGCTCCCCGTGAGCGCGCGCCCCAGCACCGCCATGCCGGTTCCAGTCTCCCCCTCGGACACGCACATCAACACGGTGAAGGGGGCCTGCTCCGCCGGGGGAATGAAGGGGACGAGCGGCACCCGATCCCGAGCCACCTCCTCGGGCGGGTACACCCACCGCAGGAGCGGCGAGGTCATCAGGGCGGTCACCAGCGCCATGATCACCATCATGGTGAAGAGCTTGGGGGAGATGACGCCCAGGTCCAGGCCGATGTTGAGGACGATGAGCTCGATCAACCCGCGCGTGTTCAGCAGGATGCCCAGGGCCCCGGCCTCGCGCCAACGCATGCCGGTGAGGCGCGCCGCCAGCGTGGTGCCACCGAACTTGCCCACGCAGGCCACCAGCAGGATGAGGCCGCACAGGGCCCAGTCCGAGGCCCCCTCCAACAACCCCACCTGGGTCCGCAGCCCGCTGTAGGCGAAGAAGACGGGGAGGATCATCACCACCACCACGTCTTCCAGCTTCTCGGCCAGCGCCTCGGCCAGCCCGCCCTGCTTCGGGATGATGAGGCCGAAGAGGAAGGCGCCGAAGAGGGCATGGATGCCGATGCGCTCCGTGGCCCACGCGGACGCCAGCAACATCATCAAGGTGGAGGCCACCACGTTCTGCGTGAGGCCCTCCTTGTTCGCCACGCGCGCGCCCAGCCGCTCGAGGAAGGGCCGCACCAGCCCCAGCATGAAGCCGACGTAGAGCAGCGCGAGCACCGTGGTGAGCCCCGCGTGCTGCAGGTCCGAGGCCCGCACGAGCGACACGACGAAGGCCAGCAGGCACCACGCCGTCACGTCATCCACCGCCGCGCAGGTGAGCGCGAGCATCCCCACCTTCGAGCGCAACAACCCGTGCTCGGAGAGGATGCGCGCCAGCACCGCGAAGGCCGTGACGCTCATCGCCGCGCCCATGAAGAGCACGAACGAGAAGAACGGCACCGACGGGTCGGACAGGCGCGGATGGAGCACCAGCGCCGCCAGCGCCCCGAGCGCGAAGGGCACGAGGATGCTCGTGTGGCTGATGAACAGCGAGGCCCGGCCCTGCCCCCGGAGCACCCGTGGATCCAGCTCCAGCCCGATGAGGAACATGAAGAGGATGGGCCCCAGCTGGCTCAGCATCCTCAGCACCGGCATGGCGTCGGCCGGGAACAGCGCGCCCATCACCCCCGGCGCCAGCCACCCCAACAGCGAGGGGCCCAGCAGGATGCCCGCGAGCACCTCGGCGATGACCATGGGCTGGCCCAGCCACCGCGCCCCGCTGCCGATCAACCGCGACAGGCCGATGATCACCACCAGCTGGAGGATCAACAGGCTGAGCGCGTTGTGGGCGATGACGTGCATCGGTCCGCCTCCGTCCGGAGGTCCTCCTCAGCCCCCGGTGCCGGTCCGGGAGGACCCCTGCTCGTTGGAGGGCGGCACGGGAGCCTGCGCCGCCGCGGCCGGCTGGGCCGAGTGCGCCTTGGGCCGGGCGTTCCACAGCGTGAGCATGAGCACGCCACCCACGGCCGAGAAGCCGATCATGCTCGGGCCCCAGGCGCCCCAGCCGAAGTGATCCAACATCCACCCCATGCCCACGCCCACCACGGAGCCGCCCACGTACTGCATGCCGTCGAACATGCCCGCCGCCGTGGCCGCGGCCTTCTTCCCGCCGAAGTCCATGGACGCGGTGCCCGACAGCATGGAGTGCACGATGCTGATGGAGAAGGAGTTCACCACGAAGGCCGCGATGACGAGCTCGATGCTCGGCGCCTTCCAGATGATGGCCATGCACACCACCTGGAGCACGTAGCCGATGAAGGCCACGGGCGGCCGGCGCGCCTTGAAGAGCAAGTCGGACATGAACCCCGCGGTGAACGCGCCCGCGATGCCCGCGAGCACCACGCCCGTGGCGCCCTTCTGGAAGACGGGGCTGTCGAGCGACAGCTTCTGCGCCTCCATCATGTAGCGCGGGAACCACTGCTCGAAGCCGTGGCGCACGAAGCCGGTGCAGAACTCGGCCACCGCGATGGTGAGCGTGACGGGGTTGGTGAACACCACCTTCGCCACGTACTTGAAGTCCACCTTGCCGGTGTACCCGCTGGAGGCGTCCGCCGTGTCCAGCGCGGGCAGGCCAGCCTCGTCCGGCGCGTCCCGCACCCACAGGAAGGTGAGCAGGCCCAGCGTCGTCATCACCAGCGCGGGCACGAAGAAGACGAACTGCCAGGGCAGCGCCAGCACCAGCAGCGGCCCGATGAAGTAGATGAGCGCCCGGCCTCCCTGGATCATCGAGCCGAAGATGGCGGAGAACACGCCGCGCTCGCTGATGTGGAACCAGCCCGAGTTCACCTTGATGAGCGCCAGGGCCGAGTACGACTGGAAGTACATGTTCAGCGACCAGACCGTGGCCAGGTAGCCGAGCAGCACCGTCCCCGTCCCCAGGAAGCCCAGGTACGCCCCCAGGCCGAAGGCGAGGTTGAACACCACCGCGCCGCCCGCGCCCACCAGCATGGCCTTACGGCCACCAATGCGGTCCGCCAGCGGCCCGTTGAAGATGGCGGACAGACCATAGATGAGGGTGGCCGCGCTGATGATCGCCCCCACCTGCGCCTTGCTCCAGCCGTACTTCTGCGACAGCGTCGCGTTGGCGAAGGAGAAGTTGTAGCGGCCCATGTACATGGCCGCGTACATGGTTCCGAGCGTGAGCCAGTTCTGGGCGCGGCGGAGGCGGAACTTCCGCGAATACTCCGGCCGCGGCGACGAGGACGAGGGGGCAGCGTCGTGCATGGCGCCGGGCACCCTACCTGCCCGGACCGCTCCCGACAACCTTACCCGCCCCCACCCCGCGTGAATCACGCCTGCTCGGCCAGCAACCTCAGGATGGACAGCTCCGTCTTCGCGTCCGGCACCTCCCCGCGCCGGCACATCGCCAGCAGCTCGCGGAGGGGCCTCCACTGCAGGTGCGTGCCCTCCTCCAGGGGTGAACCGTCCCCCTTCGGCGTCCCCTGCTCCTTGCCCGTCACGTCCACCGCCGTGGGGAAGATCTTCTCCGACAGAATCCCCGGCGCCACGAAGAAGCCCGCCCCCAACAGCTGCACCTCCTCGGGCTTCACCTCGAAGCCCGCCTCCTCCAACACCTCCTCCGCCGCCCGGTTCCGCAGGCCCTGCTCACCCTTGTCCTCCGGCTCCAGCAGCCCCGCGACGATCTCCTCCACCCGCAGGTACGACGCCGCGTCCGGCACCGTCATCTCCTTGCCCCGCCGGAAGTACGCCGCCGGCCGCAGGTTCATCCGCGTCAGCACCTCCAGCCCCGACGCGCCGCGTCGGTACACCAGCACCGAGACCGCATCCAGCCGCGGCCGATCCACCACGTCCACCCGGTACACCTTGGACGCCGTCCCATCCGCGCGCCGGTTCTGACACCGCAGCCGCCGCACTCGCAGAAAACCCTCGTCACACTTCGCGGTCGACGAGAAATCCTCGATTACCTCGATATCCGTCACAACAGCCTGGCTGCTCGAACGCATGCCTGCTCCCTTACCGGAATGCCCTGACGGAGGGGCGTTGCTTGCCCACCATCCGTTTGTCTCGTACCTTGCGCCGTCGTCTAGCGGTCAAATTCTTCAAGCCCCCCGGATCCGCCCCCGAATGCGAAGCCTCCTGTCCGGACTCTTCTGCGTCCTGCTGTGCGCCTCGTGCATGCCCGTGATGACGGGCGAGCAGGACCTCGATCTCAGTGGTCAGGAGGTGCGGCTGACGCTGCTGCACACCTCGGACATCCACTCCCGCCTCATCCCGTACGACTTCGCGCCGCTGAAGACGGACACGGACCTGGGCATCGTCCCCGAGGCCGGCCCCTTCGGCGGGGCCACGCGCATGGGCGCCATCCTCAAGCGCGAGCGCCAGCGCGCCAGCCGCCTGCTGCACCTGGACTCGGGTGACTGCTTCCAGGGCGCGCCCATCTTCAACCTCAACAACGGCCAGGCGGAGATGAGCTTCCTGTCCAGGATGCGCCTGGACGCGGCGGTGATCGGCAACCACGAGTTCGACGCCGGCCTGCTCAACTTCGTGGAGAAGACGCGCGACTTCGCCACCTTCCCGCTGATGGCGGCCAACTACTACTGGGACAGCCCCAACGAGCCCGGCAACGCCCAGGCCCTGCTCAACACCGTCCCCTACGTCATCCGCAACGTGCAGGGCCTGAAGGTGGGCATCATCGGCATGGCCAACATCTCCTCGCTCAACTCGCTGGTGGAGGGCGGCAACTCGCTGCAGGCCACCCCGCTGGAGCAGAACGAGGCGGCGCGCGCCTATGTGGAGATGCTGCGCCCGGTGGTGGATCTGCTCGTGGTGGTCAGCCACCTGGGCCTCACCGAGGACCAGGATCTCATCCGCGGCTACGAGGCCTATTACGAGTACGAGCGCGCCAGGCCCTACCTGGAGCGCGATCACGACCAGTGGCGGCTGATGGAGTACGCGGACCCCAGCCAGGAGGGCAACCCCAAGGCGGTGGTGCGGGTGTTCATCCCGGGCGTGTCCGGCCTGGACGCCATCGTCGGCGGCCACCTGCACGTGGTGCTCAACCCGCCGCAGCAGCTCAGCGATCCGAGCGGCCGCAAGGTGACGCTGATCCACTCGGGCGCCTTCGCCAAGTACGTGGGCCGGGCGGACCTGGTGGTGAAGGTGCCCAAGGCCGAGGAGCGCACCATCGACGGCGCGGAGATCGTCAGCCACGACTACCGCGTCTTCCCGCTGGACGGCCTGTGGTGCGACGACGCCATGCGCGCCTACTACAAGGAGAACTTCTGGAGCCCCGGCCAGTTCATCAACGCCCCGGGCGTGCGCCAGGCCATGGCGCGCTGCCAGGAGCTGGAGGACCGGGAGACCACGGATCTGCTGCAGCCCTTCCTGCTGGGCATGGACTTCAACATGCAGCTGACGTCCATCTTCTCCTACGCGCCGCGCGACGTGGCCCGCCGCAACACCTCCACGGGCGGTGACTCGCCGCTGGGCAACATCGCCGCGGACTCCATGCGCAAGCGCCGCGCCGTCGAGGCGGAGATGGCGCTCACCAACTCGCTGGGCATCCGCGACAACCTCTACGCGGGCGTGGTCTCCCAGGAGTCCATGTTCAACGTCTTCCCGTTCGAGAACACCATCAACATCATGTACCTCTCGGGCGTGGAGATTCAGGAGATGCTCGACTTCGTCGCCGAGCGCTCCGCCGAGCGCGGCTGCGTCAGCCAGGCGCAGATCTCCGGCGCGCGCTTCACCATGGACTGCGCCCAGGTGCAGCTCAATGACCTGCGCATCCCCTGCGAGCCCAAGAACAACACCCTGGACTGCCCGCAGGAGGGCCGCGAGGGCCACGCGCCCTGGCAGTGCCTCCAGGACCAGGACGGCTCGCGCTGCTACGCGCGCCCCGCCACGGACGTGGTCATCAACGGCAACCCGCTCAACCCCAACGGCATGTACCGCGTGGCCGTCAACGACTACATCGCCAAGGGCGGCTCGGGCTTCAGCGTCCTCAGGCGCAACACCACCCGCCAGGAGACGGGCATCTCCCTGCGCGACTCACTCATCGGCTACATGCAGGGCTTCTGCACCTGCGACGACATCCTCGACCCCGGCAAGCCGGAGCCGAGGACCTCCAAGACGGGCGAGTACTGCGGCACGCGGGTGAACGGCGAGTGGAAGATCGACGACCAGCTCATCAACTTCTGCACCCAGACGAAGGCGTACAAGACGTCGCTGACCGAGGCGCTGAAGAACCAGACAGTGGGCACCTGCAGCTGCGAGCAGCTGCTCCCGCCTCCGGCCGATGCCGCCGAGCGCTGTGGCGTGGAGGGCCTCACGCCGGAGCTCATCCGCTCCACCTGCCTGGGCAGCGTGCCCCAGGGCCCGTACACCGGACGCTGCTACTGCCGTGAAGCGCTGGGCGGGGCCCAGGAGTGCGGCTCCGTCACCCGGCAGCTGGAAACCTTCTGCAAGAACCCGACCGAGATGCCCATCGCCAACGCCGCCGAGGACAACCGTATCGGCCGGAGGGTCAAGTAATGAAGAAGCAGTGGCTCCTGCTGGCCGCGACCGCGGCCTCCCTGACCGGCTGCTATGAGGTGCCGTCGGCCGGAACCCAGGAACTGGGCTCGTTCCGCGTGGTGGTGCAGAAGATCTCCCCGGTGGGCTCGCTCCTGCCGCTCGACGTGGTGCCCTCCTGCCTCAAGGCCAACAACGTCACCCGGACGGAGGACGTCCCGGCCAAGGTGCGCGGCACCAAGGACTGCCGCTACGTCATCCCCAATGGCGCGGTGGAGTTGCTGCTGGACATCACCGCCCTGGACAAGACGGGCAAGGCGCTCGACTTCAACGGGCCGGTGACGTTCAAGGTGGTGCCGGGCGACCTGTCCGACGACTACTCCTACGCCTGGACGACGCTCAGGAACGGCCGCAGCACCGGCGACGTCAAGGTGCGCGCCCGCAACGTCTACGGCGAGGTGCGCGTCTGGGCCATGGATGAGCCCATGGAGCTGCGCTACACCGATGGCGGCATCCGCTTCTACACCGACGGGGGCATGGGGGATCCCAAGCAGTTCCCCCAGGAGCCGGACTCGGGCCGCACCTACGCCGCCGGCTCCTCGGACACCGTGTACTTCCAGGAGCCCACGCTCCAGGCCATCCAGTCCCCCCAGGGCAACGACAACCGCTCCTCGCCCTTCGTGGGGCAGTTCGTCACCGTCGGCCGCGCCCCCGAGTCCGGCTCGGTGCAGTACCAGAACTGCCCGGACCGCGACCTGAACGGCGATGGCCTGCCGGATCCGGAGCCGGCCAAGCCCGTCACGCTGCTGGTGACGGGAACGGATCCCTCGGGCTTCTTCGTCACCGACATCACCGCCTGCCCCGCGCGCGAGGACGTCACCTCCGCCGCCCAGGTGCGCGTCCCCGAGCCGAGCGGCTACCTGCCCGGCGCCTTCAACTCCGTCTTCGTCTACAACTACAGCTTCCCCGAGGGCCTGGATCCGGGAGATCTGCTCTGGACGCTGTCCGGCTCCATCCAGGAGTTCACCTCCACCACGCAGATCACCTTCCCCTCGTGGACGGTGCGCGAGCACGTGCGTGAGCTGCCGCCGGACCAGTGGAACAAGTACCTGGCGCTCGCCCCGCCGGTGGAGCTCACCCTGCGCCACTGCGGCCTGGACAACACGCTGGCGCCCTTCGTGACGGACACCACGTGCGGCCAGAACCGGCGCAACATGAAGCTGGAGAGCATGGAGTCGGGCCTGGTGAAGCTGCGCCGCGTGCGCTTCCCGCAGGTCTTCAAGAACTGCGACTTCAACGGCGATGGGCAGGTGCCCATGTTCTGCGAGACGACGGTGGACGGCGTGTGGACGTGGGCCGGCTGCGCCTTCCCGCCTCCCGCGGTGGATCCGGACGCCGAGGAGCGCCAGTGCAGCATCGACTGCACCACCAGCGGCGGCGCGTACCAGAACCTGCGCTGCTCCGAGAAGGCCCAGTTCACCAGCTTCGGCCAGTTCGTGGTGGAGCTCGCCGGTCCCGGACCGCGCGAGGCCGGCCTGGATGACACGCTGTCCAGCCGCCAGCAGGACGTGCTCGTGTCCGACACCTCGTCCAAGCGGCTCTCCTCGGGCTACGAGCCGGGCGTCGCGGTGAGCATCTGGTGCGACGTGGACACCCACGTGAAGCTCGGCGACGGGACCGCCACCGCCACCAGGGCGGACGAGCTGCTGCCGGCCAGGACGCGCAAGGACGTCATCATGGAGTCCGGAAAGAGCGTCGCGGCCTTCCTGGCCGCGCAACCGGTGGCCACGTCCCCGGCGCCGCGCTGCTCCGTGGCGCGCAACACCCATACGCGCGTGCTCCTGCTGACGAAGGATGCCGTGCCGGATCTGAAGGTGGACTGCAGCGAGGGCACCGAGGCCACCCAGGACACGGACGCGGCCAGACAGTGCCGCTACCTGCACGGGGCCTCCTTCGACGTGGTGGGCCACCTGCGCCAGGTGCAGGCCGCCCGGCCGCGCTGGATGGTGCTGCCGCGCGACCAGGACGATCTCTGCTGCTACCCTGGCCCCGGCCTGGAGTGCCCGCGGCCCATCAAGCCTTGTCCGTGATGCCGTTGTCTGTGTCTTGAGAGAAGTGAGCGCCCCGCTCCCCGGGGCGCTGGGAAGGAGCGGCGCCCCCACGCCGCGCCTGGAGGGAATTTGAGAACGCTGCGCACCCTGGCCCTCACCGGGCTGATGACCCTCTCCGCGCCCGCATGGGCAGGAGACTTCGTCGACACCCGCCTGTCGTTCGCCTTCGCGGACGACAACGTCTTCGCCGATGCGGGCGAGACGACGCCCAACAGCCCCTCGGCCCGGTTTGGCGGCGGTCTGCAGAACACCCAGTTCTACGACAACTTCAACACCCGGTTCTCCGGCTTCGAGACGCTGTCCCACATCGTCCTCTACAAGCGGATGCCGGCCTTCTTCGAGGGCCTCACCACCGAGGCGGCCCTCACGGTGTTGATGTTGGAGCGGCCCTCGGGCGGAATCGACCTGCGGGACAACTCCAGCTACATCCGCCTGCACTACAAGCCCTCGGGCTGGGGCGAGAACGAGGGCCTGTCGCTCACCGGCTTCCCGGTGTCCGCGGACCGCTTCCGCCTGGGCTACGCCTACCGCATCTCCTGGGGTGGCAGCGGCATCTTCACCACCCGCGCCGCCGCGGCGGGCGTGCCGGGCGTCCGGCTCCAGCTCACGCGGGACCGGTGGTACGCGTACGCGGGCGCCAAGACGGCGCTGGTGCTCAACGATCTCATCAAGGAGCAGGAGACGCTCTACGGCTTCATGGCGGGCGCGGGCGTGGACGTGCTCGAGACGCTGCGCCTGGAGGCCGGCGGCGGCTACTTCCAGAAGGGCATCGTCCCGGGTCTGGCCGCGCTGGGTGTCGAGGCGCCGGTGAACTCGGCGGGCGTGTCCGCGCAGGCCGTCTACCACGTGGGCGTGCCGGTCGGCACCAGCATCGACTTCCGGCTCTACAAGAACGATCCGGACATGTACCAGCGCTTCTTCGCGCCGGAGCAGTACCCGGGCGGCCTGTCGTACACGGCGTCGCTCGAGGGCAGCTACCTGGTGCAGACGCTGTCGGATCCGGACGTGTTCGGCCGCACGGTGCCGCAGGAGGCGAAGGCGGTGGCGCTGCAGGCGCGCGCCAAGTGGAACTACTGGCGCTTCCACGCGCTGGGCCTGTACCGCGACCTGTCCTTCATCCAGTTCGAGGTGCCCGGCCTGCCGCCCTTCAACGACTTCCCGGATGGCACCGAGGTGAAGCCGGAGATGTTCTTCGCCGTGGGCGCGGACTACCACTTCCCCGCGCTGCACTTCACCCCGGGCTTCATCTTCGGCGTGCAGCAGCCGTCGTCGTTCCGCAGCCCGGATCCGCTCTTCGGTGGCAACAACCCGCCGCCGGGCCTCACGGGCACGCGCACCGTGGTGGTGCGTGACGTCAACGTGCTGAGCATCCTCCCCACCACCTGCGGCGACGACAACGCCATCTGCCGCGCGGATCCGATCATCTCCGCCAAGGCCACCTTCCGGTGGGATCTCTCCGACAGCGTCTCCGCGGTGGGCGAGGTCTATTACACCTATGATCGCAACCGGACGACGTTCCGGGACGACGTCTTCGGCGTCGCGCAGCCCAGCTTCGAGGATCCCCACGCGCTGGGCTTCAACACGCTGCTGCAGGCGCGCTTCTAGGCACGCGGCAGCACCAGCGTCAGGGCCACCCCGGAGGCGGGCTCACCTCCGGGGGGCGGGCTCTCGACGCGCCAGGAGCCGCGGTGCAGCTCCAGGATGGTGCGCATGATGACGGAGCCCAGGCCCAGTGAGACGCGCAGCACCGGGCCCTCCTCCACCACCGTCCGGCGGGAGCGCACCTCGCCGAACCGGGCGAGCTGCTCGGCCGGCATCCCCGGCCCGTCATCCACGATGCGCACCGACAGCGCCTCCGCGCCGGCCGACACCGAGACGCTCACGCGGCCCCGTGCGAACCTCGCGGCGTTGTCCAGGGCGTTGCGGAACAGCCTCCGGATGAGGCGCGGATCCCCGCTCATGACGAGGCTCTCCCCCTCCCCCGGCAGCTCGAGCACCCAGGACAGGCTCCGCGGAGAAGTGGCCTCCTGGGTCCGGGCCGCCTGGAGCTCCGCGCCCAGCAGCTCCCGCAGATCGATGCGCTCGGTGGTCCGCTTGTAGCGGGGCTCGCCCATGCGCGCGATGAAGAAGAGCTCCTCCAGCAGGCTCGAGAAGTACGCCAGCTCCGACTGGAGCACGCCCAGCAGCTCGCGGCGGTGCGCCTCCGACAGCTCCCCGGCGCACTGCACCAGGGTGTCCGCCGAGGCGCGCAGGCTCATCAGGGGCGTGCGGAGATCATGGCTCAGCTCCTGGAGCAGGGCCGCGCGCGTGCGCTCCGTCTCCTCGATGCGCGCGACGAGCCGCTCGATCTCCGTCGCCATCCGGTTGAAGTCGAGCATCAGGCTGCCGACCTCGTCGAAGTGCTTCACCCGGAAGCGGGCCTTCAGGTCCCCCTGCTCCATGCGCGCGAGCACCTCCCGCGCCTCCCTCGACTTGCGCCGGAGGTACACGAAGGTGAAGAGCAGGGACAGGAAGCCGGAGGTGACGGCGGCCAGCACCGGAATCGTCACGCGAAGCGTCCTCGTCCGCCACGACGCGCCGCGCGGCTCGAACCGGGCCACGAGGTAGCGGGGCTCCGGGGTGTCGAGCCGCGTCACGACCTCCTCGGCCACGAGGCCGAAGGGACGGAACGAGACCCGCACCTCGTGGATGCGCTCGGGCTGAGGCAACCGCTCCCACGGCCAGGGGAGCGGGTTGGACGTGTTGCTCTCGAGCACCGCGCCGTCCGGGGACACCACCCACAAGTCCGCCCGGAGCC
This sequence comes from Archangium sp., assembly GCF_036277355.1. Lineage (GTDB taxonomy): Bacteria > Myxococcota > Myxococcia > Myxococcales > Myxococcaceae > Archangium. The sequence continues at coordinate 121,026 of NZ_DASUNC010000152.1, forward strand.
CCGCCTCGTCCAGACCCGCACCTTCGTCACGGGAGAGGGCGCGCGCGGGAGTGCCACGCTCGAGCATCCGCGCGAGGAGGAAGATGGCCGTCCTGCCCGCCCCCGCGCTCGCGGTCTCCCCCAGCGTCCGGAGCACCAGCACGGTCAGCGCCGCCAGGGCCAGCGCGCAGACGGCGCCGAGCAGGACCAGCCGCACCAGGGTCCACCGCGTCACTTGCGCTCCAGGCGGTAGCCCACGCCGTAGACGGGAGCGATGTGCACCTCGGACAGGCCCGCCTCGCGCAGCTTCCGCCGCAGGTGGCTCATGTGTGAGTCGATGGTGCGGTCGAACACCTCTCCCGCGTCGCCGAGCCCATCGAGGATCTCCTGGCGGCGGACGACGTCCCCCGGACGGCGCAGGAGCACCGCGAGGATGTCGAACTCACGCCGGGCCAGGTGCACGGGCGTCTCCCCCACCCAGACCTGGCGCTGCTGGAGGCTCATCCGCAAGGGACCGAGCGCCAACACGTCCTCACTCCGGACCCTCCGCTCCGCCAACCGCATCATCCGCGCGACGAGCTCGTTCAAGCCACAGGGCTTGCGCAGGTAGTCATCCGCACCGGCCTCCAGTCCGTCCACGGCGGACTGCTCGTCGAGCCGCGCCGTGAGCATGAGGACGGGCACCTCCGCATCGCGCTCGCGGATCTTCCGGCACACGTCGTACCCGGTCCCATCGGGGAGGGCCACGTCGAGCAGCACCAGATCGAAACGCTGCCGCGCGAAGGCACTCAAGCCCTCCCGCGCCGTCTCGCACGGAGTCACCTCGAAACCGCGGTACGCCAGACCGAGCTGGAGCGTCCTGGCGATGACCGGGTCGTCCTCGACCATCAGCACCCGTTTCATAGGGGCCGTGATGTTAGTCGGCACTTCGCCCGGAGGGGCTTCCGCCCCGTCTCCATCTTTTCTCAAGGATTCGTCCGTACGGTGGCAGCGCTGGGAGACTGCATCCCCAAGGAGACTCGTATGCGACCCACCGATTCACCCCCCTCCACCCCGCTCCGCCGCACCACCCTCTGGCTCGCCAGCGTGCTGGGTGCCCTCGCGCTCTCCGCCTGCACGGAGAAGCCACGGGAGCCCTCGCCCGCCCTTCCGGACGTGTGCGCCGACACCAGCACCGCCCAGCGGGAGGTGACCTGGTACCGCGACGTGAAGCCGGTGATCGACGCGAAGTGTGCCGGGTGCCACGAGGAGGGAGGCATCGCGCCCTTCGCGCTGACGACGACCGAGCAGGTCCAGGCCATGAAGGGCGCCATCCTCCACTCGGTCTGCGAGCGCAGCATGCCACCCTGGCCGGCCCACCGGGATTGCAACCAGTACGAACATGACCGCTCGCTCTCGGACGAGCAGATCGCCCTCATCCGCGACTGGGTGCGCGCGGGCGCTCCCCTGGGCGATGCGAGCGAGGCTCCCGCGGAGACGCCCTCGGACCGTGCGCAGCTCTCGCGGGTGGACCTCGAGCTGGCCATGAGCGAGCCCTACACGCCCCAGGAGTCTCCCGACGAGTACCGCTGCTTCATGCTCGACTGGCCCGAGACCGAGGAGAAGTTCATCACGGGAATCGGCGTGCGTCCGGGCAAGACGGAGCTCGTGCACCACGTCCTCCTCGCGGCCGTCCCGCCGGAGAACCTGGACGCCTACCTCCAGGCGGACGAGGCCGATCCGGGTCCCGGGTTCTCGTGTCCCGGAGGCCCCAATCCCCCGAGTGTCCCGCAGGGTCAGGGCAGCCGTGGCGCGCTGATCGGCGGATGGGCCCCCGGTGGCGAGGGAAGGGATCTGCCCGCGGGCACGGGCGTCCGCGTCCAGCCGGGCTCCAAGCTGGTGATGCAACTGCACTACAACATGTCGTCCGCCCCGCCCTCCCCGGACATGTCGAAGCTGCTGCTGAAGCTGGACGGCTCGGTGGAGCACGAGGCCTTCCTGTTCCCCTTCACCAATCCGCAGTGGATCCGGGACAGGGCCATGTCCATCCCCCAGGGCGAGAGCGACGCCGTCCACATCTTCAGCTACGACGCGCTGGAGTTCGCCTCGCGCGCGAGCAAGCAGAAGATCCGCGCCAACGCGCCCCTCAGCGTCTACGGCGCGCAGCTGCACATGCACCAGCGCGGGACACGGACGGTGCTCACCGTCGAGAAGGGGGACAAGGAGAAGGCCTGCCTGCTGGAGATTCCCGAGTGGAACTTCCACTGGCAGGGCGTGCACTACCTGAAGCAGCCGTCGCGCATCTCGCCTGGCGATTCGCTGCGCCTCGAGTGCCACTGGAACAACGCGGGCTTCACGCCCCACCATGGCGCTCCGCTCCCGCCCGTGTCCGATCTGAACTGGGGCGAGGGCACCAACGACGAGATGTGCGTGGCCTTCCTGTACGTCACCCAGGAGTGACCCGGGCTGGCGTGTCTCCCGCCCCTCTTCCACCCGGGAAGAGGGGTGACAGGCAGCCGGGCCCTGGGAAGCGCGCCGTCACACTCCGGAGCCCCCCTCTCCATTCTTGTGTCATGGGGGTGGAGTCACCATGGGACGAGACGACACGCTGCTGATGAACCTTCCTCCCCAGGTGGTGGAGGTCCAGCGACGTCCCCCGGAGCCGATTCCCGCCACGGGAGTCCTCCAGGCGGGCGCCTCCCGGGTGGACATCACGCCCGGCTTCCTATCGTCGCTCGCGGGCTGGGGCCCCACCCTGCTGGGAGCCTAGTCGGCGCGCCCACGCTCCGGGGCTCAGAGATGGGCGGGGGCGTGCCCTTCTTCAAGGAGGGAGAGCGGCTGGAAGAGCTGCCAGACACGGATCCGCAGTGGCCCGAGGCGCCTCCGCGTGCCCTGGAGCGGCTGATCCGCGAGTCCCTCAAGTACCAGCCGCACACCCTGCCCCTCCGGCTGCTGGAGGTGGGCGACGTGTGGTTGATGGGCTGTCCCGGAGAGCCGACCTCCTGGCTGGCGCATGAGCTGGCCCAGGTGATGCGCGCGCGGGGCGCTCGTGAGGTCATGGTCACGGCCGTATGCGGTGACTACGCCGGCTACCTCACCACCGAGCGGGAGTACAAGGCACAGCACTACGAGGGCTCGAGCACGCTCTGGGGACGGAACACGGAGCACTGGCTCGTCGAGCACTTCGATGCGCTCGCGATGAGCGCCACAGCGGCGTTCCCATCGGGGACGGCGCGCTTCACGATGAATCCAGGCGTACACCGGGCCCTCACCGAGCCCCGGCCACCCACCGACAAGCCCACGCCCATCTGGCCCCGGCCGCCGGAGCTCGCGGCGCCGAGGGTCGCCAATGGGCGGCTGGTGATCGCGGGCCGGTGGTTCGCCTGGGCGCCTCAGGAGCGGAGCGAGCTGGGATGGGGTGCGTGGATTCGGCTCGAGGACGCGGACACGGGCGAGGTGCTGCGGAGCGCGAACCAGCCCCTCGATGATCGGCACCACACCTTCCTGCTGGAGTTCATGGAAGCGGGCGGTGTCCTGGAGTGGCGGTGGATGGTCGTGCTCGATGGCCCGAGCAGCGGCTCGTGCTGAGCGTGGCCGCTTGAGCGCGCGGCCATCCAACACGGAGAGCGGCGGGTATCGACGCTTGAACCCCAGCGTGGAACCCCAGGTGCCAGCGCTCCCCTCCCCCGCTCAGGCCACGCGGTCCGCCCGCGCCTCCTTGACGGGAGCCAACGGCAGTTCCTCACCCGGCGCCTCCCGCCTCGAGCGCCAGAAGCCGACCCGCTCCATGGAGGCGAAGACCACCGGCACCACCAGCAACGTGAGGAAGGTGGAAGTGATGACGCCCCCAATCACGGAGATGGCCATTGGAGCGCGGAACTCGGCGCCCACCCCCCGGCCGATGGCCGTGGGCACCATGCCCATGACCATGGCGGCGCTCGTCATGAGGATGGGGCGCAGACGGCGTTGACCGGCCTTCATCAACGCCTGCTCCACCGTGGCGCCCTCGCGCAGGTGCCGCAGCGCACCGTCCACCAGGAGAATGGCGTTCTTCGTCACCAGCCCCATGAGAAGAATGATGCCAATCATCGCCCCCATGGAGACGTCGAGCCCCGAGAACACCAATCCCAACAGCGCGCCCACCAGCGCCAGCGGCAGCGACACCATGATGGTGAAGGGGTGCTTGAGGGACTCGAACTGGCTGGCAAGCACCATGTAGATGAACACGAAGGCGAGCAGGAACGCGGTGGCGAAGGCGCCGTTCTGCTCGTCCAGGCGCTTCATCTGCCCGTCGTAGATGAGCGAGTAACCCGGGGGCAATGGCTGCTCGGCCATCTGCTGACGGAGTTGCTTCGCCACGTCACCCAGCGCAGCGCCCTGGAGCTGGGCGTAGACGGCGATCTGCCGCTGGCGGTTCTCATGCTCGATAACGCTCGGGCCGTCCTGCGGCTCCACGCGCGCTACGTCTGACACGGCAACCAGCCCTCTCGGCGTAAGGATCTCGAGCTGGCGCACCCGCTCCGGGGTGGCGCGATCGCGCTCGGACAAGCGCACACGGATGTCCGTCTCGTCCGAGCCCTCGCGCAGCTTAGCGACCACGTCACCACCGATCGCCAGCCGCATCTGCAAGGCGACCGCCGTGGCCGTCACCCCCAGATCCCTCGCACGCGCTCGGTCCACCTCGATGGCCAGCTCCGGCTTGGGTGGGCTGAAGTCTACGCGCACGTCCGCAGTCCCCTTGATGTCGCGGAGAATCCGCGCGACACGCTCCGCCTCCTCGCGCACGCGCGCCAGCTCCGGACCGGTGATGCGCACCATGATGGGGAAGAAGTCACCGCCCAGGCCCTCGATGGTTGGCGGCTCCAACAGGTTGACGTGCGTGGCGGACAGCGCGGGCGTGAGCAGGGCCCGCGCCTCCTCCTTGATGAGCTGGATGCCACGCTCTCGCTCGTGCTTGCCCGAGGTGAGCACGCGCATACGTGCCTTGTTCACGTCTCCGTTGGGGCCGGCAATGGTGTAGATGTCACGCACCTCGGGGATGCGCCGCAGCAGCGCCTCGGACTGGGCGGCGCGCAAGCCCGTCTCCTCCAGGCTGGAGGAGTCCGGCAGTTGCAGGTCCACGATGAACTGCGAGCGGTCCTCCGCCGGCATGAACTCCACGCCAAGGCGGCTCGCCGCACCGGCGGACAGCACCATCACCAGTACCGTGATGCCCGTGGTAAGCCACTTGTGCTTGAGCACCCAGTGCAGGATGCCCGTGTAGAAACGCTCGCTGCCGTCCAGTAAGCGGCGGATGGAGGCCTTGAGCATGTTCTCCTGGGGCTGATCACCCGGCGTGCGCCGCTTCGCCACCCGCGCGGAGAGCATTGGGTCCAGGGTGAGGGAGATGAAGAGCGAGAGGAGCACCGCCACCGAGATGGTGACGCCAAACTGCCGGAAGAACTGGCCCACGAACCCGGGCATGAAGGCCACGGGGATGAACACCGCCACCAGCGCGAAGGTGGTGGCGAGCACCGCCAGGCCCACGTCCCTGGTGCCGTTGGAGGCCGCGCTCACCGGGTCCTCGCCCCTCTCCAGCCGGTGGGTGATGGCCTCTCGCACCACCACCGCGTCATCGATGAGCAGCCCAATGGCCAATGACAGTGCCAGCAACGTCATCTGGTTGAGCGTGTAGCCCAACAGGAACATGACGAAGAAGGTGCCAAGGACGGAGGTGGGCAACGCCAGCGCGGAGATGAAGGTGCCGCGCGGATCCAACAGGAACGCCAGGATGATGAGCACTGCCATGAAGCCCCCGAAGAGGAGCGCAATCCACACCTCCCGGGCGTTCTCCTGGATGAGCACCGACTGGTCCACCAGCAGCCGCATCTGGAAGCCGCTGCCCAGGGCGGGCACGAGCTGCTCCAGACCGCGCTTTACCGACTGGCTCACCGCCAAGGTGTCGGAGCCGGGCTGCTTCACGATTTCCAGGATGACGGCGTCATTGCCATTGAGCCGCGCCGCCGTGCGCCGCTCGGCCACGCCGTCGGTGACGAGGGCAATCTCATCCAGCCGCACCTGGGCCCCCGTGCGGCTCTGTGCCACGGGCAGGGTGCGCAATTCGTCCACGTCCTTGAACTGTCCTCGCGAGCGCACCGTCAGCTCGGTGGGGCCAAGCCGCAACCGTCCGGCCGGCAGGTCGAGGTTCTCCATGCCAATGCGCTGAGCAATCTCCAGCGGCGCCACGCCCACCGCGCGCGCTTTGCCCTGGTCAATGTCCACCTGGATTTCCCGCACGTCACCGCCGCTGATGCGCACCTCCGCCACGCCCTCCAACTGCGACAGGGCCGGCTTGAGCTTGTCTTCCATCAGCTTGCGCACCGTCCGCGAGTCCGCCTCGGCACTGATCGCATAGGTGAGGATGGGCACCGCGGAGAGATCCACGCGGCCCACCACCGGCGCATCCGCCTCCTGCGGCAGCCGACTGCTCACGCCCGCCACCTTGTCGCGCACCTCCTGCACCGCCTGGTGCAGGTTCGTGGACAGCGTGAAACGCACCACCACGGAGGCTAGGTTCTCGCGGCTCCAGGAGTGGATCTTCTCCACCCCGCTGATGCCGGCCACCGCATCCTCGATGGGCTTGATCACCTGCGTTTCAATCTCTCCCGGGCCGGCGCCTTGATAGAGGGTGTTGACCACCACCACGGGAAAGGAGACGTCCGGGTACAGGTCGGTGCCCAGCCGGTTGTAGCCCATCACCCCGAGGACGATGAGGCACAGGGAGAGCATGGCCGTGAAGACGGGCCGGTGGATGAAGACATCGCTGAGGAGCATGGAACGCTCGGATGACGCGAGGAGGGCCGCGGAGGACTACTTGACGGAGACGCGGGTGCCCTCGATGAGAGCCGGCGTCGTGTATTCGATGACCTTGTCCAGCGGCGTAGCGGCCATCACCACCACCTCGCGGGCGCGGCGCTCCACCACCTGGACGGCCACGCGCCGCACCTGGCTGGAGGCATCCACCACCCACACATGCTCCCCGCCTGAGGCGGACAGAGCCGTGGAGGGGACGGCCTGGGCCTCCTGCGGGCCGCTCTGCGGGAGGACGGCCCGCGCCAGGGAGTGGGCCACGAAGCGCCCGTCCTTGTTGGGCACGAGGATGTCCACGGGGATGCGCCGGGTGACCGGGTCCGCCGAGGGCAGAATGGTGCGGATGACGGCCTCGTCCGTGCGGGCGCCTCCGCCCACCGCCTCCACGCGCACCCGGGTCCCCGGTTTGAGCCAGGCGAGAGCCGGCTCGGCCACCGTCGTCTTCAGCAGCAGGTTGTCCAGGTTCTCCACCGAGAAGAGGGGCACGCCGGGCCCCACGATGGCGCCCACCTGCTCGGGCGCGTCGATGACGGTGCCAGCGAAGGGCGCCTCGAGGTCATGCCTACGGCGGCCACTCCGCGCCTGGGAGAGTTGCGCCCGGGCCGCGAGGAGCTGGGCATCGGCCTGCCTCGCCTGAGTGGACGCGGTGCGGTTCTCCAGGTCGCTCACGCTCCCCGCCTCCTGCAGCTTCATGTTGCGCCCGGCCACGTCGATGGCCATGGAGGCGGCCACCTCGGCGGCGGCCACGGTGGCCAGGGCCTGCGTCACCTGCGCGTCGGAGATCTCCACATTGAGCCGGGCCAGAACCTGGCCCGCCCGCACCTGGTCCCCCTTCTTCACCCGCAGCTTCTCCAACCGGCCGCCCACCTCGAAGCCCAGCTGGAGCCCCTGGGAGGGAAAGAGCGTGCCCGTCACCTCCTCGCGCGGCGTGGCCCGCACGGCGCGCGCCGTGGTCATTGTCACCGAGGGCAGGCGCTGCGTGGTGACCGGAGCGGGAGGTGATGCGGAGTCCGCCTCACATCCGGAAAGAGGCAGTACGGCGGCGGCCAATCCCACGGCGGCGAGCCCGGCGAAGAGTGGCGTCCTGGACGGTTTCACGATCGAGACCTCGATGCACTGAATGTCCAACACGGATGACGGCGCCCAGGGAGGGGCCCCGCGGTCCAGCGCGGAACTCGCGGCCCGCTCGCGCGCAACGGGCTGGGAGGCGCGCTCGAGTTCCAAACCCACCCGGGCCAGACAGGAGGCGGTCAACCCCCGCCCCTGATTCACCCGGCCTGATCACGTGTACTTCTTGAAGAGGACGGCGGTGTGATACCCGGCGAAACCCGCCGCCAGGTTCAGGGCGAGCGGATAGTCGAGTTGCTTTGGCTTCTGCAGCAGGAACCCACCCGGGTGAATCGGATTCTTGAGGTTCGGGCTGCCGGGCATCACGCCATGGTGCAGCGAGAGCGCGCAGATGATGGATTCGATGGCTGCGGAAGACTCCTGGGTGTGGCCGTAGGCCGGCTTGGTGCTCGACGCGAAGACAGAGGTTCCAAGCTGGGAGGCGTCAAAGGTGTTGCGAATGGCGGTGAGCTCGGCGTTGTCACCCTGCTTCGTCCCCGTCCCATGCAGGTTGAGATACAGCAACTGGTTGCCGAGATCCCGGGGCTCCAGGCCAGCGCGATGCAAGACCTCTTGGATGACGTATGAATAGCCATGCTCGTCAACATCCACCATCATCCGCGTGGGGAACATGCGTTGGGAGTAGCTGAGCACCTCCGCATAGATGCGAGCCTTGCGTGCGAGCGCGTGCTCCAACTCCTCCAGGACCAGCATGCCGGCGCCCTCCCCGAGCACGAAGCCATCACTGTCTTGATCGCAGGAGCTGTACAGCAACTCGGGGGGGACGTCCTTCTGCACCAGGACGCCCAGCCGGTTGTAGGACTCCCAGCCGACATCTTGGTGGATGACCGCCGAAGTGCCGCCCGCCAGCATCAGAGGGGTGCGTCCCAGGAGAATCTTCTCCACGGCATTGATGATGGCGATGTTGCCCGAGGCACACGCCGCCGCCGCGCCCTGAGCGGCGCCATTGAAGCCAAAGGCCATGCTGATGGCGCCCGCGGGTCCATGCGCGGGGTTGAGCGCCGTGTACATGGTGGAAGGCTTGCCGTCGAAGATGTTGGCGGAATCACCACAGGTGTTACCGACGATGCTGCCAATGTTCTCCCGGTTCGCCTCCAGCAACTGCTCGTCCAGCCCGGAGTCCTCGAGGGCGAGCTGCGTGGCCGCCAGTACCGAGTAGATGGTGCGGTTGGGGAGGAAGTGCAGATCCCGGTTTTCCAGCCTCTTCAGCCTGTGCTCGACGGTCTTCCAATGCGGCACCCGGCTTGCCGTGGACACCACCTCCTCCAGGTTGAAGCTCGCCGCTGCCGTGGCCTGCCCTGGAGAGGGAGTGAACAGCTTGTTCCGGGTGACATGGCTACGATTGCCCAGAATATTCTCCCAGAAAGCGGAGCCGATTCCGGCCGCGGTCACGGGACCCACTCCTGTCACGACGACTCTCCTCATGTGCAGCGCTCCTCGTTTGTAATGAATGTCCAGGGGTTCAGGCCGAGCCGCTCTCCAGCGGAACACCGGCAAGTGGCTACGGCTTTTCGTGTGCTCCGGCGAGATGCACGGCCAGCGCATGGATGGTGGGATGGACGTAGACGGCGGTGGCTGGCACCTTCCGGCCGAGCCACGAGCCCAGATCCGCCGTGAGCTCCAGCGCCTGCTCCGAATCCATCCCGTAGTCCAGGAGCGCGCGTTGGGTGTCCACTTCGTGCAGTGGGATATCCATCCACTGCGACAGGCGAGCGGCAATCCAGCTGGCGATGGCACTCTCGTCCCGGGTTGCTTCGGGGAACTGCGCCCTGCCGCCAGACCCGGATTCACTCCAGGGCCTTCTGGCGAAGACGCGGCGGGCGGCTTCCCGCAGCCCTCCATCCAGGAAGACGGACCTGCAGGCCCGGCGCTGAATCTTTCCACTGCTCGTCTTGGGAAGCGTGCGGGCGTCAATCAGCACGACGGTGTGGACATGGACTTCGTGCTGTGCGGCCACTGCACGGTGGATGGCTTCCAGTACCTCCTCCAGCTCCCCTGGTTGTGGCATGGGGGACTTGACCTCGGCCACGAGCACCAGGTGCTCCTCGCCGTCCTCTTCCACCGCGAAGGCCGCCGAGCAGCCCGAACGCAGCATCGGATGGCATTCCTCCGCCGTCTGCTCCAGATCCTGCGGGTAGTGATTGCGCCCGCGGACGACGAGGAGATCCTTCTGCCGTCCGGTGACGAAGAGTTCCCCCTCCTTCAAGAAGCCCAGGTCTCCCGTGCGCAAGAAGGGCCCTTCGCCCGTACTGGCCAGGGTGGCACCGAAGGTCGCGGCGCTCTCCTCTGGCTGTTGCCAATAGCCACCAGCCAGCGAGGAGCCGGTGACCCAGATTTCCCCCACTTCGCCAGGGCGGCATCGCTCGCGCGTTTCAGGGTGGACTATCTCAATCCGGGTATCCAGTGCGGGGCTCCCGCAGCTGGCGATCCACCGCGCCCCCGGGTGGCCCTCCTCCACCTCGCGGATGCGGTGGGCCTTGAGCTCCCCATCATCCACGCAGCAGAAGGAGGGGAGCCTACAGGCGGCCTGAGAGGACACCTTGACCGTGAACTCCGCCAGCCCGTAGGCGTGGCAGAACGTCTCCGGCCGGAATCCGCAGGGAGCAAAGGCCTCCATGAAGCGCTGCTCGGTGGCGCGGCGGATGGGCTCCGCGGCATTGAGCGTCACCCGCCAGGAAGACAGATCCAATCGCCGCCGCTGCTCGGGGGTGCTCTTCTCCACACACAGCCCGTAGGCGAAGTTGGGAGCGGCCGAGTGGGTGCCACGGTAACGAGAGAGCGCTTCCAACCACCGCAGTGGGCGCTGGAGGAAGCTGGCGGGGGGCAACATGACACAGCGGAAGCCCACCCACAGGGGCAGGAGCAGTCCATAAATGAGCCCCAGGTCATGGAAGGCCGGCAGCCATGTCACCATGACGCTCTGAGGCGTGTGGTCGAGTCCCACGTCCGAGTCCGCCAGGGTGCTGCTCAGATTGGCATGGCTGACCCGTACGCCCTTGGGCGTGGCCGTGGAGCCAGACGTGTATTGGAGGAAGGCAAGTCCTTTCTTGTCGAGCGCGGGAGGCGTCCAATCTCCGGCCACCTCCAGGTCCAACTCGTCCAGGGCCAGCCAGTGAACGCTCCGCAGTTCCGGGACCTGGACATGCTCCATCGCCGCCAGGAGCTCGCGGGTGGTGAGGACCAAGGAGGAGTGGGCATCCTGGATGATGGCGCGGAGCCGCGGCAGCATCCGGTTCACCCTCGCGGGCTCCGGGGGGTACGCGGGCACGGCGACCATTCCGGCATACAGGCATCCCAGGAAGGCCTCGATGAATTCCAATCCCGAGGGCAACAGCAGCAGGACACGAGAGCCGATGGGCACCTGTTGGGACAGGTACTGTCCTAGCGCGCGAGCCCTCCGCTCCAGGCTGGAGAAGGTGAGGCGCTGCCCCTCGTGCTCGCCGTCCTCCAGGAAAAGGTAGGCTTCCCCATCTGGATTGCGTAGGGCCTGATGCCGCAGGGCATCAATCAAGGTGGGAAAGCCTCTGGCCGCAAGGGGAGCATCGACGCGTATCGAGCCTGTCTTCATGGAACCTCGGTGGTGGCTGCCATCAAACGGTGCAGGGAGCGGATGACGGAGGGGACCTGCTGCCGCGTGGAGAGCGCCGCCAGGAAACGGTCCGGGCGGAGCAAGGCAATAGGCGCTCCGTGTTCCGCGAACCAGCGGGTCAGGTCCCCATCCACATCCTGGATTTCCTCACAAAGAGCCGTGCCGCGAAGCGGTGCCTGTCCCGCCGGGACGATCTTGAGAGTGCGTGCTCCCAGTTCATCCCAGGCGTGCCGCGATGCCTCGTCCATGGCCTCCCTTGGATCCACCCCCAGGCCGAGCGCGGCGAAGCCGCTGCCCAGTACCTCATCCAGCCTCACTTGTCTTCCATCCGCCCGCCGGACCCGGGGCTGGATGAACATCGTGCCGGCAGGAGCGCGGCCGACGAACAGCCCCTGGCGGAGCGCCGGCAACGCGCGGGAGCGCTTCGCGAACTGCTCGCGCAGCAGTGGCACCCCGAAGAGCAGTTTGAGCACGGAGCGGCGGACCAGGTCATGCCGCCGGCCATTTGGAAAGAAGAGCCAGCCGACGCGCTGCGTGGCGGAGATCGACTCCTCGACGTGAGGGATCCGCTCCAACTCATAGCTATCCAGCAACCGCGTACCGGCCACGCCGCGCAGCACGAGCGCCAGCTTCCAGCAGAGATTGGTTGCATCCCGAAGTCCGCTGCACAGTCCCTGCCCCGCGAACGGTGGCATCATGTGGGCGGAATCACCGAGCAGGAAGACGCGACCAGCCCGGAAGCGTTCCGCCACGCAGGTGTTGAGCCGGTAGGTGCGCAACCGCGACACCTCGCCCAGACGGGGGCCGCCCAGCCAGCGCCCGGTGAGCGCCTCGAGGCCCGCCCGGTCCAATCGCTCGAACTGCTCGGCAGTATCCTCCGGACGGAGGCGGATGGACCAGCGCTGATAACCCAGGGGCTGCTGAACGAACACCATCGGATGTTCGAGTGCCCCGAAGAAGCGGAAGCACCCCTCCGGCTGCGGCTCGGCGCGGGCCTCGATGAGCATCCACTTCTCCTCGGAGGACGCGCCACGCAATGGGATGTCGCATGCCTTGCGCACGGTGCTCCGGCCGCCATCGCAACCCAGCACGAAGTCCGCTTCGACGGTGTAGTTCTCCCCTTGGGGACCTTGTACCCGGAGGCTGGCGCGTCCGCTGGTCTGGCTCACGGACGTCACCATGTGCCCGGACCGGAGTTCCACGCAGGGATGGCGCCCCAACCCCATGCGCAGGTGCTCCTCCATGAGCGGTTGGAGCATGGTGCATACGCGAGGAAAACCAAGAGACTCCACCCCCGCCGTCCGCATCTCCGCCACGACCTCCCCCGAACCCGTCTGAACCCTCACGTAGGGGTTGGCCAGCATGCCTTCCAATTGTTGCTCCGCCAGCCCACACATCTGGAACGTCCGCAGGGCTTCATCGTCCACGTTCGTGGCTCGAGGGTAGGCGCTCGACAAGGGGGCTCGTTCGAGGAGCAGTGTCTTGATTCCATGCATCCCCAGCAGATTCGCCGCGGTGAGCCCTACGGGCCCTGCTCCGACAATGGCCACCTCGATCGACCGCTCGGATGCAATCCCTGCCATATCCTGATTCCTCCCCCATACCGGCCTGAGCGCTGGCGCGAGTCTGAGCAATCATTGCCTCCCCTCCCGTTGGCAAGGAGAGGCGGATGATGACCACAGCGACTGTTTCTCTGCTCAGGGAACAGTGACGTGCCAGTCAATGCCCAGTCCGCTCCGTGCTGGTGACTCGTACTATCGGCCAAGGAAGTGACTCCTTGCCATCGCACCAGGGGATGAGGATGTGTGATGGATTGAATGCTTTTTCGAGGCCGAGTCAGCCTTTCATCTCGGTGAAGCCCGGTGGTCTCGAGAGCCGATGGTGGTCACCCAGCAAGCAGTGGGGGTCTCCCGCTGGCGGATGGAGCCTCCAAGGGGAGGCCGTCCCCAGGGCGAGCCTGCTGGCGAGGAAGCGCGGTAAGAGCGCACTGGGGCGGTCCATGCCCTGCGGTGAGCCAACGCGAAGGGTGGGGACTTCATGTCCCCGAGCGGCTGACGCGGCCTCGTGTTACAGACCGCGCGTATGGATAGCGATCAGCTGTTGTCGTCCTTCGTGAAGGTGCTCGTGTCCGATCCCGAGCGCTCGGCGAAGTTCTACGAGGCGCTCGGCTTCAAACGGACCCAGGCCGCTCCGCCCTTCATCCACCTGCAGTGGGAGAAGCAGGCGGAGGTGTACCTGGTCACCCTGCCTCCCATGGTGAAGCTCGAGGGCCAGCGAGGGCTCGGCGTGCTGCTGGGCTTCCGCATCGGCGCCGTGGACCTCGAGGAGGTGGCCTCGCGCGCCCGCGCACTGGGCGCTCATGTCGAGGGCCCCACCGTGCAGCCTTGGTTCACCCGGGAGATCATCGTCACGGATCCCGACGGCTACCGGCTCAACTTCATCGAGCCCGCTTGAGCCGTGGGCACACGCCGCTCCCCGGCCATCCACCGGGGAGCGGGCACCCTCACCTCACAGCCCCGCGGCTACACGCCCGCGAACTGCACGCCCTCGAAGACGAGGGTGGGCGTGCGCATCGCGCTGTTGACGTAGGGATCGTTCCCCACCGCGACGAGCCGCTTCCACAAATCCAACTGGTTGCCGGAGATGTTCATCTCGCCGATGGGCTCGGCCACCTTCCCGCCGCGCACGCGGAAGCCCTGCACGCCGAGCGAGAAGTCACCGGTGACGGGGTTGGAGTTGCCTCCGAGGAAGCCCGTCACGAGCACCCCTTCCTTCAGGTCCGCGAGCATCTCCGCCCGCCCCTTGCCCCCGAGCTTCCAGGAGAGGTTGGACGCGCTGCCCGACGTCGGACGCGCCTGGAGCTTGCGGCCGTAGTAGGTGTCGATGAAGTACGTGCGGAGCACGCCCCCCTCGAACAGCGGCATGGGCCGGGCCGTAATCCCCTCGCCGTCGAACAGGCGCGAGCCGAGGCCCCGCTTCACGTGCGGCTCGTCGGTGAGCACGAGCAGCCCGCTGCCCACCGGCTGGCCGAGCTTCCCATCCAGGAAGGAGCGCTTCTGCTGGATGGCGCCGCCCGACATGGGCCCCAGCAGCATCGACACGAGCCGGCCCGCGGCCCGGTTGTCCACGGCCATGGTCATCACCGCCGACGCGCCCTTCGTCGAGCCGATGCGGCCCAGGGCCCGCTCTCCGGCACGGCGGCCCAGGGCGGCCGCCTCGGGCAGGTCCTCGAAGAAGCGCGCCACCGCGAAGTCGCTCTCCTCCGGCCGGCGCCCGTCCGGATCCTGCGCGCTCACCTGCGCCGAGGCGACGAACTGCGTCCCGCGCAGCCCGCCCTCGAAGCCGTTCGAGCTCACCCGGAACATCTCCCGGAGCGTGTCCCCGAAGGCCGTGGTGACGGACAGGATGGCGCCCTTCTTGTCCACCTCGCGCGCCCCCGCCTCGAGCTCCCGGACGAAGCGCTGACGCTCATCCGCGGTGAGCGCCGTCTGGCGCGGATCCTCGATGGCCAGGTCCACCGCGCTCCGGCCCGCGTAGAGCTCGGGCTCCGGCAGCCGGCGGTGCTCGTCACGCGCCAGCACGCGCGTCATCGCGATGGAGTCCGTGATGAAGCGCTCCAGCGCCTCCGGCCGCAGATCGCTCGTGGCCACCGCGGAGTAACGCCCATCGACGTAGAGCTGCAGGGACAGGCCTCGCGTGGTGGCCTCGGAGACCTTGTCCAGCCGGCCATCGCGCCACTGCATCTCCACATCGCGCGTGCGGTTGGCCGTGGCCGCCGCCTCGGAAGCGCCCTTCTGACGCGCCAGGTCCACCGCCTGCCGCGCGACATCCGCCAGATTCGTGGTGTTCGTCGTGCTCATGCCCGCCTCCCTCAAGCGTTGCGTCCGCCCACGGTGATCGACGCGACCCGGACCGTCGGAATGCCCTGCGACACCGGCACCCCCTGCCCGTCCTTGCCGCACGTCCAGCCCCCCTCGTCGATGACGAGGTCATCGGCCACCATGTCCACCTTCTCGAGCACCTTCGGCCCGTTGCCGATGATGTTCACGTCCTTGATGGGCCGCGTCAGCTTGCCATCCTCGATGAGGTAGCCGTTCTTCACGTAGAAGGTGAAGTCACCCGCGCCGATGTTCACCTGCCCGTTGGTGAAGTTGGTGCAGTAGATGCCCTTCTTCACCGAGGCGATGATCTCATCGTGCTTGTGGGGGCCCGGGAGCATGTACGTGGAGCGCATGCGCGGCAGCGGCGCGTAGCGGTAGCTCTCGCGGCGGCCGTTGCCCGTGGGCTTCACCTTGTAGTGCTTCGCCGAAATGGAGTCGTGCAGGTACGTGGTGAGGACGCCGTTCTCCACGAGCATCGTCTTGCCGGGCTCGTTGCCCTCGTCGTCAACGTTGATGGCGCCCCGCGCGTACTCGTTGGTGCCGTCGTCCACGATGTTCACGAAGGGGTGCGCGATGGGCTTGTTGAGCTTGTCCGCGTAGATGGACGTGCCCTTGCGGTTGAAGTCCGCCTCCATGCCGTGGCCGATGGCCTCGTGCAGGAGGATGCCGGACGAGCCCGCCGCGAGCACCACCGGCAGCTCACCGGCGGGAGGCTGGATGGCCTCGAAGAGGATGGTGGTGCGGCCCACCGCCTCGCGCACCATGCGGTCCAGCCGCTCGGGCGAGTAGAAGTCCAGGCCCGCGCGGCCGGCGACACCGTAGGTGTTCTGCTCGCGCTTGCCGTTCTGCTCGGCCACGCACGACAGGTAGAGGCTCGTCATCGGCTGCACGTCCTCGACGAGCCGGCCGTTGCTGTCGGCCACGAGCACCGCGCCGTGCTCATCCGAGAACGACAGCGTCACCTTGGAGACGCGCTTGTCCGCCTTGAAGGCCGCCGCGTTCAGCCCCTCGAGGATGGGCAGCTTCTGCTCGGGGCGGACGGCGTCCCAGCCCATCTTGAGCACGTAGCGCTGCGGAATGTCCTTGTAGACGTGGAGGCGCTGGGGGCCGGGCCGCGAGGGCCCATCGGCGATGGCCGCAGCGGTGCGGGCGGCGCTGCGCATCGCGTCCAGCGTGAGCTCCTCGGTGTACGCGTAGCCCGTCTGGTCACCCTTGATGACGCGCACGCCCACGCCGAGCTCCACGGTGGTGAACGCCTTGTTCACCGCGCCGTCCTCGAGCGCCATGGAGGTGGACACCCGGTGCTGGAAGAAGAGGTCGCTGTAGTCGCCGCCTCGCGACAGGGCGGCGGCCAGCGTCTCGCGGATGAGGGTCTCGTCGACCCCGAAGCGGGCGAAGTAGCCAATGGACTGCGAGGGCCCATCCGAGCCGCCACCGGGTCCACCGCCCGCCCGCTGTGCCGTCGCACAGCCAGACAACAGCTCACCCGCTCCCGCCATCGCCAATGCCGTCGTGCCGTAGCCGACGAAGTCACGTCGCGTCATTCCGGTCTTTCCTCCCGCCATGGCTCTTCCTCTGAGTGAAGGTCACCGCGCATCCAGAGCGTAACCCCACGGCCATGCCAGTATTCCGGAAAACCCCTCGGCCCCCCGGTCCGTGGGCTACACGACAAAGAACGGGCCGGGCGCCTGGTGATTGCACCGGCTCCCTTCAGGGCCGCCGATCAGGCCACGGACGTCATGCGCACCACCTCGTCGAAGGAGGTGAGGCCCATGGCCAGCTTGCGCACCGCCGCCTCGCGCAGGGTGCGCGTGCCGCCCCGGCGCGCCGCGTCCAGCATCTGCTGATGATTACCGCCCCGGGAGATCTGCTCGCGCAGATCGTTGTTCAGATTGACAATCTCGAAGGCACCCGTGCGGCCCCAGTAGCCGGTGCCGCGGCAGCGCGGACACCCGGCGCCCTTGACGATGTTCACCCCACCGGGCAGCAGCGGAATCGGCGCGCCCAGCAGGGTCAGCTCGTCCGGCGTGAGGGTCGTGGGCTGCGCGCAGTGGGGGCACACGCGCCGCAACAGACGCTGGGCCATCATGCCGATGAGGCTCTGCGCCAGCAGGAAGGGCGGCACGCCCAGGTCCTTCAAGCGCGCCACCGCGCCGATGGCGTCGTTGGTGTGCAGCGTGGAGAGCACCAGGTGGCCCGTGAGCGCGGCCTGCACGGCGTTCTCCGCCGTCTCCGCGTCACGGATTTCGCCCACCATGATGACGTCCGGATCCTGGCGCAGGATGCTGCGCAGCGCGTTGGCGAAGTCCAGCCCCACCTTGGGCTGCACCTGCACCTGGTTGAAGCCGTCCCACACCATTTCGATGGGATCTTCGATGGTGACGACGTTCACGTCCGGGCCCGCCACTGCCTTCAGCGCCGAGTAGAGCGTCGTCGTCTTGCCGCTGCCCGTGGGGCCGGTGACGAGGATGATGCCGTGGGGCTGATCGATCCACGACTCGAAGACGCGCTTCTCGTCCGGGTCGAAGCCGAGCTGGGCGATGTCCTGCACCAGCGTCTCGGGATCGAAGACACGGATGACCACCTTCTCGCCGAAGGCGGTGGGGAGCGTGGAGACGCGGAGCTCCACCTCGCGGCCATCGCGCTCGGTCTTGATGCGGCCGTCCTGGGGCTTGCGCTTCTCGGAGATGTCGATGCGCGCGAGCGTCTTCACGCGCGAGACGATGGGCGGATGCACACCGGCGGGCAGCGTGTACACGGGGTGCAGCACGCCGTCGATGCGCAGGCGCACCAGGGAGGTGTTGCGCTTGGGCTCGATGTGGATATCCGAGGCCCGGTTGTCGAAGGCGTAGCGCAGCATGTAGTCCACGGCCTGCACCACGGGCTGATCCGCCGCGTCCAGCTCCTGGCGGCCGCTGAGCGTGACGAGCTGCTCGAAGTTGCTGACCTGCGGCGAGTTGTGGGCGTTGGTGGTGAAGTCGTCCGCGGCCTTGGCCAGCGTGCGCTTGAAGCCGTAGACGTCCGCGATGGCCTTGAGGATGTCCGTCTTCGAGGAGAACACCGGCTCGATGGGCATGCCGGTGAGGACGTGGATGCTCTCGAAGAGCTCCTTGTCGAAGGGGTTGGCCACGGCCACCACCAGCCGGCCGTCCTGGGCCTTCTCCAGCGGCAGCAGCACGTGCTTGTGCGCGAAGGGGCGGGACACGGTGCGGGTGGCCAGGGCCATGTCCAGCTTGAGCGGATCGATCTTCTTGTAGGGCAGACCCCCGGCCCGGGCGACGAGCTCGGTGACGCGGTCCTCGTCGAGCGCGCCGCGGCCATCGGCCAGGGGCACCTGGAAGGCGGCGACGATCTCCACCGGGGAGACGTCGTAGCGGGCGGCGTCCGTGCCGACGATGTTCTTGTTCTTGAGGACGCGGGCGCGGGCGGCGGCCTCGCGGGTGGCGATGTTCTGCGCCTGGTCGGCGGTGAGCACCCGCTGCGCGACGAGCGCCTCGAGCACGAAGGCGAGGGAGAAGTCGGTCTTGCTCCGGCTCGGCGGGGCAGCAGGCGGGGTCACGGGCGCTGGCAACGTCGTCTCCTTGCGGCCACGAAGAACAACAGGGGGGCGCCGGGCCATTCCGGCGAGTCGAGGACGGAAGCCGTCCCCCCCGAGGGCGACAGTCTACCCGCGAATGGCCCGGACGGTGGCCTCGACCAGCGCCTCGGGGGTGGGCCGCTCGGCCACCGAGGCCACCGGCAGCCCCAGGTGCGTCAGCGCCGCCGCCGTGGTGGGCCCGATGGCCACCAGCCGGGCCGCCCCGAGCCGCTCACGCCCCACCGCATCCACGAAGGCCTCCGCGGTGCGCGGCGAGGCGAACAGCGCCACGTGGGGCGGCGAGGACTCGAGCAGTGCCTGGGCCTCGGGCGGCAGGGGCGCGGGCCGGGAGCGGTACGCCGTCACCCGCGTCACCCGGGCGCCGTGCTCGCGCAGCGCGTCCTCCAGCTCGCGGCGGCCCTCCTCCGCGGCCGGCAGCAGCACCTCGTCCTCCGGATCCAATCCCGGGCGCATCACCTCGTAGAGCGCGGCGCCCGTGCCCTCGGGGGACTCGACGGCCACGTTCAGCCCGTAGCCTTCCACGGTGCGCGCGGTACGCGGCCCCACCACGGCGACGCGCACCCGCGGCAGCACATCCACCGTGCCCGCCTCGCGCAGCGCCTCCATGAGCGCCTCCACCGCCGAGGGGCTCGCGAACACCACCCACTTGTAGCGCTGGATGGACTCCGCGGCCGCCATCAGCGGACGGGGGTCCTCTGGAGGCAGCAGCTCCAGCAACGGTACATGCAGGACTTCCGCGCCCTCGTCCTCCAGGAGGAAGCACAGCTCCTCCGAGCGTTCACGGGGTCGCGTCACCAGGATACGGATGCCTTCGAGTCGCCTTTCCACGGCGGCGCACTCTAGGGCATTTGCGCGGGTGTCATAGTCCCCTCTTCGCGTCCCATTCCGGAGACGGCTCCGAGCTCGCACCGGTTGTATCCAGTCGCGGCATGTCGCGGGACCACTGCCAGGATATTTCAAGGGAAGGCCACGCCGCGCACGGTGAAGGTGCGCGCTCCGCCCGCCTCGCCCAGCTTCAGCAGGAAGGTGCTTTGTAACTGCTTCTTCTCCGGCGCCTCCGCCTCCACCACGAGCCGCACCTGCCCTTCCGGCAACAGGGGCCCGGATTGCCACACCCGCGTCACCCGCAGCCGGACGCCTTCCGTGCTGACGAGCTCCGCCCCCTCCGTCGTCCAGGCCAGGGCACTCGTGTTCTTCACGTTCAGCTCCACCGCCACCTGCTGCCGTGCCTCGGCGCGGTAGCTCCAGGCCTCTGTCACCATGAGCGGCGCTCCGGGACGCGAGGAGAGGCTGCTCATGAGCTCGCGCGCCAGGATGCCCAGCCCCTCCCCCACCAGCCCGGCCTCCAGCAGTCCCTGGAGACTTCCGGAACACGGCCCCGGCGGACGGGCACGCTCCTGTGCCAGCGCGGCCTCGCACCACTCGGCCCGCTCGCGCTGTTGCCGGGACTCCAGCTGCAACGACTCCCCCGAGCGGGGCTGGCGGTACACCCGCACCTGGTGCTCGGCCCGCAGCACGTCCTCCACCAGCCGGAAGGTGACGCCGCCGGGCACCTGCCCGTCCGCGAAGCGCACCGTCACCCGCGGCGGCCTGTCCAGCGGCGGCGCCCGCGTGGG
This sequence comes from Archangium sp., assembly GCF_036277355.1. Lineage (GTDB taxonomy): Bacteria > Myxococcota > Myxococcia > Myxococcales > Myxococcaceae > Archangium. Next base: position 141,645 of record NZ_DASUNC010000152.1, read on the forward strand.
CAGCAGCAGCACCACGCCCTCGGCCTCGCTCACCGCCACCTTCACCCCCTGCCCGTCCTCCACCCGCACGCCACCGGGTTGCAGCGGCGTGTCGAACACCAGCGTGGTGGACTCATGGGGGCGGATGCGCACCGGGTGCTGCACGTCGGCGTTCTCCGCCGTCAGTTCCAGGTGGCGTGCGCCCGGCGTATCCCATTCCTCCCCGTGGGGCGCGGCGGGCGTGGACACGAGGAGCGCGAGCAGCAGGGGGGCGGCGAGCAGTGTGGACATGGGGGTGACCTCCAGAGTGGCCCACACTAGCAGGTCCTCGGAAGTCGGCCCCTCCTGTCAGTCGAAACGCGGCGTCTATTGGTCCTCGTACCGCGACGCCTCGCCGAAGCGTTTCACCGGATACAGAGACCCGCCGCTGCGGACGACGGCGGTGTCCTGGCCACTGCCCTCCAGCTTCTCCCAGCCCCAGTACCGCCCGGACCTCAGCTCCAGGCACACCGGATAGGCCTGGCCCTCGGGGGTGTACGCCTGGGAGAGGCGCGCCTGCACCCGCTCGCCGAAGAGCAACTGGCCGGTGAACAGGGTGTTTGTCGGCAGCTTGCCCCAACCGCCATGGCCCGCCACACGGATTGTCACCGGCCCCGGCCTCACGGTGTGCGTTATCCCCTGAAACGGGTGAATCTCGACGAGGCCGTAGTGATCCGTGAGCTCCAGTTCCTTCATGGCCTGCTGCGCACCGGGGGGGCACTCGGCGGGAGGGGGCAGCGGGGGCTTGGGCAGTACGGTGGCGGTGGTGGCGGGGCTGGGGCAGCCGGTGGCCAGGGCGCAGCCGAGCACGGCCGCGCCCACCTTCGTGGCCGTGGAGCCCGTCTGCTTCGGGAGGGTGGGGGTCTTGGCTTCCTTCGATGGAGTCTTCACGCGCGTCTCTGGGGGCAGCGTCGCACGGGCGACGGGCGCGGGGGTTGCCGCCCCAGGGGGCGTCGCGCCGCCGTCACCTTCTGGCCGCTTCCACGGCGGCGCCACTTCCTGGCCTTCCCCCGCCAGGGCGTTAGGAAGGAACTCCTCGGGTAGGCTGGCGCGAGGTGTCTCCACCGGTGACGCGGTACGCACGGCGGCGGGGGGCGAAGGGCGCACGGCGAGCCACAGCCCCAGGCCCAGCACGAGCACCGAACTGGCGGCCAGCAGCGCCCGGCGCGAGCGTGCAGCGGGCCGCGTGGCTTGCCGAGCCCGCGCGGCCACCGGAGCCTCGTCCACCGCTGGCGGCACCGCCGGAGCCTCGTCCGCCGCTGGCGGCACCTCGGATCCCGCGAGCGGCATGGATTCTTCCGCCGCCACCGGGGGCACGGCTACTCCGGGTGTCACCTCGGGCTTCTCCTCGGACACGGCGAGCGGTACGGCCTCCGTCGAAGCCGACTGGGGCACCGCCACCTCGGGTGCTTCCCGTTGCGCGGGCAGCGGCCCGGGCGGCTCCACGGGCGCCGTGCCCACGGGGAGCGCCTCGGGCGGCGCATGCGCGAGCAGGGTGGACACCTCGTCGGGCGCACGCGGTTTGCCTCGCACCGGCACCCGGGCGTAGGAGGCCCGCCGCTCATAGAGGGCCAGCACGTCTCCCCCGCGCCACATGTCGCCCTCGAGCACGGTGGTGGCGTGGTGCGGCCCCCAGGCCTCGCACAGCGGCTCCCGCCACGTCTCGTCCGCCTCCTTCAACGCTTGCGAAATGGCCCCCTCCACCGCGAGCGCGTCCGCGTAGCGCTCCTCGGGCGCCTTGCGCAGCATGCGCCAGCACACCTCGCCCAACGCCGGTGGCACCCGGGGGTTGGACACGTGCGGCACCGGGGGCTCCTCGTGCAGCACGGCATGCACCAGCTCGCCCTCGCGGCCCGGGAAGGGCAGCCTGCCCGTGAGCGTGAGGTAGAGCTCCACGCCCAGCGCCCACACGTCGTCGCCCGGACAGGCGCGCGAGTCCTCAAGGCCGCGCCAGGCGCGCCACACCCGGGGGCTGAGATAGGACCAGGTGCCCGGGGGAAATGCGCCCGTCAGCCTGGGAGCGTCCTCGTAGGTGGCCACGCCGTAGTCCACCAGCACCACCTGCCCTTCGCCATGCACCAGCAGATTGGCGCCTTTGACGTCCCGGTGCACCACGCCGGCCGCGTGCACCACCGCCAGCTGGCGCGCGCCCTGGCCGAAGAGTTGTGCCACCTCGAGGGCACAGGGGTTGTGCACGCGCGTCCACACGTCCAGCGGCAGCCCACGCACCAGGGGCATGACGAGGAAGAAGTAGAAGGGGTGGTGCTCGGGCCACACGCCCTCGTGCACCAGGGGCAGGCCGCCCGCGTGGCTGAGCTTCACCAGCACGTCGCGCTCGCGCCAGGCCCAGCGCGCCGCGCGCGGCAGGAAGAGGAACTTCACCGCGTACAGCACGCCCCCGCGCGAGGCGCGGAACACGGTGCCCTGGCCGCCGGTGCCCAGGCGCGCCTCCAACGTGTAGCCGGCCACCACCAGGCCCGGCCGGGGCCGCCAGGCAGAGGACTCCTCCTCCTGGGACTCCAGCACCCCTGGCCGCTGCTGCTCCTGCTCACCGCTGCGCGCGCTCGCCTCGCTCATGCACACCACCTCCGAGGTGGGCCAGCCTACATGACGGCTCGAGGCGTGCGGGACACCCGATGGAAATCGTCCGGAGCCTGTCGCGCCCGTCCACGCGGTGGACACACCCCCTCCCAAGCCCCCGTGAATGCCACTGGGGGTGGGCTTGACTGGTAGACGTCTACCAGTCATGTAGCCACATGTATATCAATGTGCGCCTTGAGTGGTAGACGTCTACCAGTGCCCCGGTGGGAGACGTCTACCCGTGTCGAGCAACGGGCCCGTCTCCCCGCGCCCAAACCGCCCATGCGCACGCATCTGGCTGTCGCGGGCAGGGGCTCCTCCGGGAAGGCCCGCCTGGGCGCGTACACCTGGGGAGGGTTTCTTGCCCCCCTCGTCCCCTGCCGGGTGCGTTCCACTTGCCCGGAATCGGTGTTCCACATGGCTGGAAAGGGGCGAAGCCACAGGGGGGCGCCCAGGTTGAATCCGAACCCAAGCTCCGCTGAAAGCCGGAGTTGAGAGGGTGGAACTGCGCCTCGAATCAGTCCCAACCTTCTTCCGGGTAGTCAGTGCCTCGGACTATCTTCCCGGTCGGTTGTCGTTCAAGGGGCCCCTGGATGGCGAAGGACCACGCACTCGCCGCCCGGAAACGCCCTGACGGGGACAGCCTCGGCACATTCCTGACGGCGCTGACGCACTGGGGCGGGGGCTTCTCCGCCCGGGCAAGAGCCTCGCCACGGCGTGCCTCACGCATCCCGTGTCCCTTTCCGACTCGTCCAGGTGAGGAGGTGCAGCATGTCCACCCGTCGTGGTGATGCATCCACCGCGTGCGCACGGCCGCCCCCAGCACTGGCGGTTTTGCCTCCGGTGCGCGCAGGCATCCCCCTGGCCGACTCGAGTCCCGGCTTCGGAGCATCGACACCTGGGAAGGCCAGCACCGGCTCGGAGCCAGTGGTTTCGGCGCACAGCGGGGGGAAGCAGAAGGAGGGAAAGGGAGGGAACAGGCGCCAGCCACATTGGGCCAGAGGACTCCAGGTCCTCTTGCTCGCAAGCTGCTTCGTCGCCAGCATGAGCGCGGCCGGCGAAGAGCCGAGACGAGAGCGGGTAGCTCTCTCGGCCAAGGCGCATGCGCGAGCCAAGGCCCCTGGCCCCCGCGTGGAAGATTGGAAGAGGGACGTGCTCTCCCTCCAGGTGATGGACCCGGGATTCCTCGTGGTGGAGGCAGGTGATGAAGTCCTCGCCGCGGGCGAGCTCCTCTGGGGCGAGGGCTCGCGGCTGCGAGTGGAGCCACGCAGGGGCTACCCGCCCGCGCCGCTGCCGCGGGTGGTGAGCCGCGAGCCAGGCCGGGAAGAGGTGGAAGTAGACGTCCCGGAGGGCATGGGCGCCGGGGCCATGCTCACCCTCACCTATGAGTGGGGCTGGGACTATCGGGACACGCCCGCCCTGGAGCTCACCTGGCGCCTCCCGCCCGTGGAGGACATTCCACCCGAGTGGCTGGAGGACGAGTGGGTTGAAGGGGAGCGGGAGGACACGCCGGAGGACGGGGAGGACAGCGCGCTCACCTTCCTCCCGGCCCAGGAGACTTCCTTCCCCGTGCAGGTGGACCCGGAATGGCCGGAATTGCTGTGGGTGGCCGGGTACGCCTCGCGTGAGGACATCGCCTCGCGCCTCTTCGGGGAGGCCGCGGCGGCGGGCGCTTTCGACCTCGAGCCCCGTGCGCCTCCCTCCAGCGCTCTGGAGGGCTTCCCGGTCTGTGTGCGCGTACGCCACCCGCCAGCGCTCGTGCCAGGGTTGCTCGCCGCCATGCGCGGTGCCCTGGAGGCACGGTTGGAGGCGGATGCCGCCTGGAGCCGTGCCCAGCTCTCGGCGGCCTCCCTGGACAGGGCCGCGGCCGCCGCGCTGGTGGAGCGCGGCCTGCGCTGGGCCCAGCGCTCGGACATTCCGGACGAGGCCGGGCAGAGCTACTTCGACCGCTACCTCCAGGCGCTCGGCCCCTGGCGGGACGCGGACTGGCCCTCCCTGGGCGAAGCCGCCGAGCCCCTGCGCAAGGCCGTCGCCCTGCGCTCCACGCGCTTCCAGACGAGCTACCTCGTCATGGATGGCTCGCCCGTCCTGGCTCCGGGCAGCGTGGTGGGCCGCTTCTATTCGTCCGACGGCTCCAGCGTCCAGGTCCGCACCCAATTGCTGCTCACCGAGGAGACGTCGCTGGAGCGGGCGGAGCTGCGGGTGCGCAACGCTCCCCGCGGCACCCCGCGCGTCATCCTCCCCGGGAAGGACGGGCGCTGGCGCGGCTACAGCGCCGAATTCAACACCACCCCCGGAGCTCCCCAGCCGCTCGAGAGCCCCGAGGGCTACGCCTCCTGGTACTACCCGGGCACGCTCCTCATCCGCCCGGGGGACTGGCGGCCGGGGCTGGGGGCCGGTACGGGCGGGTTGGCGGCCCTGCGGCGGGAGCTTCTCCAGACAGCCCTCGCCACGTCCACACCGCAACAGCCCCAGCCGCTGCTCGCCCTCGACCACGACGTGCTCTCCCTGCTCACCCCGGACGAGCGCCTGGGCGTCTTCGACACCCTCCTCTCGGGCCCCGCGCTCACCTCGGACATGAGGGAGGACGCGGTGCACCTGCTCACGCGGGTGCTGCTGTCCACGCCGGACGGGGAGTTCCCCCCTCTGGAGCGCAAGCTCACGTCGAGTGGGGCGCTGGAGAAGCTGCTCGGCGGCAACGCACCGGAGGCCAAGGTGCTGCTGGGACAGGCCTTCACCCAGAAGGCGCTCGCCTCCTTTCCCCTCACGCTGGACGTCCTCGAGTCCCTGCCTGGCTTCCACCTGGGACGGGAGGGTGAGACGACCCACCTGCTCAACGTCCCCCTTGGGCGGGTGTCCACGGTGTTGGTGGCGCCGGAGGCCTGGGAGCCACGACAGGGCGTGCGCCTGGGAGCCGAACCCGCTCTGCCCGGAGAAGCCGTGGGGCCCTCCAAACGCATGGCCCTGTACTTCCAGCCGGTGCAGCAGGAATTCCAGGCGCGCTACTTCTCCTCCGTGGACGAGCTGCCCCGCAGCCGCGCCCTGCACCCGCTGGAGTGGGTCCGGGTGGAAGTCCATGGGCCGCGGCCTCGCACGCACCTGATGACGGCCATGGAGCTGGCCCT
>NZ_DASUNC010000153.1:0-19150 GCF_036277355.1 Archangium sp.
CGAGGGGTTGTGCTCCAGGGCATGTCTCGACAGCGTCCTGCCCTCCACGTACTCCATGACGAGGTAGAAGGAGCCCTCCTCCGGGTACGGCCAGCGCCCATGGCCCAGCACCCGCACCACGTTGGGGTGCTCCAGGTGGCGGAGAATATCCAGCTCCAGCTCCCCCGAGTGGCTCACCGGCAGGGAGCGGAAGAACTTGAGGACATAGGAGCGGCCCTCCCACCCGGCCAGGAACACGTGGCCCTGGCCGCCCTGGCCCAGCGGGCCCACCACCCGGTACTGGCCCACCCGCTCCCCGGCCTCGGGCAGTCTGTACACCCACGCTCTCTTCACTGGGGTTACCTCCGAAGTCCGGAGGCTAACATGACCCGTTGCCTCTCCTGATGGGCCCTTCGAGACGGAACGCCGCTCAGTGGTAGACGTCTACCAGTGCATTTGACATACAACTTCAAACTCACTGAAATTAAGACGCACCTCATCCCACATCACTGGTAGACGTCTACCACTGGGGCACGAAGAGAGCTGGTCCCCCTTGAAGCGCCTCACCGCCAGGAAACGCAAAGGGGGCGCCCCCCCGAAGGGAGACGCCCCCTGGTCCGAGAGGCCGGGCCTCCCGTGACGCCTACCCGCCGGTGACCTGGTCGAGCGCCGCGGTGTTGGTCGTCACCTGGCCGCTCTTGCGCAGCGACTTGAGGAAGGAGTCGGCCACCTCGTACTGCTTGGCCTGCACGGCCTGCTTGCGCAGATCCTCCTTCTTCTGGGCGAAGTGGGTGTCATCCGCCAGCTGGCGCTCGGTCACCTGGGCGATGACGAAGCCATCGCCCACTGGGAACACCTGGTCCAGCACCTGCGGACCCTTGCTGGCGAACACCGCCGTGAGCACTTCCGGCGCCGGGCCCAGGTGCGGCACGTTGATGCTGGCCGCGTTGAACGTGTCCGTCTGCACCGCCTCCGGCCGCGTCTCCGTCTCGAAGCGCAGCAGCGCCGGCTGCTCCTTCTCCGGCTTGAACAGCTCGGAGATCGTCTTGCCGCCCTTCACCGTGGCCAGCGCCTTCTCCGCCTCGGCGCGCGCCGTCTCCTTCGCCTTGTCCTTCTTGTAGAGCGTGGTGGCGATCTCGTCCTGCACCTGCTCCAGCGCCTTGTCCTGCGCCGGCTTCTTCTCCTCCACCTTCACCAGGTGCACGCCGAACTTCGTCTCCACCGGCTGCGTCACCTGGCCCGCCTCGAGCGCGAAGGCCGCGTTGGCCAGCGCCGGCTCCCAGTTGCCGCGCTCCACCCAGCCCAGGTCCCCGCCGCTCGGCTTCGTGGCGGTGTCCTCGCTGCTGGCCTTGGCCACCTCGGCGAAGTCCTTGCCGCCCTGGATCTCCTTGAGCAGCGCCTGCGCCCGCTCCATCGCCTTGGCCTTCGCCTCCGGCGTGGCGTCCGGGGCCACCTTCACGAGGATCTGCCGCGCGCGGATGCGCTCCGGCTGCTGGTACACGAAGCGGTTGGCCTCGTAGTAGTCCTTGATCTCCTTCTCGTGGGCCTGCTTGTAGGCGGCCAGGTCCGCGGCGCTCGGGGCCGGCACCTTGTCGGCGTACATGCTGGGCAGGAAGCGGGCGAACACGATGCGCGCCTGGTTGCCCTCCTTGTCGAAGCGGGCCCGGACCTCGTCGTCCGACACCACCGCGCCGCTCTGCACCAGGCCGATCATCTTCTGCGCCGTCAGCTGCCGGCGGAGGCCCTCCTCGAAGTCCGCGGGCGTCTGCCGGTAGTAGTCCCGGAGCATCTGCTGGTACGTGCCGTAGTCGAACTGGCCGTCCTTCTGGAAGTCGGGCCGCTGCTGGAGGATCTTCAGGATCTCCTCATCCGAGGCTTTCACCCCGTTGCGCTCGGCCGCCTGGGCCAGGAGCTCCGTGTTCACCATCCGGTCCAGCACGGACTGGGGGAGACCGAACTGGCGAGCCATCGCCTCGGAGACCGGCTGGCCCTGCGAGCGCAGGTACTGCAGCTGGTTCACGTACTCCCGCCGGAAATCCATCAGGGAGATTTCCCTGCCGTTGACGTCCGCGGCGGACGACGGCGGGGCGCCCGCCGGGTTGGCTCGGCCGAACCCCGAGCTGCCAGGTCCGAACTGGAGGGTGAACACCACCGCGATCGCGATGATGAAGAGGTAGACGGCGATCTTCCGCGGCTCGAGAGCGTCCTTCATGATGCCTTTTGCCTTGAGACGCGCCGGATGGTCCCCCCGTGGAAGGATTCGCGGCGCGCGTGTGTTGGGTGCCCGGTCGGATGGTGGACGATGAAACGCCACCCTCCGTGAAGACCTTGACTGCCTAGAGCAACACCCCGGAAAATGCAAGCGATTCAGAGTAGTTAGCGAGCCCCCCTGTCGTAGCTGCCGCTCCCTCTCTCCTACACGGACCTTCACGAAGTGCTGTCGCTTCTCAAGCGCTACCGAACGCTTCTCATCGTGGGTGTGCTGCTGCTGTACCCGTTCGGGGCTTTCCTGACGACGGGGCGGCGCGGGCGCGACCCCAATTTCGTGGACCGGGCGGTCATTGGTGTCTCCGCCCCCCTGCAACGCGGACTGATTGGCCTCATCGATGGGGTCAAGGCCGTGGTGTACGGCTACATCGACCTGCGCGAGGTGCGCCAGGCCAACGAGGAGTTGCGCGCGGAGAACCTGCAGTTGCGGGCCACCGTGCAGGCCCTGGGCGAGACACGGGCGGAGAACGAGCGGCTGCGAGGCCTGCTCGGCTACGCGGAGGCGGCGCCGGGGCCGGAGATTCCGGCGCGCGTCATCGGCGTCAACCCGGTGGCCAAGCTGCTGTCGGTGCGCATCAACCGGGGCGAGAAGGACGGCGTGTTCCGCGGCATGTCCGTGGTGACGCCGGACGGCATCATCGGCCAGGTGGTGCGTGCCACGGGCGGGTGGGCGGACGTGGCCCTGGTGACGGATCTGCAGAGCCGGGTGGGCGTGCGGGTGCAGCGCTCGCGGGCGCGGGGCACGGCGGCCGGGGCGGGCAAGGGTCCGCTGCGGCTGGAGAACATGTTGCGCACCGAGGATGTCCAGGAGGGTGATCAGATCATCACCTCGGGCACGGACGGGGTGTACCCGCCGGGGCTGGTGGTGGGGAAGGTGACGCGCCTGGAGAAGACGGAGCACGGCATGTTCCTGGGCGGGGACGTGGAGCCCGCGGTGGACACCACGCGGTTGGAGGAGGTGCTGGTGATGGGCAACCCGTTCGGGGCCATGGTGCAGGGGCCCGCCGGTGGTTCCGGAGGTGAGCGTTAGATGAAGTTCCTGGTCACCTTCGCGCTGGCGTTGCTGTTGCTCACCCTGGAGTCGGTGGTGGTGCAGCAGCTCGGCCTGGCCATCAGCCGCATCGACGTGACGGTGGTGCTCGTGGCCTTCCTGGCCGTGCGCGCCAATACCCTGGAGGGGGCCATCTCCTCCTTCTCGGTGGGCTACCTGCTGGACTTGATGAGCGGCCAGCCCACGGGCCTCTTCACCTTCCTGGCCGTGCTGACCTTCCTGGTGGGCAAGCTGGTGGTGAGCCTGGTGGAGGTGCGCGGCCGCGCGGCCTTCGTCCTCTTCGCCATGGGCGCGGACGTGGGCCACGGGCTGCTCGCCAGCTTCTTCACGTGGCTGACCACGAAGGAAGGCGGCGTGGCCTCGTCGCTGTTGCCGGGCCTGCCGCTGCAGGTGACGCTCACGGGCGTGGCGGCGCTGTTCCTCTATCCTCTGTTGCGGCGCTTCGAGGCGTCGCAGGACCGTTCCTCTTCCACGGGGTTGCTGCGTTGACGCCTCCGACGCTGTCCGAGACGACTCCAGGGCGCGATCTCAAGCGCCGCTTCGTGTGGGTGGGTCTGGCCATGATCGCCGGCATGGTGGCGCTCGCGGTCCAGCTCTACCGCCTGCAGATCACCCAGGGCGAGGAGTACGCCGCCAAGAGCGTGGCGAACTTCGTCAAGGAGGTGCGCCTGCGCGCGGACCGCGGTCTCATCAAGGACAGGCGCGGCACCATCCTCGTGGACAGCCGTCCGTCCTTCGACGCCTTCATCACCCCGGCCTTCTGCACCAACTGCGCCGACGAGGTGCTGCCGCGCCTGGGCGAGCTGCTCGGCTGGGACGAGCCCACGCGCAAGAAGATGGAGGATCAGATCAAGGCGGCGCGCCGCACGGCTCCCTTCCAGCCGCTGCCGGTGCGAATCGATCTGTCGCGGGACGAGTACGACCGCATCAACGCCCGGCGCGACATGCTGGACGGCGTGGAAGTGGTGCCGGTGCCGCACCGCAACTACCGCACCGGGAGCGTGCTCGCGCACGTGCTCGGGTACATGAACGAGATCACCACGGAGGAGCTGGAGAAGCTCAAGTCCGAGGGCGCGTACTACGCGCTGGGTGACTACATCGGCCGGCGCGGCCTGGAGCGCTACTTCGAGTCCACGCTGCGGGGCACGGACGGCGTGCGCAAGGAAGTCGTCAACGCGCGTGGCCGGGTGCTCGAGGAGTTCAGCGACAAGCTGGGCAATGACGCGGTGGTGCCCTCGCGGCCGGGCAACAACCTGGTGCTGTCCATCGACATGCGTCTGCAGGAGGAGGCCGAGCGCGCCTTCCCCGGTGCCGCGGGCGCGGTGGTGGCGGTGGACGTGAAGACGGGCCTCATCCGCGCGGTGGTGTCGCGCCCGGGGTTCGATCCCAACCTGCTCACCGGCCGCATCACGCCGTCGCAGATGGCCTCGCTGGCGAAGGATCCGCTCCAGCCGATGATCAACCGCATCTCCGCGGACCACTTCAGCCCGGGCTCCACCTTCAAGGTGATTACGGCGCTGGCGGCCTACAAGTCGGGCCTCTTCCGGCCGGAGACGGTGGTGACGTGCCCGGGCGGTTACCGGCTGGGCGCGCGTCTGTGGCGCTGCCACAAGGACAGTGGCCATGGGCCGGTGAACGGCAAGACGGCGCTGCAGTACTCGTGTGACACCTGGTTCTACAAGGTGGCGGACACGATCGGGTTGGACCCCATCTCCGAGATGGGCAAGGCGCTGGGCCTGGGGGCGCCCACGGGCATCGGCGTGCTCGCCGAGGTGCCGGGCATCATGCCCAGCAGCGAGTACCACAACAAGGCGTCCCCGGGTGGCTACACCAAGGGCATGGCGCTCAACAGCGCGATTGGCCAGGGCGATGACAACGTGACGCCGCTGCAGATGGCCATGGTGTACGCGGCCATCGCCAACGGAGGCACGCTGTACAAGCCGCAGCTCGTCGAGCGCGTGGAGGGCCTGGATGGAGAGGTCCTCCAGCAGTTCAACCCGCAGGTGGTGAACACGATCGAGATTCCGGAGGCGCACCGCAAGGCGGTGGTGGAGGGGCTGTTCGCCACGGCGATGATTCCGGGTGGTACGGCCTACAGGGCGATGGTGCAGTCGGGGCTGCAGGGCATCTCGGTGGCGGGCAAGACGGGGACCGCGCAGGTGGCCACGCTGGGCGCGGTGCGTCTCAAGACGCACCAGATGGACTTCTTCCAGCGCGACCACGCGTGGTTCGCCGGGTTCGCGCCCGCGGAGGATCCGGAGCTCGCCGTGGTCGTCATCAACGAGCACGGTGGCCACGGTGGCGCGGACGCCGCGCCCACCGCCATGGCGGTCATGAAGAAGTACTTCGACTTGAAGAAGCAGGACGCGGCCAACCCGCCTCCTCGGCAGAACACGCCCTACGTCTCGACGCTGCCGGACGCGCCGAGCGTGAATGACGTGCTCACCCGCACCGCGGTGGCTGGAGGCGATGATGCAGTTGCGGATTGAGCGCCGCATGGTGCCCCACATTCCGTGGGGGCTGCTGCTGAGCGTGCTCGCGGTGTCGGGGCTGGGCATCTACAACCTGGCCTCGGCCTCGCGCGCGCAGGCCTCGCCGGTGTGGACCAGCCAGGCCATCTACCTGGGCGTCAGCCTGCTCATCGGCATGGTGGTGTGCCTGGTGGACTACCGCGTCCTGCACCGGATGGCGCTGCCCATCTACATCGCCAACATCCTGGCGCTCATCGCGCTGCGCTTCATCGGCCACAAGGCCAAGGGCGCCGAGAGCTGGTTCGTCCTGGGCCCCATCCGCGTCCAGCCCGCCGAGTTCATGAAGATCGGCGTGCTGCTGATGCTGGCCAAGGTGTACCACGACGACTTCAAGCCCGGAGACGGCTCCTACGGCCTCAAGCGGCTGGTGAAGCCGGTGGCCGTGGTGATGGTGCCCTTCGTGCTGGTGCTGGTGCAGCCGGACCTGGGCACCGCGCTGATGATCTTCCTGTCCTCGCTGACGGTCATCCTGTTCGGCAAGGTGCGCTGGTACCTGGTGGCGGTGATGATGGCGGGCATCCTCGCCGGGGCCTTCATCATCTGGAACGACTACGTGCGCGACGTGCCCGAGCCGCGCACCACCATCGTCCGGCACATGCTCAAGCCGCACCAGAGCAAGCGCATCTCCGGGTGGTTGGATCCGGAGTCGGACCTGCGGGGCAGCGGCTACCACGCGGCGCAGTCGAAGATCGCCGTGGGCTCCGGAGGCATGTCCGGCAAGGGCTGGAAGGAGGGGACGCAGACGGGCCTGTCCTTCCTCCCCGAGCAGCACACGGACTTCATCTTCTCCGTGTGGGCCGAGGAGCAGGGCTTCGTCCTGTGCGTGCTCCTGCTGGTGCTCTACGGGCTGATCTTCACCTTCGGCCTGGGGGTGGGCTTCAACGCCCGGGACCGGTTCGGCGCCTTCACCGCGGTGGGGGTGGTGGCCATGCTCTTCTGGCAGGTGTTCGAGAACATCGGCATGGTCATCGGCCTGCTGCCGGTGACGGGCATCACCCTGCCGCTGCTCAGCTACGGCGGCTCCTCGCTGGTGAGCGTGATGCTCAGCATCGGGCTGCTGGTGAACATCAGCATGCGCCGCCACATGTTCTGAGCCCGCTGTCCTCCGAGCCCCCCGGCCGTGGCCTACAGCGCGCGGCCGGTGAGGATGGTGGTGACGACGGTGAAGTAGATGACCACGCCGGTGACGTCCACCAGCGTGGCCACGAAGGGCGCCGAGGCGGTGGCGGGATCCAACCCGCACCGGCGCAGCAGGAAGGGCAGCATCGAGCCGCACAGCGTGCCGAACATCACCACGCCCACCACGCTCAGGCCCACGGCCACTCCCACCCACGCGTAGTGGGGGCCGTAGACCACCTCGTGCTGCGGCCACATGAGGATGCGCAACAGTCCCAGTAGCCCCAGGAAGACACCCAGCGCGACGCCACTGGCGGCCTCCCGCATGGCCACCTTCCACCAGTCCTTGAGCTCCACGTCGCGCACCGCCAGCGCGCGGATGATGAGCGAGGTGGCCTGGGAGCCCGAGTTGCCTCCCGAGGAGATGATGAGCGGCACGAAGGCGCTGAGGAACACCGCCTGGGCGATGGCGTCCTGGTAGTGGGCCATGGCCGTGGCGGTGAACATCTGCCCCACGAAGAGCACCGTCAGCCAGCCCACGCGCTTGCGCAGCATGCCGGTGATGCCGATGTCCAGGTAGGGCGCCTCGAGGGCCTCCATACCGCCGATGCGCTGGATGTCCTCGGTGGCCTCCTCCTCGGCCGCGTCGAGCACGTCATCCACGGTGATGATGCCCACCAGCACACCCTGCGAGTCCGTCACCGGCAGCGCCACCCGGTCGTACTTCTCGAACATGCTGATGAACTCCTCGCGGTCCGCCGTGGCCGGGATGCTCACCAGCTGCCTGTCGTGGATGTCCGTCACCTTCGTGTCCGGACCCGCCAGCACCAGCGACGCCAGCCGCACGTCGTCCAACAGCCGGCCCTTCTCGTCCACGATGTAGAGCACGTGCAGCGTCTCGCGGCCCTGCCCGTGCGAGCGCACGTACGCCAGCGCCTCACCCGCCGTCAGGTTGCCCGGGATGGTGAGGTACTCCGGCGTCATGTACCGGCCGGCGCTCTTCTCCGGGTAGCCCAGCAGGTTGCGGGCCACCTTCAGCTCGTCCGGCGACAGCGAGGTGAGCAGCCGCTTCGTCACCTCGGCCGGCAGCTCCTCCAGCAGGCGGGTCCGGTCGTCCGGCGCCATCTCGTCCAGCAGGTTCTTCAGCTGCTCGCGGCCCAGCGTGACGACGATCTCCGACTGCTGGTGCGGGGGCAGGTACTCGAAGACGAGCGCCGCCATGTCGCGCGGCAGCAGCCGGAAGATGATGCCGCTCTCGTCGGCGGGCAGGTCCTCGAGCACCTCGGCCACGTCGGCTGGATCCATGTCCGAGAACGCATCCCGCAGGGCATTCCAGTCCTTGGCGGCGATGAGCGCGTCGAACTCGGGCTTCAGGAGGTTTCCCAGCATCACAATCTCCGCGCGCGGACGAGGCGGCGCATGGTGTATGAAACCCACCGGTTGGGGTATGGAAATCTGAGTCCGTTCCCCCGGAGGAGAAGATGGACAGGAAGGGCTCCCGGAAGAAGGCTCCCGGCCAGGCAGAAGACACCGAGCGCACGGAGGTCCAAGAGGCCCCGCGTCCCGAGCCGGCCCGGGCGGCGCCACCCGCCGCGCCCGCACCGCGCGTGGAACCGTCCCGCCGGCCCATCCCCACGGTGACGCCCTCGCGGCCCGCCCCGTTGCCCGGCCGCGCTCCGGCGGCCCCGAGCCCGGGCGCTCCCCGGAGCTTCTTCTCCCCCATCATCGAGGTGGGGGCGGACGAGGAGGTGGAGCACCGGCACTTCCCGCGCGCCCGGCTCGCCACGAACTTCGAGCTGTGGATCGATGAAGAGGGAGATCGGCGCTTCACCGCCACCCTGCGCTCGGCCAACGTGAGCGTGGGCGGGGCCTTCCTGGAGAGCTCCTTCTTCCTGCCCATGGACACCGAGCTGCGGGTGCGCTTCTCGCTGGAGGCGGGGGCGGCGCCGGTGGAGGCGCGGGCTCGCATCGTGCGCGAGCAGCGTCCGCGCCGCGAGGACGACCCCACCGGCTTCGGCATCCGCTTCGAGGAGTTCTACGGACAGACGGAGGTGTCGCTGGCACGCCTCTTCCTGGACATGCGGCTGCGCACCTTCGCCGAGGAGTACCTGCGCTCCAACCGCGCCCGCGGCCTGCCCAACGAGCTGGAGCGGGTGGTGGACGCGCTGGCCGCGTGGGAGCTCCTCAAGGCCAACAACCCCACGGACACCTGGCGCGGCGAGTGAGCCGCCCACGCGGAGACCCCCGTTGGAAACTCCGCGGGGGGCACTCCGCGCGGGCCGGGGCGGGGCCTACATCACCTTCTGGATCGCCGCCTCGATCTTCGCCTTGGGCAGGGCGCCGACGATCGTCCCCGCCACCGCGCCGTTCTTGAAGATGAGCAGCGTGGGGATGGAGCGGATGCCGTACTGCTCGGCGACCTGCTGGTTGTTGTCGATGTCGATCTTCGCGACCTTCACCTTGCCCTTGTACTGGGTGGCCAGCTCCTCGATCGCGGGAGCGATGGCCCGGCACGGGGCGCACCACGTGGCCCAGAAATCCACCAGCACCGGCTGGTCGGACTTGAGCACTTCCTTGTCGAATTCCGCGTCCCCGATGTTCATCACGTCAGCGCCTGCCATGGTGTCTCCTTCGGCGTGCAGCCAAGCAGAGGGGCGCGTGCTCTAGTACGTGCCCGGTGAGCCTGCAAGAACCCGCTACCAGGTCCTTTGCCTGCTTAGATGCGGCCGGGGCGGAAGCGTCGCAAGCCGTTCCGGGTCTTGATAGATGACGCTTCGGCTCGGGGCGATGAGGTGTAAGCTAGCGTGGTGATGAGGCTCTTCCTTCCCCAGACCCAGCTCGAGGAGTGGGCACTGGAGGACAAAGCGGACGTGAAGGACGGGGTGCTGGTGGTGACCGGTGAGGAAGGTGTGTACCCGGTGACACCCGCGGTGCACATCGTGCAGCTCGTCACCGGTGAGGATGACAACGACCTGGTGGCCCGGGTGAAGACCGAGGCCCAGCTCCAGGCCCTGGGGGCCGAGCAGATGGCCGACTCCGTGCTGCTCGGAGATACGGCATACGAGGTCGTCCCCGGTTATGTGGCCGAGGTCCCTTCTCCCTCGGATGCTGGCTCGGCGGACGGCAAGCCAGGCTCCGAGACGGATCTTCTCGCCGCCTTCCTTCTGAACAAAATGGGCTGACGTACTCGGTCCATCAGGTTGTCACCACCATGAACCACGCGCTGGTCTCCCTCGCCTGCCACGCCTATGTCGTCGCGGCGCTGGTCTACTTGGTCTACCTCGTCCGGCAGATGGACGCGCTCGCCACCGGCGGCCGTGTGCTGGTGGGCACGGGGCTGGCCCTGCACGGCGTGGCCCTCGTCGGGCTCTTCGGCGCGCAGGGAGGCCGTCCGGTCGGGGTGGCCCAGGGCTTCTCCACCTTCGCCTTCCTGCTGCTGGCCATCTTCCTGGTGGTGGACGTGTGCTACCGCAAGCCGGTGATCGGCGCCTTCATCACCCCGCTGGCGGTGGCCGTGCTGCTGCCGGGCCTGTTGTTGGACCGGGGACAGGTGCTGAGCCCGGAGGTGCAGCGGCCCCTGTTGCCGGTGCACATCACCATCGCCCTGCTGGGCGTGGCGGCCTCGGCGGTGGCCGCGGGCGTGGCGCTCATGTACCTGCTGATGGAGCGGCAGGTGAAGGGCAAGCGCTTCGGCCTGCTCTTCTCGCGCCTGCCCTCGCTGGAGTTCCTCGACACCCTCAACCGCCGGCTGGTGGTGGTGGGGTTCATCGCCCTGTCGGTGACGCTCGTCACCGGGGCCTTCTTCTCCAGCGCCGCGCCGGGCTTCTTCTGGACGTGGACGTCCAAGCAGATCGCCACGCTGGTGGCCTGGGCCATGTTCGCCGCGCTCGTGGGCGCCCGCTCCTTCGGCGGGTGGCGGGGTCGGCGTGTCGCGCTGTTGACCATGACGGGGTTTGGCTTGCTGCTGGTGTCCTTCCTCTCGTCGTATGACTTCATCCACGTGAGTGGGGGGTGGCGCTAGCCATGGAGTTCCTGTGCATCGGCCTGTCGCACCGGACGGCACCGCTCGGGGTACGTGAGCGGCTCGCGCTTCCGGAGGCCCGGCAGGTGGAATTGCTGCAGCGGCTGGCCCAGTCTCCCAACGAGGCGTTCCTCGTGTCCACCTGCAACCGGGTGGAGCTGTACCTGGCCGCGCCGGACATGCACCGGGTGCGCGAGAGCGCCCGCGAGGAGCTGGCGCAGCTGGGCGGCCCGGAGGCGCTGGAGCACCTGTACGAGCACCGCGGCGAGGACGCGCTGGTGCACCTCTTCCGGGTGGCGGCGAGCCTGGACTCCATGGTGCTGGGCGAGGCGCAGATTCTGGGCCAGGTGAAGGAGGCCTTCGAGAAGGGGCAGGGCGTGGGCGCGGTGCGCGGCGAGCTGACGCGCGTGTGCGCGGCGGCGTTCGGCTGCGCCAAGCGGGTGCGCACGGAGACGGCGATTGGCCGGGCCGCCACCTCCATGGCCAGCGCTGCCGTGTCGCTGGCGAGCAAGGTGTTCGACGGGCTGAAGGACAAGACGGTGCTGCTGGTGGGCGCGGGCGAGATGGCGGAGCTGGCCGCGCGTCACCTGAAGCAGGCGGGTGCCACGAAGCTGCTGGTGGCCAACCGGACGCTGGCGCGCGCCGAGGCGCTCGCGGCCGAGGTGGGCGCCACCGCGCGTCCCTACGAGGAGCTGTTCACGCTGCTGACGGCGGCGGACGTGGTGGTGTGCAGCACGGCGTCGCCGGTGCCCATCTTCACCAAGGAGAACGTGGGCGCGGTGGGCAAGGCGCGCAAGCACCGGACGCTCTTCATGGTGGACCTGGCCGTGCCGCGCGACATCGCCCCCGAGGTGGGGGAGCTGGACTGGGTGCACGCGTACGACGTGGACGACATCCAGAAGTTCGTGGCGGAGAACGCCGCCGCCCGCGCCGAGGAGGCGCAGAAGGCCGGTGTGCTGGTGGCCCAGGAGGTGGCGCGCTTCGTGCGCGACCGGGCCGTGCGCAACGGCGTGCCCGTGCTCGCCCAGCTGCGCCAGCGCGGCGAGGCCATCGCCCGGGCCGAGGTGGAGCGCACGCTCGCCACCATCGGTGACGGCCTCACGGACAAGCAGCGCAAGAGTGTCGAGGCGATGGCGCGTGCCATCGTCAACAAGCTGCTCCACGAGCCCACGGCGAAGCTGCGCGCGGTGGGCCCGGAGCACGAGGGCAACCGGCTGGCCGGTGCCGCCGCCGAGCTCTTCGGGCTCGAGGAAGCGGCCCCGTCCGCGGGGACGGCCGGCCCCAACGTCGTGGTCAACGGAGGCAAGGGATGAAGGCCGTACGCATCGCCACGCGGCAGAGCCCGCTGGCCCTCTGGCAGGCCCGGCACGTGGCCTCGCTGCTCTCCCAGGTGCACCCCGGACTGGAGTGCACCCTGGTGGAGATGACCACCGCGGGAGACCGCTTCCTCTCCGCGCCCCTGTCCACCGTGGGCGGCAAGGGCCTGTTCGTGAAGGAGATAGAGCAGTCGCTGCTCGATGGCCGCGCGGACCTGGCCGTGCACAGCCTCAAGGACATGACGTCCGTGCTGCCCGCGGGCCTGCTGCTGGCGGCCGTGCCCAAGCGGGAGGATCCGCGCGACGCGTTCTGCAGCCCGGCGGGCCTGTCGCTGGAGATGCTGCCCAAGGGCGCGCGCGTGGGCACGTCCTCGCTGCGGCGCAGCTGCATCCTGCGCGCCCGGCGGCCGGACCTGGAGATCATCAGCCTGCGCGGCAACGTGCAGACGCGGCTGGCGCGCACGCGCGAGCTGGGGCTGCACGGCGCGGTGCTCGCCTTCGCGGGCCTCAAGCGCCTGGGGCTGGAGACGGAGATCACCGAGGTGCTGCCCACCAGCGTGAGCCTGCCGGCGGTGGGGCAGGGGGTGCTCGCCATCCAGTGCCGGACCGAGGACGCCGGAGTGCGCGGCCTGCTCGCGGCGCTGGAGGACGACACCACGCGCATCGCGGTGACGGCCGAGCGCGCCTTCATGGCCCGGTTGGAGGGCGGGTGCACCGTGCCACTGGCCGGACACGCCACCGTGGAGGGCGGCACCGTCCACCTGCGAGGGCTGGTGGGACGGCCGGACGGCACGAAGGTGGTGGAGAGCGAGCGCAGCGGTCCGGTGGAGACGGCGCTCGCGGTGGGCGAGGCGCTCGCCGAGGAGTTGCTCTCGCGCGGCGCGGGGGAGATCCTCCGGGACTTCGGCCGCGCCACCCCCGTGCCGGAGTCCTGACGGGGACTGGGGCGGTGTTTGGACCGCCCTCATCCCTCCGGCGCGTTGAACTCCTTCACCAATCCCGCCTCATCGAGCAACGTACGCACCTGGTCGGCCAGAGCCACATGCGCCGGGTCGTGTCCGTCGAAGCGCTCCGGGGTGAGGATGACGAGCGTGCCCTTGTCCTCCACGGACTCGGTATGCACCGGCTCCGGCAGCGGCGGCACCTGGCCCCAGTGACGCGAGAAGTACATCAGCCATCCCGTGCGGGGTGGCCCCACGGGCTCGTTACGCAAGGACTGATAGGCATCTGAAAAGACTCCACCCCAATCCGGCTCCCACGCCAGCGCCATCGCGCGCATCACCTGGCCCAGGACACGTGCGGTGAGAACGCGCTCCAATCCCAGTTCCTCTTTGGGCAGGTAAAGAAGGCAATTGTTCGGTGGAGTCGCGGCGTCCGAGCCACAACCGAGCATGGCCATCCCGCCAAGCGCCTGCTCCTCGTGCCCCGTCCATGCACTGAAGCTGAACCCAAATGCCCCCTCATTGTACTTCCTGCGCCTGAAGAATCGCAGGAAGGTCTCGTAGGTAGGTTCGAATTGAAGTTGCAGTGCCTTCTTGCGTGAGTCCGCCTGCTCGAACCAGCGTGCATAGATGGGATCGCATTGCGACAGAAGATTGAAAAAGGCTTCGGTGCGTCGGGCACAAGCTTCGATGGGCTCCTTGCGACGTACCCAATAGACGGCGGCGTAGTATTTGTCTGTGGTGCGTGACATGATTCCCGAGCGATTACGGAGCAGTGTAGACCACGTCAATCCCCTTGATGTTGTTCGCCTCGAACAGCTTCTTGAGAATGCCGGCCATCCGCGGCTCCGCTACGTGCCAGCGAATGGGGATTCCGTTGGCCACCTGCTCTTGCCGCCTGGCTTGTCTGACGAGCCGCCTCGCTCCCTGAAAATACTTCTTGGGTTCGAGGTCGGCATCGAAGTGCTTGTCGTAGCCCAGGCCCTTGGTCTCCTTCAGGACGCGCTGGTTCAGGTCGAAGCCATCGAAGTCGGCCTTCTCGCCGTTGCGCCACACGCGGTACACCCAGCCCGCGGGCGCCCTCGTCACCTTGTGCTGGAAGGCGCGTGAGCGCGGCGACATCCGCTCATTCTTGGGCACCCACTGCCCCGGCCCGCCTACCGGCGGCACCCAGCCTCCACCTCCGCCCGAGCCCACCTTGGCCAGGTGCAGGCCCCAGGCGACGCTCAGTCCCTGACCCGCCACCGCTACGGCCCGCCCGGGCACCGCCACCAGCCGCAGCACCAACTCGCCCCGCTTCGTCAGCGTCAGCAGGGGCACCGGCAGCCGGCCGAGCTTCTCGCCCCACGTCACCGCCTTCACCGCACCCGCTCCCGAGGTACCCACCGTCAGCAGCGCGTTCGCCAGCAGCCGCGACACCTCTCGCACCTGCTCGCCCCGTGGCCTCTGGCGGAAGGCTTCCCAGTACTCGGGGGCATTCTGGAAGAGCACGCGCACCGCTCCGGGTAGCTGCGTCAGCCCCTCCAGGCTCGCACCGGGGTGGAAGACGAGCCGGCTCACGCCCTCCAGCGTGTCCCCCAACGCCAGCCCCGCTCCCTCCAGCGCCGGCAGCACTACGCCGTCATCCGGCACGTAGGGGCCCAGGGGCCTGGCGCCCCGGGGCACCTCCAGCCCCGTGTCCACCGGCCACAACTGCCCGTCTTCCACCGCGTAGAAGGGGCCCACCTCGTAGTGGCCCGCGCGCAGCGTGCCGTCCTCGGCCAGCCGCACCTCGCCGGCCCGCTGCACCGCCTCGCCCGTCACCGCCCGCACCAGGTAGCCGTCCGGCCTCACCACCCGCAGCCGGTGGAAGCGGTCCATGCGCGCGTGCAACTCCTCGCGCGTCACCGGCCCCTGTCCCGTGGCCACCTCCAGCAGCAGGTGCGCCGCCATGCGCTGGCGGGGGAATTCCCAAAGCTTCGCCTCCGCCTCCAGCAGGTGCGCCAACAGTTGCACCGCCCGCTGGGGCGACAGGGTGCTGCCGTCTTCCGGCAATACCTCGGGGGACACGCCCACCTGCACCAGCAGGCCCTGGAAATGGTCCACGCTGAAGGGCACCGGCCAGGGGCGTCCTTCCCCCACGCCATCCCTCCATCCCACGAGGCCCTCGCCTCCGTCCTCCAGCGGCTCGCCCTCCTCCTGCGCCCGGTGGCGCCCCCGCGAGCCGGACTCGTCCCCGGGTATGTCCGCCGTCATGGCCGGGGCTCCCGGCCCCTCCTCGACGTCGTCCTCCGGGTCGTCGTCCTCGTCGAGCGCAGGGGCGTCCCCGGACGGCACGGCCGTCCCCACGGAGTCCGCGGGCCCGGGCGGACGCGCCCGGGTGGAGAAGGCCGACGTCAGGCGGTGAGCGCGAGGGCCGAGGAGCAGTCCGGGCAGGGGCGCGTGCGTGGCGCACCCGCCCAGCACCAGCAGCGCCAGTGTCAGCACCCCACAGGGGGCGGGCCTCCGCCCGGCAGGGAACGAGGGGGGTGAAGGCGGGTGCATGCAAGGACTCCCGGCAAGAAACTCTCCCCAGGTGTACGCGCCCAGGCTGACCTTCCCGGCGGAGCCCCTGCCCGCGACAGTCAGCTGCGTGCGCATCCGCGGTCTTGACGCGAGGAGACGGGCACGTTGCTCGGTACTGGTAGACGTCTACCACCAGGGCACTGGTAGACGTCTACCACTTCAGACACACTCAAACACACACCAACGCACAAAAGAGCACATTGTTGGTAGGCGTCTACCAGTCAAGCCCACCGTGCTGCCCACCGGGGGCAACAGGGCCTCCTGCATCTGCGGCTTCCACAGCCGCTTGCTCAGCCACCAGCGCCGGGCCTGTGCCCCGCCCGCCCGCTGTGCACCCGGGACTTCCTCCATGCGCTTCACCTCCGGGGTAGACCACCGTAACATGACTGCTGGCGGCACGTGGGCGGCTCGGACACACCGGTAGACTCCTCCCCTGCTTCCAACCGTGCACCCCACCTGAGGTGGACGGCTGGCGGGGGAGGTAGCCTGCTTCCATGTGACGTCCAGCGTCGTCTCCGCTCGTATGACTCCGGGGATGACCCCTTGGACTGCATCCGTCATCCCTACGTCGATGATCGGCTTGGCCCGGAATCAGTGATCGGCTTGCTCCGGAATCGGTGTTCGGCTTGCTCCGGAACAGGCGTTCCACTTCGTCCGGAACGAGTGTTCCACATCGCCGGAATACGCATCCGAGCAACGTACGCACCGGTTCATGGTGCACCTCCGGACAAGTCCTCGGGCAGATTCAGCGCTGCGCGCAATTCCTTCGCTTCCTTCAGTATGTTGGCTCGTCTACGGGAAGGAACTGCTGCCCCGTACACCGTCCTGGACGACGCGGACTCATCGGGCCCGTGAAACTGGGCGAGGCCACTCAGCCCGGCCGGGTGTCGGGAGGCTGGGCGGCACCCGTCATTCATTCCGGAACCACTCGGCTGGGATGCCTAGCGCCGCCACTATCCGCGCGGGAGAGTTCTCTCCCTTGATTTTGCTGACCTCCGGCACGAACGGATCCGGACGGAGCGGTCGCGTGAACCGCTCAAGGCCCTCTCCTGCTTGCATTACCGTGACCGAGAATGTGTCCAGGCTCGGCGATGCAGTTACACCATACACAGTCGCCTGGGGAAATTGTTCTGACAGGGTGATGTGTGCGAAATTCATGCCCCCTTTGCCGCCAGCGAGGAGAAGCCCTTGCGGCGTGTCCTTGAAATGGTAGCGCCCCAGGGGGAATGGTTCGCCATGGTCTTCTTCTAGCGCGTGACGTGCCTCCTCTGCTTTGACTCCTTCGAGTAATGCGACCGTCCGCAGTGGCGTCCTCGTGGTTCGATCTGATGTTCTCTCACTGCCTGGCAGCGGACAGCCGAGAGACGCGGCCAGAGCCTCTGGGTCGATCTCCAGGACCTCAAGCGCACCGTTTCGCCACGAGATGACGGTCCACGGATCGTTGGCGCGATCAATCGAGTACACGGGTTCATCACATCCCAGCGAAAGTTCCTCGGCGAGTTGCATCTCGGCGCCCATGTCGCTGGGGTCCGTCCCCACGATGGCATGGTAACGGCGTCTTCCCGTGATGACCTCGAAGGGCTGCTCTTTCCCAAGCGCTTGATCCATTTCCGTCATTACGATGGAGCGGGCACGGCTCTCCAGTTGGGTCGGCTCGCCCGGAGTCAGGACTCCCCAAACAGGCCATCCACTCATGGCGTACCTCCAGACAAGTCTTCTGGTAGTTTGAGCGCCGCACGCAAATGCTTTGTCAGCTCCAAGATCTTCGCTTCCTCTATGTGGATGAGCAGCACGTTTGGCGAGTTCTCATCCAGGAAGGTGGTTAGCTTGTTCCTGGTTGGCCTGCTTAGTTTATCGGTAACGACGAGGAACGGTGGCCCTCTAGGAGCCGTTGCCGCATCGGTGAGTTGGTCGAGTAGGCGTTCGAGTTGCTTTGCGAGCACCGCTTGGTTTTCGTTGAGCCTGGCGCCGCCCTGTCTGGCCTGCCAAGCGTCGAGCGCCTGGCGCCACCGGCTGTCGTTCCAACCTTTAACTTCCACCCCATGTTGAAGCTTCGACCCTGTCATCGCCGTAACGACGTCGTCAATGACGTGGCCCCCTGCCATTCTTACCTGCCGCCCCGTCAGCCGAAAGCCAGGGAAGAGCCTCTGCGCATTGCGCTCTGTCAGCATTTCCACCGCGATACCACGGAGTTGCTCGCGCGCCCGAAGTTGCACCGTGAGATTACTCGGTTCCGCTGTCGCCTGCTGGAACAGCCTCCAAGCTGTCTTCTCGTTCCGGGCCATGGCGTTGAGATCCTCCATCGTCAGCCCTGTGGAGCGTAGCCAGCCCAGGTCCACACGGCCCCTGAATGTCTTTCTCGCCAACTGGACCACGGCCTCGGCGTCCAGTTCCGGGTGACTGACGAGCCACTCCGCTTCCTTCATGAATGCGAGCGGATCCTTCAGGCTCGGCGCTCCAGAGCGGTGCAGCAACCCAGGTAATGTCGTTTTCGCCGCACCACGGGCAGAGGCGCGCAGCGATTCCACGGCGGCGAGGTAGGCCTGGGCCTTGTCGGCAGGCAGAGCCGCCGCGCGCCGCGCCACCGCACCGTAGGCGAGCGCCATCTCCCGGCTCTCCGCCGCCAGCCGCTTCAACGCTTCCAGTGTCTTCTCGGCCTCCTCGGCCGCGAGCCCCGCGCCGCGAATGCCGCCCAGGGCCCGTGCGGCGGCCATCTCTCCGCGGATGGCGAAGAAGGCCTGCTTGAAGGCCTCGGCGCCGCCAGGAAGAGAAAGCCGCAGTCCGTCCGGTGTCGCAACGGCCTTGCCCTCGGCGAGCATCCGCTCCAGCGTCTTCACCAGGGCCTGGACGGACTCCATCGACTCACGCAGTCCGGACGAGGCCCGGGCCCCCGCCGCGCTCAACGCCAGCCTGCCCCGGTGTACCAGCTCGCGTCCGATGCCCGAGGTGGCCAGCGTGTGGATGTCCCGGCCGGCCAGCGCCACCAGGGCCAGGTCATGCACCGCGAGGAAGGCCCGTCCCTCGGGCGTCCGTGACAGCTCGTCCCGGTACGTGTCCACTCCAGCCAGTACCGCCACCAGCGAGATGCGGCCCACGAACAGGCGCACCGCCGCCGTGCGCGCCCCCGCCAGCGTGCCGCCCTGCGCGGCGGAGGCTGGCAGGCCTGGCGACAGCGGCGCCGTCGTCAGGGCGGACACGGCGCCGTACACCAAGTGCAACTCGCTGACGCGGCTCACCGCCGACCAGATGAGCGAGGTGTCCGGCGTGGAGGCGAGCAGGGCCAGCTCCATGGCCGTCATCAGGTGCGTGCGAGGCCGCGGCCCATGGACTTCCACCCGGACCCACTCCAGCGGGTGCAGGGCGCGGCTGCGGGGCAGCTCGTC
>NZ_DASUNC010000154.1:0-79651 GCF_036277355.1 Archangium sp.
TTGACCTGAGAAGTTGCGAGCCAGGGGCGACGCCGTTACTCCTATGAATGACGAGGTCTGCCTGCCTCAAGGTGCGGTTCCTCTATTGCCCCCGGCCAGCGCGACGGTTCTCAATCTGTTTTGGAAGTCCAACTGTAGTAAGGCGGGCCAGCGCCGCCCCCAGGCAGAAGTGGATGCCCCGGCCAAAGGCCAGGTGCGACTCGGCGTTGGGGCGGTTCAGCTCGAGGCGTTCGGGCCGGGGGAAGACGGCCTCGTCCCGGCTGCCCGAGGCGTAGAGCACCTGCAGCCGTGCCCCCCGCGGCAGCGTTACCCCGCCCAGTTCCACCTGCTCGGTGGTGATACGGAAGAGGCCCTGCACGGGGGACTCCAGCCGCAGTGTCTCCTCCACGAAGGGCTGCAGCAGGCTCCCGTCCTCACGTACGGCACGCAGCTGCTCCGGGTGCTCGAGCAACAGCACGAGCGCGGCGGTGATGAGGTTGGTGGTCGTCTCGTGGCCGGCGTTGAGCAGCTGGATGATCACGCTGACCAGCTCCGAGGGGCTGAGTGCCGAACCGTCCTCGAGCCGGGCGTGGACGAGCGCCGACAGCAGGTCTTCCCGAGGCTGCGCCTGGCGTTCCTCCACGTGCGCCAGCAGGTAGCGCGTCAGCCGCACCTGGCCGCGGGCGAGGGCCGCCTGCTGCTCCACTGGCAGGTGGGCGCCTCCGAACAGCGCCATCATCTCGTCGCCCCAGCGCTTGCAATCCTCCATGTCCTGACGCGGCAGGCCCAGGATGTCCGCGATCACCCATGCGGGCAGTGGGTAGGCCAACCGCCAGACCAGGTCCGCCTGGCCCTGCTGGATGAAGGCGTCGACGAGCTCATGGGCAATCTGGCGGATGCGCGGCTCCATGCTGGCCATGCGGCGCGGAGTGAAGGCTCGGCTGACAAGGCCGCGCAGCCGGGTGTGCGCGGGCGGATCGCTATCCACCAGACCGGCCGCGGGGGGCACCCCCTCCGCGAGGACCGCCAGCACCTCGGGAGCGAACTCCTTGGCCACCTGGATGGAGCTGACGGAGGAGAAACGCACCGGATCCTTGAGCACGGTGCTGATGTCCTCGTAGCGGGTGACGATCCACATGCCTGTGCGCGCGCTGAAGAACACCGGCTGATGGGCGCGGGCGGCGGCGTAGACAGCGTAGGGATTCTCGAGCTGCTGGGCTGAGAGCGGGTCGTAGTCGATCATTCCGCGGCAGTCTCCCCTGACTTCACCCGGCGTCGCTTCTTTTTTGGCCAGGCGCGCCGCTCGGCCAGGGCGAGCTCGCGGATGTGTCAACGAATACAACCTGGTGACAGCAGTCACCCCATGGAGACAGCAGTCACCACCTGGAAGCACGGTGGACGGCCCACGGGCCCGCCGCCTCCAGAGGGAAGAAGCGCCAGACCCGGGTCCCGGGACCGAGCCCAGGAGCCGCGGAGAACAGCAAGGAGAAGAAGACACGGCGGACGGAAGTGAGTGGCCGTGAAGGCGCCCTGTGCATGAAACAGGTTTCCACGAAAAGCACGCATTACCTCTAAAACTTGACATTGCATAATAATCCGTCCAATATGGAACAGTCGCCCCGTGTCGTTGGGTGGGCGTACAGGCCTGAAGGCAGCTTCACGAGAAGGGGTGGCCCGCATGACGAGGATGATGAAGAAGCTGAGCTGGGCGGCCCTGCTGCTCACGGTGTCATGTGGAGGGCCCGAGGCCCCGCTCGAGCCCGGAGACTGGATGTCGGCCCTCCGGGCCACGTACCGCGACTTCGACGAGCAGCACGAGCGGGTGGAGATCCACGAGGTGACGCCGGAGACCGGGCTGCTGGATTTGCGCCGGCTCGGCGAGGACGAGCTGGCCCGGGCGCTGCGCTTCCGCCCCATTCCTGGCAAGCTGGTGGAGAGGGAGGGCCAGAAGGTCATGGACTGGGAGCCCGAGCGCCCCGACTGGCCTCCGCCCGTGGACAAGCTCGCCGCGATGGCCCCCGAGAAGCGCCCGCTCGCCGCGGTCGTCCACGTCAAGGCGACGCTCGAGGGCAAGGCGGTGGACTACCAGGCGGTCCTCTACCGTTACGCGAATCAGGAGCAGTGGCTGGTGCATGACGCCGTGCTCGGACTGGACGGCGTGCGTGCGGAGCTGTCGCCCGCCTCCATCTCCATCGACAAACACATCGAGGGCATGAGCCTCTCCGCCCTCGACGCGGCCAACCAGTGCGTGGCCCCGGCGATCAACATCCCGCCCATCACGGGACAGGTCATCTACAACTGCTACTCGGTGACGGACGACCACAGCATCAAGGTCGACTACACGCTGGAGATCAACGCCAGCATGGCCTGCGGCTGGGCGAACGTGGACGCCACGACCGAGAAGTGCGTCCGGACCCAGCACTCGGCCTCGGGGAAATCGAGCTGGAAGGGCGTCCAGTGCCCGGACCTGAACGGCGAGGGGACGTGCTCGACCGGCGCGAACCCGCTCTACTGCGACTTCCAGTGGCCGCACGAGAACTGGTACTTCCACGCGAACATCGGAGCGGACGTCAGGTACGACGGCACCAAGGACGCCGATGGCCAGCCCCGTGGCCTGCACATCGGGGCCGTGATGAAAGGACTGCTCGAGTACAAGTACAGCTCCAGGCTCAACGCCGGGTGGGCGGTGTGGATCATCCGGCTGATCATTGGCGGCGCGGTGACGTACACCGCGCATGAGCTCGCCGACTCACACTGGGGCGTCGAGGTGGAGCAGAACCTCGAGCATGTGAGTGGCGACACCGGCCCCCAGACCTATGACGGCATCTTCGATTGCCCCAACATCATGAGGACGGATGCGGGCACCGACGCGGGGACAGACACGGATGCGGGTTGCGGCTGCCTCTGCGGCTCGTGCTCTGACGCGGGCACCGACGGGGACGCGGGCACGGGCACCGACGGGGACGCGGGCACGGGCACCGACTGGGACGCGAGCACGGACTGGGACGCGGGCACGGACTGGGACGCGAGCACGGACTGGGACGCGAGCACGGACTGGGACGCGAGCACGGACTGGGACGCGAGCACGGACTGGGACGCGGGCACCGACTGGGACGCGGGCACGGGCACGGACTGGGACGCGGGCACGAGCACCGACTGGGACGCGAGCACCGACTGGGACGCGGGCACGGGTACGGGCTGGGACGCGGGCTTCGGCTTCTGAGTGAGCGGATGGCCCGGCCATCCCCGGTGCCGAGCAAGGAGCATGATGCGCACCCTGGCACGAGTCCTCCTTGGCATCCTGCTGCTGGGGTGGCTCCCCGCGGAGGCCTCGCCCGAGCGCCGGGCCCTCATCCGGAACGGAACGCTCGACACCCGGCGCGACGCCATCGTCGCGCTCCTCAGTCCCCACGCCGGGGTCACCTGCAGCGGGACACTCATCGCCCCCCGGGTCGTGGTGACCGCCGCGCACTGTCTGCGCAACGAGCCGTTGCACGTCATCGTGGGGCCCGATCCCTCGGACTGGAGGGAATACCTGGTGGCCATCGAGCAGGTGGCCCACCCCGCGTGGAATCCACTCACGAGCCAGAATGACGTAGCGGTGCTGCTGCTCGGCCAGCCGGTGGCCACCGCGCGGCCCGTACCGCTGGGGCCATTGCCGCCCGGAGCTGGCGAGCAGGGGGCAAGCGTCACCGTCGTCGGCTATGGCCATACCCACTTCGGAGAGGGAGACCCCCTGCGGCGCGAGGGGAGCGCGCGCGTCGTCCACGCCGGCGACACCCGCTTCCGGACGGAGCCGGCCCCGGCCCAGGTGTGTCAGGGAGACTCCGGGGGCGCGGCCCTGAGCGGCGTGGAGGGAGGCGAGGTGCTCGTCGGCATCACCTCCACCGGGGAGCCGACGTGCTCCGACTGGGCGGTGTTCATGCGCATCGACGCGTACGCACCGGACTTCCTGGAGCCCTTCGTGCGAGGAGTCGACGGCGCCACCACGGGTGAGCGCTGCTTCCCCGGAACCGTCTGCCTCGAGGGCCCGTGCCGTCCGGCGCCGGATGAGCCGGCCCTCTCGTTCTGCTCCCGGCGGTGCGCCGCGGACGGGGATTGCCCCGGCGGGCTGGTCTGCGAGGCGCAGGGGTGGTGCGTCCACGCCGCGCCCTCGCCCGGGGCACTCGGGGCCCGGTGCGGGCACGACGCGCAGTGCGCCTCGGGCTGGTGCGCACGCCGCGAGCAGGCCCCCGAAGGCACGTGCACGCGCCACTGCTCCCCGGAAGATGCCACCTCGTGTCCCGCGGGCTTCTCGTGCCAGGAGGAGGACTTCGGCCAGGCCCGCTTCGAGCTCTGCCGGGCGGCCGGGCCGGGCGGGTGCGCGGCACACGGGACCACCTCCCCCGGCGGGCTCGCGCTGGCCCTCCTGTCGCTGGTGAGGGTGACCCGGACGCGCCGGGGACGGGGCTGCATGGATGTGACAACGAATACAACCTGGTGACAGCAGTCACCACATGGAGACAGCAGTCACCACCTGGAAGCACGGTGGACGGCCCACGGGCCCGCCGCCTCCAGAGGGAAGAAGCGCCAGACCCGGGCTGGCACGGTGACTGCACCAGGGCCTCGGCAACCCCAGGAGGCCCACCATGAAGACGTCCGCCCCACTGCAGCGCACCAACGCCCAGTACTTCTCCCGCACTCCGTCGACCCCGCCGGCCCAGGGCACCCCCCCGCCTCCGCTGCAGCGCACCAACGCCCAGTACTTCTCCCGCACTCCGCCGGCCCCGCCGGCCCAGGGCACCCCCCCGCCGCCGCCCGCCGCCCCCCCCGCGAAGCCGCCCTCCGCCCACACGCTGACGCAGCCCCTGGATGCCTTCACGCACTCCGAGGCAGGCAAGGTGTCCTTGGGCTCGACGGACCTGACCTTCGGCGGCGTGGGAGCCAACTACACGTTCCCGGCCAGGCCCACGGGCGCCCCGGGGACGACGAAGTTCGAGCAGAAGCTCGAGCGGGAGTTCGGCAAGCCCCAGGTCTTCGGCGGCGGCACGGCGCTCGAGGTGAAGGCCGGACCGCATGGGAAGGCGGAGGCCTCGGCGTACGTGCACAGCGAGCCCGGCCACCACCAGGCCCACGGCAAGGCGGAACTGGAAGCCCACCTGCTGTCCGCGGAGGGCAAGAAGCAGTGGAAGAACAAGCTCGGCGAGGGCCGTGTGGAGGGCACCCTCACCGTGGGCACCAAGGCCGAGGCCGAGGCGGGTGCCCTGTTGCACCGGAAGAACAAGCAGGCGGTGCTGCACGCCAATGGCGAGGTGCTGACGGGAGCGGCGGCGGAGCTGGAGCTGCACCAGCAGCTCGGCCGGCATGGCCACGCGGCGGGCAAGGCCGAGGGCAAGGCGGGCGTCTGGGCCGGGGCGACGGGCACGGCGGCGTTCGATCCGAAGCACGGCACGGCCCTGGTGAAGGCCGGCTACGAGGCCAAGGCGGGGGCCGAGGCCAAGGCACAGGGACAGGTGGCGATGGGCCCGGTGACGGTGACGGGCGGCGCGGGCGTGATGACGGGGGTGGGCACGGAGTTCAAGTTCGGCGCGGGCATGCAGAGCGGGCGCTTCGAGCTCGATGCGGACGTGGGGTGCGCGGTCGGCTGCGGCCCCACGCTCGGCCTGGGCGCGGTGATCGACTTCAAGCGGATGGGCAAGGGCCTCAAGAAGCTGTTCCACCACCCGGGCACGGCTCAGCCCCAGCCCTCCACGCCCTGAGAGGATGGCGGCAGGCCGGCTCAATCAGGGGAGAGGTGCTCTGGCCTGAGCGTCTCCCCCCTCGCCGTCTCGGGCGCCAACCGGGAGGGGCAGGCCACCGCCCGCGAGTGGCGGCCCGCCCTCCCGTGGGACTAACGGGTGAAGTTGAGGGTGTAGTCGCCGGTGAAGGTCGAGTACCCACCCACCGTCACGTAGTAGGTACCGGGCGCGAGCGTCTGGGTGAGCTTGGACTGGCGCGTGCCGTCGCTGTCATCGTTGCACGCCAGGGGCGCCTGGCCGCAGCTCTGGGTGATTCCCACGTACGTGTCGTAGCCGGAGCCGAAGGTGTCGAGCGTCACCGTCCTCGAGGAAGTGAGGGTGAACTTGTAGAACACGTCGCTGGCGGCCGAGCACGAGGGGAGCCCATCCTGGGAGGCGCGCTCCGTGGAGCCCGTCAGCGACAGCGTCCCCGGCTGCACCGGGAGCTCGATGGCGTTGGCGCACGGGTCGTTGCTGGGGACGGTGCCGTAGCACAGATAGTTGTCGTCCCAGCCCTCCGCCACGTCCGAGCCTTCGTACCACCTCACGCACTGCTCACCATTGCCGGGCGGTGCGCCCACGCTCGTCCAGCTCAGCCGCAGGTTGCTGCGGTTCGTCCGGCACAGGTAGTTGTTGTCCCAGCCGTCCGGATCGCTCGGCTCGCGGATGAGGGTGCAGGTCTGCTGCGTGAGGTCCAGGCCGCTCACGCCGGAGGTGAACCAGCGCAGCGGGTAGTCCACGGAGCTGTCCCCGCACAGGTAGTTGTTGCTCCACACGGCATCGCCCGGCTCGTTCACGGACAGGCACATCCGGTCCGGGACGGCTCCCGAGGCGCTGAAGGACAGGGAGGGCCGCTGCCACACGGCGGCGAAGGTCGGGGTGCCGCCGTTCGAGTACCCGGTGAGGACGGTGGCGGCGAAGCCGTCGTCGTCGTACTGGCGCATGTCGAGCCGCAGCCACGGGGCCGTCAGGTTGTGGCGGGCCACCAGGGCGGTGGGGATGGGCGCGAAGATGGCGGACAGCCGCGCCACGCCTCCGTCGACATAGCCGTCCAGGTAGACGGGGGCGCGGCCCAGCGCCATCTGGGCATTGAACATCGTCTGGTACTCGCTCTGGGTGAGGTGGTTGTCCGCGGCCCACGCGACGCCCGGCTCGTACTGGTAGACCGAGGCGTAGTAGCGCGTCCCGTTCACGGTGGCGCCCGACACGATGACCGGCCTCCACCCCGTGGCCAGGCCGCTCTGGGTCGCCGCCTGCTGGGCGTCCGTCCGCTGGTGCTCCGCGAACCAGGCCGGGCCCGGCTCGTCGGTGAAGAGCGAGGCGTAGCGCAGGACGCCGCCGCTCACGTAGCTGTCCAGCGACACCGGCCGGCGCTGGTAGGTGCCCACCTGGAGATCGAACTCGCTCTGGTACTGGCTGCCATCCAGGCCCGTCTTCGCCGACCACTTCACGCCATCCGCGGACTTGAAGAGCAGGTTGAAATAGACGGAGCCGTTGACGTCGTACGCGTCCAGGCGCACCGGCCGGCGGCCGAGCGTGGACATCTCGCCGAGGACGTTCTGGACGGAGGCCTCGGGGAGCCGGCTGATGAGCACCTGGTCCCCCAGCCGGGAGGTGTGCTGCTCCGCGTCGGCGACGGTGAAGTAGCGCACGCGGTACAGCACGCCGTTGACACTCGCCTCCACGCGCCAGCGGCCGGGGAGGTCCGGCAGCGTCCAGCTCCCCCAGGACGTGTACTTGTGGCTGTAGCGGCTGCCGGAGCCGGGGCTCCACGTCACCGGGCCGGCGAAGACGGTGCCATCCGGCCGTTTGATGACGAAGCTGAGCGTATCGGCGCCGCGGGGCGGTGCCGTCACGCCCGGGCCGTTGATGTTGGAGCCGAGCGCCGACAGCCCGATGCCCACGTAGAAGGGGCTGCCGGGCTTGAAGACGCCGACGTCGTAGCGGGGCTCGTTGATCCGCCACCAGTCGGGGTAGCTGTCCTGGGCGAGGCGGATGGCGAGCACGCCGGGCGGCCCGTAGTAGGCGGGGGCGTTGGTCCAGGGATCATCGGGCACGCCCTGGACCCAGGTGTTGGAGGTCCTGCGCATCGTGTCGACGATGCGGTTGTTGCAGTCGCGCACCTCGAAGTGCAGGTGCTGGTTCGTCGAGCAGCCCGAGCTGGCCACGGTGGCCAGCAGGGTGCCCGTCTGCACCGTGTCCCCCACCTTGACGCGCGCCGAGCCGCGCTTGATGTGGCCGTACATGAGCAGGAAGCCGTTGGCGTGCCGCACGGTGACGGCGTTCCAGCCGCCGTCGAGGCACGCGTCGTTGCGGTCGTACCGGCTGTCCACGACGCTCTCCACCACGCCGGGGGAGGCCGAGTACACCAGGGCCGAGTCGTTGTCCGTCTCGGCGAAGGACGCGGTGTCGATGTCGATGCCGCCGTGGTTGTCGTAGGTGGCGGCCAGACCGCCCGTGTTCCCCATGAAGTCCTGGATGGTGCCGGCGGTCTGGTTGTCATCCACCCAGTTGTTCACCACCCAGGACGTCCCGCCGGAGTTGCGCAGGGGCCACGTGAGGGAGAGCGCGTTGGGATCACAGGTGGCCAGCGCACGCACTCCACCCGGGCGGGAGGGGGGCTCCAGCGGTGCGTCATTGAAGAAGGGGCCCGTGGGCGTCACCTCATGGCCCGTCACCTCATGGCCCGTCACCTCCGCCGGCCACTGCGCCTCGCCCTCATCGAGCGGCTGCGCCGGCCCGCAGGCCCCCAGGGTGAGTGCCAGCACGGCCAGGGCCTGCCGCCCCTTCCTCTTCCAGGACTGCCCTCGCATCTCGTTCATCGCCTCCTCCAGTATTCCCGGTATAGCACACCTTTCCGGTTATACCGCTCCTGATCTTCACGCACAGTCCTCAGGCCCACGCCTCCGAAGTGCCGGGCCGGCACCGCGCGCTCGAAGCGCCCGAAGATGCGCTTCCGCTCCTCCTCGCGGATGCGGATGACGGGCCCAAACGACTCCGCGCTCCGGCCTCGGGAGGCCAGGAGCGCGGAGGAGAAGAGCCCCGGAACCGTCAGAGGTACGGCGTGGTGCTCACCGGGCTGCCGAGCGTGCTCTGGAGGTAGCTCTGCGCGGTGCTGCTCACCGGCCACTTCCAGGTGGTGCTGAAGAGATTGTACAGGTTGGCGTTGGCGGCCTGGCTGGCGGCGATGACGAAGTTGTCCACCGCATCCTGGGTGGTGGCGGCGTTCCCCCGGAGGGCCGCCTTCTGCCAGAGCTGGTTGATGAAGTTGGAGCCATGCACGCGGTGCAGGCGCAGCACGAAGGAAGCGAAGAAGTCCGTGCCCTTCAGGCCATAGGAATTGGACGGCGCCGTGCCGAGCTTGAGCGTGTTGCTCCAGGTGAGGGACGAGTTGGTGCGGTAGGTGTCCACCAGCCCCGTGATGGCCGAGCGCATGGTGGAGAAGGACGTCGAGCCGAACGGGGCCCCCTTCGCGCTCACTCCCGCGTAGTCCATGGCCAGGAAGCGCATCGCCACCGCGTACCCGGTCGTGATGGAGCCCGTGTCATCCGTCCCCTTGTACTCGAGCTTGTCGCCGTAGAACCAGAAGTTGCGGCCCAGCTCGTAGTACGGCGTCTGATCGTACTGATCGCCGTTGGCGGCGTTGCAGAGGGTGTTGAAGGTGGTGTCGCGGAACTCGACACCGGTGAAGCCGATATAACCGCAGGCGCTGAAGTTGGTACCGCAGGCGCTCAGGGTGCCCGAGGGCAGCCCGGCCATGACGTTCCGCCCCTGGTAGACGGTGGGAGTCCAGGTCTGGGGATCCCGGTTGGTGGCGTTCCGGTAGAAGGTGTACCCGAGGTCCACCCCGTCGACGATCTTCATCAGCGAGGGCGTGGAACAGGCACGATCCGTCGTCATCAGCGCGATCTTCGTTCCCCTCCACACGTACTGGGTGAGGCTGCTGCCGTTCATGCTGCTGTACGTCGTGCGCAGCGTGCAGTACCAGGAGTAGGGGTCGGAATAGTTGAGATAGTCCGCCGAGTACCCGCCCGTGTGCTGCTGCTGGCACGCGGCGTTGAGGTTCATGGAGTAGTCAGAGCCGTTGAGGCGGCAGGTCCAACCAAAAGCGTTGTTCTGCGTCAGCGTCGCATACGCGGAGGAGCCGTAGGTCTGCTTGCAATAGCCGTCCATGTTGAGGCCGGGCAGCGTCATCGCGGAGGCAGTGGCAGGCCCCAGCAGTCCCAGCGCAGCGGCCGCCGCCAGCGCCTGTCCCCAGGTGGTCGAGTTGGAACGAATGCTCATGGTGACTCCCATCAAGTTTCACACGGAATGTGTGTTTCGCGGCCATCTCCTATATTCCTTGATTGCACTGAAATCAACATTTTCCGCCCGGCGTGGCGATCCACCTCGGCCATGGGCTCGCGCGCCACCTCGCCCGTCCAGCGGCCGCCCGGGGAGTCCTTGCCGTGAGTGCAAGCCAGCGAAACGTGAATGCGTTACACGGGCTGGCCCAGGTCCACCTCGTCGGGCAGCTCGTTCTCGTCGCGGGGGCCAGCGGACGGGAAGTGCACGGCGAGCCGCTCGCCAATCTCCCGGATGCCCTCCACCAGCCCGGTGGTGAAGTCTCCGGCCTGGAAGTGTCT
This sequence comes from Archangium sp., assembly GCF_036277355.1. Classification (GTDB taxonomy): domain Bacteria; phylum Myxococcota; class Myxococcia; order Myxococcales; family Myxococcaceae; genus Archangium. The sequence continues at coordinate 10,361 of NZ_DASUNC010000154.1, forward strand.
GGCGAGGAGTCGTGACACGTGCTCCCAGAAGTCCTGTCCCACCCGGGCGTGGATGCCTTCATCCCCGATGATGGCGAACCGGCGCCGCGCCGGGACGACGAAGATGAGCACCCCATTGCGCTCGCGCGTGGCCGTCATCCCCAGCCGGTGGAAGGCGCGCTCGGCCGCGCGCCTCACGTCTCCCCAGAAGAAGGGCACGAGCGAGACGCGGATCTCCCCCGAGCTTCGCCGCTCGGCGGCCCGCAGCGCCTCCTCCACCCGTGGGAGCTCCATCCGCTGGAGGATCTGCCTTCGGGTCATCGGCCCCATGTGTGCTCCGCCTCCTCTCACCAGGAACCACTCGCGCCTCCGCCGCCCGAGCGCCCACCGCCTCCGCGGAATCCGCCGCCCCCTCCGCCGCGCCGTCCACCTCCCGAGCCACTACTGCTCATGATCTGGAAGAGCAGGAAGAGCGCCATGCGCGGGTGGGTGACGAGGAACACGAGCAGGAGCAGACCCAGCACCCCGAACAGGATGAGCTGTCCCGTTCCGAGCGCGGGGAGGGAGGGGCGGACGGGGGGCGCGGCGGGCGGGGGAGAGGTCTCTCCGCCGAGCGCCCCCAGCAAGGCCCCGACGGTGGCGCTCACCGCCCCATCCGGATCCCCCGCCCGAAGCCGGGGAGTCGCCTCCTGCTGGATGAGCCGCGAGGCGATGGCATCCGGCACCACCGGCTCGAGGCCGTAGCCCACCTCGATCCGGAGCCGGCGATCCTTGGCGAACACGAAGAGCGCGGCGCCATCGTCCCGCCCCTTGCCGCCAATCCCCCACGCCTCGAAGGTCCGTGCGGCCCACTCCTCGAGCGGGACGTCCCCGGTGCTCTCGCCAATCCAGACAATCACCTGGCGGCCCGTGTCCCGCTCGTACCGCTCGAGCCGTGCATCCAGGGCGCGCCGCGTCGGCTCCGAGAGGAAGCCCACGGTGTCGGTGACCCAGCGTGCCGGTGCCGGAGGCGGCTGGAACGAGGCCGCGAGCGCCGCGAGGCCCAGGAGGATGGCGGCCAGCCCCGCCCCTCGCGCCTTCGTGTGCACGGCCTAGAACCGCACCTGGGGGGCTTTGCTCGCCCCTGGCTCCGCCTGGAAGTACGGCCGTTCGGCGAACCGGTGGCCGAAGAATCCGGCGAAGAGGACCGTGGGGAAGCTGTTGCGCCGGGTGTTGAAGGCCCGCGCCGCATCGTTGAAGCGCATCCGCTCCACCGCGATGCGGTTCTCCGTTCCCTCCAGCTGCGCTTGCAGCTCGCGGAAGTTCTCCGTCGCGCGCAGCTCGGGGTAGCGCTCCACCGTCACCAGCAGCCGCGACAGCGCGCCCGAGAGGTTCTGCTGCGCCTGTTGGAACCGCTGGAAGGCCGCGGGCTCCTCGAGCAGCTCCCTGCTCGCCGTGAGGCTCACCTGGCTGGCCTTCGCCCGCGCTTCGATCACCTGGGTCAAGGTCTGCTGTTCGAAGCTGGCGGCGCCCTTCACCGTGGCGACGAGGTTGGGCACCAGATCCAACCGGCGCTGGTACACGTTCTCCACCTGGCCCCACTGCGCGTCCACCGCCTGCTCGAGCCGCACCAGGGAGTTGTACGAGCCCACCGCCCCCAGCCCGAGAAGCACCAGCAGTGCCACGAAAGCCAGCCCCAGCCACTTGCCCACGTCTCACCCCCTGCCTGGCAGCCAGGCAGCGATGATCCTTCAGGACAAGGTAGGCACCCCCGTGACGAGCGAGCATCCCCGCCGGCTGCTGTCACCTACGCCAACACCCGGCGCCTGCCTCCACACCAGGCACGGGCCAGGACGTCGAGCCGAGCCTGCCGCTACTTCGGCGCGGCGCCGTCCCGGGGCGAGCAGTTCAGCGAGCGTGGGGTAGCTCCGGCGGGGCATTTCGTAGGACTTCACCCATCTTGCCACCCACCACCCACAAAAAGCCGTTTTCCATGAAAATCGTGCTAGGCTGGTGAGTGAACCCGCCTCAAAAGGAATCACTCACATGGTGACCGCCCGGATCATCCTGATGGCTTCGACGTTCTTGCTGGTGTCCTGGAAATCCCCTGGCCCGGAGCAAGAGACGGCGCAATTGCTGGGGCCCTTGATCATCGCCGATAGCTGGTCGCACTGCTACTCTCAACGAGGCAGTGTCGTGAGCGTCAAGCTGAACTCGACCACCGCACTGTATTACACCAGCTTGTCCATGCTCGTTGACGGGAACCTCACGGGAGTGCAGTCGCCCTCGCCCACGACCTCCGCCATCCGCAAGTACACGCTCAGCGTGTCGCTCGCGCCCGGACCCCACACCTTCTATCTGCTGTCCGGGCCCAGCAGCTCACAAACCTATTCCCTCCAGGTCCTTTCGGGTGTGTATTGCCAGAGTGACACCCCCCCTGAGGAGCTGTAGCCCGCGGGGAGGAATCAGGCACGTGGGGGCGCACGGCCGCGGTGAGCAGGAGCGGGGCCACCAGGCTTCCGGGGAGAGCTGAGCCCTCGCCCGCCGAGCAACGAGGCCAGTGCCAGCCAGGTCCAGGCGGCTGGCAGGGAGGGCGTGGCGGCACAGCCCCAGCCGGAGTGGCTCCTTTTTCCCCCCTCTACGCTGCGCGGTCACAGCAGGTGGAGCCCACCCACCGAGGCGGTGAAGGCCTCCGAAAAACAAGGCGCTCGCCGGCTCCTTGGAGTGCAACCGGCGAGCGCCTCTCACCGCCCTGTGGACGCACGGGGCGTGAAGTGATTTCTACAACAACTATTGCTCGGATTGCACGTCGAGAGCTCCGCCCACGGTGCTCACCTCCACGTCGTGCTCGCCGTTGCCGTACTTCTGGCGGGTGGAGCCCAGGCTCACATCGCGCCCGTTGAAGCTGCCGCCCACCGAGGAGAACTCCACGTTGGCGCCCGCGCCCCTGGGCAGCTTCAGCTTCACGTTGCCGGACACGGTGCTCACCTCGGTGTCCCCGAGCGCCTCGGGCACCAGCTCCACGTTGCCGCTCACCGCGGCCACCTCGAGCTTGCCGCGCGAGCCCTTCACCGACACGTCACCGGCCACCACCGACACCTCCTGCTCGCCCGTCACGCCGGACACCTTCACCGGCGCGTTCACCGAGCTCGCCTCCAGCGAGGAGTCGCGCGGTACCTTCACCACGAAGTGCGCCTCCGGCGGGTTGTTGCAGTTGGAGAGCTTCTTCGAGCAGGAGCCGCAGCACATCCGTACCGTCACCTCGTCCCCGTCCTGCTTCACCTCGATGGGGTACTGGGCGCGCTCGGCGTCACCGCCCTTCTGCGTCACCTCGACCGAGACGGTCTTCCCGTTCACCGCGTCCACCTGGATGGAGCCGTTGACGTTGGAGACGCTCACCTTCGGCGTGCCATCGGTCTCGAACCGCCAGGACTGAGGGGCGGGCGTGGCGGCAAGGAGCAGCAGCAGGGCGAGATTCACGGCGGAGGCCTCGTAGGTGAAGGTTGTCCCCCTCTCCTACGAGGCGCCGGAAAAACGATTTCACCCGCCCCGCGCGACCCGCCGGTATAACACGTCGTGCCGGCGCACCAGCCGCTCCAGGGACAGCTCGCGCTCCACGAAGGCGCGCGCCTCGGCGCCCATGCGGCGGCCCAGCTCCCGGTCCGCCAGCAGCGTGCCGAAGGCCTCGCTCATGGCCTGGGGCCTCAGGGGCGGCACCACCAGGCCCCGCTCCCCGTCCGCCACCAGCTCCGGGTTGCCGCCCACCCGCGTCACCACCATGGGCAGCCCCGCCGCCATGCCCTCCATCACCGCGTTGGACATGCCCTCCGCCGTGGAGCACAGCACCCCGAAGTCCGCCCGGGCATGGATGGCCGGCACGTCCGCCCGGTGTCCCAGGAAGTGCACCGTGTCCGTCAGCCCCAGCGAGCCCGCCAGCCGCTCCAGCTCCGGCCGCCGCGGGCCATCCCCCACCAGGAAGGCGTGCAACACCTGTCCCTTGAGGCGCACCATCGCCAGCGCCCGCAGCAGATCCTCCTGCCGCTTCACCGGGTGGTTCATGTTCGCCACGTGCACCACCGCCGGCGCGCCCCGCGTGTCCGGCAGCGGGGCCTTCAATCCCTCGCGCATCCGCGCATCGAAGCGCGCCAGGTCCAGGCCGTTGGGGATGACGGACACCCGGTCCGGCGGCAGCCCCTCCTCCTCCACCAGCATGCGGCGGATGGCCTCGGCGTTGCCCACCACGTGGTCCGCCATGCGCGTGAGGCTGCGCAGCAGCGCCCGCCTCGCCGTCCCGTGCCAGTGCGCCAGGTCCAACCGCCCGACGATCACCTTCGTCCCCGCCAGCTTCGCCGCGGGCACCACCAGCATGGTCGAGTAGAAGTCGTGCGCGTGCACCAGCTCCACCCGCTGGCCGTGGAACCACCGCGCCAGCCGCAGCACCTGCAGCGCCGAGTTGGGCCGCGCCAGCGAGCCATTCAGGGGGAACACCTCCGGCGCGAAGCCGAGCTTCAGCACCGACTCCATCAACGGCCCCTGGTCCTGCAGCACCGCCAGCTGCACGCGGTAGCTGGGCGGCAGGCCCCTCAGCAACTCCACCACCTGGACTTCCGTCCCTCCGATGTGGAACGACTTGGTGAACTGCACCAGGCGCAGGGGTTCCTCCGCCATCCGTGCTTCCTCACGCCGCATGGTTGGAGCCCTCCCAGCTCGCGACCAGCCGACCCTTGACCTCTGGAACCTTCGACGGCTCCTCCGCCTCCGCCGCCCGGGCGATGCGCTGCGCGCAGGCCGCCAGGCCGAACAGCACGTACAGGTGCGCGGAGAGGATGTACCCGGCGAACAACTGACAGATGAGATAGCCCGCCATGGAGGCCGCCAGCCCTCGGGCCAGCCACCCCACCCGCGAGTTGCGCGAGGCCTCGAAGGCCCCTCCCGTCGCGCCTCCGGCGAACAGCAGGAAGAGCCCCAGGCCCAACCAGCCCAGCTCTCCAATCACGTCCAGGAAGACGTTGTGCGCCACGTAGGCGCGCGTGGCCTGGGGAGGCGCGTACAGGTGCCAGGCGTAGCGGAAGGCGCCCACGCCCACGCCCAGCAGCGGCTTGTCCAGGCTGATGCGCGACGTCACCTGCCACGCGTACACGCGGCCCATGGCCGAGGCGTCCTCCTGGAAGGTGGCCACCGTCTGGTTGCGCTCCCAGTAGCTCTTGGGCGCGAACACCACCAGGCCCAGCGCGAGCGCCACGCCCAGCAGCACCGAGCGCAGCTTCTTCTGCTCACGCATCGCCCACAGGGCCATGGCCACCGACAGGCCGATGAAGCCACCGCGCGAGTAGGTGAAGACGATGGCCACCACCGCCAGGGCGATGGCCAGCGCGCACGCCCCGCGCCACAGCCAGCCGCTCTCCTTGCGCGCCAGGAAGGCCACCGCCAGCGGCACCACCAGCGCCAGGTTCATCGCCGAGCGGTTGGGGTCCGCGTACACCTCCACCCAGTGCGCGCGGTAGCCCTCCACCAGCGTCTCGGGCGTGCCGGTGAAGTACGTGTGGAGGACGCCCTGGGACGTCACCATCGAGGCCACCACCACCGCCCCGCACACCACCGCCAGCCGCTTGGGCGTGGTCACCACGTTCACCAGCGTCAGGTAGATGGCCGTCAGCTTCAGCAGCTCGATGGCCGTGAAGCGGCTCACCTCCGGATTCACCGACCACGTCACCGAGGCCAGCGCCAGCCCCGCGAAGCACAGCAGCGCCACCCCGCGCATCCCATCGAAGGAGAGCGGCTCCGCGCGCCCCACCCGCCTCAACGCCATGAACCCCGCCGCCAACCCCGATGTCAGCAGCGCCAGCCGCAACGGCGCCAACGCGGGTATCCACGCCTGCGGCACCATGTACAGCAGCGCCGCGAAGGCGGTCAGCGCATAGAAGGACACCACGTCCCGGCGTTCCGCCTTGTCGCCCAACCCCATCCCGTCCTCCTCCCGCCCAGCCCGGAAGTACCTTCCGTTCGTCACCACGGAAACACAGAGGCCATAGGTACAACTCTATGGACGTCCTATCCGCTAGCAGGCGATATGCCAGCGGCCCGTGAGGACAAAGGCCCGTGGATCCAGGCCCTTAGCGATCAGGGGGGCTGGTACCCACGGGAGGTGGGACTGAAAGGATTACGGCTCTCCGCCTTCGATGGGCAGGAGAACGGAGGCGATGGGGTTCAACTTGCCCTCCTGGAGGAACGACGGAGCAAGCTCCTCCAGCAGCCGGGCGAGCGTCGCGGCCACGAGCCGGCGCAGCTCGGGCCGGGAGGACTCGGGCACCGCCGGCTCCAGCACCGCCACCACCCGCTCGGCCACGTCCGCGCGCAGCCGCGGGGCCTCCGGGGTGCCCTCGAAGAGCAGCGCGCCCAGCGCGTCCCGCCGCGCCGACGGCACCGGCCTCGGCCCCACCTTTCCCTCCAACAGGGCCAGGGCCACGGCGGCGGCGAAGAAGCGCTCCACGCCCAGCACGCGCGCCTCCACGCCGAAGAGGGCCAGCACCTCGCGCGCCTTCTTCTCCGTGCCCCCGAGCAGCGCGCCCAGCAGCGCCACCTGGGCCTCGGCGCGCGCCAGCACCTCCTCGCTGGCCGCCAGCTCGCGCCTCGAGCGGAAGGGCACCGGCTCCGCCCCGGGCACCTTCAACGTGCGGCGCGGGCGCTTGCGGCGCAGGGCCTCGACGGCGGCGGCCTCCTCCGCGAAGAGCAGCGGCATGCCGTCCACCTGCGCCAGCGGCTGCTTCATCAGCCGGTCCGCGCGGAACTTGAGCGCCAGCGTCAGGGAGAAGCCCACCTGGAAGACGCGCCGCGTCTCCGTGTCGCGCACCACCTGCGCGGCCTTGGTGGGGTCTCCTCCCGTCAGGTGCTCCAGGCCCAGCAGCAGGTAGTCGCGCACCATCTCGCCCACGCGGCGGATGGCGTCCAGGTCCCCGGGATCCTCCACCTCCGCCACCAGCGTGGCGTTGGCCAGGTAGCGCAGCTCGCCCTCCAGGTTCTCCCGCTCCACGTCCTCCAGGGCCCGGAAGGCGGCATCCAGGTAGTCCGGCTGCGCCCGCGTGGCCACGAGCGCCGCGACGGCCGCCGGAGCCGGCGTGGGCCCCGTGTCCACCCGGCCGAAGAGCCGCGCCGCCTCCTCCAACGAGGGGAAGCCCAGGTCCTGCAGCCGGCCCGTGCGGAAGCGGTAGGCGGACTCCTCCAGCTCGCCCGGCACCTCCCAGCGCGTGGCCTCGAGGAAGCGCACCGCCTCGAAGGGGTTGTCCGCGATGATGTCGTTGAGGATGGAGCGCATGGCCGCCAGCTCCGGCCCCTCCACGCCCTTGAACTCCACCAGGTAGCGGCCCTCGGGCGTCTCCAGCGTCACGCCCTCCACGTGCACGTCCGGGTTCTCCTCCAGGTCGTGGATGAGGGTGAACTCGCGCACCAGCAGCTCGAAGATCTCGGTGTCCACCTTGCGCAGCTTGCGCAGGAAGTCCTCGGCCTCGTCCCCGCGCGCGGCGCGCAGCCAGGTGAGCACCTGGTGCAGGTCCACCTGATCCTTCTTCCATCCGCCCAGGTCCACGAAGGTGAGGAACTGCTCGGGTGAGGCCAGCTGGACGAGCTCGGTCGAGTCCGCCAGCCCCACCTCCATGAGGGTGAAGTACAGGTCCTCCGCGGGCAGCGAGCGCACCAGCGCCCGCGCGTCCCGCGACTCGATGAGGGCATCCAGCCGCTGCTTCGCGGGGAGCGAGGCGAGCTGCCGCCGCAGGGTGCTCAGCGCCTGCTGGATGTCACTGCCGTTGCCCTTGCTTCCGTTTCCGTTGGACACGGGGCTCACTCACTCCGTCAAGGTGTTCAGCAACGCGTCCCACACCTCGTCGAAGCCCAGCTTCTCCGTGGCGGAGAAGGGCATCACCGCCTCCCGGGGCAGGGACAGCTCCTCGGAGATCGCCTGCAGGCGCGGCTTGCGGCGCGCCTTGGGCATCCGGTCGATCTTCGTGGCCACCACGAGGATCTGCCGGTTGGACTCCTGGAGGTAGTCGAGCGTCTGGAAGTCGTCCGGGGTGGGCCCCACCTCGGCGTCGATGATGCTCACCACGATCTTCAAGTCCCGGCGCTTCTCCAGGTACGAGGTGATCATCTTCTGCCACTCGGCGCGCTCGGTCTTGCTCACCTTGGCGAAGCCGTAGCCGGGCAGGTCCGCGAAGCGCACGGTGTGGCGCCTGGTGCCGCGCTCCACGTCCACGTCGAAGAAGTTGAGGGCGCGGGTGCGGCCGGGGGTGTTGGAGACGCGCACCAGCTTCTTGCGGCCGGCCAGCGCGTTGATCATGGACGACTTGCCCACGTTGGAGCGGCCCACGAAGGCCACCTCGGGGGCGGGGCTGGTGGGGTAGCCCTTGGGCTCCACCGCGGTGGTGACGAAACGGGCTTCGAGAATCTTGATCACGCTATTTCTTCTTCGTGGGCTCGGGCGAGGGGCTCTCGGCCCGGGCCGACTTGCCGGTGCGCGCGGCCGACCAGTGGTCGATGGCCTTGAGCGACTCGACGAAATTGAACGGCTTGAGGGACGGGGAGGACGCGTCGTGGCAGTTGCGGCAGGCCTTCTCCGAGGGGTCCACCAGGCCCACCAGCCGGGCCAGCTCGGCGTCCTTCATCACGTAGCCAGGCGAGTAGTACTGACCCCCGCCATGGCACGTCTCGCAGGTGACGTGGCTGACGCCCTGCGAGGCCTGGTCCGGCGCGTGGCAGGACAGGCACCGCGCGTCCTTCTGCTGGGCCTCGGAGAGCGAGTCCCCCGCCCGGGCGTGCTTGGACTGCATCCAGGCGTCATAGGCGGCCGGGTGGCAGCCCTTGCAGCTCTCCGGGCCGAGGAAATCGGCGGCCAGGGCGGCGCCGGAGAGGGAGAGAGCGAGGGCGAGGGCGAAGGACAGGATCCAGGAGCCGCGAGCGCGCATCGGTGGGGTCACTAGCAGACGACCCCCCAGGGGGCAAGGCGGAGGTGCGAAACCTGGCGCTCTTGTGACCTCCCGGACGAAGTGGGGGGAGCTTGAGGCGGCGCGGGGGGATCCGTTACACCTGTGGAGATGAGAACGATCGCCATCGTCGCCGTGCTCCTCGCCGCCGCGCCCGTGTTGGCCAAACCGTGGCAGGGAGTGGAACCCGGACAGACCAAGCGGGAGCAGGTCATCCAGAAGTTCGGGGAGCCCTCGCGCACCGTCACCGCCGAAGGCAAGGAGATCATCGCCTACTTCGACCAGAAGGCCATCAAGGGCACCAAGCAGGTGCAGTTCAAGGTGGACCCGGGCACGCAGCTCGTCGAGCGCATCGACGTCTTCCCCGGCCCCGTCATCGACAAGGAGTCGGTGGAGAGCACCTACGGCAACGCCTGCCCGCCCGGCAAGGCGCCAGCCGGCCCCTGCTACCAGAAGAAGCTCACCGACGACTTCCGCACCTACATGCTCTACGCGAAGCTGGGGCTGGCCGTGTTCCTCAACGAGGACGGCAAGACGGTGCACTCGTTCATCTTCACGCCCCAGCCGGCCGGAAAGTAGGCGCCGCACGTGAAGCTCTATGGACTGACCGGGGGCATCGCCTCCGGCAAGAGCACCGTGAGCCGGATGTTGCGCGAGCTGGGCGCCCAGGTGCTGGACGCGGACGTCATCGCCCGCGAGGTGGTGGAGCCGGGCACCCCCGGGTTGAAGGCCGTGGCCGAGCGTTTCCCGGGCGTGCTGGACGCGGAGGGCCGCCTGGACCGGGCGAAGCTGGGCGAGCGCGTCTTCGGGGACGCCAGGGAGCGGGCCGCCCTCAACACCATCCTCCACCCGCTCATCGGCCAGCAGTTCCTCCTGCGCACCCATGCGCTCGCCGCCCAGGGGGTGGAGCTCATCGTCTACGACGCGCCCCTGCTCATCGAGAACCGGCTGCACGAGGCGATGAACGGGGTGGTGCTGGTGTGGGTGCCCCGCGAGGTGCAGAAGGCCCGGCTGATGGGCCGGGACGGCCTGGACGAGGCGGCGGCGGAGGCCCGGCTGGCCGCTCAGCTCCCACTCGATGAGAAACGCCCGCATGCGACCTGGCTGGTGGACAACTCGGGAGATCTGGGGACAACCCGGGCCCGGGTGGAAGAGGTGTGGCGCGCCATGCTCGCGCGCGGCTGAGGGACGGGTATGCTCCGCCGCCCATGAGCGAGAAGCGCAAGGAGCCCCGAGGCAAGGCCGGGACGTACTTCGTCACCGGCTACCCCGGCTTCATCGGCAAACGGCTGATTGAGCACATCGTCCGCGAGGAGCCCAAGGCCCACGTCTACGCCCTGGTGCAGCCCAAGCACCTGAAGGAGGCGCAGAAGCTCGCCTCCCAGCTGCGGGGCACCGGGGCCACGTTGGAGCTGCTGACCGGCGACATCGTGGACATGCACCTGGGCCTGTCCGGCGAGGAATACCAGCGGCTGTGCGAGCGGGTGACGCACATCTACCACCTGGCCGCCGTCTTCTACATGGGCGTGCCCAAGGAGACGGCCTGGCGCATCAACGTGGACGGCACGCGCAACGTGCTGGAGCTGGCGCGCGACTGCGAGCACCTGCAGCGCTTCAACCACTTCTCCTCCTGCCACGTCTCCGGTGATCGCGTGGGCGTCATCGCCGAGGACGAGCTGGACTGCGGCCAGGGCTTCCGCAACGTCTACGAGGAGACCAAGTTCCAGGCGGAGAAGCTCGTCCAGCGCGCCGCCACCACCCTGCCCACCACCATCTTCCGGCCGTGCAGCGTGGTGGGGGACTCGCGCACGGGGGAGATCGACCGCTTCGAGGGCCCCTACTACCTGGGCATCCTCCTGGTGACGAGCCCGCTGGTGGTGCCGCTGCCGCTGCCCGGCAACGGCGTGGCCCCGCTCAACGTGGTGCCGGTGGACTACGTGGTGAACGCGGTGTGGGCGCTGTCGCACGACGAGCGCGCCGTGGGCCGCACCTTCCACCTGGTGGACCCCAACCCGATGAGCGCCCGCCGCGTCTACGAGCTCATCGCCGAGAAGGCCAACAAGAAGCTGCCCCGCTTCAACCTCTCGGCCCGCGCCGCGGACGTGATGATGCGCCTGCCCGTGCTGGAGAAGCTGGCCCGCCCCCAGCGCGCCGCCCTCAGCTACGTCAACCACCTGGCCATCTACAACTGCCACAACACCCTGGAGCTGCTGGACGGCACCGGCATCCGCTGCCCTCCCCTCTCCTCGTATCTGGATCAGCTCGTGGCCTATGTGCGCGAGCAGTACCGCCAGCGCCGCGAGCAGGCCTCCGAGGTGGAGGATCCGCTCGACCGCGCCCCCACTCCTCCCCCCGATGAAGAAACGGGCGCCCAGGCCCGTCGGAGCCGTTAGCCATGCACTCCCCCCTCTCCCGCTTCCTCTTCCTTCCCCTGGCCGCCGTGCTCGGCACCGGCTGCCTGGTGACCAGTGGCCCTGACCAGACGCCGGACGATCCGTGCGATCCCAACCCCTGCACCCAGGGCGACAAGACCCTGTGCGTCAACGAGGCAGGCAACGCGCGCTGTCTGTGCAAGCAGGGCACCATCCTGCGGCCCAGCGGCGTGTGCGAGGCCATCACCACCCTCAACTGCCCCGAGCACGCCGGCGACACCTCCGAGCCGGATGACTGCCTGACCCGCGCCGTCCTGCTCGCCTCCGACGCCACCGTGCAGCGCCTGCAGACCATCGAGCCGGTGGGCGACTACGACTTCTTCCGCGTCGACGGCAAGCTGCGCACCGTCTACAGCGTCACCGTGGAGCCCGGCTCCGGCTCGCTCATGCCGCGTCTCGACGTCTTCGATCAGGGCGGCCAGTGGATCACCTCGAAGGACGGCCGGCCCAAGGCCCAGGTGGGGTTCAAGGCCCGCGCCACCGCGCCCTACTACGTGCGCATGAGCCACTCGCCGTTCGACCCGTCCCCCGGCACCGGCCAGTACGCCCTCACCCTCACCCCCGTGGGCGAGGACGTGCACGGCGACAGCTCGACGGAGGCCACCACCATCGTCCCGGACGTGGCCGGCACCTCCTCGCCGACCGACCGCAACGGGCGCCTCGAGTACGATCAGGACGAGGACTGGTTCGCCATCTCCGTCACGAAGGACGTCCTGTACCGGATCGAGTTCGACACCAGCCGCGTGGTGCCCGCCATGGCCGGCTTCACCAAGGAGGACGTGAAGACGCCCTTCTACACGTGGAAGAGCTCGTTCGTGGAGATCCGCGCGGCCAGCACCACCACGCTCTACCTCGTCATGTACTCGGACGGGGGCGTGACGGGGAACTACGGCTTCCGCGTGTTCCGCTTCAACTAGCTAGCGGATGGCGATGATGTCCCGGTCCAGCAGGTGGGCCAGGACGCGCAGCGTGTCCAGCCGGGACATGCCGGAGACGGAGAAGAGGGCCTCGAAGCTGAGGCTCCCGTCGATGCGCGACAGCAGGAAGCCCGCGCGGGGATCCAGGCTGAGCTTCATCAGCTCCGCCATGCGCAGCTTGAGCGTGGGCACCCGCTTCAGGTCTCCCAGCTTCGCCTCCAGCGAGGCCTGCAGCTGACGCACGCAGCGCTCGCGCGCCGACGCCAGCCGCGCATCACCCGGCGCCAGCTGCTCCGCCTTGCGCAGCAGCTCCATGGCGCTCGTCACGTCGCCGAGCGCGAGCAGATCCTCCACCCCCTGCAGCAGCGTGGGCAGCTCCTGGCGGGGGGCCGCCTGCGCCACGGGCGCGGGAGTCGCGGCCTTCGCGGCCACGGGCGCGGGCGCAACGGGCCGGGCGGCAGCAGGTGCGGGCGCGACGGGCCGGGCAGCAACAGGCGCGGGAGCGGGCGCGGCGGGCCGGGCGGCTACGGGCGCGGGCGCAACGGGCCGGGCGGCAGCAGGCGCGGGAGCAACGGGCCGAGCGGCAGCAGGAGCGGGCGCGACAGCCTTCGCGGCCACGGGCGCGACGGGCCGGGCGGCCACGGGCGCGGCCAGCTTGAGAGGCTCGGGCTCGGAGAGGAAGGCCAGCACGTCGGCGGTGATGTGGCGGCCCCCGGCCTCGGGAGCCACTTCCTCCTCGTCCAGCACCACCACGCTCACCTCCAGCGCGGGCCGGGACTGCGAGACCAGGGGAGGCACGGACGTCAGGGACATGGGCCTCACGGACGGTGGCGGCGCCGCCGTAACCAGTCCCACGGCCCGCGCGCCCTCCCCCTTCGTGAGCCACTCCCGCGCCCGGCGGTTGTCCGGATCATGCTGCAGGGCGCGCACGAACAGGCTCCGCGCGCCCGCGGCGTCCCCACCCAGATGCAGCCAGAGCCCCGCTTCGATGAGCTGGTTGGCCCGGAGGACATCGTGGCCCGGATCGATACCAGGAGAGGCTTGAGGCGCGATCATCGGGAACCTCCAGAACGGAGCTCCTTCGGGGGAACTCAGGAAACCGGAACAACCTCCGGAAATCCTAGGCATCCACCCGCATCGCGTCAAACACTATCGGCGGATTTTTGCAGGGAAAATGTAGCTCCTCATCCGACAACCCCCTCGAAAAACGACGGGGAGCACACCCATGGCGAACCAGGGTGCACTCCCCGAGAAGGAGCGGCGAGCGCTCCTGGGGAAGGCTCACGTCGTACCAATGCTTGCCAGAGCCGCGAGCGCCTTGACCTTGGCCTTGGCAACATCGCCCGTGATCTTCCGCTCGTCGATGTCCTCTCGCATCCCGAAACGCTTCTTCAGGATGTCCTGAAGGCTGATGATGATACTGGCCAGGACCTCCTCCTCCTTTTCCTGCATGAGTCCGCGCTTGAGGCTCTGGAGGGCTCGCTCCTTCGCCTCCGGGATGCGGTTGACGAGTTGGAAGTGGGCCGTGGCGGCGTCGGCCCGCACCTCGGACTCGGAATCCCTCAAGAGCAAATCCTCCAGCAGCCGCACATCCTCGGCGGTCCCCACCCAGCCCAACACATAAGCGGCGGTGTGATGCAGAGACGCGGAGTCGCTGGCGATCAGGCGGAGCGCGAGCGGCCGAGCACCTTTGCTCCGCATACGTCCCAGGATGTGGACAATCGTCCCTCTCATCTCCGGGTCTTCTTCCTTTTCGAAAGCCTGGAGGAGAAAGTCCTCCCCCTGTGGCCCCCGCTTGGCGAATCCATTGCGCAGCCAGCAGAACAGGCTCCAATTTTCCTGCTGGCGCAGCAGATCGTAATGGTATCGGAGGATCTCGGTATCGTTCGAACTGAGAAGCTGCTGCACGAGCGAATGCTGCTCCTCATCCTCGGCGGTGGGCAGGCTGGCGGATTTGAATGCTCGCTCCAACTGCTTGATATCCATGGTGGCTCCTTCGACTCGAGCAGGTTGGCTCTCTACTTGCCCTTGCTCCGGGGAGGAGGGCCAAAATCGTGGTACTGGTCACCACACTTCTTGTGCCGCGCCCGGTGTACAGGCTTGGGTTGAGTCTTCATGTTCCAGGCTTTGTCTAATTTGCAGCGTTCGGAGTAGGGCTTGGTGTAGAGAGGCTTCTCGTGCGAAACCTCGTAGTTCTCGGGGACCGACTTCCCGCCTGTGTCTTTGATGAACTGTCGCGCAACGGGATCCAGTTCGCTCGAGGGATCACTTGCATCTCTCAGTAGCGCTTTCCGGCGCTCCGCCATGTCACGTTCGTAGAAGGTGTCGTGCTTCTTTCGCCCACAGTACTTGCACTTGTCCTTGGAAGGGCATTTCTGCTTGCACTTCTTGCGGTCTCCAAAGCGGCGTGCATTCTTCGCGGCAGCCGGGGGGCTCTTGGGCGCGGGCGGTTTGACTGGAGGAGGCTTCGGCAGCGGCTTGAGCTTACGAGCCGCGTCGGCAGCATCCTTGAGCTGCTTGAGCTGCTTGAGCTTCTTGTAGGCTTTGTACGCCTTGTAGGATCTGTACAACCATGCAGCTCCTCCGATGACGGCTGGTATTGCCAGTGGCGCGGGCATGGGTGAACCTGTTCAGTGTTCCGGCATCTCGTTGAGCAGATCAACGAGTTCCTCCAGGAGGACCTCAGGAGACATGCCAGGAAGATGCAAGAATTTGGAGATGTTTGGATCATCCGCGAACGCGGGGGTCGTCTCCAGCGCCAGGCAGACATACTGAGCAACACCTCGATCGCTCTCGATGCCATGCCGCTCCGCGTGCGCCTGTGACTCACGGATGAACGTGCGAAGTTCCGCATCCTCCATATGAGCCGTATGATCTGGCAGCTCCCTCCGGACAAAGGCCATCAACGCACGGTGGAAGTCGCGCTCCGCCAGGGCGTCCAGGATCTGCATCTGGTTTCGATCAATGACAAACACGATTCATCTCCAAACGCCCGGGCATCCGCCAGCAGGCAACACCCACCAAGTGGGTTCCGACCCCTGCTGACGAAGCGGCAAGCCGTTGGGCCCCAAAGGCCCCGCTCGTGCCAGCGGGGGCCTGGGAAATACCCACTCCACGAGTCACGGACCGGGAGACATGCCACCAGCCCGCACATCTCCCTGGCTCCTGCTCACACGGTTCTGGCGAGTGATTGAGCGGCTGTTTTTCAGGACTTGAGGGCGCGCTCGAGGATGCGCACGCCGTGGTCCAGGTCGTCGTTGGCGACGGTGTAGGCCGGGGCGAAGCGGATGGTCTTCTCGCCGGCGGCGTTGACGAGCATGCCCAGCTCGCGGCACTTCGTGATGAAGGGCGCGGCGTCCTGGAAGAGCTCCACGCCCACCAGCAGGCCCATGCCGCGCGCCTCCTTGATGACGGTGGGCAGGCGGCCCTGGAGCTCGCGCAGGCGCGAGAGGAAGTACTCGCCCTTCTGGGCCACGTCGCGGAGCATCTGCGGCTCGGTCACCTTGCGCACGACGACGTTGGCGGCCACGGCGGCGATCAGGTTGCCACCGAAGGTGGAGCCGTGGGTGCCCGGCACCAGGCTCTTGCCGGCCTCCTCGGTGCACAGCATGGCGCCAATGGGCAGGCCGTTGCCGAGCGACTTGGCCAGGCTGATGCCGTCCGGGAGGATGCCCTCGTGCTGGTAGGCGAAGACCTTGCCGGTGCGGCCCATGCCGGTCTGGATCTCATCCACGAGCAGCAGCAGGCCCTTCTCGTCGCACAGGGCGCGCAGGGCCTTGAGGAAGCCCGGAGGCGCCTGGCGCACGCCGCCCTCGCCCTGGATGGGCTCCACGAGGATGGCGGCGGTGTGCGGGCCCACGGCCTTGCGCACGGCCTCCAGGTCCCCGTAGGGCACGTGGGTGAAGCCGGCGGGCAGCGGCTCGAAGCCCTTCTGGTACTTCGGCTGGCCGGTGGCCGTGACGGTGGCCAGCGTGCGGCCGTGGAAGGAGTTCTCGAAGGTGATGACCTCGTAGCGGTCCGCGTTGCCCCGATCCTTCTGGACCTTGCGGGCCAGCTTGATGAGGGCCTCGTTGGCCTCCGCGCCCGAGTTGCAGAAGAAGGCGCGCTGCAGGCCCGAGGCGGTGGTGAGCCGGGCGGCCAGCTCGATCTGCGGCTCCGAGTAGAAGACGTTGGAGACGTGCCAGAGCTTCTCGAGCTGGGCCTTCACGGCGACCACCACCTCCGGGTGGCAGTGGCCGAGCCCGCACGTGGCGATGCCGCCGAGCAGGTCCAGGTACTCACGCCCATCCGCGTCCCAGACGCGCGAGCCCAACCCGCGCTCCAGAACGATGGGCTGCTGCTTGTAGTTCTGCAGCAGGTGGGCCTTCGCCTTGTCCATCCACTCCTCGTTCTTCCCGGGAGCGGCGGTCTGCGGGGCGGCGGAGTCGATCTTGGCGGTTCGGGTTGGCGTGGTGAGCGGCACGTGGGCTCCTGGGTGTGACTAGAGGATGTAGCGCGACAAGTCCTCGTCCTGGACCACGGAGGCGAGGCGCTCGCGCACGTAGGCGGCGTCTATCTGCAGATCCTTCGGTCCCTGCTCGCTTGCATGGAAGGATACATCGTCGAGCAGCCGCTCCAGAACCGTATGCAGCCGCCGTGCCCCGATGTTCTCGGTGCGCTCATTGACGGCCTGCGCAATGCGGGCGAGCTCCAGGATGGCGTCATCGGAAAAATCCAGACGCACACCTTCGGTGGCCAGCAGGGCGGTGTACTGGCGGATGAGGGAGTTGCGCGGCTCGCGGAGGATGCGGACGAGGTCCTCGCCGCTGAGCGGATCCAGCTCGACGCGGATGGGGAAGCGGCCCTGGAGCTCGGGGATGAGATCGCTGGGCTTGGAGACGTGGAAGGCGCCCGCGGCGATGAAGAGCATGTGGTCCGTCTTCACCTGGCCGTACTTGGTGTTGACGGTGGAGCCCTCGACGATGGGGAGGATGTCGCGCTGGACGCCCTCGCGGGACACGTCCGGGCCGGAGCCCTTCCCCGCCCCCTCGCGGCTGGCGATCTTGTCGATCTCGTCGATGAAGATGATGCCGCTGGTCTCGGCGCGCACCAGCGCCTCGCGGTTGACGCGATCCGTGTCCACCAGCCGGGCGGCCTCCTCCTGCTCCATGAGCCGGAGGGCCTCGGGGGCACGCACCTTGCGGCGGCGCGAGCGGCTCATGCCGGGCATGTTCTTGAAGAGATCCTGCAGGTTGACGCCGATCTCCTCCATGCCCTGGCCGGAGAAGTTGCGCAGGAAGGTGGGCGAGCCGGTGTCGGAGAGCTCCACCTCGACCTCCTGGTCATCGAGCGTGCCGGCGCGCAGCTGGGCGCGGAGCTTCTCGCGCTCCACATCCCCGAGCCGGGGCGCGGCGGGCGTGGGCGGAGGCGCCATGAAGCCGATGCCGCCGGACGGACGCGAGGGCGCGTTGCCGGAGAGCAGCTGGGCCAGGCGGTCCTCGGCGATCTCGACGGCGCGCGCGCGCACCTTCTCCACCTCCTCGTCGCGCACGAGCGCGATGGCGGCCTCGACGAGGTCGCGCACCATGGACTCGACGTCGCGGCCCACGTAGCCGACCTCGGTGAACTTGGAGGCCTCCACCTTGACGAAGGGGGCCTGGGCGAGCTTCGCCAGCCGGCGGGCGATCTCCGTCTTCCCCACGCCGGTGGGGCCGATCATGATGATGTTCTTGGGGTGGATCTCATCGCGCAGCTCCTCGGGGACCTGCTGGCGGCGCCAGCGGTTGCGCAGCGCGATGGCCACCGCGCGCTTGGCGGCGTTCTGTCCGACGATGTAGCGGTCCAGCTCGCCGACCACCTCGCGAGGGGTGAAGGCGGGGATCTTGCGTGCGTTGCTCACGGTGATGCCCCCTCAGAGCTCTTCGATGGTGATGTTGGAGTTGGTGTAGACGCAGATGTCCGCGGCGATCTGCATGGCGTGGGTGGCCACCTCGCGCGCGGGCAGTTGCGTGTGCGTCATGAGCGCGCGGGCGGCGGCGAGCGCGTAGGAGCCCCCACTGCCCACGGCGGCGATGCCGTGGTCGGGCTCGATGACGTCGCCCGCGCCGGAGAGGATGAAGGTCTTCTCGCGGTCGGCCACGATGAGCAGGGCCTCCAGGCGGCGGAGGAAGCGATCGGTGCGCCAGTCCTTCCCGAGCTCGACACAGGCCCGGGCGAGGTTCTTCTGGTGCTCCTTGAGGCGGGCCTCGAAGCGCTCGAAGAGGGTGAAGGCATCGGCGGTGCTGCCCGCGAAGCCGGCGAGGACGGAGCCATCGCCGATCCGGCGGACCTTCTTCGCCGTGTTCTTCATGATGGTCTTGTCGAGACTGACCTGACCGTCACCCGCGATGACGACCTTCGACTCTCGGCGCACGCAGAGGATGGTGGTGCCATGGAACATGCCTGGGGGTTTAACAAGGGGACGCGGGCGTTTCCACGATTCCCCGAGCGGTTGTTCGCCCCTTCACCCTGCCCGGCAGTAGCGCCGACGTGCAGGTGAATCAGGCGGGCTGAACCCGGGAGACGTGGCACCCTCACCCCGTCCCTCTCCCGGGGGGAGAGGGGAAATCTGGCGCGCGAGGATATCTGGCGCGCGGGGATATCAGGCTCTGGGGTGCGCGGCGTCGTAGACCTGCTGGAGCTGCTCCCAGCTCACGTGCGTATACCGCTGCGTGGTGGACAGGCTCGCGTGGCCCAGCAGCTCCTGGATGCTGCGGATGTCCGCCCCGCCCCCGAGCAGGTGCGTCGCGAACGAGTGGCGCAGCGCGTGCGGGCTCACCTTGCGCTGCAGCGCGCACTGCACCACGTACGTGTCCAGGTGCCTCCCGATGCTCCGCGGCGTCAGCCGGCCTCCCCGGTAGTTGAGGAACACCGCCTCCGCGTCCTGCCCCTCGCGCTCCACCGCGAGCAGCTCGTCCCGGCGCGCCAGGTACGCCTCCAGCGCCCGGATGGCCTGCGCGTTCACCGGGCACAGCCGCTCCTTGCTGCCCTTGCCCATCACCCGGATGATCCGCCCGCTCCGGTCCACGTCCAGCAGGTTCAGCCCGCACAGCTCGCTGATGCGCAGGCCTCCGCCATAGAGAATCTCGAGAATCGCCCGGTCCCGCAGCCCCAGCACCGTCTTCTGCGACGGCATGTCGAGGATCGCGAACAGCTCGTCCACCGGCAGCACCTTGGGCAGGCTCTTGGGCAGCTTCGGGCTCTTCACCAGCTTCGCCGGGCTGCCCGGCAGCAGCTTCTGCCGTACCAGGTACTTGTAGAAGCTCTTGATGCTCGCCAGGCGCCTCGCGCGGCTCGTCGCCGCATGGTCCACCGTCAGCGTGCCCATGTAGCCACGGATGGCCGCGTGCGAGGCCGCCAGCAGTGACAGCTTCATCCGCTCGACCAGGTAGCGCTCGAAGTCCACCAGGTCGATCATGTAGTTGCGCACGGTGTGCGGACTCGCGCCCTTCTCGTCCTCGAGGTGGACACGGAACTTCTCCAGCAGCGGCGACAGCTCGGTGGTGCTCATGGGCGGCCTCAGCGTAGACCCAACCGGGCCGCCCGCAAGCTTCTCACGGCTGGGCCGGCGCCACGTACACCCCGGCGTTCGCGCCCTTCAGCACGTACACCGCCAGCGAGTCGTTCTGCCCCGCGAAGTACGCCGGCAGCTGCGCCCCCTGGTCCAGCGTCTTCCGCACCTGCGTCTTCACGTCGTACACGGCCACGTCGAACGTGTCCGAGTCCATCCGCGCCGACGTGGCGAGAATCCGGTTGCCGTCGTCGGACAGCTTGTAGCTGTAGATGCCCTGCAGCCACGTCTGGGGCTGCGCCTGCGCGTCCTTCGGCAGCGGCAGTGCCTTGAAGTCGCAGGCACGGCCCTCGCGGATGCAGCCGGCGCGGAACACCAGCGCCCCCGGAGCGAAGCCGTAGCCGAACACACCCGGGTGGGCCTTCTCCGCCTTCTCCGCGCCCACCTGGTACAGCATCAGGTCCACCGAGTAGATGGGCTTGAGGAAGCGCGAGAGGAAGGCCACGTACTTGCCGTCCTTGCCCCACGTGAAGTTGGGCACGCGGCTGCCCACCAGCTTCGGCTCACCGTCCGGCAGCGCCACCACGCCCATCAGCCCCGCCCCCGCCGGCAGGTCGTACTTCGCCAGGAAGCCCAGCGCCTGCGAGTCCGGCGAGAAGGCCAGCTCCTTCACGCGCTCGCCCACCTTCCGCCCCGGCTCGCCCGAGGCCGGGCCCACGTACAGGTCCCCCGGTACCTCCGGCTTGCCCCCGTCGTTGCGCGCCAGCCACTTCGAGTCCGGTGAGAAGGCGAACGCCGTCGTCCCCGTGGCCACCTTCCGGCCCGTCAGCTCCGGCACGTCCGCCACGTACAGGTCATACATCCCCGCGAGCGCGGGGTTGCGCACCTGGTACGCCACGTGCTTGGAGTCCGGCGACAGCACGTAGTCGCCCACCTGGTCCGCCAGCTTGCGCGGCTCGGCCGGCTTGCCCGCGGGCTCCTCCACCGGCACCGCCAGCAGCCCACCGGCCGCCGCCAGCCGCCGCTTGAAGAACAGCGTCTTGCCGTCCGGGGAGAACTCCGCCGTGGACACCTCGCCGCCCACCTGGCGGAAGGGCCCCTTGGGCAGGGGCCCCAGCTTCAGCACTCCGCCGTCCACGAAGGCCAGCTTCGTCCCGTCCGGGCTCGGCAGGAAGTACCCCACCGAGTCCCCCAGCTTCTGGGGCTCGGCGCTCGGGTCGCTCAGGGCCAGCACGTGCAGCGCGCCGGACTGGTTCGCCAGGTTGTACCCGGTGAGGTACAGCACGTGCTTCGAGTCGGGAGTGAACAGCATCCCCCCGGGCACGTTGGTCACCCCGTCCCCCAGCTGGCGCGGCGAGCCGCCCGTCACCGGCACCACGTTCAGCGTGCCCAGCCGCATCTGCGGAGGAATCCCCTCCACCGCCGGCTTGCGCGTCTTCGTCAGGAACATGGCGAACTGCCCATCCTCCGTGACACGCAGGTCCTCCGCCGGGCCCTCGGCCAGCATCACGCCCAGTCCCCCCACGGCCGCGCCAGAGCGGGCCTTCCCCTGCCCTCCTCCGCCGCCCTTGTCCTCGCCCCGCTTGCACCCCACCAGCGCGAGCGCCAGCAGCGCTCCCGCCATCACGCTTCGTCGGTTCATGCGGTCCCCTGGTGCTCCTGTGCCGGCGGCACGCTCGGCAGCCACGTGGCCATGTCCGCCCGTGCCCGCTCCGCGTAACGCGCCCGCTTGTCCGCCTTCTTCACCCGCCCCGGCAGCGGCGGGAACAGCCCGAAGATGACGTTCGAGGGCTGGTAGTCATAGTCCGGCGGGTGCGCCTCGCCCGTCACGTGACGGTAGAGCGAGCCCATCGCCGTCGTGGCCGGCGGCGGGACGAACTCGCGCCCCGTCAGCCGAGCGTACACCGCCAGCGCCGTCAGGTACCCGCACGCCGCCGACTCCACGTACCCCTCCACGCCCGTGATCTGCCCCGCGAAGAACAGCCGCGGCTCCGCCTTCAACGACAGGTCCCTCCCCAGCAGCCGCGGCGAGTCGATGAAGGTGTTGCGGTGGATCTGCCCCATCCGCAGGAACTCGGCGTTGGCCAGCCCCGGCACGCACGTGGTGAAGATGCGCTTCTGCTCGCCCCACGTCAGGCGCGTCTGGAAGCCCACCATGTTCCACGACGTGCCCGCCTTGTCCTCCATGCGCAGCTGCACCACCGCGTACGGCTCCTCGCCCGTGCGCGGATCCGTCAGCCCCACCGGCTTCATCGGCCCGTAGGCCAGCGTGTCGTCGCCTCGATCGGCCATCACTTCGATCGGCAGACAGCCTTCGAAGTATCTGGGTTCCTCGAAACTGTGCGGCTGCAGCTTCTGGCCCGCCTTCACCTCGGCGATGAACCGGTAGTACTCCTCCTTGTTCATCGGCAGGTTGATGTAGTCGTCCCCGCCGCCCTTGCCGTAGCGGCTGGCGCGGAAGGCGATGTTCATGTCGATGGAGTCCCCCGCCACGATGGGGGCGATGGAGTCGTAGAAGTAGAGCTTCTCCCCCACGTACCGCTCGAGGTCCTTCGTCAGCGCATCCGAGGTGAGCGGCCCGGTGGCCACCACGACGATCCCCTCGGGCAACGTGTCCACCTCGCCCGGCACCACCTCCACGCCGGGAGCCTCGCTCACCGAGCGCGTCACCGCCGCCGAGAACGCCTCGCGCTCCACCGCCAGCGCGTCGCCCGCCGGCACCCGGTGCGTGTCCGCGCACCCCAGAATCACCGACGACAGCGTCCGCAGCTCCGCGTGCAGCAGGCCGATGGCGCTCTCCGGGTTGTCCGAGCGCAACGAGTTGGAGCACACCAGCTCCGCGAACTGGTCCGACTTGTGCGCCGGTGAACGCCGCTGCGGCTTCATCTCCCGCAGCGTCACCGGCACCCCGCGCCGCGCCAACTGCCAGGCGCACTCGCTGCCCGCCAGTCCGCCGCCAATCACCGTCACCCGCTGAAGCTTCACGTCTCGGCTCCCTCTCTCCACGGGCCGACACCCGCCCGTCCGCCAACTGTTAGCAGGAGCCCCACCCCCTGTCCCACCCTTCCGTTCCTGCATGTCCACCCCCCACATGCCGGGCTCCTGCCCGCCTGCCCGCTCCTCGGCCATCCGACAAGTAGGACATTCAGAAACAGTTTCCCTACCTGCCCATGGCTCCTAGGTTTTCCCCGTTCATCGCGCGGGGAATCAGGCCGGGCGACGCAGTGCACCATTGACGGAGCGGCAGGCCATGAACCGAACCAACGACCTCTTGAAGATCCGCGAGCTACTCCAACGGCGCCGCCGGGACATCCTGATGGCCACCCAGGGAGCGCAGCGCGAGCTCTCGTCGCTGAAGGACCAGGAGCGCGATCCCGAGTACGAGGAGAACGCCCAGGCGGAGCTGGCGGACTACACCCTCTCCAGCCTGATGGAGGCGCAGCGGCGCGAGGTGATGCTCATCGATGCCGCGCTGCGTCGCATGGACACCGGTGTGTTCGGCACCTGCGTGGACTGCGGCTACGACATCCCCATCGAGCGGCTGGAGGCGCTGCCCTTCGCCATCCGCTGCGAGGAAGACGCCACCCGGCACGAGCTGGAGGTGCGCGGCGGCCCCCAGGCCACGCCGACCATCTAGCGCTCCACAAGAGCACGGGAGGTGCACGCGAGTGCACGGGCCGCGGGGGCCTCCGGGAGACCGGGGGCTCTACTGCGGCTTGCCCTCGTCCTGGAGCACGACGAAGCGGTAGTTCTCCAGCTCGTTCTGCCCGGCGGTGTAGAGCACCGTGAGCAGCATGTCGTAGGGGATGGCCTTGTCCGCGATGATGGACAGCTCCCGGCTGAAGGGAGCCGCCGGGTTGCGCTCGGCGATGTACTTCAGCTTCTCCACTTCCTTCTTGAGCTGGGCATCCAACGCCGTCACCACCCGGCCCTGGAGCGCCTCGGGAGGAATCTGCCCCTTCACCAGCCGCAGCACTTCCTTCTCCCCCACGAGGATGTTCTTGGGGGTGACGGTGACCACGACGGTGTCCTTGGGCGTGGCGCGCGTGGAGGACACCGGCGGGCGCACGTCCTCGCTGGCCGTCATCGCCGCCGAGGACGAGGCGAAGGACTTCAGGAGGAACACCAGGAGGATGGTCATCATGTCCATCATCGCGGTGATGTTCAGCTCCTTGATCTCCCCGGCGGCCTCGCGCTCCTTGCGCTTCTTGCGCGCCAGGGCCTTGCGGTAGCGCAGCCGCTGCAGCCGCTCGTCGTCCGCGGGCACCTGCTGGGTCGTCTCGCCCGTGGCCGCCATCTAGAGGGCTCCCAGGGTGACGTCCGGGAAGAGCTCGCGGTGCGGCCTCTCGCGCGTCTCGCGGATGGCGTCCATGGTCTGGATGAGCGTGTCGTACGGAATCTCCGGATCCGCGGCGACGATGACCTTGGTCTCGGTGGGGAAGGCGCTCTTGATCTTCACCATCTGCGCGTTGAGGGACGCGTAGTCGTACGAGCCATCCGCCCCGAGCGGCACGGTGGGAGCGCCGTCCTGGCCGAGGATGGCGTTCTCACTGTTGATGAAGTGCCCCTTCTTGCTGATGAGCACGCTGAGCACCAGGCGAGGCTGGTCCGGGTTCTCCTGCGGGGCCACCGAGGTGCTGGGGCCGCCGTAGCTCGGCGCACTCACGTTGACGATGCCGAACGCCGCCAGCCCGTTGATGGACAGCAGCATGAACAGGATGAGGTTCATGAGGATGTCGAGGTACGGGACGATGTTGAGCTCGCCCATCTCCTCTTCCTCGCGCGGCTTGAGCTTCCGCCTGGAGTAGTAGAACGCCATGGGCGCCTCAGGCGGCTCGGGCCTCGTCGATCTGCGTCTCGCCGGCGGCCTTGCGCGCCAGCAGGTTCTCCAGCTTGAGCGCGTTGAGCTCCATCGTCTCCACCATGCTCTTGGCGTACGAGGTGAGGAACAGGTGGAAGATGATGCACAGCACCGCGATGGAGAGCGCGAAGGCCGTGTTGTTCATCGCCTTGGAGATACCGTCGGACAGCAGGGCCTGCTTCTGCTCGGCGGGCACGTTGCCGAGCGCCTGGAAGGTGCCGATCAGACCGAAGATGGTGCCGACGAGTCCCACCAGCGTGGCGATGTTGGCCAGGGACCACAGCCAGGGGATGCGAGCGCCCACGTGGGGGCTGTTCTCCACCAGCGCCTCCTCCACGGCCTTGGCGACCTCGATCTCGCCGCGGTTGGCGCGGGTGAGGCCGGCGCGGATGATCTTGGCCAGGGGCGAGTGGGGAGCGGCGGCGCACAGCTTCACGGCGCGGTCCACGTTGCCGGTCATCACCAGCTTCGTCACCTGCTCCATGAAGGGCGGCGCGTTGAGGTTGTAGCGGAACATCAGCGTCACAATCCGCTCCAGGGCCACCGCGAGCGCGGCGGCCAGCCAGAACAGATTGACGAACATGAAGGGGCCACCGTCCTTGAAGAACTTGATGGTGGAGTCCACGACGCCGAGCCTGGCCGGCGCCGCCTTCACGGCCTCCGCCGCCGCCGGGGCCTGGGTGAGGACCACGTCCAGCAGCTCGCTCAACATGGGAATCATCGGGAAGGGGGTCCTTTCCACCAAACTTCTAGAGGACCCCCCTCCGGGGTGTCAAGCCAGGGGCAGGCCATGCCCCTGAAATCCTTGAACTTTCAGCCTCTTCAAGCGGCCGAGGAGGCATCCGGACCCGCCGGGGCGGGCGTGGCCGCGGTGGCCGCGGCGGCTGCGGCGGCGGCCTCCGGCTCGACGATCTGCCGGCGGTAGTCGCACTCCTTGTTGGGGCAGGCGATGAAGGGGCCGTCCCGCTTGGAGTACTTCTGCACCAGGTAGGGCGCCTGGCAGCTGGGGCACGCCTCCGGCAGCGGCCTGTCCCACGCGGCGAACTTGCAGTCCGGGTAGCGGTTGCAGCCGAAGAAGACCTTGCCGAAGCGGCTGCGGCGCTCGGTGAGGTAGCCCTGCTTGCAGTCCGGGCAGTTCACCCCGATGGAGATGGGCTTGGACGTCTTGCACTCGGGGTAGCCCGAGCACGCGAGGAACTTCCCGAAGCGTCCGCGCTTCACCACCATGTTCTTGCCGCAGTTCTCGCACATCTCGTCCGTCGTCTCTTCCTCGACGATGACGATCTTCCCCTCGGCGTCGCGCTTGAAGTCCTTGGTGTTCTTGCACTCGGGGTAGTTCGAGCACGCGAGGAAGTGGCCCATCTTCCCCCACTTGATCACCATGACGTTGCCGCACTTCTCGCACGCCACGTCGGTCTTGATCTCCTCGCGCTTGACGTCGCGCATCTCCGCTTCGGCCTTCTCGAGCGTCTCCTTGAAGGGCGCGTAGAAGTCCTGCAGCACGGCCTTCCAGTTGGCCCCGCCCTCGGAGATCTGATCCAGCTTCTCCTCCATGCTGGCGGTGAAGGCGACGTCCAGCTCGTGGGGGAAGTGCTTGACGAGCAGCTCGTTGCAGATGACGCCCAGGTCCGTGGGACGGAAGCGCCCCTCGAGCTTCTCCACGTACTTCTTGTCCTGGATGGTGGAGAGGATGGCGGCGTACGTGGACGGCCGGCCGATGCCCTGCTCCTCGAGCTCCTTGACGAGGGTGGCCTCGGAGAAGCGCGGGGGCGGCTGGGTGAAGTGCTGCTCGTTGAGCAGCTTCTGCAGGTTGAGGGTGAGGCCCTCGTCGAGCACGGGCAGCTCGCCCACGGCGTCGTCGTCGGACTCCTCGCCAGCGGCGCGCGCCTTCTCCTGGGCGGCCTCCTCCTCGGGGGTGAGGCTGGCGCCGTAGACGGCCAGGTAGCCCGGGAACTTCAGCGTGGAGCCCGAGGCCCGGAAGGTGGCCCGGCCCGCGGTGATGTCCGCGCTCGTCTGATCGTACACGGCCGGCATCATCTGGCACGCCACGAAGCGGTTCCAGATGAGCTCGTAGAGGCGGAACATGTCCGCGGCCATGTCGTCGTTCATCGCGTCGAACTGCGCCTTCACCTTCGAGGGCGGGTACTCGAGCGACGTGGGACGGATGGCCTCGTGCGCGTCCTGGGCACCCTTCTTGGTGCGGTACACCACCGGCGCCTCGGGCAGGTAGTCCTTGCCCCAGGTGGCACCGATGAAGTCGCGCACGCCCGCCACCGCCTGATCCGACAGACGGGTGGAGTCCGTACGCATGTACGTGATGAGCGCCGTCTGGCCCTCCTCGCCGAGCATCACGCCCTCATAGAGCCGCTGGGCGAGCGCCATGGTCTTCTTGGCGGTGAAGTGCAGCCGGTTGGCCGCCTCCTGCTGCAGCTTGGAGGTGATGAACGGAGCGGGCGCGTTGCGGCGCCGCTCGCGCTTGTCCACCTTGGACACCACGAAGGAGGCGCCCTGGACGTCCGCCACCAGGCCGTCGGTGGTGGCCTTGTCCTTCAGCTCCACCTTCTTGCCGTCCACCCTGGACAGCTTGGCCTTGAAGGTCGGCGGTCCCGAGGGCCCCTGGAGGAGCGCGTCCAGCGTCCAGTACTCCTGCGGGACGAAGGCCTTGATGGCGTCCTCGCGCTCGCAGATGAGGCGCACGGCCACGGACTGCACGCGGCCGGCGGACAGACCCCGGCGCACCTTCTTCCAGAGCAGCGGGGAGATCTGATAGCCCACCAGGCGGTCGAGAATCCGGCGCGTCTGCTGGGAGTCGTAGTTCTCCTGGCTGAGCTGGCGCGGATGCGCGATGGCCTCCTGGATGGCCGGCTTGGTGATCTCGTTGAACATCACCCGGTAGGCGTTGTCGTGGCCGAGTTGCTGGTGGATGTGCCAGGCAATGGCCTCGCCCTCGCGGTCGGGGTCCGTGGCGAGGAAGACCTTGTCCACACCCTGGGCGGCCTTCTTCAGCTCGTTGAGGACCTTCTCCTTGCCCTTGATCACCTCGTACTGGGGCTCGAAGTCGTGCTCGATGTCCACGCCCATCTTGCTCTTGGGCAGGTCGAGGATGTGGCCCACGGAGGCCTTCACCGTGTAGCCGGAGCCCAGGTACTTCTTGATCGTCTTCGCCTTGGCGGGCGACTCGACCACCACGAGGTAGTGCGGTCCCTTGCCCCGCTTGGGGGACTCCGTGGCCTCGCCGTCCTCGGCGTCGACCTCGACGGTGGGCAACTCCTCGTCAGCGCCCTTGCGCCGCGCGGAGGCCTTCTTGGCGGCGGTCTTCTTGGCCGCCGTCTTCTTCTTGGCGGCCGTCTTCTTGCGCGCCGCCGGCTTCTTCTTGGCGGCCGTCTTCTTGGCGGCCGTCGTCTCCTCGACCTCCATCTCGCCCGCCGTTGCCGTCTTCTTCGTGCGCGTCGCCATGATTCTCCTCAAACCTTCTCGTACAACCTTCCAGGGTGCTGGATGACGAGCCCCGACAGCTCGAGCTCCACCAGCGCGCTGGTGAGCGCTCCGGGGGAGAGCCGGCTACCGGCCAGCACCTCATCAAATGACCTGGGAACCCTGTCCAACACCTGGTAGGCCCCCCTCGCTTCCGCCGAGAGCTCTTCCTGCCACGACGAGCCCTCCGTTGGCGGGACCACCCGCAGGGGATGGAACCCCACGGCCCGCCAGACTTCCTGAACGGAGAGGCATGCCCGGGCATGACCGTCCCGGATGAGCGCGTTGCAGCCAGCCGCCCCCTCGTTCATCACATCGCCGGGCAGGGCCAGCACCGGCCGCCCCTGCGCACGGCCCGCCTCCGCCGTGTAGAGGCTGCCCGAAGTGGGCCCCGCCCGAAGGACCAATACCGCGTCCGATGCCCCGGAGATGAGCCGGTTGCGCCGGGGAAACGTCGTCGTGCTCGCCCGGACACCGGGCGGCAGCTCGCTGAAGAACACCCCACCCCGGGCCAGGAAGTGCGGCAGCAGCTTCGCCTGGGCGGGATCCAACTCGTCCAGCGCCGAGCCCAGGAAGGCCCACGTCTCGCCCCCCGCGTCCATGGCGCCCCAGTGGCAGGCCCGGTCCACCCCGGCGGCGGCCCCCGAGACGATGCCCACCCCACCCTCCGCCACCTGCCGGGCGAAGGTGCGCGCGAAGGGAAGGAATCCCTGATCCGGGTGCCGGCTGCCCACCATGGCCACCCGGCGGCGCGGAGGGCCCACCTCGCCCCGGTAGAAGAGCAGCGGGGGCGCGTCCTCGGTTCCGGCCAGGCGCGCGGGGTAGGCCGCGTCCCCCTGGAAGGCCACGCCCATGCCCACGGCCGCGCAGCGCTCCAGCACGCGGTCCGCCAGCGGGCCCAGCTCGGGCACCTCCAGCAACCGGCGACGCACGGGCACGGGCAGGGGTGCGCCTCCCACCCACTCCCTCACCGGGCAGGCGGCCAGACGGGCGAGCTCACCCCGGGCATAGGCGCGCAGACGCTCCAGTGCCCTCGGGCCGAGCCCGGGGACTGCCCAGAGTGCCAGGAGCGCACGCCGCTCCGCCATGTGCCTGTCCGTCGTGATGTCCACCATACCCGACCCCCTCCTGGAGCCCACCTATATAGAAGATGGGTCCGACGGGAAGGGGGCGGGACACATAAACACCGGGCTGGCGATGGTCAAGCGGCACGTCCCCCGCGGTAGGGGTCGGCCGAGCCGATCCAAGGGGTTCCGTGCCCCGTCCAGGGGGGCACGCGGTGCCACCCCGGGGTGCCTCAGCGCTGGGCGGAGGGCTGCCCGTTGTTGATGCGCATCACCGCGCGATCCCCGGGCGCCACTTCCTGGATGGAGTACGTGAGCACGCAGTTGGAGGTGCGCTCCTTCACCTCGGTGACGAGGCACAGGGCGACGTTCTCCATGGGCAGCTCCGGCCCCTTCTTCTTCTTCTGGTTGGGCAGATCCAGCTCCAGCACGCGCTTCTTGGTGGTGTCCCCCTCCCGGAGGATGGTGAAGGTGTTGCCCACCTGCACGCCATCCGCGCTGCCCTTGTCGATCACCAGGAAGTGGTGCTCGGCGGTGAGTGTCAGGTACGGCACGAGCGCGGTGACGATGTAGCCCTGGACCTCCTTCTCGTTGCGCCGCTGGGCCACCGACTCCACCAGCCGCTCACCATAGGGGCCCACCAGGTCGCCGCGCATCACGGCGTCCCACGTGTCCATGACCTGCGCCTTGACGAAGTTGTCGCCCAGCGCCACCACCTTCAGGGTGCCGACGAACTCGGTGAGGTAGCCGATGGGCTTGCCCGTCACCGGGTGCTTCACGGACTCGGCGGTGTGGAAGATGACGTACCGGTCCCCGATCTTCGCGTCCGCCTTGCGCTTGAAGCGCACGTAGGCCACGTCCGGGAAGGACAGCATCTCCGCCCCGGTGGCGGCGCCCTCGATGCGGCCCGCCTCGTCCAGCTCGCGCGAGGTGACGAAGCCCTGCGTCATCACCGTGCGCGACGCCTTGGGCTCGAAGCCGATCTTCCCCGTCACCGAGACCAGATCCGCGCCATTGGCCGGGCCCATCTCGGTGGACTCGGCGATCTCCCCGGTCTCGGCCACCATCTCCATGGGCGCCGGGCCCACGCCCGCCTCCACGCGCGAGGGAACCTCCTCGCCCGCGGGGAAGAAGCGCACGTTGTTGCCGGGGTAGATCCAGTGCGGGTTGGCGATCTCCGGGTTGTAGGACCAGACCTTGGGCCAGTACCAGGGGCTGCCCAGGTACTTCTGGGACAGGTCCCAGAGCGTGTCGCCCTTCTCCACGGTGTGGACCTCGCCGGGAGCCGACTCGCGGCCCCCCTGGCCCGGGGGAATGGCGATCTGACCGGGCCGGGGCTGGGCGGGCTGCTCGTCGGCCACGTCGGCCCCCTCGGTCTCTTCGCCGGCCTCGGGCTCCTGCGGGTCCTCCGCGTCCTGCGCCCACACGGCGGGCGGCGCGAGAACGGCGGCGAGAAGGAGCGAGGAGAAGATCCGCGAGCGCATCGGAGGACTTCCTTTCGGACAGCTAGTGCGAGAGGGAGGCGAGCCGCTGCTCCGCCTGCGTGGCGGCGGCCGTTCCCGGGAACTGGGTGAGGATGCGGGTGTAGAGCGCCCGCGCGTCGTCTTTCTGGTTGAGCCGCAGCCGGCACTCGGCCAGCCGCAGCATGCCGTCCAGCACGGCATCACCGGCCGGATAGCTGGCGATGAGCCGCTCGAAGGACTGCGCCGCGGCGGCGTGATCCTTGAGCCCCATCTGCCCGAGCCCGCTGAAGTAGAGCGCGTTGTCCGCGCGCGGGTGGCGGGGATTCTGCTCGGCGAAGGCCCGCAGGCGCGTCACCCCGCCCTCCACGTTGCCGGTGCGCAGCGCCGCCACCGCCTGCTCGAACTCGGCGTCCAGCACGGCCGTGGCCGCCTCATCCTCCTTGGGATCGGACACCGCGGCCATGGCGGGGGCGGCGTCCTCCTCGGGCGAGGGGCTGATGAACATCTCCATGTCGTCGGGCGCGGGCTCGACGACGGCCACCCGGGTGGGCAGCGGAGGCGCGGGCTCATTGCGAGGCTTGAGCTTCACCACCGCGAGCTCCGGCGTGCTGTAGCCGGACGAGGCCGGGGCGGCGGGAGACGCGGGGGCGGAGGCCTCTTTTGCCGCGGCCGCTGCCGGAGCGGCGGCGCGAGACTGGCTCACGCTGGCGTGCAGCTCCACACGCTCCAGCCGCTTCTCCAGGCGCGCCTGGGTCTCGCGCATGGCGCGTACCTCGGCCTTCAGCTCCGCCAGCTCCGACTGGGCGGGACTGGTGGTGGCGCAGGCGGTCAGCGCACACAAGGGCGCGATGGCGAAGAGTCGGCGAATGATGCGGTGCTCCAGCACGAGGCTTCGGGGGATCCGTCCGGGAGGATAGGAAGCGGTGTCGGAGACCGTCAAGAAATCGGCCTGGAGGACACCCCTCAGAACCGGTGTACCACGAAATCGAGGTGACGGCCGGTGCGCCCCGCGTCACGCCGGTGCGAGAAGAATCGCTCCGCATCACACGCGGTGCAGTGAGGGAGCACATCGACGTGCGCCGCCTTCAGCCCCGCTCCCAGCAACGTGTCCCGCACGGCCCGTGCGAGATCCAACCGCACGTCCGCTCCCTCGCGCACCACCACCTCCGGACCGAAGCCCTCGGTGAAGCGCTGGCCCAGGTCCTCTGAGACGACGTAGCAGCAGCGCTGGATGGACGGGCCCACCGCCGCGAGCAGCCGCTCGGGCCGCGAGCCCCGGGCCACCAGCGTCTCCACCGCCCGCGCCACGATGCGCGCCTCCGTCCCCCGCCACCCCGAGTGCACCGCCGCCACCCGCCGTCCCTCCGGGTCCACCAGCAGGATCGGCACACAGTCCGCCGTCCCCACCGCCACCCAGTGCTCCGGCCGCTCCGTCCACAGCGCGTCCGCCTCGCCCTCCGTTGGCCGCAGCGCGCCCGTCCCCTCCCCCGCTCCCACCTCCACCACCCGGTCTCCATGCACCTGACTCACCCTGTGCAGGGCCTCGAGCGCCGCGCCCGCCATCACCGCCAGGCGCCGATGGTTCTCCTCCACCCGCTCTCGGAGGTCACCCACCGAGAAGCCCAGGTTGAGCGAGGCATGAGGTCCCTCGGACACGCCTCCCGCTCGGGTGGTGAATCCATGGGGCACGGGCAGCAGCGAGGATGTCACCAATGACGGAGGGTGCGCGGACATGGGCGGCTTTCTTGGAGGGCTCGTGAGGCAATCACACCATCGAATGATTTCCGACGGTGACCGTTTGACAGTGTGCGTTACCCGATCTGACAATCCGAGAAACTTACAGGGGCATTATGGCTTTGGGTCTCGACACCGTTGGCAGGAAGCTCCTCTGGAGCGTCGGCCTGCCCGGTCTGCTCGCGGCCTTGCTGGGTCTGGGCTACTTCTGGCGTGAGGCGCAGATCGCCGCCCGGGACGCCACGCACGACGAGGCGATGGTGCTCGCGGAGTTCGTGGCCACCACCTTCCGGTTGCCCACGCCCGAGGGCCTCCCCCCCCACTTCCCCGTCTCCGAGCTGATGCAGTCGGACACCCGGCTGCTGCGCTCCACGGCGGAGCTGAACATCCTGTCCCCGGATGGCCACATCCGCTGGTCCGTGAGCCCGCGGGAGGTGGGCACGCGGCACCCGGACGCCGAGCGCCTCGCGGCTCCCGGGCCCCAGTGGGCGCGCTCGGATGCCCACGAGACGGAGGTGCTCCGCTCGCTCGGGGAGAAGGCGTGCGAGGGCTGCCATGCCGGAGCCCAGGACACGCGGGTGGGCATGGTGCACCTGCGCGTGGCCGAGCCCGTGGTGCACCGCGAGCTCACCCATGCCCTCGGCGCCGCGCTGGTGGCGGTGCTGGTGCTGGGCGCCATGCTCATCGTCGCCACCGGCACCTCCCTGCACTTCTTCCTCACCCGTCCCCTGCGCCGGCTGACGGCCGCCATGCGGCGCGCCGAGGAGGGCGACTTCCTGGTGCGCGCCGAGGTGCGCGGCTCGTCGGATGAGATCTCCCGGCTCGGCGCCGCCTTCAACGCCATGCTGGCGCGCATCACCTCCATGAAGGCCGAGGAGATCGACACCCACCGCGATCTCCAGGTGACGAAGTGGAAGCTCTCCCTCAAGGAGGAGCTGGAGGAGCGCATCGCCGAGCTGGCCCTGCTCTTCGACGTGGCGCGCTCGGTCAACTCCACCATCGAGCTGTCCGAGCTGCTCTCGCGCATCACCCAGCTGGTGCCCGAGCGGCTCCACATCCCCGACTTCTCCATCATGCTCGTCAACGCGGAGGGGCTGCTGGAGGTCAAGAGCACCTTCCCGGAGCACCCGGAGCTGGAGGGCATGACGGTGCAACCCGGCGACGGGGCCAGCGGGCGCGCCGCGGAGCTGCAGCGCGTGGTGTACGTGCCGGACGTCACGGATCCCTCGAGCGCCTTCGCCCGGAACGGGCTGATGCCTGGGCACGACACGGGAGCGGTGCTGTGCATCCCCATGGTGCACATGGACTCGGTGCTCGGCGTGCTCAACTTCCGGCGCCCCGAGGTGGCCAGCTTCGCCCCCGAGGAGCTGGAGCTGCTCACCGCGGTGGCCGATCAGGCCGCCACGGCGGTGAAGAACGCCATGCTCCACGCCGAGGCGGTGAAGCTCACCATGACGGACCCCCTCACCGGGGTGCCCAACCGCCGTCACCTCTTCGCGCGCCTGGAGCTGGAGGTGGCTCGTGCCCAGCGCTTCGGCACGCCCGTGTCCATCCTCATGGTGGACATCGACCACTTCAAGAAGCTCAACGACGCCGCGGGCCACCGCGCCGGTGACGAGACGCTGCGCAAGGTCTGCGATGTGCTCCGCGCCCGCCTGCGCAAGGTGGACACCCTCGCGCGCTACGGCGGCGAGGAGTTCATGCTCGTCCTCTCCAACGTCTCCAAGAACGACGCCTTCGACGTGGCCGAGAAGCTGCGCCGCTCCATCATGGAGGCCCCCCAGCTCGCCGCCCCCACCCAGCCCGGCGGCCACATCACCGTCTCCATCGGCGTGGCCACCATGCCCACCGACTCCACCACCCAGGACTCCCTGGTGGATTGCGCCGACGCCGCCCTCTACGCCAGCAAGCGCGCCGGACGCAACAGCGTCACCTCCTACGCGCCCGGCATGGAACTGCACCCCGGCCGCGAGCGCGGACTGGCCCGCCCCAACGATCCCTCCGCCCCCACCACCATCGCCAAGGCGTGAGTTCTGGGCCCGCAGTAGAAAGGCCCGCGTCACCACGGCGGTGACACGGGCCTGAGCCTGGGATCCTCGATACCCTCACCCCGTCCCTCTCCCGAGGGGAGAGGGGTGGATGCTGGGGTGGGTTCTCGAGGGGGCTACGGGACCTGCAGGGCTCGCAGGAAACGGCCGCTGCCCGGCACCTCCACGCGCAACAGCAACGTGCTGCCCGCGGGCGCCTTGCGGATGATCTTCGCCAGCTCCTCCGCGCTCCGCACCGGCTTGCGATCCACCTCCACCACCACCATCCCCGGCGCCAGATCCGCGCGCTCCGCCGGCGAGCCCGGCAGCACGTCCGTCACCAGCGCCCCCTGCTCCGAGCGCAACCCCGTCCGCTCGACGATCCGCGGGTCCACGTTGCTCAACGACACGCCCACCCGCGCCTTCGACGACTGCTCCGTCTCGTCGCCGCCACGCCGCGGACGCGCGCTCACGCCCTCCCGGTCCGGGCGCGTCCCGAGCTGCACCTTCAGCGCCTGCTTCTTCCCGTCCCGGAAGACGTCCAGCGTGGAGGTCGTGCCCGGCTTCTTCAGCGCCACCGTGCGCGTCAGCTGGCCTCCCGAGCCCACCTTCTGCCCGTCGATGGCCACGATGACGTCGTCCGCCCTCATGCCCGCCTTGCCCGCCGGAGAGCCCTCGTTCACCTGCGACACGATGGCGCCCTCGTTGACCGGCAACTGCATCGCCTTGGCCAGGTCCTGCGTCAGATCCTGGATGCCGATGCCCAGCCACGCACGCGTCACCGCGCCGTCCTTCTCCAACTGCGGCATGAGCGCCTTCACCAGGTTGCTCGGCACCGCGAAGCCGATGCCCGTGCCTCCACCCACGATGGCCGTGTTGATGCCCACCACCTCGCCCTTCAGGTTGAAGAGCGGGCCACCCGAGTTGCCCGGGTTGATGGCCGCGTCCGTCTGCAGGAAGTCGTCGTACGGGCCCGAGTGGATGTCGCGCGCTCGCGCCGACAGGATGCCGCTGCTCACGCTCGAGGCCAGGCCGAACGGGTTGCCGATGGCCACCACCCAGTCACCCACGCGCAGCGCGTCCGAGTCTCCCAGCTTCACCGTGAGCAGGTTCTCCACCTTGCCCTTGAGCCGGATGAGCGCCACGTCCGTGAGCGGATCCGTCCCGACGACCTCCGCGTCGAAGCTGCGCCCATCGTCCAGGCGCACGCGGATGGCCACCGCGCCCTCGACGACGTGGTTGTTGGTCAACACCAGGCCCTTGGGATCGATGATGAAGCCCGAGCCCGAGCCCTGCCGGATCTGCTCGCGCCGCTGGCCCCGGCCTCCCTCTCCGCCTCCGAAGAAGCGGTCCATGAAGGGATTCTCCCCCTGGCCGAAGCCGGAGGCCTTGGACTGCACGTCCACGTTGACGACCGCCCCCTTCACGGACTCGACCAGCGGGGCGAGCGAGGGCAGGGCCTGCGCTTCCCGGGTGGCCGGCTGGGCTGGAGGAGGAACGGAAGGAGCCGCCGTCTGAGCCTGCGTCAGCACCGGCAGCGCTACGATGAGGGCGCCCGTGAGAGCACGCCGCGATGCATTCAGTCGCTTGATCATGGTCTCTCCCGAAATAAGACGGAAAGACGTCAAGGCAAGGAGGATGGGCCCTGCCCGCGCGACTGGGAAACACTGAAGCCCCCCTTCTCTTCCCGAGAATGAGAGCCAGCCATGTAGGCGCTACACCCTCAACCGCCCGGCGAGCGCCCCGGCCTCCTCACCCCGGGCGGTACACCCGGTAGTCGATCTCCGGGAAGAGGTTGTTCTTGCCCTCGATGTGGGCCAGCCAACCCTCGTCGATGTTCCCGTAGCGGATCTGCTCGTGCAGGCGCTGGAAGCGGAGGATGTGCTCCTTCGTGCGGCGCACGGCGTAGTCCACCATGGTCCCGGTCTTCATGATGAAGGCCCAGTCCGAGGCCTGTGCCAACAGGAGCTCGCGCGCGGCCTGATTGAGCGCCCGGCGCACGAGCGTCGGGGCGTCGGGGTATTCCTTCGCCAGGGCCACCATCTGCCGCGAGCAATGGTGGAGGTGCCGGTAGATCCAATCGTTGGAGCCATCCAGCCACATGTTGGCGTAGCCGCCCGCGCCCCAGGAAGACAGGGGCGGCGTGGCCACCTGGTTCTCCGGGTGCTCGGCCAGATCGTCCGAGGGCGCCACCAGCTGGAACGTCTTCTGCTCCTGGGCCACCTTGCGGATGAGCGCCTCGAGGAACCACGGGCCCTCGAACCACCAGTGGCCGTAGAGCTCGGCGTCGTAGGGGGCCACCACCACCGGCTTGCGGCCTCCCATCTTCCCGGCGAGCCACTCGAACTGCTTCTCGCGGTTGAAGAGGAAGTTGCCCGCGTGGGTGGCGGCCCGCTCGCGCGCGGCGTCCGGATCATAGGGCTGCTTGTCCTGCGTCTTGCCGGTGATCCGGTAGTACTTGAAGCCCGTGTTCTTGCGATCCCCCGTGGGCTGGATGAAGGGCCGGATGTAGTCCAGGTCCAGGTCCCAGCCGATGTCCCGGTAGAACTCGCGGTAGACGGGGTCGCCCGGGTAGCCGTGCTGCGAGCTCCACACCTGCTGGCTGCTCTCGGGATCCCGCGCGTACGCGGCCACGCCCGCTTCCGTGTAGATGGGCGCGAAGGGGCCATGCAGCGGCCGCGGCGTGGCGTCCGTCAGGCCGTGCGTGTCCACGAAGAAGTACCGGATGCGCTCGGCCGCCAGATACTTCTCCACCCCGGGGAAGTAACCGCACTCGGCCAGCCAGATGCCCGGCGCGTCCCGGCCGAAGGTCTGCCGGTAGTGGTTGGCCGCCACGGTGATCTGCGCGCGCACCGCCTCGGGCGTCTGCTGCATCAGCGGCAGGAAACCGTGCGTGGCGTTGCAGGTGATGATCTCCACGTGCCCCGCGTCCTGCAGCCGGCGGAAGGCGCTCACCAGGTCGCGCTTGTAGCGCTTGCGGAAGGCGCCGCGCAGCGTCTCGAAGTGGTCCCGGTAGAAGTGGGCCAGCCGGTTGAAGACGGGATCGTTCTGGGTGCGGTGCACCTCGCGCGCGCCCAGCTCACAGAGCTGATCCAGCTTGCGCGCGTAACGGCCCATGAGCAGCTCGTCGCGCAGCATGGTGACGAGCGTGGGCGTGAGCGTCATCGTCACCCGGAAGGGCACGCCCTCGTCCGCCAGCCGATCGAAGACGAGCAGCAGCGGGAGGTACGTCTCCGAGATGGCCTCGTAGAGCCAGTCCTCCTCGAGGAAGTCCTCGTATTCGGGGTGGCGGACGAACGGCAGGTGGGCGTGCAGGACGAGAGCGAGCGAGCCGATGCTCATGTCATCTCCCTAGCGGCCCAGACCCGAGGAGGAAGGGCGCATCCACGCCCAGACCCATTGCTCGGAGGACCCACCCGGCCCCTGTGAACGCATCCACTCGTCGGAGGAGCCGCCCGGGCCCTGCGACCGCATCCACCACGACTCGGCGGGCCCGGCCTGGGTCCGCGAGGCCACGGACTGCTCGGAGGAGCCGCCCGGACCCTGCGACCGCATCCACTGCTGCTGCTCCGAGGAGCCCGCGGGACCCCAGGAGCCCATCCACGGCTGCTCCGAGGAGCCCTCGGCACGGTGGGCGTGCAGGTAGTCCTGGCCGGGAGCCCCCTCGTCCGGAGCACCGGGGCTGGTGCGCTCGCGCCGCACCTCGGGGATGTCCTCGAAACCACCGCTGCCCGGCAGGGCCACGCGGCGCCAGATGATGTACTCGCGCTCCTCGAAGGGCGGCGTCCGGGTGGGCGCGGTGGCGGCCACCGACTCCATGTTGGCGCCCCGGACGGCGACCGGCGGCATGCGCAGGTAGCGCACCGAGGTGTCCTCGGACGGGCCTCCCGGCGGCAGGAACACCCGGTTCGAGGAGTGGCCGATGCGGCGCGAGCGGCCGTTGCCGCCCACGAAATGGGCCTCCACGCGGTACGGATGACCGGGCGGCAACCCGTGGATGTAGTAGCTGCGCGACTCGAGCGCGACGTCGATCACCCGCACCAGCACGTCGGAGTCGTCATAGACGCGCAGCACGGCGCGCGGCGACTGCAGCCCGTCCAGGGCTCGCCGCCGGGCCTCGGCGCTGAAGTCCCAGAGCACGAAGAGCGTCTGCGGATCTCTCGCCAGCAGCAGCGCCGTGTCGTCCTCGTAGTCCATCGGCAGGTCGCCGAGCTGCTCGTCGTAGTCCGGCGAGCCGAGCGCCTCGCGGGGCCGACGCTTCTGCGACTCGGTGAGGTGGTGGCGCCAGGCCTCCTGTTCCCCCGCCATGCGGGCCACGAAGAAGCCCTCCACCAGCGGCTCCGCGGCATGCTGCGCCACGGGAACGGCCTCGGGAGGCGCGGACGGCTCCGGAGGCGCCTCCAGGGTGACCTCCTCGTCGACCTCGGCCGTGAGCCGGCCCGGCGGCCTGGGCTTGGGCGGGAAGTTCACCACCTCCGCGGGGCGCGGCGGGTGGTGCACCGGGGTCTTCTCGTCATCGTCTCCGGGCAGGGGGTGCTCCGGAGCGGTGGGCTGCTTGGGATGCTCGTCCTCGGGCTTCTCGGTGCGCGAGGCCGCCGAGACGGCCACCGGGGCCTTGCGGGACCCGGCCGTCTTCGAGCCCGCCGTCCCGTCCACCGGGCGCGTCTTCTGGTTGACGGTCCCCGTCCCCTGCTCCTCGAGACCCGCCAGCTTCGCCAGCCGGGGCACCCGCTGCACGAGCGCGGCCAACAAGTCCTTCTTGGTCTTGAGCTTGCTATGCCCGCGTCCGAGATGCTTGCGCGCGAGCTCCCGCAGATACTCCACCGTGACGCTCTTGAGGTCGGCCATAGGCACCTCTCGGCTTAGGTCGCCAGGGGCCGGGGGTCAACGAGCGATTTCACTTCTGTTCGTGGTCATACCTCGGGAATCGCCGGGGGCGGTGACAAGCCGGGAGCCGACTTTGTATTCTCCCGTCCGCCTTGAGCGACCTGCCCAGACTCCTGCTGTGCAGCTTCGATGTCCTCCCCGGCCCTTCTGGCTCGTCGCG
Source organism: Archangium sp. (assembly GCF_036277355.1). Taxonomy (GTDB): domain Bacteria; phylum Myxococcota; class Myxococcia; order Myxococcales; family Myxococcaceae; genus Archangium. Next base: position 49,838 of record NZ_DASUNC010000154.1, read on the forward strand.
GCGGCTGACGGAGTATTTGAAGGCATTGCCCGATCGCTTCTCCGTGGTGGTGCTCTCGGTCAAGACGCCGGACCACTCGCACATCGAGAAGTACCAGGGCGCCCGCCTGCTGCGCGTGCCCGTGGGCGCGGGAGATCTCGCCTCGCGCATCCAGTCCTTCGAGCGCGCCGTGCGCCGCCAGCTGGAGAGCGAGGAGTACGCGCTCGTCCACTTCACCGACCCCTTCGGCGGCTACGCCCTGTGCGAGCTCAAGGGCGACTACGGCTACCGGCTCGTCTACGAGGCCCAGGGCTTCCCCTCGCAGGAGCTGCGCTACACGCACCCGCAGCTGGAGGGTGACCGGAAGTTCCTCTCCAAGGTCCGCCGCCAGGAGCTCTTCTGCCTGATGAACGCGGACCGGGTCATCACCGGCTCGCCCACCACGCGCTCCTTCATCCACTCGCTGGGCGTGGGCCAGGAGTCCGTGCAGGTGGTGCGCGCCCCGGTGGACCTGGGGCCCTACGTGCCCGAGGCGCTCGGCTCGCCGGACGGCGCCCCCATGCGGCTGATGTACCTGGGCAGCCAGGTCGCCTGGCAGGGACTGGCCGGACTGCTGCGGGGGCTCGCACTCGCCGTGAGGGAAGTGGATGTGCGGCTCACACTCGTGGGCGCACGCCACCCGGACTGGCAGCCCCACCTGGAGGACCTCGTCTCCGAGCTCGGCCTCAAGCAGCACGTCGAGTTCCAGCCGCCCGTGGCCCATGACGACGTGGCCAAGGTGCTCGCGCTCGCGGACGTGGGCGTGCTGCCGCTGGACGACGTGGACCGCAACCGCGTGCAGGGCGGCGCCCTCGCCAAGGTCTCCGAGTACCTCGCCGCGGGCCGTCCGGTGCTCGCCACGGATCTCCCCGTCAGCCGGGAGCTCATCCCCTCCTCGGCCGGTGTCTTCTATCCGCCCGGTGACGCCCAGGCGCTCGCGGACCACCTCATCGCGCTGGCGCGCGACGTGCCCCGGCGCGTCTCGCTCGGCAAGCAGGCCCGGGCGTACGCCGAGCAGTGGCTCGACGCGGGCCTCATCCGCGGTCAGCTGCTGGACATCTACGACGGCCTGCTCGGCAAGTCCCCGGTGCCGATGGCGCCCGCCGACGAGTCGAAGATCAGCCCGACGATGACGGGCACGCCCACCAACCGCGTCCTCGCGCTCGCGGGGACGGTGAGCGCGAGCCGGCCGGAAGCCGCGTCTCCGCCCCCCGGCGAGGGGGCCTCCGAGAGCGAGCCCATCCCGGACACGGACCCGGGCGAGGGCGGCCTCGCGCGCGAGGAGCTGCCGCTCGTCACCGGCCACATCCTCTACGAAGAGGGCCTCGACACGCGCCTCATCAAGACGGAGCCAGAGGCCGCTCGGCCCGATGGTCCTCCCGTCATCATGGGGCTGCCCCTGCGCGAGCCCTCCTTCAAGGACCGGGACAACGCGCTGACCGAGCAGGACGTTCGGCCCGGCGGACCTCCCGTCATCATGGGGCTGCCCTTGCGCGAACCCCCCGCTCCGCCCGCGTCTCCCCCGCCCATTCCGCCCCGCCCGAGCCTCGTCACCCGGACGGTCTCCACCGACAACCGCCCGGCCCAGGCTCCGGCCCCAGCCCCGGCACCCGCTGCGGCTCCCGAGCCCGCCCAGGCCCGGCCTCCCGCGCTGCCGCCCCGCCGCGAGGAGCGTCCCGCGCCCCGCCCCGCGGAGCCTCCCGTCCTGCGCCAGGCGCCCGGCCTGCCGGAGAAGTCACGCCCCTCCATCTCCATCCCTCCGCTGCCGCCCAGGGCCCAGCCCCCCAGTGGCTCTCGTCCCGCCGCTCCCCCGGTGCTCGCCCCGCAGCAGCTCCCGCCCCCCCCCGCCGTCCAGGCGCGCATCCCCGCCAGGACCGAGGAGCCCGAGGAGGTACCCGAAGCCGAGGCCGAGGAGATTCAAGAGGTAGACAGCGCTCCGACACCTACCGACGCCCAGCCGTTGGAGGAGCCGGAGGAGATCAGCAGCGCGGAGATCCACGAGGCGGAGACGCCGGAGACGCCGCCCCGGGAGCCGCCCGAGTCGCGGTTGAACCCGTGGTTCGCCCAGCTGGCGCACGGCTACTGCCCGCCCGAGGGGACGCAGTTCGCCCGGCACACCCCGCCCACGACCATGCCCGGCCGGGACGAGGACCCCGCCCCACCTCCCGCGCCGAAGGCGCAGGGAGTGTCACGTGGCAAACCCTCATAATCCGAGAGCCGTGTCCTCCAGGGGAGGCAACCGACCGAGCCCGACACGGAAACTTTCCAAGCCCTTTCGCGCGTGGCTAGGATGTGCCGGTTTTCATTGCACTTTTCGTGGGTAAAAGGGCTGCATGGAGCGCCGCGTCCTCATCGTCGAAAGCCAGAACGACTTCGCCCTCAGCATGGCCACCGTGCTCAAGAGCGCGGGCTATCAAACGGCCATGGCGGCAACCGCCGCCGACGCACAGCGTGAGATGGAGAAGCGCCGGCCGGACCTCGTCGTGGTCCGGGCCGAGCTGCCGGATCAGTCCGGCTTCACCCTGTGCGGGCAGATCAAGAAGGGCAAGTGGGGGCAGAACCTCCGCGTGCTGCTGCTGTCCTCGGACACCGGCGTGGAGGGGCTGAACCAGCACCGCCAGACGCCGGGGGCCGCGGACGGCTACCTCATCATCCCCTTCGAGATGGGAGAGCTCGCCTCCATGAGCGTGGGCATCGTGCCTCCCGAGGAGGAGCAGGCCCCCGCGGGCCACTCGGGTGACGGTCCTCCGCCCATGCCGCCGCCGCTCAAGGGCGCACCCTCCCCCGCGGGAGGTCCGCCCCGGCTGCCCAAGCGTGAGCGCCGCAGCGCCATCACCGAGGAGGATCGCGGCTTCCTCGAGCGCTCCTTCCAGTCCATCGCGGACCGCAAGGCCGAGCTGCTCGCCGAGTCCCGCCAGCTCAAGCGTCCGCCCCCGCGGCGCGACCTGATGGGCACGCCCGAGGGCAAGGTCCAGCTGCTGCGCGACGAGCTCAAGGTGCGCGAGGCGCAGATCGCCCGCATCTCGGAGATCTGGAACGTCCGCGAGCGCGAGCTGCTCTCCGTGGAGGACCGCCTCCACGAGAAGGACGTGGAGTTGCAGGGCCTGAAGATGCAGGTGGATGACCTGCTGCGGCGCTTCAACGAGGCGCAGCAGGGCATGCTCCAGAAGGAGCGCGAGCACGGCGCCACCGTCGACGACCTGCTCCTGCAGAAGTTCTCCGCCGAGAAGGATCTCATCGAGGTGGTGGCCTCCAAGGAGAAGGACATCAACGTCCTTCGCCGCGAGGTGTCCAGCCGCGATGACGAGCTGTCGCGCCGCGCCGGCGAGCTGGAGACCGCCCGCGAGGAGTACGACAAGCTCGAGAAGCACCTGGGCATCGTCACCCTCGAGTTCGAGGTCAAGGAGCAGAAGCTCACCGAGACGGTGCAGGCCCACGAGGCCGAGCTGGCCCGCCGCCAGCAGCGCATCGACTCCGTGGAGGGCGAGCTGGCCCGCACCGTCAGCGAGCGCGACCAGCGCCAGGCCGAGCTGAGCGGGGAGATCCAGGCGCTGCAGGAGCGGCTGGCCCAGACGGAGCAGGAGCGCGACACCACCGTGCGCACCCTGGAGTCGCGTGCCCTCGCGGCCGAGGACCACGGCGCCCGGGCGGACGCGGAGATCCAGCGGCTCGCCGAGGAGCGCAACGCGCTCGAGGCGCGGCTCAACGAGCAGATCGCCGCCCTGGAGTCGGACCTGTCGCGCATGACGGGCGAGCGCGACCAGCTCCAGCAGGACAAGGACGCGCTGGAGAGCGATCTCACGCAGCGGCTGGAGGAGCGCGACGCGAAGGTCGCCACGCTCGAGCGCGAGCTGCAGGAGACCATCGCCCGCAACGAGCACCACGAGGCGGAGCTCAACGCCAACATCCAGCAGCAGATGGAGCGCATCGGCGAGCTGGAGGGCGAGGTCGAGGCCGTCAAGGCCCACCTGGCCGACCGCGAGGCCGAGCTCACCGCCGAGCTGGAGGCCCTCACCCAGGCCCGCAACGAGCTGGAGGCGTCCAAGAACGCCCTGGAGGCCGAGCTCAACGGGCAGATCCAGGCGCTCCAGGAGACCGTCGCCGACCGCGACACGCAGCTCTCCACCACGCAGGGCGAGCTGGACGCCACCTCGCAGACGCTCGCGCAGACGCAGGCCACGCTCTCCCAGACCGAGGAGACGCTGGCCACCACGCGCGGCGAGCTGGAGGCCACCGCCCAGTCGCTCGCCGAGACGCAGAACACGCTCGCCGAGACGCAGGCCACCCTCTCCGACACGCAGGGCCGTCTCTCCGCCACCGAGGAGACCCTCGCCAGCACCCGCGGCGAGCTGGACGCCACCGCCCAGACGCTCGCCGAGACGCAGGCCACCCTGTCCGATACGCAGGGCCGTCTCTCCGCGACGGAAGAGACCCTGTCCACCACGCAGGGCGAGCTGGAGGCCACCTCCCAGACGCTCACCGAGACGCAGGCCACCCTGGCCGACACGCAGGGCCGCCTCTCCGCCACCGAGGAGGCCCTGTCCTCCACCCGCGGTGAGCTGGACGCCACCGCGCAGTCGCTCGCCGACACGCAGGCCACGCTGGCTGACACCCAGGGCCGCCTCTCCGCCACCGAGGAGACGCTGGCCACCACGCGCGGCGAGCTGGAGGCCACCGCCCAGTCGCTCGCCGACACCCAGGCCACGCTGACCGACACGCAGGGCCAGCTGGAGCAGACCCGCGACGAGCTCGCCCGCACCGTGCAGGAGCGCACGGACCGCGAGACGGAGCTGCAGGCCGCCAACTCGGAGATCACCCGCGTCAGCGGCGTCCTCCAGGAGACCGAGGCCCTCAAGCAGGCCATGGAGGAGGAGCTGTCCGAGCAGCTCGGCCAGGTGCGCAACGAGCTGGCCGAGACGCAGGGCGCCCTCGCCGCCACCCGCGAGGCGCTCGCGGGCGAGCAGGCCGCCCACGCCCAGAGCCAGCAGCAGGCCGCCGCCACCCAGGCGGAGCTGGAGGCCACGCTCGCCCAGACGCGAGACCAGAACCAGGAGCTGGAGGAGCAACTCTTCCTCACCAAGCAGGAGCTGGGCAGCCGCGTCGCCGAGGTCACCCAGCTCGGCTCGCAGCTCGCCGAGTCCGAGGACGAGCGCCACCGCGTCGAGGAGCGCCTCAACGCGCTCACCGCCGAGTCCCAGCGCCGCATCGACTTCCTGGAGAAGGACGTCGCCGCCAAGGGCCAGGAGCTGTCGGACACGCTCCAGAAGCTCACCGGCGTGACGCAGGAGAAGGAGCGTCAGCGCGAGGCCCTCAGCCGCGAGGTGGCCGCCAAGACCGAGCAGCTCAAGCAGCTCGACGCCCGCCGCCAGCAGGACGCGGAGCAGGCGAAGCGCAACACCGACGAGCTCACCCGGCAGGCCACCGCCCTCAACACCGAGCTGGAGAACACGCGCAAGCAGCTCGCCGCGCGTGAGGAGCAGCTCAAGGTCGCGGGCAACAACCAGACGAAGCTGCTGTCGGATCGCGACGGGCTGGCCCACCAGCTCGCCGAGGCCCAGGCGCAGCTCCAGGCGCTCCAGCAGGCCCAGGCCCAGGAGCGCACCGAGGCCAAGCGCGCCTCGGACGAGCTGGCCGCGAAGCTGTCCCGCGCCGAGGCCCGCGCCACCCAGCTCACCCAGGAGGTGCAGACCCGCGCCGCCGAGGCCGATGCCAAGGTCAAGGAGGCCCAGACGCAGCTCACCGCCCGGGCGAAGAAGATCCAGGAGCTGGAGCTCGCCGTGGAGAACGCGGCCGGCGCCAAGGCCCGCGTGGAGAAGGACCTCAACGCGAAGGTGGCCGCCGCCGACGCCAAGGTCGCCGACGCCGCCACGAAGCTCGCCGCCGCCGCCAAGGAGCGCAAGGAGCTGGAGGCCCGTCAGGCCAAGGAGCTCGAGGAGCTGGCCAACCGGCAGAAGGCCGAGTTGGAGCGCCGCGACGCCCTGAAGGCCCAGGAGATCGCCCGCCTGCAGCAGTCGGTGCAGGAGAAGAGCAAGGCCCTCAAGGTCGCCGAGCTGGAGCTGGCCCGCTTCAAGACGAAGTCGCCGGGCACTCCGGCCGCGAAGTCCACCGCCGCGGCCAGGCCCGTGGCGGACGAGGACGACAGCGTGCTCACCACGCAGATGAACACCATCGTCCCCGCCGCTCCGGTCAAGGCCGCTCGTCCCGCCGCCAAGAACACCGTGGCCAGGAAGCCCGCCGCCGCGGCGCCTCCCCCCGTCGAGGAGGACGAGCAGGGACCTACTGACCGCACCGTGGTCATGCAGATCCCCACGGGCCCGGGCGCCTCGGACGAGGCCGACTGGACCTCGCTCGTGGACGAGCTGGACAAGTAGTGTGGTTCACCGGCCGCGCGTGGCTCCCCTGCCGCGCGCGGCCGAAGTTCGATCGCAGGAGGACCCTTCCGGGGCCGAGCTCGAGCAACTGGTCCGATTGTCGGACCAGTTGGGGACGAACGCGGCCGGGAGGTGTCTCGGAAGTGCCTACGCCGGGTGACTCAGAGCGCGGCGCGCGCCTGGCGCACGAGCTCCTTGAGCTCGACGGTGGCGACCACCTCGCGGAAGGACACGCGGGTGCCCTGGGGGGCCTGCAGACGGGCCTGCTGCCAGCGAGCCCGCATGGTCCGGGTGGCGACGTAGGCCAGCAGCAGCACGAAGGCTCCCGGAATCAGGGCCACCGCCACCACGAGCACCATGCGCAACAACCAGGACATGACCGCCGCCTCCCCGCTACGAATGCGCGGCTCTATTGCACGTCGCGTGCCCATTGTGGGGAATTCATTTCCCAAGTCGTTCCGGCCACTTGCACAGCGAGCAACCGGCACGGGGGCGTGGAGAAGGCCGGAGGTCTGGCATTTTTGCCGCAGTGGCCTGAAAACCCTTCGGTTAAGTTGAGGGGCGTGAACACCCCCTCCCCTTCGACCCAAGCACACCTCCTGAGCAGCGTGGAGGACGCGGAGACGCGCCTCGAGCAGGTGGGATATCTGGCCTCTGCGGAGATCGCGACCGCGAGCTTCCTGGCGGATCGGCTGCAGAAGCCCATCCTGGTGGAGGGTCCGGCGGGAGTGGGCAAGACGGAGCTGGCCCGGGCGCTGGGACAGGCGCTGGGGCGCGAGTTCATCCGCCTGCAGTGCTACGAGGGCCTGGACGAGGCGAAGGCGCTCTACGAGTGGGAGTACGCCAAGCAGCTGCTCTACACCCAGCTCCTGAAGGACAAGATCGGGGAGATGGTGCAGGGCACGGGGACGCTGAGCGAGGCGGCGGACCGGCTGGCGTCGAGCGACGCGGTGTTCTTCTCCGAGCGCTTCCTGCTGCCGAGACCGGTGCTGAAGGCCCTGCTGTCGGACACGCCGGCGCTGCTGCTGGTGGATGAGATCGACAAGGCGGATCCGGAGTTCGAGGCCTTCCTGCTGGAGGTGCTGTCGGACAACGCGGTGACGATTCCGGAGCTGGGGACGTTCAAGGCGAAGCACGTGCCGCGGGTGGTGCTGACGTCGAACAACGCGCGGGAGCTGTCGGACGCGCTGAAGAGACGGTGCCTGCACCTTCACATCGACTTCCCGGATCGGGAGCGGGAGCTGAGGATCATCCGCAAGCGGCTGCCAGAGGTGTCGAGGACACTGGCGGAGCAGGTGGTGGAGGCGGTGGCGGCGATCCGGAAGCTGGACCTGAAGAAGGCGCCGTCGATCAGCGAGACGCTGGACTGGGTGCAGAGCCTGGCGCTGCTGAACGCGGAGTCGCTGACGGCGGACATGGTGGCGGCGACGTTGAACCTGGTGCTGAAGCACGAGGGAGACATCCAGAAGGCGAAGAGCAACCTGGCGCAGATCGCCCAGGCCTGAGCCAGACCCCCACGCACACCAAACACCCAACGCCCAACAAACACCCCTCTCCCCCCGGGAGAGGGACGGGGTGAGGGTGCCAGGATCCCAGGTTGAACCCGTGTATGCCCCCTCTCCCTCTGGGAGAGGGTTGGGGTGAGGGTCGAGATGACCTGGACCGAGGAACCACTGAGGGAAGAGGGCTTCGAGAACGCGAAGCGGGCAGCCAAGGAACTCTCGGTCCTCTCGGCGGAGCTCGGACCCGAAGCAGCGGAACGAATCCACGAGGCCGCGAAGCGAACCTCGGAGCCGGACGAGATCATCGCGGCGTTCGACCGGATCCGCGAGGGCCTGCGAGGCCTCCCAGAAGTCACCCTCACGCGCCTGTTGGACTGGCTGCCCGCGGTCTTCCACGCGAGCACCTTCGCGCCGCGACTGCTGACCACGAGACCCGGGCTGCTGCGTTGGCTGGCGGGCTCGCGAACACTGGCGCGAGAAAAACCCCGGGAGCACTACCGCTGCGAGGCGCAGTCGGCCACGCGCCGCATCGCCCCGGCGGACGCGGAGGGGCTGTACCGCCGCCTGCGCCGCTACAAGTACCGCGAACTGCTGCGCCTCATGGTGCGCGACGCGGCCCTGCGAGCGCCGATGTCGGAACTGGGCCGGGAGCAGACGTCCCTGTCCGAGGCGCTCATCGGAGCGGCGCTGTCGTGGGCGGAGCGAGCCCTCCAGGCGAAGTACGGTACACCGGACACACCGGGCTTCTGCATCCTGGGGATGGGGAAGCTGGGAGGAGAGGATCTCAACTTCAGCTCGGACGTGGACCTCATCTACCTGTACCGGGCGGACGGGCACACGACGGGGGGCACAGCGGGCGCACTGCCCACGGTGCAGTACTACACGCGGCTGGGCGAGGCGGTGACGCAGGCGCTGACGAAGGTGACGGCGGAGGGCTTCTGCTACCGGGTGGATCTGAACCTGCGCCCGCAGGGACGAGCGGGGGCGATGGTCATCTCGCTGCCGGCGTCGCTGGCGTACTACGAGACGTTCGGGCGCATGTGGGAGCGCGCGGCACTCACGAAGGCGCGAGCGGTAGCGGGAGACGCGACGCTCGCGGAGGAACTGCTGGGCGAGCTGGGGCCGTTCATCTGGCGGAGGAGCCTGGACCTGTCGGCGGTGGACGGGCTGAGAGATCTGAAGGCGCAGATCGACATGCGCGGCAAGGCGAGCGCGGATGACGTGAAGCTGGGCCCTGGGGGAATCCGCGAGGTGGAGTTCTTCGTCAACGCGCTGCAACTGTTGCAGGGAGGCAAGGATCCGAACCTGCGCGAGCCGAGGACGATGAGGGCGCTGCGCAAGCTGGAGCGAGCGGGCTTCGTCTCGGGGCCGGACGCGGATGCACTGGAGGAGGCGTACGTCTTCCTGCGGCGGGTGGAGAACCGGCTGCAGATGCTGGAGGAGCGGCAGACGCAGGCGTTGCCCACGGGCGAGCGGGAGCGGCGCCGGCTGGCCACGTCGCTGGGCCACGCGGACTGGGAGACCTTCCGGGCCGAGCTGGAGCGGCACCGGCGCTTCGTGCTGGAGGCCTTCAACACACTGCTGGGACAGACGGCGCGAGACGAACTCCCCGACGAGCCCCTCCTAACGCTCGCGCTGGACGCGGACCTGCCGCCGGAGCAACGCCAGGCGGCGCTGGCGCAACGGGGCTTCGAGGACCCCGAGCGGGCGCTGGCCGAGCTGGAGCGGCTGACGCGGGTGCCCCACTCACCCTTCACGGATGGGGGCTCGGGGGTGAAGGCGGTGCGGCTGCTGTCGGAGCTGGCGCAGACGCCGGACCCGGACCAGGCGCTGCTGCACTTCTCGGACTTCCTCGCTCGGCTGCACCAGCCCGAGGGCTACCTGCGGCTGCTCACGGGCATGCCTCGGGCGAGCCGCCGCCTCTTCAACCTCTTCGGGCAGAGCGACTACCTCTCGCGCATCTTCCTGCGGCACCCGGAGCTGCTGGATGCCCTGGTGCAGGCGCAGCTGGACGAGGCGCACAAGTCCACCGAGCGCATCCGCCAGGAGCTGGGCGCGCGGCTGGCGCGGCACCCGGACGCGGAGGCGAAGCACGGAGCGATGCCGCGCTTCAAGAACGAGGAACTGCTGCGCATCGGCCTCAACGACATCGGGGGAGACCTCACGGTGCCGGAGGTGGCGCGGCAGCTCACGGCGGTGGCGGACGCCATCCTCGACGAGTGCCTCTTCCTGGCGCTGGAGGAACAGCGCGAGCGCTACGGCATGCCGCTCGACGCGAGCGGGAAGCGCGAGGGGCTGGTGGTCATCGCCATGGGCAAGCTGGGCGGGTACGAGCTGGGCTACCACTCGGACCTGGACCTCATCTTCGTCTACAGCGGCAACGGCCAGGCGGACACGAGCGGAGGCAGCCGCGGCGCCATCACCCACCACGAGTACTTCGCCAAGGCCGTGCAGCGGCTCCTGACGCTGCTCCAGGTGCAGCTGCGCGAGGGGCACCTCTACAAGATCGACGCACGGCTGAGGCCCTCGGGGAACCAGGGCGCGCTGGTGGTGAGCCAGGACGCCCTGCGCGAGCACCACCAGAAGCGGGCCCAGCTCTGGGAGCGCCAGGCGCTCATCAAGGCCCGGCCGGCCGCGGGAGACGCGGCGCGCTTCCGCCCCTTGCAGGACGAGGTGCTCGCCCCGCTCGTCTACGAGCGTCCCCTGCCCCCGGACGCGGCGGCGGAGATCGACCGGCTGCGCACGCGCATGGAGCGCGAGCTGGCCCACGAGAACGCCCAACAGCTCAACCCGAAGCTGGGCCAGGGCGGGCTGGTGGACGTGGAGTTCACCGTCCAGTACCTGCAACTGGTGCACGGCCGGGAGCACCCGAGGGTGCGAAGCACCAACACGCTGGCGGCGCTGGAGGGACTCCAGGCCGAGGGCCTCCTGCCCCCCGAGGACGCCGAGGCGCTGCGCCAGGGCTACCTCTTCCTGCGCCGGGTGGAGAACCGGCTGCGGCTCGTGCACGCCAGCTCCCTGGCCCACATGCCCACCGGTGGCCGGCCCCTGGCGCAGCTCGCGCGCCGGCTGGGCGTCCTCGGCACCGAGCCGGGAGAAACGTTCCTCGCCCAATACAGAGCCAGCGCCGCCCGCGTGCGGGACGTGTATGCTCGCGTCCTTCGCGCCCCGCGCTCCGTCTGAGTCACTGCCCGTGCTGCTGAAGCAACGCTTTCAAATCCTCCGGCCCCTCGAAGAGATGGAAGTGGCCCTGGTCCGCGCGGCGGTGGACTCGCCCTCGCTGTTGGACTCGCGCGAGGAGGCCGTGCTGCGTACCGCCCTGTCCCTGGCGCGCCTCTACAAGCTGCGCCACGAGGGCCATGACCACTCCGTGGAAACGTGGACCGCGCCCCTGCGCGAGGACGTGACGCGGAGGCTCGGCCCGGTGCTGCTCGGCGGGCGCCGCATCACCCGGGACCAACTGGTGCCCCACGTGCGCGACCTGCGCGCTCCGGTGCTCAAGCTGCGCGACGAGCTCGTCCACCACCTGCACGGGCGTGTCCCCGAGGACGTGCTCCACCGCGAGCTGCGGCACAAGTCGCTGGTGGTGGTGGCCGGCGGCGGCGGCGGCGTGGCCTACGTGTACCTGGGCGTCATGAGCCTGCTGGACGAGCACGGCCTCAAGCCGTCACTGCTCGCGGGCACCTCCATGGGCGCCATCCTGATGCTGATGCGCTCGCGCATGGCGCGCTTCGACCAGGGCGAGCTGGTGAGCATCATCCGCAGCCTCTCCTGGCGGAAGCTCTTCCGCTTCATCTCCACGGAGAACCGCTACGGGCTGCCGGCGGCGCTGCGGCTGTTCCTGCGCTCGGGCCTGGGCCGCTACTTCAACACGGGGCCGGGGATGCCCGAGTCGGGCATCCGGCTGAAGGACCTGCCCGTGCCCATGATCGTCGCGGTGGGCGGCATCCGGCGCGGCATGCTGCCCCGGCCCCTCGAGTACTACGAGCGCCTGCTGGGTACGAGCCCGGTGAGCCTGCTCAGCCCCACGGGCGTGGCGCGCCGCATCCAGGCGGTGATGGGCACCCTGGCCGAGTTCTTCACCCGGCCGGAGATCATGGTGAAGCTCCACCTCGGCGCGGACGAGACGACGGCGGGCTTCGACGCCATCGACGCGGCGGGCTTCTCCTCCTCGCTGCCCGGCGTCATCCACTACGACATGCTGCGCGATGACGTGCACATGCGCGGCCTGCTGGACGGGATGATGGAGGACAAGGGCATCTTCCGGCTGCTGGACGGCGGGCTGGTGGACAACCTCCCCGTGAAGGCGGCCTGGAAGGCGGTGCACCACGGCAACATCGGCACGCGCAACGCCTTCTTCCTCGCGCTCGACGGCTTCGCCCCCAAGCTCACCACCCCCTTCTGGCTGCCCCTGCAACGGCTCGCGGCCATGACGGTGGCGCCCAACCTCCCCTACGCCCACCTCGTCAAACGCTTCGGCACCACCCTCTCCCCCCTCGAGCTGGTGCCTTCCGTCCAGTTGGCGACCAAGGCCATGCACTACGGCCGCAAGCAGCTCGGCGCGGACATGCCCTTCCTCTCCCGCATGTTGTCGCCTCTTCCCCACCTGGGGTGACGAGTTGCTTTGAATTCAAACGAACTCCTGGAAGAATGGGGTCCTCACTCCTTCCCCACTTGAAGAGGACCCTTTCATGAGCTCGACCTCCGGCAACGTCGTGCGCTCCGACCAGATCTGGCTCGATGGCAGGCTGGTCAAATGGGACGAGGGCCAGGTGCCCGTGATGACCCACGCCCTGCACTACGGGCTGGGGGTCTTCGAGGGCATCCGGGCCTATCGCACCCACGATGGCCGGCTCGCGGTGTTCCGCCTGCGCGAGCACATCGAGCGGCTGTTCGACTCGGCCCACATCTGCATGATGAAGCTGCCCTACACGGTGGAGCAGCTCATGGAGGCGTGCCTGGAGCTGCTGCGCAAGCAGAAGGACCAGTTCGCCAACGGGGCCTACCTGCGTCCCATCGCCTTCATGGGCGACGGCGCCATGGGCCTGGGCGCCATCAACCCCACCCGCGTGGCCGTCACCGCCTGGGACTGGGGCGCCTACCTCGGCGACAAGGGCATCCGCGACGGCATCCGCGCCAAGGTGAGCTCCTACACCCGCATGCACGTCAACGTGAACATGGTGCGCGGGAAGATCTCCGGCCAGTACGTCAACTCCATCCTCGCCAAGCGCGAGGCCGTGCTCGCCGGCTATGACGAGGCCATCCTCCTGGACATCAGCGGCTTCGTCGCCGAGGCCTCCGGGGAGAACATCTTCCTCGTCAACAAGAAGGGCGTCATCAAGACCCCGCCCCTCTCCTCCCCCATCCTCGACGGCATCACCCGCGACACGGTGCTCAAGATTCTCCGCGACTCGGGCCGCACGGTGGAGGAGGTCACCGTCACCCGCGACGCCCTCTACATCGCCAACGAGGTCTTCTTCACCGGCACCGCCGCGGAGATCACCCCCGTGCGCGAGGTGGACAACCGCACCGTGGGCTCCGGCAAGCCCGGGCTCATCACCCAGTATGTGCAGGAGACCTACTTCCGCACCGTCCGGGGCCAGGAGCCGCGTTACGCCGAGTGGCTCACCTACGTCTGACGGGCTCCCCAGCGGCCAGGGGACTCTGGACGTGCCGGAAGGGGGGCGGATGGGCTAGAAGTACGGGCCGATGCGCCCCGAGTACAACGCCCCCCCCAATCCGTTCAATCTCGAGAACCCGTCCATCCTCGACATCGCTCCGCCGGAGCCCAAGTCGTTGGAGGAGACGGGCCTGAAGATCGGCCTGCTCTCGGACATCGCGCTGCGCTACCTGTACTACCAGGGCACCGCCACGGGCATGGACATCGCCCAGGAGCTGCGCCTGCCCTGGCCCGGCGTCATCGAGCGCGTGGTGGACTTCCTCACCGCCGAGAAGCTGGTGGATCTCCGGGGCGGCAAGGGCTTCGGCCGCGCCTCGGTGGACTTCATCCTCACCGAGAAGGGCCGCGAGTACACCCGCGGCGCCATCGAGCGCAGCACCTACGTGGGCCCCGCCCCCATCCCCATCGAGCAGTACAACGCCCTCATCACCGCCCAGACGGAGGAGAGCCCCGTCATCAGCCGTGAGGATCTGGTGCAGGGCCTCGCCCACCTCACCGTCAACGCGGACCTGATGGACAAGCTGGGGCCGGCGGTGAACTCGGGCCGCTCGCTCTTCCTCTACGGACCCCCGGGCAACGGCAAGACGAGCCTCGCCGAGGCCATCAGCCGCATGTTCGGCGGCGAGGTCTTCATCCCCCACTGCCTGGAGATCGACAACCAGATCATCAAGGTCTTCGACGCCCTCAACCACATCCCCATCACGCTCGAGTCCGAGCGCGATGCCCAGGGCCGGCGCGCGACCTTCGAGATGGATCACCGCTGGCAGCTGTGCCGGCGCCCCGCCGTCGTCGTGGGCGGCGAGCTGACGCTCGAGACGTTGGATCTCATCTACTCGCCCACCGCGCGCTTCTACGAGGCGCCCTTCCAGGTGAAGGCCAACGGCGGGATGCTCCTCATCGACGACTTCGGCCGCCAGAAGGTCCACCCCACGGATCTCCTCAACCGGTGGATCGTCCCCCTGGAGAAGCGGGTGGACTTCCTCACCCTGCACACGGGCAAGAAGTTCGAGATCCCCTTCGATCAGCTGCTCGTCTTCTCCACCAACCTGGACCCCAAGGAGCTGGTGGACGAGGCCTTCCTGCGGCGCATCAAGTACAAGATCGAGGTCAACAACCCCGACGAGGAGATCTACCGGGAGATCTTCGCCCGGGTGTGCGAGGCCGCCGGCATCCCCTACGTGGACCAGGCCGTCACCTACCTCTTCGAGCACTACTACAAGCCGAACAACATGCAGCTGCGCGCCTGCCACCCGCGCGACCTGGTCCAGCTCATCAAGGACGCGGCCCGCTACCGGCAGATTCCCCCGGCGCTCTCCAAGGATCTGCTCGACCAGGCGTGCGAGGTCTTCCTGGTCAGTCTATGAGACAAGTAGCGTTTTAATTGTCCTAAGCTGCTGGAATTTCTACAATCAGGAAACCGTTGTTCCCGCTGGCCGGGTTTACCGTCCCGACCCGCCGGTCCCGCTGGCAGCCGGTGTGAAGGAGCGTCACGTCCGTGAAGGAACGCTACCAAGAGATCGACGAGAAGAACGAAACGCTGCGCGACTACCTTGGCATTTTCAAGGACAAGAGCCGCGACTTCCTGGAGAAGTTCGAGATGTCGTGGATCTACCACGACGCGGCGCTCGAGGGGACGGTGTACACCCAGCAGGAGCTGGTGTCCGCGCTCTTCCCGGAGCGGGCCAGCATGGATCCGGCGATGATCCCCGTGGTGCTGGAGGTGCGCAACCACAAGGCGGCGTGCGACTTCCTGCGCGAGGAAGCGGCCACCACGGGCAAGAAGCAGACGCAGATCACGCTGACCACCATCAAGCGGATCCATGATCTGCTGTGCGGCAACACGCCGGAGGCGCAGCAGGCGCGCGCCAACATCGAGCGGCGCGAGCGCACGGAGAAGGAGCTGGCCAAGGAGCGGGAGCGCAGCGGCTACCGCAAGGACATGCCCCTGCACCGCACGTACTTCCACGAGATCGCCCAGCCGGCGAAGATCCAGCCGGCGCTGGAGAAGCTGGTGGACTACACGGGCAGCGCCGAGTACCGCGAGTTCCACCCCATCAAGCAGGCGGCGGTGGTGCAGCACAAGTTCATGCAGATCTTCCCGTTCACGGAGAACAGCGGGAAGGTGGGGCGGATGCTCACCAACCTGGTGCTGCTGCGCAACGGGTACATGCCGGCGATCATCCACTCGATCGATCGGCAGCGGTACTACGAGTCGCTGCGCGGGGCCGAGGGCGTGTTCCGGGCGCTGCTGATGGACGCCATCGAGAACTCGCTGGACAACGGCGTGAAGTACTTCAAGGACATGAGCCGGCGGTACAAGGCCATCAACTAGGCCGTGCGTGTCGGGGCTCACGAGTCCATCGCGGGAGGCGTGAGCCGGGCGCTCGCGCGGGCCGAGGAACATGGCGCGCGCAGCCTGCAGGTCTTCACGAAGAACGCCCGGGGCTGGAAGGCCCCGCCCCTCACCGAGGAGGAGTGCCGCGCCTTCCGCGAGGAGGTGCGGCGCACGGGGCTGCCGGTGGTGGCGCACGGCAGCTACCTGGTGAACCTCGGCACCGAGGAGCCGGCGCAGCGCGAGAAGTCGCTGGACTGCGTCGTCGAGGAGCTCACCCGGTGTGAGCGGCTCGGCATCCCCTTCCTCATCCTCCACCCCGGCGGACACCCGGACGAGCGGCGTGGGCTGGCGCTGATTTCGCGGGCGCTGGACGAGGTGCACGCGCGCACGCCGCGCTTCCAGTCACGCATCTGCCTGGAGGTGACGGCGGGCCAGGGCCACTGCCTGGGCTGGCGCTTCGAGCACCTGGCGGAGGTGCTGTCCCAGACGAAGGACGCGGGGCGCCTGGGCATCTGTCTGGACACCTGCCATCTGTTCGCCGCGGGGTACGATCTCTCGACGGAGGCCGGTTACCATGGGGTGATGGAGGAGTCGACAGCAAGAAACCGTTGGGGTGCCGGGTGGATCGGCATGAAGAAGTGGGCAAGGGAGCGCTCGGGCTCACGCCCTTCCGCTGCCTGATGAAGGACGCGCGCTTCGTCAACACCATTGGAATCCTGGAGACCCCGTACCCCGAGCGTTACGCAGAAGCCATCAAGCGTCTCGAATCGCTGGGCCGGAGGAAGTAAACACAGCACCCATGCCTGCTACACCGACAGCCAACAGCCGCAGGACGCCCGGAAGCGGAGAGGGCTCGGAGCCCGCGCCGCCACGGCTCGCGAACCTGCCGGCACGCGCCAAGCTGGAGCGGCTGCTCCGGGTGGCCAAGGGTCACAAGAAGGCCCTCGTGCTCACCCATGACAATCCGGATCCCGACTCCATCGCCGCGGCGGTGGCCCTCGCCCAGCTGCTCGAGAAGCATGCGGGCGTGGAGGAGGCCCGGGTGGGCTACGGCGGCATCATCGGCCGGGCGGAGAACATCGCCTTCGTGAAGGTGCTCCGGCTGCCCGTGGTGCCCATCGCTCAGCTGGACCTGGACGAGTATGACCTGCTGGCGCTCGTGGACACGCAGCCGCCCACGGGCAACCACGCCATTCCGCCGCGCCTGCGCGGGGAGGTGGACATCGTCATCGACCACCACCCGCTGCGCAACGAGAGCCTCGAGTCGCCCTTCGCGGACGTGGGAGGAGACTTCGGCTCGACGTCGACGATGCTGGTGGAGTACCTGCGCGCCGCGGGGATGGAGCCGTCCACCGAGGTGGCCACCGCGCTCTTCTATGGGCTGAAGGCGGACACGCGCGACCTGGGACGCGAGACGACCCAGACGGACATCGACACGTACCTGTGGCTGTTCCCGCGGATGCAGAAGCACCTGCTGGGGCAGATCGAGCACCCGGAGCTGCCGGCGCGCTACTTCCAGCTGTACCACACGGCCTTCGAGCGGGCGAAGGTGTACGGGGACACGGCGATCGTGACGGACCTGGAGGAGGTCTACTCGCCGGACATGGTGGCCGAGGTGGCCGAGCGGCTGATGTTCCTCGAGGGGATGAAGTGGTCGCTGGCGTACGCGACGTACCGCAACCAGCTCTTCCTGTCGCTGCGGGTGAAGGATCGGCGGATGAACGCGGGGCGGTTGATCCGGGAGATCTGCGAGGACTACGGCGGCTCGTCGGGAGGCCACGGCAGCATGGCGGGCGCGAGGATTCCGCTGTCGGGGAGGGCGACGCAGCGCAAGGCGGTGAAGCGCGAGCTGGTGCGCAAGTTCCTCGAGGCCTTTGGAGTCGCGGATGAGCGTCCGGTGGGGCTGCTGTCCGCGCCCTCGCCGTGATCTACTGGGACCACAACGCGGCGGCGCCGGTGAGGCCGGAGGTGGCGGCGCTGCTGACGAAGGCCTTCGCCGAGGGAGGTTGGGGCAACGCCTCCAGCGTGCACCGGAGCGGGCGTGAGGCGCGGGGCCGGTTGGACGCGGCGCGGGCCCGGGTGGCACGCGTGCTGGGCTGTGAGCCGAAGGAGGTGTGCTTCACCGGCTCGGGCTCGGAGGCGGACGCGCTGGCGTTGAAGGGCGTGTGGCTCGCGCGGAAGGAGACGCGGCGGCGGCGCGTGGTGAGCTCGGCGATCGAGCACCCGGCGGTGCTGGCGGCGTTGAAGCAGCTGGAGGCGCTGGGCGCGGAGGTGGTGCGGGTGCGTCCGGGACGGGACGGCCAGGTGCCCCTGGAGGCGATGCTGGAGGCGCTGACGCCGGAGACGGTGCTGTGCTCGTTGATGTGGGCGAACAACGAGACGGGCGTGGTGCAGCCGGCGGCGGAGCTGTCGCGGGCGTGCCGTCAGCGGGGCATCCTGTTCCACACGGACGCGGTGCAGGCGGTGGGAAAGCTGCCGGCGCACCTGCACGAGGTGGACGCGGATCTGCTGGCGCTCTCGGCGCACAAGTTCGGAGGGCCCGCGGGAGCCGGAGTGCTGGTGGTGCGCAAGGGCGTGGAGCTGCAGGCGCTGACGCCGGGCCACCAGGAGGCGGGACTGCGCGGAGGGACGCAGAACGTGCCCTACGCGGAGGCGCTCGCCCTGGCGCTGGAGCTGGCGCACGAGGAACAGCCGGTGCACGCGGAACGGGTGCGGACGCTCCGGGACACGTTCGAGCGGGAGGTGCGCTCGCGCATCCCGGACGTGACGGTGAACGGAGAGGGAGCACCGCGGGTGCCGAACACGAGCAACCTGTGCTTCCACGGCGCGGACGGTGAAGCGCTGCTGATCGCGCTGGACCTGGAGGGCATCTGCGTCTCGTCGGGAGCGGCGTGCGCCTCGGGAACGCTGACGCCCTCGCACGTGCTGCTGGCGATGGGACTCACGCCGGCGCAGGCCCACGGAGCGCTGCGCTTCTCACTGGGCCCGAAGGCGACGGAAGAGGAAGTGGCCCGGGTGGTGGAGGCCCTGACCACGCACGTCCCGAGGGCCCGGGCGCTGAACCTGGAGTAACCGCTCCAATCCCCACCGAGCCCAATATCCCCTCGCCCTCCGGGAGAGGGACGGGGTGAGGGTGCCACGGGTCCCAGGTTGAGCCCGTGTCATGCTCCCTCTCCCTCTGGGAGAGGGCTGGGGTGAGGGTCTTCCCCTCCCCTACCGTGCCCCCGGCTACCACTTCTGGTCGGGCAACTGCTTCTCGCGAACGTCCTCGGGGGGCTGGCCGTAACCCGGAGAGCCCTCGTGGGACTCCTGGATCTTGTCCGGCTTGCGCTCGACCTTGCGCTCCGTGTCCGCCTCGCGGGTCTCCTGCGGCTTCTGCTCCTTCTGGGTCGCCATCTCGAATCCTCCCTCGCGCGCTGGCGCTGACTTCGTGCAGGGGAAGATCGGCATCGGACAGAGGACTGGCATCCAGGGACCAGGCGGACAGGGGAGCGGAGACCCTCACCCCAGCCCTCTCCCAGAGGGAGAGGGAGCACACACGGATCCAACCCGGGGCGCCCGATACCCTCACCCCGACCCTCTCCCGGAGGGCGAGGGAGGGGATGCACGGGGAGCTACTTCGCGTCGGTGATTCCGAACAGCCCTCGCACCACGGCGGCGATGGCCAGCGGCGTGCCCACGCGCTCGTCGTAGTGCGGCGCCAGCGCCTCGGCGAAGGCCTCGGCCGTGACGAACCGGTCCTCGGGGTTCACCGCGAAGCCCCGATGGATGATCTCATCCAGCGCCTCGGGGATCTCCGGGCGGATGAGGCTCGGCGGCAGGTAGTCCCGGTAGACGATCTTCGTGAAGACCTCTTCCGGGGTGCTGCCGGTGAAGGGGCGCTGGAGCGTCAGCAACTCGTACAGCACGACGGTGGCGGCCCACAGGTCCACCGAGGGCGCGATCGCGCCCTGCAGCGCCTCGGGCGACAGGTAGTAGGGCTTGCCGAGCACCTCGCCGCCCTGGAGCACGCCGTCCACGCGCAGCCGGGCCACACCGAAGTCGCCGAGCTTGATGTCCCCCAACCGCGAGATGAACAGGTTGGAGGGCGAGATGTCGCAGTGGACGATGCCCAGGGGCTCGCCCTGGGGGCCGGTGGCGGAGTGGGCGTAGCCCAGGGCCTCGAGCAGCGTGCGCGCCAGATAGACGGAGAAGTCCAGGGGCAGGTGGATGCCGCGGTGCTTGCAGCGGCGCAGAATCTGTCCCAGGTCCCGGCCGTCCACCAGGTCCATGACGATGAAGTACTGGCCCTCGGCCACGCCCACGTCGAGCACCTGGACGATGTTGGGATGGTCCAGCTGCTTGGTGAGACGGGCCTCGGAGGCGAAGAGCGCGACGGAGGCCGGATCCTTGGTGAGGGCGGGCAACAGCCGCTTGAGGGCCACCGTCCAGCCCTGGCGCGGGCCGGAGCGCACGCGGGCGCGGAAGACCTCGGCCATGCCTCCCTTGCCGAGCTGCGACTGGATTTCGTAGTTGCCGAGGATCCGGGGGATCCGCGGCGTGGGAGAGGTGCTCACGCGCTCAGGGTCCCGTCTGTTGCCGCCTTCCGGCAGAGGCCTTGTTGTTCGCGACTGCCTGCTGGATCAGCCCCAGGTATCTGTTGAAGAAGGCCGCGTCCGTGCCCAGGAGCCGATCCAGCTCCGCGTCCTGGGTGCCCTCGGGGATGGCGAAACCGAGCTTCACCGCCTGCCCCAGGCTGGCCAGCGCCTGCTTCTTGTCCCCCAGCCGGCTGTAGGCGCAGGCCAGGTTGTAATGGATGCTCGACTCACGCGGGTTGAGCGTCCGCGCCCGGTTCAGGGCGTCGATGGCGTCGTGGGCCTGGCCCCGCATCAACCAGGCCGTGCCCAGGCCGAAGAAGGCCACCCAGTTGCGGTCATCATGGGTGATGCTCCGCTCGAACTCGGCCGCCGAGCCGCTCCAATCCTTCGCGCCCAGGAGCCGGTTGCCCCGCTCCAGCGCCTCCTTGGCGGCCTCGGGGTTGCGCTTCTCCGTGCGCAGACGCGCCATGGCGGGCGGACCACTCCGCCCCGGCGCCTGCACGGGCACCGCCTGCGCCGGCTGCAGCACCAGCAGTCCATTCTTGCCCAGCCCCGGCGCCTGGCAGCCCGCCTGTGGCCGGACATAGGCCGTCAGGGTCCTGTCCTCGGTGCTGTAGACGGCGAGGATGGGCAGGGTGCCCACGGCGGGACAGGACGCGCCCTCCAGGCACAGGGTGAGCTGCCCCACCAACACGTTCCCCAGCAGTTGCCCCTCCAACACCGGGCTCTGGGGCTTGAAGCGGCAGGGGCCCCCGTCGACGGCATGGGCGACCAGGCGCTCGTGCTCGATGCCCCACTCCACCCGGCCCAGCACGTCCGCCTGGTAGCTTCCCTGGGGCACGGCTTGTGCCCTGGCGGCGGCTCCGGGGGCTGCGGCGATGAGGGCCGCGAGGCCGATTGTTCTGGAAACGGACGCCATGAGTGAAGTGGGAGCCCCTCCATCATAGGAGGTGGCCGCCTGCCTTGTAAACGCGCGGCAATGGCTTGACCCATCCGCCCCGCGTTCTTATCATTCCTTCAGGCATTCCTGGGTTTCCCCAGGAGTTTCGAGCATTTGCAGTCAGGAAAGGTTTGGTAGAAGGGCTGTCCCCTGCGGGGCGCGTGATGCCCAGCAGAAATTCGAACCGATACGTCCATCACGGGGTCCGTTTCGAGCTCCATGAGCAAGCCCTCCCCTCGCGGGATGAGGGAAGCCTACGGAGCCACGACTTCGAACCCCACCTGGCTTTTTAGGGTTCAATGGACGCTAGGCACACGGCCATTCGGCGGGGGACTTTTTTCTTCACTCTTGGCGGGAGCGGGGCAGGTGGCGAGCGAGACGGTGGCACAAGAGGGAGCGGCTCGGAAGGTGTCGCTGCGCGAGGAGCTCACGGCGCGGCGCAAGGCGATGACGCCGGACATCATCGACGAGCGCGGGCTGAAGGTGCAGGCCAGATTCCTGGCGACGCCCTATTACCAAAAGGCGAGGACGGTGGCGCTCTACGCCCCCATTCGGGGTGAAGTGCCCACACGGGACATCCTCATCGCGGCACTGCAGGACGAGAAGATCGTCTGCTACCCGCTGTCCCACGTCCATGGACGCATCCTGTCCTTCCGGGCCATCAAGTCCGAGGCGGAGCTGGAGCCGGGCAGGCTCGGAGTACGCGAGCCCACCAACTCCGCCGAGCTCATCCCGGTGGACCAGATCGACCTGTTCGTGGTGCCCGGGCTGGGCTTCACACGGGACGGCAAGCGGCTGGGCCGGGGCGGCGGCTATTACGACGCCACCCTGAAGGCGGCCTCCGCGCGCAGCCGCCGCGTGGGCCTGGCCTTCGGCGACCAGGTCGTCGACACCATGCCGACAACGAATGACGACGTGGACATGGACCTCGTCGTCACCGAGTCGGAGACACTGCGCGGGCTCTACCGCGACTGGGACTTCCTGGACACGTGAAAGTACTCTTCATGGGCGATGTGGTGGGCAAGCCGGGCGTGACGGCTGTGCGCACCCTTCTCCCCAAGCTGATCGCGCGGCACTCCCTGGACCTGGTCGTCGCCAACGCTGAGAACAGCGAGGGCGGCGCCGGGATCTCTCCGGAGTCCGCGGAAGCGCTGCTCGCCAGTGAGGTCAACCTCCTGACGAGCGGCAACCATTTCTGGACCAAGAAGCAGATCCTCCCCTGGGTGGAGGAGAATCCGCACCTGCTCCTGCGCCCGGCCAACTACCCCAAGGGGGCGCCGGGCCGGGGGCACACCGTCATCCAGACGCCGGATGGGCGCAAGCTCGGGGTGCTCAACCTCGAGGGCCGCGTCAACATGAAGCCCCTGGACAACCCGTTCACGGTGGCGCCGGACCTGGTGGCGGAGCTGCGCAAGCAGACGCCCTGCATCCTGGTGGACATGCACTGCGAGGCCACCAGCGAGAAGAACGCCATGGGGGCCCACCTGGACGGCAAGGTGTCCGCCGTGGTGGGCACCCACACCCACGTGCAGACGGCCGACGAGCGCATCCTCCCCGGCGGCACGGCCTACATCACCGACGTGGGCATGTGTGGCCCGCTGGACTCCGTCATCGGGATGAAGAAGGAGTCCTCCATCGAGCGCTTCATCACCCTGCGCCACGTCCCCTACGAGCTGGCCAAGAACCTGGTCTACCTGCAGGGCGTGATCATCGACATGGACGACAAGACGGGCAAGGCGCGCGGCATCGAGCGCGTGCGCGAGCACCTGCCGGGAACCTGAGCGCGGGCGTGACGTCCTTTGTCCACCTGCCCGCGTTTTCGGGTAGGTTGCGCCGCGTCATGTCCGAAAATCCGCTGCGCAAGGCGACCCCCCAGGAGCAGTTCGAGGAAGTGACCCGCGGCACCGTGGACATCCAGGTGCCCGAGGAGCTCAAGAAGAAGCTCGAGCGCTCGTACGAGACGGGCAAGCCGCTCATCATCAAGGCGGGCTTCGATCCGAGCCGGCCGGACCTGCACCTGGGCCACTCGCTGCTGCTCACGCGCATGCGGCGCTTCCAGGACTTCGGCCACCAGGTGGTGTTCCTCATCGGTGACTTCACCGCGCTCATTGGAGATCCCACGGGCAAGAACGCCACGCGCCCCGCCCTCACCCGCGAGGAGGTGAAGGTCAACGCGAAGACGTACCAGGACCAGGTCTTCAAGGTGCTGGATCAGGCCAAGACGCAGGTGCGCTTCAACTCCGAGTGGTTGGACAAGCTGGGCACCGAGGGGATGATCCGCCTGGCGGCGCGCTACTCGGTGCAGCGCATGCTGGAGCGCGACGACTTCAAGAAGCGATTCCGGGAGAACCGCTCCATCGCCATCCACGAGTTCCTCTACCCGCTGCTGCAGGGCTACGACTCCGTGGCGCTGAAGGCGGACGTGGAGCTGGGCGCGACGGATCAGCTCTTCAACCTGCTGGTGGGCCGGCAGCTCATGAAGGAAGAGGGCATGGAGCCCCAGGTCATCATGACCGGGCCCATCCTCGAGGGCCTGGACGCGAAGATGGTCGACGGGAAGATCGTCGGCGAGAAGATGTCCAAGAGCCTGGACAACTACGTGGGCATCAGCGAGGCGCCGGATCAGATCTACGGCAAGCTGATGAGCATCACGGACGACCTGATGTGGCGGTACTACGAGCTGCTGTCGTCGCGGACGCTCAAGGAGCTGGGCGAGCTGAAGCAGAAGGTGACGAGCGGGGAGCTGCACCCGAAGGCGGCCAAGTCGGGCTTCGCGCAGGAGATGGCGGCGCGCTTCCACGACGCGGAGTCGGCGCAGAAGGCGATGCAGGCCTGGGAGGAGCGCTACTCGCAGAAGAAGATCGTCGCCGAGGACCAGCCGCTGGTGGAGGTGGCGATGGGTGGTGCGCCGAAGCTGCCGCTGGCCAAGGCGCTGGCCGAGGCGAAGCTGGTGGCGTCCGTCACGGAGGCGCGCAAGCTGATGGGCCAGGGCGGCGTGCGCGTGAACGGGGAGAAGGCCACGGACCCGAAGCACGAGCTGGACGCGGGCGAGTACCTGGTGCAGGTAGGCAAGCACAAGTCCGCGCGCCTCAAGCTGGCGTGAGCCCCCTCGCCCTCTGGGAGAGGGCCGGGGTGAGGGTATCCTCCGCGGACCCATGCGGACCCTCACCCTGCTGCTGATTGCCCTCTGTACCCTCCCCTTCCGAGCCCACGCCTCGGGCGCCTTCGTCTCCAGCACCCGGCTGGAGGCGGTGACGGAACCCGGATCCACCCAGGTCGTCTTCACCGTCGAGCCGGGCAAGGCCTATCCCGTCCTCAAGAAGGGAGGCCCCGAACGCGCGTGGTGCAAGCTGAAGGGCGCCACGGCCGAGGGCTGGGTGAAGTGCGACGGCACGGCGGAGCTGCCGGAGCAGCCGCGGATGAGCGGTGAGTTCCTGGCCTCGAAGGACCGCGCCCCGGAAGCCGCGCCCATGCCGGCCAACATCCCCCAGGCCACGGGCTGCGCCACCCGCTGCAACAACCCGCCCCTGTTCCGCCAACTCCCCGCGCTCAAGCCGGTGGACCGCGAGGTGCTCGGCATGTGCCCGGCGCGGCCGGACGCCTCGGTGAGCCGCGGCGACGTGCAGCGCTTCATGTCCGCGCACCTCGATGATCCGCGCATCCAGCGGGCCCTGTCCGCCGCGGGCCGCACGGGCTCGCGCCAGGCGAACATCGAGTGGCTCACGGGCCTGTGGGTCAGCACCGGGCCGCGCAACGCCTTCACCCACGTCTTCTGCGGCGATGAGTGGCTGGAGAAGAACATCGGCGGGCTGCACTACCTGCCGCGCTACGCCCAGCTCGAGTCCGAGGGGAAGCTGTGCTTCGACGGCCCGGCCCGCGGAGGCAAGGCGCTCCAGGGCTCGCAGTACCTCATCCGCTTCCGCGGCGTGGCCCCCTGGTCCTGCGCCGAGAAGAAGCTCGGCGGCTTCGCGCAGGCGGAGGACCCGGTGGCCATGGTGGCCATCGGCACCCGCGCCTTCGCCCGCTGCTGCGCTCGCGATGGAGCCAAGAAGGAGGGCGGCGTGTACTCGGCACCGGACCTCGGTGGCAAGCCGTGGCGCATCTGGTGCGGAACACGCAATGGCACCTACGGCATCGCCACGCTCTACCCCACCGACGAACGGCCCACCTGCGGCGAGTGACACCGCCCCCCGCAACGACCGGGGCACAACCCGGGAACCCCGATACCCTCACCCCGTCCCTCTCCCGAGGGGAGCGGGGTGGGTTCGTGAGTGGGGACCTGGGTGGCCTGGGTGGGTGGCGCCCTGGATGTTGTCGAGCTTCTTCGGGAAGCTGTCGCCACCATGTCCACCCGTCCTTCAGGCCCGCCGGGCCAAGAGCAGAGGCAACCATCACCCGGGCCAGGCCTGCCGGGGCTGTTCGTTCTCGTGCTCCTGGCAGGAGGCTTCCCGCTGGGCGCACTGGGCCAGGGGCTGGGCTCCATCGGCACGGCTCGCCGCGCCACACCGAGCCAATATGCGCAGACCATGGACTCCGCGACGAATGGCTGCCTGCGCAATCCCGCCTGCTACAAGCCCCCGCCAGGAGAAGAAGCCATCATCCCATGGCTGAATCACACCGCGAGCGCGGCCCGCACCGCCTCCACCGTGTCGATGATGCTCGAAGACGCGGATGTCAAAATCATCGAGGGCCTTCTGACCCGGTGCGCCCGGCAAGCAGATGAGAAGGTCAACAAGGAAGATGATGAGCTTCAAGGACAGGAGCCCACCCGGGAGCAGTGCAAGAAAGTAGTCCGCCGTGAAGCAAATCGAGAGGTAACACGAGCCATGGAGCTCGGCACCAGGAAGCACGAACTGGCACTCGATTGTATACGGGCAGCAGTCACGGAACGCCTGGCGAAACACATCAGCGTGGAGCCAACCTACCAAAAGGATCCCCATACGGGACAGTGGCGGTGGATCGATCCCAAGCAGGTAGAGGAATGGCTGCAGCTCGGGCTGAAGAGCAAACTGTGGGGAGCGCTGGTTCCCGATGTCGTCGTTCATGCACCGGGAAATCCAAATCAGGCCCAACGCCTCTACGATCTCAAGTTTCCCTGCCCTCCTGAAAACGATCCTTCTTGGGGAAGATACGCTCCCGGACAACCCCACCATCCGAAAACCCAGGAACAGATGTACCGGGATGCACTTCGCCTGGAGAAAAAGGATGTATCCTTCTCCACTCCCAAGGGAATCAAATGATGGGTACTCACTACCCACGCATCCGGATCGATGCAAGCTACAAAAAGAAAAGCTCTCTGCTCATCCGGGAGAGTGTGAGCATCACCTTCTACATGAAGCGCTCCCATCAAGAGATCGTGCGGGACGTCATGCGCGCCCTGCAGGTCTACCGCCGTGCGGTAGGACCCCAAGCTCTCGGCTGGTACGCCGACCCGTATAGCGGCGATTGGGATGAGCTCGGTGACAAGGGTTGGGCATACATCCAACGCGAGATGCTCGAACAACCCGCCACCTCCATCTGGCTTCGAGAGCTGCCCAATGCCACCACGGGGTATGAATTCCTCTATCAAAGCCATCTGCTCGAGGTGTGCGAAACAGACGCGGCAAGCACGGTGTCCTTCATGCTCCCCACGGAATACCTGGAGGAGCATGGACCGGACCGGGTACGCGCGTTGGCGCTGGAATTGGCGAAGGAGTTGCCCTTCAACTCCGGTCATGCCGGGCTCTGCTTCAATTTCCCGGAGAGCTTTCTCGGCGTCCTCGACGCCATCCGGGACCTCTCCTTCCGCTACCCCGGCCTGGACATTCCGGGAGTGCACTTCACCTCACTGGAGATCGGCACGCGGGTAGACGGGGTGCACTGGCTCAACTTCCTGGGCCCGCCCGTACTTGGGGAACTGGGGGGCGCGGCAAGCCTGTCCGCGCGCCTGCGTTCTCCTGGAACCACCGTGCAAGCACTCGACGAAGAGCGGGCCGTGGTGACGCTGGGGGAATGGCCGGAGGCCGGAGACATGGAGCAGGGCCACACCCTGCCGGCCTACCGTGAGCTGGCGCACGTTCTGGAGCCCTGGATCCACCTGGACCGCTTCTCCCAGGGCGCCCTCCAACGGTGGGAGCGCCGCTTCCTGGACTGAGGCTCGCCGCCCCCGCCCTCCCGGGGCATACTGCGGCCCATGTGTGGCCGCGTCACCATCCAGACCCCCGCCCTGGCGATCGCCCGTGAGTTCTCCCTCACCGGCATCCGCACCGCCCTCGAGCGCCCCCGCTACAACCTCGCCCCCACCCAGCTCATGCCCGTCGTCATCAACGACGGCGAGCGCATGCTCGACGCCTACCGCTGGGGCCTCATCCCCTCCTGGGCCAAGGAAGCCTCCATCGGCAACAAGCTCATCAACGCCCGCGGCGAGACCGTCGCCGAGAAGCCCAGCTTCCGCTCCGCCCTCAAGCGCCGCCGCTGCCTCGTGCTCGTGGACGGCTGGTTCGAGTGGAAGCAGAGCACCCAACCCAAGACGCCCTTCCTCTTCCGCCGCGAGGACGGCCGCCCCATCGCCTTCGCCGGCCTCTGGGAAGAATGGACCGCCCCCGACACCGGCGAGCTCCTCCGCACCTGCACCGTCATCACCACCGGCCCCAACCACCTCATGGCCCCCATCCATGACCGCATGCCCGTCATCCTCTCGCCCGAGGCCCAGGCGCTGTGGTTGCGTCCGGAGCCCCAGGAGGCCTCGGCGCTCCAGCCCCTGCTCGTCCCCAACGAGGACGAGCCCCTCGAGGCCTGGGAGGTGGCGCGCGTGGTGAACTCACCGGCGAACGACGTGGCCGCCTGTATCGAGCGCGTGGCCAGCCAGTCCACGCTCCTCGTCTGACGCCCGCTAGTCGCCGAAGATCTTCCGGAAGAAGCGCACCACCGAGAACGACACGGCCGTGTCATTCGGCCGGCCCCGGGTGTCCTCCTCCAGCGCCACCGGGGGCTTGTGCGCCTCCGGCTCCACGGAGAAGACACTGAACTCGTCGTCGCCGCCGAGCGCGTTGAGCGCCTTGCGCGAGGCATTTCCGCGTGTGGGCTTCTGGTCGGACATGGGCCTGGCTCCTAGGGGTGCACCGCGCGCCAGTGTAGGACGAGCCCCGTCACGGCGCCACGGGGGCCGGGGCGGGCGGCGCCTTCCGGCGCAGGCCCACCACGTACACCTCCATGCTGGCGCCACGGGTGGCCTCGGGACGCACCAGCTTCACCTCCTCGAAGCCGGCGCGCACCTCGTCGCGGAACTCCTCGAACTCGCCGCCCATGAAGAGCTTGGCCACGAAGGCCGAGCCCGGACGGCCCCGGGTGAGCGCCAGCTCCAGCGCCTTGCGCGCCAGCCGCAGGCTCCGGGCCTCGTCCGTGGTGCGGATGCCGCTCGTCTTGGGCGCCATGTCCGAGATGACCGCGTCGAAGGGCCCGTCGTAGAGCGCGCTCAGCTTCGCGTCGAAGTCCTCGGCCAGCACGTCCAGCACCGCCGTCTTCACGTACTGCTGCGAGAAGGGACGGATGGCGACGATGTCCACCCCGATGACCCGGCCGTTGGGGCCCACCGCGTCCGCCAATATCTGCAGGAAGCCGCCCGGCGCGGCTCCCAGGTCCAACACCGTGGCGCCCTTCTTCAGGAAGGGGTAGCGCTTGAGGATCTCATCCACCTTGAAGGCGGAACGGGCCCTCAACCCTTCTTGCTTGGCTTTCTTGAAATAGTGGTCTTTCGGACGGTAGGGCTTGCCCATGGCGGATGGGCTCCCTACCATCGGCTACTGTCTTCGGGAAGCCGGAGCAGTGACGGGTGTCGTGGACCCGTGAAACGGCGGACCGGAGGGGCCATGCGACTGTTCAGCGTGACGACGGCGGTGTGCGTCTCCCTGCTGACGGCGGCTTGCGCGGCGGGGTGCTGGTACCGCGCGGAGCAGCTGCGCTCGGAGGCGGACTGGCTGCTGGAGCGAAGCAAGGCGCAGGCGAGCGAGTTCGCCCAGAGTTTCAACGACTCCCTGGCCACCCAGCAGCTCGAGACGTTCGCCAGGCGCCGGGCGGTGCTGGAGCGGGCCCACGTGTGGCAGCGCGGCCAGGCGCTGGCCATCATGCTCACCGTGGCGGCGGGGACCAGTGCCTGGCTGCTGAGCCTGATGCGCCGCCTGAATGGCGAGCTGGAGGAGGCGAGCCGGGACCTGGAGGAGGCGAAGGCCGCCGAGCCGGTGTCCCTGGGAGCCGCCGTGCGGCCCTCGCGCTCCTAGCCCGGATTATTCACCAGGGCCTGGCGAGAAGCCGCGAAGGGGCCGTGCGCAGACCCAGGGGGCACGATCTGGCTCGTTGCCCCTATCTGTCAGGTGAGCGGAAGTCAGGTTGGCAAAGGGGCGCCAAATCCGTGGG
>NZ_DASUNC010000155.1:0-31004 GCF_036277355.1 Archangium sp.
TTGACCTGAGAAGTTGCGAGCCAGGGGCGACGCCGTTACTCCTATGAATGACGAGGTCTGCCTGCCTCAAGGTGCGGTTCCTCTATTGCCCCCGGCCAGCGCGACGGTTCTCAATCTGTTTTGGAAGTCCAACTGTAGTACAAGGACCTCGGGCTGGAGGTTTCACCCCATGCTTTCAAGCGCGTTGTCGCTCACCTTGACGCTCCTCTCCGCAACTCCGGCGGCGGCGGTGGTGAGCGTTCCGGAGCAGCAGGTCCGGTCCGTCTTGATGCCTCCTGACGGAGGCGCCATCGATGTGTTCGTCCGGGTATTCGTCGAGCATGACGCCTACACCACTACGGCCGTGGCCTTGCCGGCTCCGGTCCAGGATGTCGAAGCGGATGCTGATGCGCTGGTGGAGCCGGAGACGAGGACGCGGGAGGAAGTCGGATGGGGGAATCGTCTGCGGGTGGCCGCCCGCCGCCCGGTGGTGACGGGCCCCGGATTGGAAGTGCGCCTCACGTTGGCGGACGAGACCCGTGTCACCTTGCGTCTCGTCACGCGGCCCAGCATCATGGACGTACTCCTGAACCTCCGGGAGCGCCCGGCCATCAACCCCGAGGAGGGTGCTCGCCTGGCGCAGGCACGACTGATGCGCCCCCAGTCCTTGGGAGAGATCGTTTCCGACAAGACCCGGCTCATCGCCGAACGAGGCTCCGAAGCGGTCATCCACCGGCTCCCAGGCAATGGTTATTCCTTCAAGCAGACCAACCGGCTCGCGCTTTCCTTCGTCGATGTCGTTCACGACGCGGGAATCTCGTACGCCACCCTGCTCATCCTGAATCGCTCGGACTCCGAATGGCCGATCGATCTGGAGCTGCTCGGTCTGGTGGGTTCAGCCAGCGGCCAGGTGCGGATCATCTCCCGTGCGTCAGAACTGGCTGTCATTCCCCCGGGAAGAATGTCCCGCATAGTCCTGGCCTATGAGACCCCTGCTTCTGATTCCGAGCTCCTGGCAACGGTAGGCGAGCCCGGTTCAGATCTACCCTGCTTGCTGGTGACGGTGATTCCATGATCTCACCGCTCGCCCAGGCGGTGATCGCGCTCGTCATGGTGGCGGGCACCGAGGAGCACGAGAAGACCGCTCCGCTACGGGCTCGCGCCCGAGCAAGCAATGCCCCAGTGTTGGACTCAGCGAAGTCCTTGGAGAACCAGAAGGGAAGCGTCATGAATGAATCGGTGAAACCCCAATCGCGCCGCACTCCTGGAAGGGATGGCTGCTCGAGAGTCCTGACGGCCATGACGGGAGCATGCCTGATCGCCGGTTGCTCGGGCGTTCGCGTGCTCCCAGATGGGACAGCCGCATGTTCTCCAGAGGCCATCGCTGAAACGAGGCGTCTGGGTATCCCGCCACACTCCTATTTCACCGTGGAGGTCCTGGGATTGCCCGGAAGCGTCGGCGACGTGGCCCTCATCCAGGAGGGTCCCATCGAGGTCCGTGTCATGAGTCCTGTCTATACCTACGTTCCGGATGAGATCGCCAAATCCCCACTCTGCACCGATCATCCATCCAGTTGGGTCGTTCCACCTGAATGCAAGGGGAGGACGATCGTTACCGATACGGCGCTGCTCTACGGTGAGGCCCGCTTCAAGGACGAGCGCGTCCAGCTCCGTCTCCACCAACTGCGAGACCTGGGAATGATCGGTCCATTCTGCGGGGTCATCGCGCAGCGGCGTTCGCTATCGATGGTGGGCCTGGAGAAGAATCCGCCCGAGGCCTTGAGAATGCTGGGCATGAAGCAACCGCCTCCGGGGACGGTGGCCGTCTGGTCTCTCGCCGAAGTGCTGATCGTCGAGGATGAATCGCAGAAGCCGAGGCTTTGACAAGGAGCTGGATGTGACGCGAGTCCAGGAGGAACTGGTCTCGGCCATCAAACAAGGAGACGAGGCCCTCGCCCGGAAGCTGGTGTTCCAAGCCGGGACGGGCTCCCGGCAGGTGCGCGCCGTACTGGAAGCCATGCTGGAGGAGCCCGCGGCACTCTCGAGACAAGCGGCGGTGTTCGGCCTGGGGGAAGTAGGCGGCACGGCCAGCGTCCGGCGCCTGGAACAGCAGCTCGCTCTGGAGGAAGCACGCCAGGATTACGACGGGGAGACCGTGGCGGAGGACATCACCCGCGCGCTGGGCCGTATCGAGGAAGCAAGTGCGAGGGCGAGCCTGGTCCGGAAGCTGGAGCGGCTGGTGGCCAGCAAACCGGAACGCTCGGCCATCAATGAGCTGGCGTGCGCGCTCTGGAGAAGGAGACATCCGGACCTGATCGCCACCGTGCGCAAGAACCTGGAGCACCTCGCTCTACCAGCCCCACATGGCCTGCACGGTCTTCTGGTGTTGTTGGAGAAATCGCCGGAGGAACTCGCGGTCTGGGCCCGAGACCCATCGGTGCCACCGGAAGACAAGACGCGAGTGCTCATACTGCTCCAAGAAGAGATACCGGACTCCCTTGTGCCGGTACTGCCCGCGTTCATCTCCACGGAGCATGCCTTGCTCGAGCCGGCGATACGTGAGCAGGGCGAAGCCGCTTATTACTGCGAGCGCCTGCTCTCCCTGATCCTCTTGCACCGGGAGCGGCTCATGCCCACGTTCGAGGAAGAGACACGCGCCCTGCTGCGTAGCTTGTCTCGGGAATTGGTGGGATCCGTCTCGGCCAATTGCTCCATCCGGGCCGCGATACTCCTGAAGTTCGTGGGACGTTCAGAGGATGCCGCGCTCATCAAGGCCCACCGGCCTCCTGACCCGGTGGGAGCCAAGGTCTTCGATGATGCCGCACGGGCACTCGACGACGCAGGGAAGCACTGACTCACGGCAAAGATGCTCGGGGGCCTGGAGCACCTGACGGTGAGCGACCTGGCCTCGGGAGAGCGGCACCGGGTCACCCTGCCCGAGCAGGTGTACGAGGTGGGGCTCGCGCGGAACGAGGAATGCAACACCCAGGAGACGGTGCTCGGAGGGAACGAGCCCTCGCGCTACACCACCGAGCGGCTGCACGTGACGGCGGTGGACGACACGCGCATCCCGGTCAGCATCGTCTACCGCAAGGACGGCAGCGCGCCCATGTACCTCAAGGGCTATGGGGCCTACGGCGCTACGCCCTCCCTGGGCTTTTTCGCCAATGACCTGTCCATGAGCACTGCTGGCGGGGGCTGTGCTCAACCTGCGCCCGGACCTCTTCCGGGTGGCGCTCGTGCACGTCCCCTTCGTGGACGTGCTCACCACGATGATCGACCCGTCCCTGCCGCTCACATCCAGCGGCTACTGCTCAGCCAGCGTCAGTGGATAGAGGGCTCGGTGGTTCACGTTCTCCTGATACACCGCCAGGTGAGACTTGCCGCCGATGGTGATGAAGGCGTGCCTGGTGGTGGGAGGAGTCTTCGCGAGCCATGACTCCGCATCTTCCTTCGAATCGAATGCGGCCACGGCCGGGAGCAGACCCTCCTCCAGGTGACGTCCGATGAACTCCTTGAGGGTTGGAATCGGAAGAAAGCCAGGCTCCCTGCGCTCGCGGCTCCGCTTGACGGAATGGTATTGATTCCCGATCAGCACCCTTGCTCCGTACGGTGGGACAGATTGCTCGTCCAACCATGCTTCCGCTTCGGAGTCCGTCTTGAATGCGGCGATGACGGGCGGAAGGGTGTCGGTCTCCCAGTAGTGAAGGTACTCCTCAAAGCCCTTCTTCTGGCCAGAGACCTCGACGAAGGCGAGTGCGTCCATCACCGCGAGGAGGATCTCCTTCTCCTCGGCGGAGGAAGCATTCCTTCGGATGCGCTCGAGGAACTCGGTGACCTGGACGAAGGAAGGAGCGGGGGAAGGGCCGGCGGTTCCGCTCGTGCGGAATTCGTCGAAGCGATAGAGCTGGCCGGTGAAGTAGATGAAGGCAACCGCGCCATTCGCCACATCGAGGAGCTCACGCTCCTCCTCCGACACACTGCCCTCCTGATACCCGCCGAGCAGTGGCATGGCATCGCCCGGGAAGTGTTCGATGATCATGGGATGGACGTACTCGGCGAGTCAGGGTAATGCAACCTCCCTCCGGCGTCCTCCAGAACGGCCTCACGGCCCGGCCTGGGGGCCGAAGGACTCGGCGCCGCGAGGCTGGCGTCCGTAGGCCTCGCCCGGATTCAGCGGCGCCAGCCAGAGCAGGTCGATGGCCGTCTTCCCATCCGCCGCGTAGAGGGACACCTCGGGCCTCTGTGGATCGAGCGTCGCGCCCAGTTGTGCCGTCCCGGCGGCCCCCTGACGGAAGGTGACGGCCTGTCCCGGCCCGACACCGAGCGCCGGCAGCGTCCACTGTCCGGGCACGCGCGTGAAGCCCGAGAGCAACAGGCCTCCCACGGACACCGGCGCGGAGCCCCGGTTGTACAGCTGCACCCAGAAGGCCCCCGATGCATCCCGGCCCACCCGGTCGATGACCAGCGCCCCACTCCCGAGCGACTCGATGTCATGGATGTGCTGGAGCAGCCACTTGCGGCGCTCGCGCACGAAGCGGTGGAGGTGCTCGGAGCTGCCCGCGGCGTGCGCGGGGCTGATGTACGGATCCACCGTCTTGCCGTCCGGCCCGGGCATGATGAACGGGGCGAGCAGCGTGTGCATGGCGTCCACGCGCGGACCGATGTTCTCCTCGGTGAACCACGTGTCGAGCAGCTTGCGCAGCCGCTCCACGTACCGGGCGCGCAGGCCCGGATCGTCGTAGATGCGCGTGGAGAGCGTGCTCCAGGCGGGCTTCATGTCCTGCATGTCCGGGAAGGTCCGGCGGAACTCGGCCAGCTCGTACACGTGCGGGTCGTAGGCCGTGAAGCTGAAGAGCGGATGATCCTCCTTCGCGCCCTGCTTCACGCCGTTGGTGCGGTTGTAAAGCGACAGCGCGTTGTTCAAATCCCACGGCACGTACGTCCACTTCCCCGTCTCTCGGTCGTAGGCGAGATAGCTGCGCGAGTCGCCCTGCAGGTCGTTGTCGATGAACGTCTCCAACGCCAGCCAGGTGAGGTAGTCCTCCAGCTCCAGCCGCTCCTGGACGAAGGCCGGGAACTGGTGCGGCGCCGTGCGGTTGATGCCCTCGAGGAAGCTCCACAGCCGGTCCCACGGCTCCTTCTCGTTCGTCTTCTTGTCCCAGCGCTCCTGGTACTGCTCCTGCGGCGGCTGGTGCATCTCACAGTCGTGCATGCCACAGCGGTACAGGTCCCCGTCCTCATCGAAGTCGTGGGCCTCGAGGAAGTCCTTGTTGACGGACTCCAGCTCGGTGAAGACGCCCTCGTATTTCGTGATGACGCCCCCGTCTTCCTGCACGAGGTGCAGCTTCACGTGGACGTAGCGCGCCCGAGGCACGCGCAGGCCCACGCTCGCCGCCAGGTCGTACCAGAGCTTCTCGGTGAGGTAGCCGCCGTCCTTCCACGTCGCCAGCAGCTCGATGTTCTTCTTCCCCTCGAAGCGCTCCTCCTTCTTCTCGAAGCGCACATCCCAGGACTTCTTCACGATGCGCGGGTCCGTCTTCGTCGAGCGTCCGCGGAAGCTCAGCACCGCCGGGTACGTGCGGCCCTCGTGCGTGAAGCGGCCCTCCACCTGGAACTTCTGCGAGGCAGGATCCGGAATGTGCGCCCAGAGGGCCTGGTAGTCCTTCTGTGTCAGCGTCAGCTCATAGGTGGAGATGGACGTCTGCAGCGCCGGCCACCGGGGCTTCTCGGGCGAGGGCCTCGAGCCCGTCTGGCGCCCACCGTCTGGCATGCCCGCGTCCGGTGGCGTCCCGGCATCCGGCGTTCCCGCGTCCGGTGGCGTGCCCGCATCGGGGCGGCCCGCGTCCGGCGTCCCGGCGTCGGGCTGCCCGGCGTCGATGATGTCCGTGGGGTCCTTGCGCGCGTCAGGTGCGGGCTCGGTCGAGCCACAAGCGCCCAGGAGAAAGAGCAGTCCGGTGAGCAGCGCGATTCTCATGCGCTCCATCGAGGAGCAAGGGCTGCGCCAGGGCTGTCGTCCTGTCCGCGACAGGAGTCAGGGCAGCCCTCGGGTAGGACATGAGAAGCGGGCTACCCAGGGCGGGTGGAACGCATGCCTTGGAGAGCACTCACGGAGACGCCGAGGGGCGCGCCGGTTCCCTGGCTTCCGCTCGAACCCGCAGAGGCACTCCTCAGCAGGCAGGTTGTTCGGCTACCGACACCCGCCCCCGCCATCCGTTGAGCAGTGGATCAGCACACAGAATGCTGCCCCGCATGAGAGAAACCTATGCTCCCTCCAGGGTGATTGCAGTGGGCGTGGCCTTCATTCTCGTTTCTTGCAATGTGACGCGCCACTCAGCCGCCGCGCCTACGGGCCCCGAGAACCTGGCCAGATACGCACTCGTTCTCGAGTCTCGACCCGGTGAAGAGGTGACGCACGCCTGGACACCCGTCGCGGACCTCGAGCTGACGCAGTATCAGCGTCAACTGGCACTGGCGCGACCCCATGGGCGGCTGGAGCAGACAAGCACCCGGCCCATGACCGACGATCAGATTCGCGAAGCGTGCTTCGAAGTCTACGAAAATTGCATGACGAGGTGTCTGGACAATCCCATTCCACGCTGGGCCAGCAGCTATCGCTCCAGATACCCGAACACCGCCGGAGGAAGAAAGGCGGCCAGAGAGGCTTTCTGCGGCGAGGAGTGTGCCAAGGAGCGCGACGCCTGCGTTCAGAAACTCAAGCGCAGTACCCAGGAAACCTTCGAGTTCTCCTCCGCTGAGGGTGCCATCGACTGGCTCGAGCGGCACAAAAAGGAGATCGCCGTGGGCACCGTCATCGTGATCGCGACCGTGGTCTTCGTTGCTGTCGCTTGCGGAGCGGGCGGGTGTCTCCTCTTGATTCCGCTCGTTCTCGTTGCCTCCGCGGACATCCCCGCCGGGTCCCAGCTCACGGAGGCCCTCCCATGAAGAGCGGCAACTCCCTCGGCGACGCGATGCTGCGGCTGCTCGAGTCCCTGAGGAAGAGCGAATCGGAAGAGGAAAGAAGGATTCTCGAGATTGCCAGCGGCGCGGCGGCGTTCCTCTCCCGCTCCGGCCAGCGCCATCGCTTCGAGGATTTCAACAAGGCCATGAAGCCCGGGCCCATCCCATCGGTGTCCTTCGCCGAAGAGATTCGCTTCCTCGAGCATTGGTGGGCCCGCGCGCCCTCGGCCAGCGAGAAGGACTCCCTGCTCGTTGCCATCCGTGCGCTCGCATACATCGAGTCCTCCGGACAGCGAGAGGCCCTCGACGATTACCTCGTCTACTGGCGGAACAGCACACTCCCCCCCGTCATCGCGGTCTTCCAGACTCGCGACGAGGCGGAAGCCTGGATGGACGCGCAACTTCCCCCCCCCACCATGGCGAGCATTCTCATCGCGGACAGCTATCACCTCGTGCTCGCCAGCCGTGAACGAAGGGAGCCCCTCTTCGCCCGGGTGCCCATCGTCGCCGAGTTCATCGAGGGCGCACTGGACAACGGCCTCCCACCGGCAGTGGCCTCATTCGAGACGCGTGAGCAGGCCGAAGCGTGGCACGCGAGTGTTCCCGACCCCCCAAGGCATGCCTTCATCACCATCCAGGGCGAGCACCATGTGGCCGCCTACTGGAAGAACGTCAATCACCGCGCGCTCTATCCCTTCACCCTGGCCGATGAGTTGAAGAAGGAGAGGCGCGAGCGGGATGAGCGACTCGCCCATCGTGAAAAGGACGAAGGGGAGTAGACGAACTCGGCGTCCTCCTTCACCTCATTGCGGGTGGAGCGCTGGAATGGGCGGGCGCCGGTTCCCTCGCCTCCATGCGCATGCGCTGGATGAGCGATTGGTAGTACCGGTGCAGCGAGACGTTGAGCGGATCCACGCGGAGCGCCTCGGCGTAGCGCGCCAGTGCGCCATCGAGCACGTCCTGCGCCTCCAGGAGGATGCCCTCGTCGAAGAGCGCACGCGCGCGGGACTCGGCATCCGGACGGGCGGCGAGGAAGGCCTGGCGCAGGCGCTCCACGGCGTTCAACTGCACCCCGGCGGCAATGCACCGGGCCACGCCCCGGAAGTTGCCCCGCGAGGCATCGAAGCGCGCACGGGCCAGGGGCTCGCTGAGCGTCTTCCGGGCGGTGTCCACCTTCTCCCGGAGGGCCTCGAGGGCCCGGCGCTGCTCGGCCGGCAGGGGCCGCTGCCAGAAGGGCTCCAGCCGGCGCTCGGCCTGGACCACGCGCCGCATCACCTCGGCGAAGTCCGCATGCGGGTGGACGGCCAGCAGCGTGTACGGATCCTGGCTGCACGTGGCGGCGCGCGACAGCAGTTGGGCGAGCTCCGGGTCCGGCGAGGGCTCCGCGGGAGGCGGGGCCAGCGCCTGGGCAATCAGCCGGCGCACGTCGTCCGAGGGCTCGGAGAACTGGAGGATGTAGCCCTGACGGCCGCCCCAGGTGCGCGCCTCCTCGGAGGGAAGCAGGCGCACCACGTCGCAGGTGCAGGCGAGCACCCAGCCATTGAGCGAGAGCTCCACCTCGAGGCGCGCCCCAAGCCGCGGCAGCGGCCCATCACAGGCGATGCGCAGCCCCTCCTGGCTCACGTCGTTCACGAACACCGGCTGCAGTCCCCTGCCCTCGGGGTCCTCGACCCGCACGTGGAAGGCGGGAGGCGCCAGGCAGCCGAAGGCGGGCCGCCGCATGGCCTCGTGCAGGGCGGAGCGGAAGGCACGGGCGGTGGTGAAGCGCTCGTCCGGACGCAGCGACATGGCCTGCATCAGCACCGCGGACAGCGCGGGCGGCACGCGCGACTCGAGGATGTGCGGCGGCAGCGGCTTCGTGGGCTTGTGGACGAGCAGCATCTCGCCCATGCGCCCGCCACCGCCGAAGGGCAGCCGTCCGGTGAGCAGCCGGTAGCCCAGCACCGCGAGCGCGTACAGGTCCGCGCGGCCATCCGGCTCGGCGCGCACCCACAGTTCGGGCGCGAGGTAGCCCGGGCTGCCCACCACCATGCCCGCGGCGAGCTCCTCCTCGGTGAAGCCCGCGGCCAGCGTGGCGGACATGCCGAAGTCGAGCACCTTCACCCGCCGCTCGCCATCGCGGCCCGTGGTGAGGATGAGGTTCTCCGGCTTGATGTCGCGGTGGACGGCACCGCACGCGTGCGCGGCCTCCAGGCCCTCGAGCACCTGCGAGAGGAGGAACACGACCTCGGCGGAGGGCAACGGCAGCGGCAGGTGCGACAGGGCCGTGCCGTTGACGTACTCCATGAGGAGACAGTGGTGCCCGTTGGGCGCCTGGCGCACGTCGAGCACCCGGGCCACGTTCGGGTGGAGGATGTGCTGAGCGGAGCGGGCCTCCGAGTAGAAGCGGCCGAGCACCGCGGGATTGCTGGCCAGGTGCGGGTGGAGCACCTTCACCGCGAAGTTCGCACCGCTGGAGGGGTGCTCGGCGAGGTACACCGTCCCGAGCGCCCCGGCGCCCAGCTTGCGCACGAGGACGAGGGGCCCATAGCCCATCCCGGACAGCGTCTCGCTGTCCTCCGGAGGACCCTCGGGCCGGATGCATGAAACAGTCGTTGGATGATCATTGAAGCAGTGGTTGCAACCCATCGCCGCCCCCCAGCGGCGCTCGCCTGAACGGCAGCGCCCCCTGGAGTGTTGCAACCTGCATGCACCCTTGCTTCGTCACGCACTCAACGTGACAAGCGCCGGAAGTGCCGTGGCGCGCCGTCGGAAAGACGGAGTCGTCCGGTAATTCCTGCAAACACAGCCCTGAAAGAACGGGGGTCCCTCTTCACTCTCGAGAGAGGAGAAGGAGGTACGGAGCCCACCGGACCGGGTTTCAGTGGATGACTTTGGAGAGGTCCTCGAGGGCCGGTAGGCGGGTGGGAGGCGTGTGGTGCGTGTGGTCGTAGAAGCACCCGGTCCCGAGCTGTTCGATCAGCGCGCGCTCCCGCGCATCGCCCTGCTCGGTGCCCGCCTCGGTGGGCAGCTCGTAGGGCTGGACGAGGAC
Source organism: Archangium sp. (assembly GCF_036277355.1). GTDB lineage: Bacteria > Myxococcota > Myxococcia > Myxococcales > Myxococcaceae > Archangium. The sequence goes on from NZ_DASUNC010000155.1 coordinate 9,971, forward strand.
GAGCTCCTCACCGAGCATCTTGCGGCAGTCCTCGGGCAGTGAGGCGAGGCGTTCGCCGAACATGCGCACGAACGGAGGACCGAAGAAGTTGCGCCAGAAGAGGCCGGAGAGGCCCGCGCTGTAGTTGCGGAGGGTGAAGGTCTCGATGGAGCCGTGGCCATTCTCGGCGGGAATCTCACGCCGCGTCTTGCGTTGGATGTCCTCGGCCAGGGAGGCCTCCGCCAGCGGGGAACTCACGAGGCGCATGATTTCAACCACCTGCTCAAGATGAGCGGCACGCCATGCGGGCTTGGACGCTAATTTCGCGGAAGCCCTCCACGCAATGTCTCCGTTGTAGCAATAAGGCCGGGAATCATAGCGGGCGGGAGAGATGCAGAGGAAATCACTGTCCGTCCGTGCCGCGATGCAGAGGGACTGATGTTCCTCGTAGGTAGCAACAAGCGCGCCGTAGTCGATGTGGCCAGGTACAAGCTGGTTCTCGAACGAGGGGACGTGCTCGTATCGCCTGGGCACGAACCACTGGTACTTCTCGAAAACGAGCCGAAGAAGCTCCCGAACCATCGCGCTTGATGGCTTGCCCGGAGGAAGAGCGATGTTCGACTTGAGATAGCGAAAACGAGGCATGAGCGGGTCTCAAGGTGAATACCTCACGCTCGCCTTCCCGTCATTCTCCAGCTTCTTGAGGGCATAAAGCAGTGGTTCGGTCAAATGTGTCTTCCCCGAAGGATGCTTCGCGGAACGAACCCACAGCTCGATATGCCCGCCATGATCACGCACATACTCGATCATGGCCTTGAGGTTCCCCGAGTAGGCCAGTTCCTGGCGGCCCTTCGCCTCGATGAAGCGATAGGGCTCGCCCCACACCAACTCGCTGGGGTTGCCGCGCACGGAGTCCGGGATGAACCCCACGGCGCCCTTGCCCAGCGGAGGCATCATCACCGACGTGTTCTTCACGTAGCCCTCCGCCTTGAGAATGCCGTCCTCGAAGACGTTGCCCGCCTGCTTGTTGGCGAGGATGGAGCGGTAGAGCCGTTCCCACTCGGGGTCCACGGAGGAGGAGAAGCTCCGGTACTTGCGCGGGTTGCGGAACTGGTAGTCCACCCAGCACTGGGCCATGTGCTGGGGCGTCCCCGGCAGCAGCCACGTCCCATCCGGCAGCGTGCGCATCCCCAGCACGGGCAGCACCTGCCCATGTCCCAGGGCATTGGCGGCCATGCGCAGGGGCTGCTCCAGCGTTCCGGCCACCCGCTGGAGGAAGACCAACTCCGCGCCGGTCAGCGTTCCGCCCCTGTCCGCGGCTCGCTGGAGGACGCGCTCGATCTCCTTCACGTCCTCGGGGCCCAGATGTGAAGCAACGCGGGAGAGCGCCCGCACCTCGTCCAGGCTCCTGCCGGTGACGAGCGCCACCCGCTGGAGCGCGGCCTCTCCTCCCTGCTTCAGCAGCTTGCCGTTGGCGAACGGCAGCAACACCCCCAGCAGATGGATGAAGCGCTCGGGATTGCTGAGCGGATGTCCGGTGAGGCTGTAGCCGGACATGGCCGCCGACAGGTCCGTCACCTCGCCCAGGATGGGCGTGAGGCCAACGGCCAGTTCCACCACCCATTCCTCCGCCGTGTATACGTCCTCGGGCGGCGGCGTGTAGTCGAGGTGGGGTGGAGCCCTCTTACCCAGGTCGATGGCAGTGGCCAGAGCCGAGCGGCTGGCCAGCAGGTAGAGCGCGACCTCCGAGGGACTTCGCCGCAGGAAGTCCGGGTCCTGGGTATGGCTGTAGGCCCAGGCGAGCGTGGCCCGCACGAGCGCATCCAGGGACTTCTCGCGCAGCGGATGCTCGGTGAGGAGGTGGCCGGGAGCGATGCGCCGCAGGTGCGCGGCATGCGTCTCCATCAGACGCATCCCCCACTGCAGGTACTCCTCCAACTTCTCCTCCACTGCCTTCCAGCGTGCTTCTTCCTCCGGACGTGCCCAGTCCCCACCCGCGCCAGACGCCGGAGCCGAGGACAGGGCCCACGTCCGGGTGCGCGAGGCCCGCCAGGACTCCGGCCCCGCGCAGGCCAGCAGCAGGAGCAGCAGGACGCCCCCCATTCTCCACCCGGGTGCGTCCCGTCTCCCGCGCATGGCCACGGCCTACAGGTACTTCTCGCGCTTGCGGGCCTTGAGGGCCTCCACCACCTTGCGCACGTCCTGGCTCTTGTCCTTGGGCACCACCAGCACCGCGTCGCCCGAGTCCACCACCACCATGTCCGTGAGCCCCACCACCGTCAGCGGACGCTTGTCGGCCAGCACCACGCAGCCCTTGCAGTCCACCACCACTGCCTCGGCACCCGAGATGACGTTGCCGTGCTCGTCCGCCGGCCGCACCTCCGGAATCGCCGCGAAGGAGCCCACGTCGCTCCAGCCGAAGTCTCCCGGCAGCACCGCGATGTTGCCCGCCTTCTCCATGACGCCGTAGTCGATGGAGATGGAGGGCAGCTTCGGGAACACCCGCTTGAGCACCCCCGCGAAGGTGCGCTTGCCGGCCGCCTTGCGCAGCGCGTCCAGCCCCTTCTTCATCTCCGGCATGTGCTTCGCGAAGGCCTCCAGGATGACGTCCGCCCGGAAGACGAAGATGCCCGCGTTCCACAGGTACTCGCCCGACTCCACGTAGCGCTTCGCCGTCTCCGTGTCCGGCTTCTCGCGGAAGGCCTTCACCTGCCGGCCCCCGCCCTCCAGCGCGTCACCCACCTGGATGTAGCCGTAGCCCGTCTCCGGACGGTGCGGCTTGATGCCCAGCGTGACGAGGTGCCCCTTCGCCGCCACCTGCGCCGCCTCGGCGATGGTCTTCTTGAAGCCCGCCACGTCCGCCACGTGGTGGTCCGAGGGCAGCACCACCAGGATGCCCTCCGGGTCCTTCGCCGCCACCTGCACCGCCGCCAGGGCGATGGCCGGCGCCGTGTTGCGCGCCACCGGCTCCACCAGGAGGTTCTTCTTGGGCAGCCCCTTCACCAGCTTCGCCGCCTGCTTCGCGTGCAGCGGACCGCAGACGATGAGGGTGTCCTTCACCGAGGCCAGGCCCTTGAGCCGGATGGCGGTGTCGGTGATGAGCGGGTTCTTCGAGGCCAGGGGAAGGAACTGCTTGGGACGCGCCTTGCGCGACAGGGGCCAGAAGCGGGTACCGGAGCCGCCGGCCATGATGACGGGATGGAGGGTCATGGGCGGCGCACCCTAGCGTATTGCCCGCCGCTCGCCAGGGGCTCGCTCGCCCGGCTGCCCCACGAACGTCGGCAGGAGTTTTGACCCCGCCCCGAAAAGCCAGTCTCATGCCGGCGCGTTGGAGTCCAAGCACACATCGGCAGGTTTGACGCTCGCCCTCACCCTGGCGCTCGCGGTGGGGCTGTCGCTCGCCCCGCTCCCCGAGGCGTGGCGGCCCATCCCCAGCCTCGCCCAGGGGCCGGTGGTGCCGCAGCTCATCGCGCTCGTCACCACCTCCAGTGCCGCCGCCAAGCGCAAGGCCATCGGCGTCGAGCCCGACACCGGCCCCGCCCCCGAGGTGCCCGACCTCCCCCCGGAGGAAGAAGAGACCGAGGTCGTCGAGGCCGACACCTCCTCCGATGGCGGCACCGTGGCCCCGCCGCCCGCCGTCGCCGAGTCCTCCGACACACTGGGCATCGCGAACCTCGGCCCCGCCACGCTCGCCAAGGCCCTGCGCATGGAGGCCCTGCGCGAGAAGATGGGCTCCAAGCACGTGGACCTCGACCCGGGCTGCCGCCGCATGGGCGCCTCCGGGTGCGAGGAGGGCGGGTTGGAGCCCTTCTTCAAGGCCCTGCGCGGGCTGCACAACGGCAGCCGCACCACGCCCGTGCGCGTGGAGCACCTGGGTGACTCGCTCATCGCCTCGGACCACATCAACGACGTGGTGCGCGAGCGGTTGCAGGAGCGCCACGGCTCGGGCGGCAAGGGCTTCCTCTACATCGACCGCCCCACCCGCTCCGGCCGCGGCGTGCGCGCCGGCCAGGCCTCCGAGGGCTGGGAGTTCATCCGCATCATCGACCGCGCGCCGCCGAAGGACCGGCTGCCCTTCACCGGCGTGGCCTTCACCGCGGGCGTCAAGGGCTCCCAGGACGTGCGCTTCGACATCGGCGACGCGCGCACGGCGGAGATCTTCTTCCTCGCCCAGCCGATGGGGGGCTCCCTGCAGGTGCTCGCCGACGGCAAGCAGTTGCAGCGCCTGCAGACGCGCTGGACTCCCGCCGAGGTGGCCAGTGCCCGGGTGAAGCTGCCCGAGGACGCCAAGACGCTGACGCTCAAGACGCGCGGCAAGGTGGAGCTGCACGGTGTCTCGATGGAGAACGGCAAGCCGGGCGTGGTGTACGACACCCTCGGCCTGCCGGGCGCCTACGCGGGCGTGTTCCTGCGCACCCATCCGCCCTACTTCCGCGCGCAGATGCGCCAGCGCAAGCCCTCGCTGGTGGTGCTCATGTTCGGCGGCAACGAGGCCTTCCGCCTCTCGCGCGACTGGACGAAGCCCGAGGAGATCAAACAGGAGGCCGAGCAGCTGGTGAAGCTGGTGCGCGAGTCCGTGCCGGACGCCGCGTGCCTCGTCTGGTCTCCCATCGACGCGGCCGTGCGCACCATGGGTGGGGAGCTGATTCCGCGCCGGGGCTCGCGCATGGTGGCGGACATCTTCCGCGACGTGGCCAAGGAGGGCGGCTGCGCCTGGTGGGACGCGCTCGAGGCCATGGGCGGCGAGGGCGCCGCCATCCGCTGGCTGTCCGCGGGCATGCTCAACGAGGACCTCATCCACCCGCGCGCCCGGGGCTCGGACCTGCTGGGCCACCTCTTCGACCTGGCCATCCAGCGCGCCTACGCCGCGAGCAGCCCGCCCCGCATCGCCGCCGAGCCCTCGGGCCTGCAGAACACCGAGAAGTCCCTCCTCTCCACCTTCCGGCGCCTGAGCAAGCTGGAGAAGGGCGAGGACGCGCGGCTGGGCATCCTCCAGATGGGCGCCTCGCACACGGCCTCGCACTCCTTCACGGATGCCATGCGCAACGCGCTGGCGACACGCTTCGGCGACGCCGGGCGCGGCTACATCTCCGCGGGCAAGCCGTCGGACCGGCTGAAGCCCGCGGGTGTCTCACGCGAGCTGACGGGCGAGTGGACGGTGGAGGACGCGCTGCAGGCCACCACCCCCGGACAGGCCTGGGGGCTCAGTGGCACCCGCGCGGTGGGAGCTCCCGGCGCCTCGCTGCGCATCCGCTTCTGCGAGGGCTGCACCGCCGCCGCCACGCCTCCCGCGCGGCTCTCCCTGTACTGGCTGGACGGTCCCGGCAGCGGGCGCATGGAGGTGAAGGTGGATGGCCACGCCATGCCGCCCGAGCCCGCGCCGCCCGAGCCCTTCACCTCGCCCACGGTGCGCATCCGCTCCTTCCCCGTCACCGGCCCGGCCCACGAGCTCGAAGTGCTCAACCAGGGTGGTGGCCCGCTCACCGTGCTCGGCGCGGCGCTGGACCTGGAGCAGAAGGGCATCGCCTATGACGCGGTGGGCCTGCCGGGCTCCACCGCCTCCACGCTGGCCAGCGTGGACCCCCAGGCGCTCTCCGCGCAGCTGTCCTCGCGCAAGCCCCAGCTGCTCGTCTTCTGGTACGGCACCAACGAGAGCGGCCAGCCGGACCTGGACGCGGAGAAGCTGCGCACCGAGTACGGCGCCCTCATCTCCCGGCTGCGCAAGGACGCGGGCGGGGCCGAGTGTCTCGTCATCGGCACCACGGACCGGCTGCAGCAGGGCAAGGACGGCAGCTGGGAGGAAGCGCCCGCCCTGGCCCGCGTGGTGACGGCCCTGCCCGAGGTGGCGCGCGCCCAGGGCTGCGCGTACTGGTCTCCCCGGGCGGCCATGGGTGGGGACTGGAGCATGCTGCGCTGGCAGCGCGACGGCCTGGGCCACACCGACGGCATCCACCTGACTCCCGAGGGCTACGAGAAGCTCGCGGGCTCGTTCCTCTCCGACCTGCTCGCGGCCTACGAGGTCTTCAAGACCCAGCCGCCAGCGCTCGCCGCGGAGGGCGGCTGACGTGTATTTCCACAGCCTCCAGTTCCTCTTCTTCCTCACCGTCACCTTCAGCCTCTACTGGGCGCTGCACCGCCACAAGTGGCCGCGGCTGGCCGTGCTGATGGTGGCGAGCGTCTTCTTCTATTCGATGTGGACGCCCTGGCCCCTGGTGCTCTTCTTCGGGGCCACGGGCATCAACCACCTGTGCATCAAGGGCTTCCGCCGCTCGCAGAAGCCCGGGGTTCGCAAGGCGCTGTTGACGGTGTCCATCGTCAGCACGCTCGGGGTGCTGTGCACCTTCAAGTACGCGGACCTGTTCCGCGAGACGGCGGTGGCGCTGCTCGGCCCGCTGGGCGTCCACGTGCGCACCCAGCCCTTCGGCCTGCTGCTGCCGGTGGGCCTCTCCTTCTTCACCTTCCAGGCCCTCAGCTACGTCATCGACCAGTACCGGGGGGAGATCCAGAAGGAGCACTCGTTCTTCGAGCACCTGCTCTACCTGCTCTTCTTCCCGCACCTGGTGGCCGGCCCCATCGTGCGCGCCTCGCACCTCATCGAGCGCTTCGACGACACGCCCTCCCTCACCGCCGACGAGGGAGGCCGCGGCCTGTATCGCATCGCGGTGGGCCTGGCCAAGAAGCTCATCATCGCGGACGTGCTGGGCAGTGGCCTGGTGGACCCCGTCTTCGCCTCGCCCGAGGCGTACACCTCGGCCGAGTGCCTCGTCGCGGCGGTGGCCTACAGCTTCGAGCTCTACTTCGACTTCTCGGCGTACTCGGACATCGCCATCGGCACGGCGGCGCTCTTCGGCTTCAAGTTCGCGGAGAACTTCAACCGCCCCTACCTGGCGACGAACCTCTTCGACTTCTGGGGCCGCTGGCACATCAGCCTCTCCAACTGGCTGCGCGACTACCTCTACCGGCCGCTGGGCGGCAACCGCGTCTCCAAGCCGCGCGCGCTGCTCAACCTGATGATTACGATGGGCCTGGGTGGACTGTGGCACGGAGCGGACTGGCGCTTCGCCATCTGGGGTCTCGCGCACGGCGCCATGGAGTGCTTCATCCGCGTGTGGTGGTGGATGACGGGCAAGCCGCCGAAGGAAGGCAAGATGGCGGTGGTGCGCGCGGGGCTCGGCTGGGTGGCCACCTTCACCGTGGTGGTGCTCACGCGCATCGTCTTCCGCTCGCCGAGCCTGGCGCACGCGGGCGAGATGTACCTGCGCCTCTTCGAGGGCAGCCTGGGGCTGGCCAACGTGAGCACGCTGGTGTGGACGATGCTGGCGGTGGCGGCGGTGAGCCACGTGACGCCGCTGAGCCTCTTCCACAAGGCGGGAGATCTGTTCGTGCGGATGCCGGTGCCCGTGCGCGCGGTGGTGCTGGTGCTCGTGGGCCTGGGCGTGCGCCACCTGACGTCCGTCGAGACGCGCCCCTACGTCTACTTCCAGTTCTGAGTTGGCTACGCCGCCCAGCGGCGCACGATGCGGTCCGTGGCCTCGGCCTGGGCCGCGTCCGCCAGCAGCTCCATGCCCACGCCCCGCGCGCCCAGCCGCACGCGTCCACCGCCGGCCGCCAGCTCCGGGCGCACCTCGTCCGCGTGCCACAGCTCTCCCCCGCTGGCGTGCACCACCTGCCGCATGCGCACGTCGAACTCCGGCTCCGACAGCAGCCGCATGTGCTCCACCAGCAGCTCCACCGTCACGTCCGCCTCGGGCTTGCGGCTCCCCGGGCCGGCGAGGCCGCGGAAGACGTCGGCATAGCGCTCGGCCGGGAGGAAGGCGGCATACCCCGGCCGCAGCACCGCCACCCCGGGCTCCGCCTGCTTCGCGGACCGCGCGCTCTCCGGCGCACGCCACGCCGGGAGCACCGACACCTCGTGCACCCGCGGCGTGCCGTCCACCTCGCCCGCGAAGGGCGACTGCCGGTGCAGATCCAACAGCGAGGCCAACAGGCCCGCGCGGCCCGCGTGGCGCACGGTGAAGGCACGGTCACCCTCGACGCGCACCTCGCCCCAGGCTGGCAGCGCGGAGATGCCACCGGAGCCGATGGACGCCAGCGACACCTGCACCGGCTCGCCGAAGCGCGGCTGCCACATCAGCCGCTTCGCGGTGAGCCAGAAGCGCCCCGTGCACCGCAGGTAGTAATAGAGGACGAGCGCCCCGCCCGCGAAGAGCATGGGCGCGGGCCTGCCGAACCGCTCCAGGCCGTAGCGGTTGGTGAGGACCAGCAGCGCGAACACCCACGTGCCGGGCCAGGACAGCAGGTGGCGCAACCCCTGCCGGCCCTCGAGCAGCACCGGCTCGTCACCGCCGGGCGGCTGGGGCCGGGGCTCGCTCAGCAGCGTCTCCAGGCGCCCGAGCATCTCGCCCAGCGGCGCCTCGCCCCGCCGCGTGAAGTGGGCGAGCCGCTTGCGCGCGAGCACCTCCAACCGCTCACGCTGCCGCAGCAGCCCGGGGGAGCCGCCGTCGCCCTGGGCCAGCAGCTCGCGCAGGGGCGCCTCCAGCAGCCGGGCCTCGCGCAGCGGCTCCGTGTTCGCGCGCAGCAGCCGCTTCCAGCGCGGCGAGCCCATCATCCGCAGCAGTCCCGGGTAGCAGGCGGCGGATTGGGCCACGACATCCAGGACCTGACGCACGCCAGACCCGGAACCGTCCTCGGAGGGAGTGCCGGGACCGGCGGGGGCGACGACGCGGGGGGAAGCCTGGAGCATGCCGTGAGTCCTCTCGACGGTTCCCCCACCCAACGGCCTGGACCTGGGGTTTCCATCCAGGTCACGAATCGCCGGCACCGATACGACGATGCCTGGGGGGCGAACAGCCAAGCATAACGTCCCCGCCTGACTCCCCGCCAACCCCGGGAAGCGCGGCCCCTGATGCACGGCGTCAAACCCTCAGGCCCTGCGCCGGCGCATGCCCCCATCCGTGGACGGCTCGTACTGGAGGAGCGGCGGCACGAGCGGCAGGCGGAGCTTGAAGCAGGTGCCCTTCCCCTCCTCGCTCTCCACCTCGATGCGGCCCCCGTGCGACTTCACGATGCCGTGCACCACCGACAGCCCCAGCCCCGTGCCCTCGCCCGAGGGCCTGGTGGTGAAGAAGGGCTCGAAGAGGTGGCGCTTCGTCTCCTCGGACATGCCCGTGCCGGTGTCGCTCACCTCCACGAAAATGGACTCCCCGTCGCGACGCGTGCGGATGCGCACCTCCCCGCCCGAGGCCGTGGCCTGCCCGGCGTTCGCCAGCAGGTTCACCAGCACCTGGACGATCTGCCTCGGCCGGCCCACCGAGCGGCCCACCCCGCCCAGCTCCTTCTCCACCCGCACATGGCTCAGCTGGCCGTGGGCAATCCGCAGCGCCGTCTCCACCTCGGCGTCGAGCTCGTACGAGGTGTGGGCCTCCGGGTCTCCCCGCGCGAAGCGGCGCAGGTCCCCGACGATGGTGTTCACCCGCTTGATGCCGTCCAGCGTCGCCGGGAGCACGTCGTCCACGTACTCCTTCATCACCTCGGACAGGTTCGGCTCGTCGCGCAAATCCCTGAGCATCGAGTGGACGTTGCTCGTCACGAAGCTCATCGGGTTGTTGATTTCATGCGCCACGCCCGCCGCCAGCATGCCCAGGCTGGACAGCCGCTCCTGCTCGAGCGCCCGCTGGTGCAGCTGCTGCAGTTCCTGGTGCGCGGCCTCCAGCTCGCCGTGGGTCCGCGCCAGCGTCCGGTGGGCCTGCTCCAATTCCTCGCGCTGCCGCAGCACCTGCCCCAACATGCCGCGCACCAGCGAGGCCCGCTTCTCCGACACGATGAAACCGAAGGCCCCCAGCAGCGTGAAGGCCAGGGTCGTGCCCGGCTCGGAGCCCGTCAGGAGCGACGCCACGGCCATCACTCCCAGGTACACGGCCGCGCGGTGGCGCACCCACGCGTCCATCCCCGAGAACCAGAGCAGGTTGTAGGGCACGAAGATCCACACCAGCGCGGACCAACCGGTGAGGACCCCGTACGCCACGACGCCCACCACGTTGACGAGCAGCCGGACCGTCTCCGCCACGCGGCGGCCGCTGTGCCGGGCCACCCACTCGGTGAACACCGCGTTGGCGAGGGTGAGCACCCCCGCCACCGCCAGCAGGGTGAACATCACCCGCCACTGGCCCCAGTACCAGGCCACCAGCACCCCGTTGAAGACGGCGGGACCCACGCTCGCGATGGCCTGGGTGCCCCTGTGCACCTGCTCCGCGTCTACGTCCGGCACGGGCTGCTTCGCTCGAACCTCCATGGGTGCCGCGGACCGCTCAGGTTCCCGAGGTGGCCGAGCCCTGGCCCGGGCCCGGACCCTGAGCGCCCAGCAGGGCGCGCACGTCGGCCACCAGGCGATCATCGTCCCAGGGCTTGCTGATGAAGTGGGAGATGACCCCGGACTCGGACCCCCCCGACAGGTCCGCGTGCCCGGAGATGAGGACGCGCGCGGCCCGGGGCGCGATGCGCAGCACCTGCCCGAGCAGCTCCAACCCGTTCATCCCCCGCATGCGGAAGTCGGAGATGACGACGTCCGCCTCGAAGGTGGCCAGCTTCTCGATGGCCTCCTGGCCATTGAGCGCCACCTCGATGGAGAAGCCCTCGCGCCGCAGCAGGCGGCGAAGGGCTCCAACGACATGTACTTCATCATCGACGATGAGAATCCTGGCCATGGGGGCTCCGAGCCACACCGGCACGTGTATCCACCCTACACCAGAAGCGGGACGTGCTCGTGCCGGGACACTGCGTGGACAGGACGGCGAACGCTCGAGTGCCGGCATGCGGCACGAGCGGCCAGCCGGAGTCATTCACCCAGCAGCAAGCGACGGCGTGGGGCGTGAGAAGGGCAGACATGGGACAACGGTCACGAAGACAGGCAAATCCCGACGTCAGGAACTGCTCCGGGTCCCGGTGAATCCTGGCCCGGCCGTCAAACAAGGAGAATCCCGAAAGAATAACAGAGACGGCCCCGCGCGGCGCGGACTCAGCGTGATTTCGGAGCGGAGAGGCCGGACCCCTGGGAGGCCAGGCGCAGCAGGTCGCGGAGGATGCGGCCGGTGGCGCCCCAGATGACGTGGGTGCCGTAGGTATAGAAGTCCACGTCGTACTCCACCCCACGTACATGGCGGCGCTCGGTGCGGCGGATGGCCGGGTCCAAGAGGACCTCCAGGGGCACCTCGAGGATGAACTCCACCTCGTCCGGGTTGGGCCGGTACTCCAGGCCGTGGGGGATGACGCCCACGAAGGGCTGGATGCGGAACTCGGTGAGGGTGGGCACCTCGTCCAGGGGGCCGAGCACGCGTACTCCGGACACGTCGATGCCCAGCTCCTCGCGCGTCTCGCGCAGGGCGGTGTGCAGGGGGGTGGGGTCCTCGGCGTCGCGCGAGCCGCCGGGGAATGAGTACTGGCCGGCGTGGTGGCGCAGCGTGGTGGGGCGCTTGGTGAAGAGGACGTGGGGGGCGCCGTCACGCACGAGCAGGGGCACCAGCACCGCGGCCTCGCGCATCACGACGCCGGGCAGGTGCAGGGCCCGGGGCGTCCGGGCGGACAGGTGCTTCTCCAGCGCGTCGAAGAGTGCGTCCACGGCTCAGTCCGTTCCCTGCCTCTCCACGGGCACCTTCAGAGGCGTGTTGGCGGTATCCACGTTCTCCACTCCGGCCAGGGGGCGGAGGATGCCCTGGTGGAGGAGCACCAGCAGCACCACGCCCAGCACCACCCGGTAGACGATGAAGATGAGGGTGGAGCGCTTGCGCAGGTAGCTCAACAGCCAGGCGATGGCGGCCCATCCCGAGGCGAAGGCCACCAGGGTGCCCGTCACCAGGGCCATGGTGGAGGGACGCTCGGTGGCCTCCAGCAGGTGCTTGAGCTCGAAGATGCCGGCCAGGGAGGTGGCGGGGATGGAGAGCAGGAAGGAGTAGCGCGCCGCGTCCTCGCGCCGCAGGCCCAGGGACAGGGCGCCGGTGATGGTGGTGCCCGAGCGCGAGGAGCCGGGGATGAGGGCGAGCGCCTGCCACAGCCCGACGATGAGGCCATCGCGCCAGCGCATGTCGTCCAGGGTGCGCTTGTGGGAGGCGAGCCGCTCCACGACGAAGAGGATGAGGGCCAGGACGATGAGGCTGCCGGAGATGACGTAGAGGGAGCGGAGGGAGCCCTCGATGGTCTTCTTGAAGGCCAGGCCGCAGATGCCGATGGGCAGGGTGCCGATGAGGACGAACCAGGCCAGGCGCGAGTCGGTGGTGCCGAAGGGCTCGCGGCGCGCGAGGCCCTGGAAGAAGGCCCGGAGGAGGGTGACGATGTCCTTGCGGAAGTAGATGAGGACGGCGGCCACGGTGCCGAGCTGGATGACGGCGGAGTAGGCGGCGCCGGGGTCGGGCCAGCCGAGCAGCTCCGGGACGATGCGCAGGTGCGCGGTGGAGCTGATGGGGAGGAACTCGGTCAGTCCCTGGACGAGCCCGAGGACGATGGCTTGGAGAAGACTCATACGTGTGGGGAAGTGGATGTATGCGCTACCCTGCGGGGCAGCAAGAGCCTTCGTCGCGCGCTGTCGTCCGGGAACGTCCAATGCCCCCTGCCCCACCCTGTCCCTGCACCTCTGGCCTGCGCTACCGGGAGTGTTGTGCGCGCTACCATCGTGGAGAAGCGGAGGCGCCGGACGCCGAGGCGCTGATGCGCTCGAGGTACAGCGCGTTCGCGCTGCGGGAGGTGGAGTACCTGTGGCGCACGCTGCACCCGGAGCACCCGGACCGTGCGAGGCCGAAGGAGGAGGTGCTGCGGGAGCTGCGGGCGGTGGCGAGCGGGCACAAGTACCCGAGGTTGCACGTGCTGGACCGCCAGGCGGCGGACGAGACGGGGAAGGCGGTGGTGCTCTTCTACGCGCGCATCTTCGAGAAGGGGAAGGACCGCTCGTTCGTGGAGCGGTCGGAGTTCCGTCACGATGGGACGGGGTGGCGCTACCTGAGGGGAGACGGGATGCCGTCGAGCGAGAGTCCCCGTCCCCCCGAGACCCTCACCCTGCTCAATTTCCCCTCGCCCACCGGGAGAGGGACGGGGTGAGGGTGCCACGCCCCTCGGGTTGCCCCCGTGCCCCCACCGTGCCGCCCTGCCCTACTCGGCGGGAATCGTGAGGGCCCGGAGCACGCGGTTCTCACCGACCTGGATGCGCAGCAGCAGCACGGCCCCGGGCTTCTGAGCACGGACGATCTGCGCGAACTCACGCGGATTGCGCACGGGCTTCCCCCCGGCCTCGACGACGACCATGCCGGGCATGAGGCCGGCGCGGTCGGCGGGAGAGCCGGGGTCCACGGCGACGACCATGGCGCCCTGGCGGACACCCGGAGCCATGCGCGGGTCCACATCCTGGAGACGCAGGCCGAGCTTGCGGCCGGTGTCCTCCTCGCGGCCCTGCTCGGGGGTGGAGCCGTTGCCCTCGAGGTCCGGGCGCTCGCCGAGCTTCACCTGCAGTTCCTGCTGCTTGCCGTTGCGGAAGACGGTGAGCTTCACGGTCTCGCCGGGAGGGCGGAAGCCGATGTCGCGGGTGAGACCGCGCGAGGACTCGACGGGGGTGCCGTTGATGGCGGTGATGACGTCATCCTGCTTGATGCCGGCCTTGGCGGAGGGAGTGCCCTCCTGCACGCCGGTGACGATGGCGCCCTTGCGCGCCGGCACGTTGAGGGCCTGGGCGAGCTCCGGGGTCAAATCCTGCACGGACACGCCGAGCCAGCCGCGGCGGATCTTCCCCTTCTGCAGCTGGGGCAGGAGCGCCTTGGCCATGTTGGAGGGGACGGCGAAACCAATGCCCGTACCGCCGCCGACGATGGCGGTGTTGATGCCGATGACCTCGCCGCGCATGTTGAAGAGGGGCCCGCCGGAGTTGCCCGGGTTGATGGCGGCATCCGTCTGCAGGAAGTTGTCATAGGGGCCGGCCTGGATGTCGCGGGCGCGGGCCGAGAGGATGCCGGCGCTGACGCTGGAGGTGAGGCCGAACGGGTTGCCGATGGCCACCACGCCATCGCCCACGCGGATGTCGTCCGAGTTGCCGAGCCGGGCCACCGGCAGGTCGTGGACGTTGCCCTTGAGCTGGATGAGGGCCAGGTCGGTGAGCGGATCCCTCCCGAGCACCTTGGCGTCGAACTCGCGGCCGTCGGTGAGGCGGACACGGATGTCGATGGCGTTCTCCACCACGTGGTTGTTGGTGAGGATGAGGCCGTTGGGGTCGATGATGAAGCCGGAGCCCTCGCCCTGCTGGACGCGCTCCTCGTTGGGCATGGCACCGGGAGGCATGCCGGGGCCGCCAGGGCCGCCGAAGAAGCGCTCGAAGAGATCGCTCGGCATGCCTTCCATGGCGGGGGCACGCGCCTGGACCTGGACGTTGACGACGGTGTCCTTCACGGCCTCGACCAGGTCGGCGATGGACTGGGTCGGCCCCGAGCCGCCCACCGCCGCGGGCTGTTGGGGAGCCGGCTGGGGCTGTTGCGCCTGCTGAGCCTGGCCGGCGCCTCCCGTGCCCGGTGCCTTGTCCTCGGAAGGAGCCGCGGGAGCGCGGGCCTCCGGTTGCTCCGTGGCGGGCCGTGCGGGCGCCGGCTCCCGGGTGCGGGCCTCACAGCCGGTGGCGACCGCCAGCATGAGGGCATTGAACAGGATGAACTGCTGCCAGAAGACCGAACGGGCGTGCTTCATCAAGGGGCATCCTCCCTTCGAGGGAAGATGAGGACCCCCCGCCGACTGACAACCACACGTCATTGAGGGAAAGGACGGGAGGGAGGGCTCTCGCCCGCCCCCTCCCTCTCGCCCGGATGGAGAGCACACCGGGCGGCGGAAGTAGTGCCGCCGGAAACGACTTCTCCCGTTGGGCGTGATAGGGCTCTGGCCATGCCATCCCGTAACGACCCCTGCCCCTGCGGCAGTGGACAGAAATACAAGCGGTGCTGCCTGGGTGAGGTACGGCGCTCCGCTGGACACGGTCTCGCGTCCACGCGACGCCCCCCTCCCACCGGGGTGGATGAGATCACCGCCGAGGCCGCCGTGCTGGCGGAGCAGGTGTTGACGTCCCCCAACCCCTTCCCACAGGTCTCGCATGCACTCATCCTGCTGCGGGAGATGTTCCGCGAAGGCGGGCCGCTGGCGTCCTTGCGCTGGTCCTGGGACGAGCTCGTCCCCGTCGTCGAGCGGCACATCTTCCGGGTGACGGACGAGGTGGAGGACATGGAGGAGCGCCGGGAGCGGCTGTTCGATCGCTGTGCTCCGGAGCTGCTCGATGCCGGGCGCGTGGAGCGATTCAACCAGGGGCTGCGCCAGGCGTTGATGACACCGGGGCGGACCCTGGAGGAGCGGCGCGCCCTGGCGCTGGTGGTGTTGGAGATGCGGGGCCGTCCCCGCCACCCGCCGTACACGTACTGGCGGCACCACACGTTGGCGTGGCTGATGATGGCGCAGGTCACGGAGTGGGCGGCGCGCCGCAGCCGGATGAACACCGCCGTGGGGTGGGCCCTGGGCGAGGAGCCCGGCCAGGGCAGCGGGCCGGGGATGAGCCCGCGGGCCATGCTGCGGGCCATGGAGGCGCCAGAGCAGGTGCTGGCGGCCGTGAGGGACGCGGCACGCGCGGATCCGGAGCTGCTCGAGCTGCTGGCGCGGTACGAGCAATCCATCCTGCGCTCCATCCTCCACGGCGAGACGCCCGAGGTGCTCCATGGCGAGGAGTGGTTGTGGATGACGGTGGTGTTGCGTGAGCCGCTGCGGCTGGAGACGCCGGAGCAGGCCGAGCACGTGGACGTCGGGGCGCTGCTGGCCAGGCTGGACGAGGAGGTGAAGCACGCCGTGCTGACACGAATGGAGGCCGCCGGCAGGGAGCGCTCGTCGCCGCCAGAGGCGCAGCAGTGGTTCGAGTGGGCCTACCGGGTGCTGGTGGTGCGTCCGCTGGCCATCTACGGGGCGTTCGCCAAGGCGCGCGAAGCGCCCCTGCTCGAGCGCTTCGAGGGGGAGGCGGTGCTGGTGAGCGAGCTGCAACGGCGCGAGCGGTGGCACGCGAAGGACCTGGAGCCCTACCGGCTGCGGCTGGCGGCGCGGGACGCGCACGGGGCCGAGCAGCGCGTGCGGCGGCTCCAGGCCCTGTTGCGCGCAGAAGCACCCGCGCCGGGCTCCCGCGCGAAGGGGTGAGCCCGCTCCCGCCACCTGCTTCTCTTTCTCGGCGATGCGTGCAACCCGTGGAGGACAAAGGCACGCTCGTCCTACTTACTCCCGAGCGCCTCACCGCCTCCAATCCCGAGCATCTCGCCCCGGGCCGGTATGTCCCCCCTGGCGGGCCTGGGGCCACCGCTCGTGGGGCGGGTCACCGCACTCAGGGAAAGCGTACGCCGCGCACGGTGAAGGTGCGCGCTCCACCCGCCTCGCCCAGCTTCAGCAGGAACGTGCCCTGGACTGACTCCACCGGCGCCTCCGCCTCCACCACGAGCCGCGCCTGCCCTCCCGGCAACAGGGGCCCGGACTGCCATACCCGCGTCACCCGCAGCCGGACACCTTCCGCGCTCACCAGCTCCGCCCCCTCCGTCGTCCAGGCCAGGGCACTCGTGTTTTGCACCTTCAGCTCCACCGCCACCTGCTGCCGTGCCTCGGCGCGGTAGCTCCAGGCCTCCGTCACCAGGAGCGGCGCTCCGGGACGTTGGGTGAGGCTGCTCTGGAGCTCGCGCACGAGGATGCCCAACCCCTTCTCCACCAGCCCGGCCTCCAGCACTCCCAGGAGACCTCCGGAACACGGCCCCGGCGGACGGGCACGCGCCTGCGCCAGCGCGGCCTCGCACCGCTCGGCCCGCTCGCGCTGCTGCCGCTGCAACGACTCCCGCGAGCGGGGCTGGCGGTACACCCGCACCTCATGCTCGGCCCGGAGCGCGTCCTCCACCAGCTGGAAGGTGACGCCGCCGGGCACCTGCCCGTCCGCGAAGCGCACCGTCACCCGCGGCGGCCTGTCCGCCGGCGGCGCCCGCGTGGGCAGCAGTGTCACCATGCCCTCGGCCTCGTTCACCGCCACCTTCACCCCCTGCCCGCCCTCCACCCGCACGCCACCGGGTTGCAGCGGCGTGTCGAACAGCAGCGTGGTGGACTGGTGGGGGCGGATGCGCACCGGGTGCTGCTCCCCGGCGTTCTCCGCCGTCAGCTCCAGGTGGCGTGCGTCCGGCGTGTCCCCTTCCTCCGCGTGGGGCGCGGCGGGCGTGGACACGAGGAGCGCGGGCAGCAGGGGGGCGGCGAGCAGTGTGGACATGGGGGTGACCTCCAGAGTGGCCCACACTAGCAGGGCCTCGGAAGTCGGCCCCTCCTGTTCCTCCCGTCAGTCGAAACGCGGAGGAGGCTGGTTGTACCGCGACGCCTCGCCGAAGCGTTTCACCGGACGCAGTTCCGCCGTGCTGCGGACGACGGCGGTGTCCTGGCCACTGCCCTCCTCCCTGGCCCAGCCCCACCGGGTGTTGGAATGCACCTCCAGGCACACCGGATAGGCCTGGCCCTCGGGGGTATACGCCTGGGTGAGGCGCGCCTGCACCCGCTCGCCGAAGAGCAACTGGCCGGTGAACAGGGTGTTTTTCGGCAGCTTGCCCCAGTGGTCCTGGCCATTGAGACGAATCGTCACCAGGCCCGGCCTCACGGTGGTCGTCGCCTCCCCCGGAAACGGGTGAATGGAGACTCCCTCGGACTCGCGCGTGAGCTCCAGTTCCTGCATCGCCTGGGCGGCACCGGGGGGGCACTCGGCGGGAGGCGGCAGCGGGGGCGTGGGCAGCACCTGGGCGGTGGTGGCGGGGCTGGGGCAGCCGGTGGCCAGGGCGCAGCCGAGCACGGCCGCGCCCACCTTCGTGGCCGGGGAGCCCGTCTGCTTCGGGACAGGGGGAGCCTTGGCTGGAGTCTTCACGTGCTTCTCCGGGGGCAGCGTCGCGGGGGCGACGGGCGCGGGAGTTTCCGCCCCAGGGGGCGCCGCGCCGCCGTCACCTTCTGGCCGCTTCCACGGGGACGCCACTTCCTGGCCGCCCGGCTCCAGGCTGATAGGAAGGAACTCCTCGGGTAGGCTGGCGCGAGGTGTCCCCACCGGTGACGCGGTGCGCACGGCGGCGGAGGGCGAGGGGCGCAGGGCGAGCCACAGCCCCAGGCCCAGCACGAGCATCGCACCGGCGGCCAGCAGCGCCCGGCGCGAGCGGACGGCGGGCCCCGTGGCTTGCCGGGCCCGCGCGGCCACCGGGGCCTCGTCCGCCGCTGGCGCCACCTCGGGCCCGGCGAGCGGCGAGGACTCCTCCGCGGCCACCGGGCTCATGGCCACTTCGGGTGTCACCTCGGGCTTCTCCTCCGACTCGACGCGCGGTACGGCCTCCGCCGCAGCCGCCTGGGGCACCTGCACCTCGGGTGCCTCCCGTTGCGCGAGCAGCGGCACGGGCGGCTCCACGGGCGCCGTGCCCACGGGGAGCGCCTCGGGCGGCGCGGGCCCAAGCAGGGTGGACACCTCGTCGGGCGCACGCGGTTTGCCTCGTACCGGCACCCGGGCGTAGGAGGCCAACCGCTCGTAGAGCGCCAGCACGTCTCCCCCGCGCCACATGTCGCCCTCGAGCACGGTGGTGGCGTGGTGCGGCCCCCAGGCCTCGCACAGCGGCTGCCGCCATGTGTCGTCCGCCTCCTGCACCGCTTGCGCGAGCGCCGCCTCCACCGCGAGCGCGTCCGCGTACCGCTCCCCGGGCGCCTTGCGCAGCATGCGCCAGCACACCTCGCCCAGCGCCCGTGGCACCCGGGGGTTGGACACGTGCGGCACCGGGGGCTCCTCGTGCAGGACGGCATGCACCAGCGTGCCCTCGCGGCCCAGGAAGGGCCGCCTGCCCGTGAGCGCCAGGTAGAGCTCCACGCCCAGCGCCCACACGTCGTCGCCCGGACAGGCGCGCGAGTCCTCCAGGCCGCGCCAGGCCCGCCACACCCGGGGGCTGAGGTAGGACCAGGTGCCTGGGGGAAAGGCTCCCGTCAACCGGGGGGCGTCCTCGTAGGTGGCCACGCCGTAGTCCACCAGCACCACCTGCCCCTCGCCATGCACCAGCAGGTTCGCCCCTTTCACGTCGCGGTGCACCACGCCGGCCGCGTGCACCACCGCCAGCTGGTGCGCGCCCTGGCCGAAGAGTTGTGCCACCTCAAGGGCACAGGGGTTGTGCACGCGCGTCCACACGTCCAGCGGGCAGCCCGCGCACCAGCGGCATGACGAGGAAGAGGTAGAAGGGGTGGTGCGCGGGCCACACGCCCTCGTCCACCAGGGGCAGGCCGCCCGCGTGGCTGAGCTTCGCCAGCACGTCGCGCTCGCGCCAGGCCCAGCGCGCCGCGCGCGGCAGGAAGAGGAACTTCACCGCGTACTGGCGGCCGCCGCGCGAGGCGCGGAACACGGTGCCCTGGCCCCCGGTGCCCAGGCGCGCCTCCAGCGTGTAGCCGGCCACCACCAGGCCCGGCCGGGGCCGCCAGGGGGAGGACTCCTCCTCCAGGGACTCCAGCGCCCCTGGCCGCTGCTGCTCCTGCTCACCGCTCCGCGCGCCGGCCTCGCTCATGCACACCACCTCCGGGGTGGGCCAGCCTACATGACGGCTCGAGGCGTGCGGGACACCCGATGGAAATCGTCCGGAGCCTGTCGTGCCCGTCCACGCGGTGGACCCCCCCCCCTCACAAGCCCCCGTGAATGCCACTGGGGGTGGGCTTGACTGGTAGACGTCTACCAGTCATGTGGCCGCATGTGCGCCCATGTACGCCTTGAGTGGTAGACGTCTACCAGTGCCCCGGTCGGGCAGGGGCTCCGTGCGTACACCTGGGCATCCATCGTCCTCACCCGCCCATCCGAACCTCTGGAGTCACCGGGTTACCGACGGCTGCCGTCACTCTGGATGGGGAGGTGTAGTTGTCGCTGAGCACCCCATGCACGACAGACGGACGCAGCCCCAGAGTGATTGGCGCCGTGCCGCGACCGTCCGAAGTGCCGACGCCTCGGAACGGCGCGGTTGCCGGGACAGAGGACCCAGGGGAGCGTACAGGCCGCGAAGTGGGGCAGGGCTGGCAGACCCCGGGGACTGTAGCTGCGTCGCCGCATGACATGTGCTCGCCAGACTCACCCGAGAGAACCATCGTTTCCGTGGCTTACGGCTCTATCAGGAATGGCGAGTAAGGTGGGAGCATCATCCACTGGAGGCTCTGATGACTTCCACGCTGCTGGTGCTGCTACTGCTCTCCCAGGCGGAACGGCCTGAGGACCCGCCTGCTGGTGCGATGAAGCCGCCGCTCCCGGCGTCCCTGGCGGGAGGAGGGCACTCCCTCACGCGCGTGGAGGACTCCGGGCTGGCGCTGTTGCCCGGCGGCGGGGCGGAAGGACTGGAGAGCTACGCCCAACGGACCCCCATGCTGGTGCTGGACGGAGGCGAGGCGCTCGGCGTCAACCTGGGCGCCCCGGTTCGGCTGCGTGTGGGTGGAGGAGTTGCAGGGGCCGGGCTGGTGCGTCGCGAGGACTGGGACAGCCTCTCGGACTGGGGGCAACTGTACTCGGGCCAGGTGCGCTGGCGCTTCGGCCACACGCTGGACGCGCTGGCCGAGGGCGGAGCGCTGCTGTTTCCGGAGGCGGATGGGGCATTGCGCCCGGGTGCCTTCGCCTCGCTGGGCCTGGGGGTGGACAATGCGCGCTGAAGCGTGGGTGCGCAGGTGGGCGGTGCTGTTCGGCGCTGTGCTGCTCTCCACCGGCTGCGTCACGCTCGGGCCACGACAGGGCGGCAGCACTGCGCAGGCCGTCCACGCCCTTTCCTCGCTGAGGGAGGTGGGCG
This sequence comes from Archangium sp., assembly GCF_036277355.1. Classification (GTDB taxonomy): domain Bacteria; phylum Myxococcota; class Myxococcia; order Myxococcales; family Myxococcaceae; genus Archangium. Next base: position 30,781 of record NZ_DASUNC010000155.1, read on the forward strand.
CCCCGGCCCCCTCCCTCGAGGCGTCCTCCCCTGTTGCCCCTCCTGCGGCGGGCGAGCACGCATTCTCCTCCGAGGCGGGCGGGCAGGAGCGGCTGCACCGCCGCCGCAGCGCCCGCGGGCTGGGCCCGGACGCCGCCCTGGCGAGCGCGGGCGAGGCACCCGCGTCCGAGGTGGCCAGCACGGGGCCTGTCCCCGAGGAGCCGCCCTCGTGCGGAGGGCAGGCC
>NZ_DASUNC010000156.1:0-37780 GCF_036277355.1 Archangium sp.
CCGAACACGGAAGTTAAGCCCTCCAGAGCCGATGGTACTCCGCGGGAAACCGCGCGGGAGAGTAGGTCGCTGCCGGATTTTTTTTGAAGGCCCCGAGTCCTCACATCACGTGAAGACTCGGGGCCTTCGCCTTTGCGGGCTGCTGCATTTCTCCGCTCCGCGTGTGTCTTTCCGCGGCGCAGTGCCTTGCGCGACACCCTTTCCATCTTCGTGCTGGCGATGCTTCTCCAGGCTTGCTTGATTGGTGTTCCACCCTTCAAGTCCAGGAGCTCGTCGCCCATGAAGCAGCTGCTGCGTCCCGTCCTCGGTGGTCTCCTCGCCCTCGCCGTCCTGCTGGCCCCGGAGCGCGCCGAGGCGGCTGACTTCCGGCTCACCCTCGGCGGCGACTACCAGATCGACACCGGCGCCTTCTTCCACCTCACCGGCACCGTCGACTTCATCTTCGTCGGCCCCCTCTCCATTGGCACCCGCTTCGGCGCCCTCCTCACCACCTCACCCAATAGTCTCGGCGTCCCCCTCGACCTCAGCCTCCGCTTCAACCCCAGGCGCACCCCCCTCTACGTGGAGGTCCTCGGCGGCCCGTGGATCTTCTTCGAGGGCGATGTCTTCCGTGCCCATGGCGCCTTCGGCTTCGGCTACCAGGGCCGCTCCGTCAGCTTCGGCCTCGAGGTCGGCTACCTCCAGCCCAGGCCCCATGTCGGTCTGCGCCTCGGCTGGCGCTTCTAGTCCCCGCCGGACCTGGTCCGGGCGCGATCAGTAGTGCGGCGGTTTCTCGTGCTGCCTCGCGTCCACCAGGCCCGGCTCGCCCTGCAGCTTCTTCTTCAGCTGCTCGACTTCCGCCCTCAGCAGGTCCAGCTCCCGCTGCTGGGCGTACAGCACTTCGCTCAGCTCCTGCAGCAGCTCCTGCTGCTGCATGTAGCGCAGCTCCAACTCCACGATCCGCGACTCGTCTTCCATCCCCCTGGGATAACCCGGCCTCCCGCTCGTTGTCCCGTGTCGCGGTTCCGTTGCCCTCTGGCTCTCTCCATGGATGCCTCCCGCCACCTCCTCCGCGCCCGTGAGCTCCTCGCGCGCGGCCGGCCCGAGCTCGCTGAGTCCGCCTTGAGCGATGCCATCGATGCCTCCGTCCAGGCCGAGGACCTCGTCATGCTCACCCGCGCTCGCATGGCCCTGGGTGAATTGCTCTCCTCCGAGGGCCGCCACGACGAGGCCATCCCCTTCCTCCAGGCCGTCGTCCGCACGGAGATCGCGGATGGATCCGTCGATCTCGAGGTCAAGGCCGCCGCCCGGTTGCTCCGGCAGATCCGCGGCATTCCCGAGTGAGTTGACCCTCACCCCAACCCTCTCCCAGAGGGAGAGGGGGCATACACGGGCTCAACCTGGGATGCTCGATACCCTCACCCCGTCCCTCTCCCGGAGGGCGAGGGGATATTGGGATTCTTGGGGCTCGGGATTGCCTGGTTACGGCGTGCGGCAGGCGCTTCTCACCGCGTCCATCCGCTCCGGAAAACGTCTCTCCAGGTCCATCCTCGTCGCCCTCATGTCGTCCAATCGCCCTGTCTGTCTTTGAATCTCACACAGCGCCGACAGCGGTCTCATGTCCGACATGTCCAGCCGATCCGCCTCCCTCAACGCCTCCTCCGCTCCCTCCACGTCTCCCACCCGGTACGCCGCCATCCCCAACTGGTAGTGCCCCATCACCAGCCCCGGCTCCTCCTCCACCGCCCTCGCGAACAGCTCCCTCGCTTCCTCCATCCTCCCCTGCGCTACCCTCACCAGCCCCTCCTCCACCCAGGCCCTCGCCCTCCCCAGGGTCTCCTCCAGCTTCTTCAAGACCTGGATCGCTTCCTCTCCCCGGTTCGTCGCACTCAGGAGCCTCGCGTACCTGAGCCCCACTCCCGCCTCCCCCGGCGCCTTCCCGTACGCCTCCTCCACCGCCTTCAGCGCCCCCGCCAAGTCCCCGTCCCTCTCCGCGAAGTCCGCTCGCAGTAGCGCCGCCCTCGCATCCGCCGGCGCCAACTCCGCCGCCCTCGCCAGCGACTCCTCCTCGCACCGGTTCATCCGCTGCCCGTGGCATACCCGCGCCAGCAAGAGCTGCGTCTCCACCTCCCCCGGCTCCAGCCTCTCCGCTTCCTTCGCCAACTCGTAGGCGTCCAGCGGCGCTCCCTCCAGCAACAGTTCCGCCGCCCCCCTCAGGTGCGCCCCCGTCGTCTTCGGGTTCTCCTTCAGCTTCTTCAGCACCTGCGCCCGTTGCACCGCGTCCGGTATCGCCTTCGCGATCGCCAACTCCTGCTCCGGCATGTTCCTCGGCAGGAACAGCGGGATCAGGTGCACCCCGAAGGCCACCAGGCAGGCGATCAGCACACTCTTCATGCCCCGCTCGAGCCACCAGTGGCGCGGCCTCCCCGGCTCCCCCGGCACTTCCGGGAGCTGCTCGGGGCCTCGGTCCTTCCGGCTCTCTTCGGCGGGCGGCGGTACGTTCAACACGGCCCTTCGACTCTAAGGGACTCGCCTCCCCCTCCGCAGCGCCCCTCGCCCGCTCCCCTGGTCACTGCCCGACACCTGGTGCCAGCAGCAATCAGTCAGGCTCATCCCCCTCGCCTCAGGACACCGCCCGCAGCCGCGGCCTCGGCGTCTCCGGCAACTCCTCCCCACAGCTCCAGCACAGCTCGAAGTTCCCCGGGTTCTCCTCCCGGCACTTCGGACACTCCACCTCCCTCACCGCCTTCTCCCCATCCCCCTCCACCTCCTCCAATAGCTCCCTCGCCCTCTCCACCTCCTCCTCCGGCACCCACAACTCCACCCATGTCTCCGTGCTCGGGATCTCCCCCGCCAACGGTGTCAGGCTCTCCCCTCGCACCTCCACCGACAACCCCGAGCCCGTCAGCAAGCCCGCCCTCAGCCGCGCCTCCCCCGCCGTCCGGTGCACCGAAAACCTCACTCGCTTCATCCCCCCTCTCTACCCACCCGCCCTCGCCCCCCGCAACCCGCCTCCTCCCGTCCTCCCAGCCCCCTCCCTGGCCCCCTCCTCGGCCAGCCGCTTACACTGTCCCGGTTCAGGGGGGGTTTTGTGCCCGGTTTAGAACTCACTCGGGAAGGGGAGGGGACTTCTCCGGTTCCCTCCCGGCGTTCCTCCATCTATCCGTTGCCGCATTCCGTCCCCCCGTCGCTTCCCCCCGGAGACGCCGTGGCCTTCCTTCCCAGCAGCTCCTCCCAGCCCCAGGGCTCGCCCCCCTGGGCCCGCTTCGGACTGGCCCTGCTGCTCTCCGGCCTCGCCTTCTCCCTCCAGTGGCTCCTCGCCCCCTGGCTCGCTCCCTCTCCCTCCTTCTTCTTCCTCTCCTCCATCCTCCTCTCCGCCTGGCTCGGCGGTCCGGGTCCCGGTGCCCTCGCCACCGTCCTGGCCCTCGTGCTCACCTCCGTCTTCTTCCGCACCCCGGGCCCCCCCTCCCACCTCCTCCTCTCCAGCGCCCTCTTCACCGGCGTCTCCGCCTTGATGATCCTGGTGGCCTCCCGCGTCCGCCGCCTCCTCCACGAGGCCCATGACGCTCGCGCCTCCGCTCAGGTTCACGGCCAGACCCTCTCCACCACCCTGCGCAACATCGGCGACGCCGTCCTCACCACCGGCCCCGATGGGCTCGTCCGCTTCATCAACCCCGTCGCCTCCTACTTCACCGGCTGGCGCGAGTCCGATGCCATCGGCCAGCCCCTCTCCCTCGTCCTCCGCCTCGTCGACCCCTCCTCCCGACAGCCCCTCGACTCCTCCCGCTTCGCCTCCGCCGAGCCCCGCCCCGTCCAGCTCGGCCACCCGGCCCTCCTCCTCTCCAAGAACGGCGCCGAGCTCCCCATCGAGTACTCCTCCGCTCCCGTCTCCCACCCCCACGGCCCCTCCCTCGGCACCGTCATCGTCTTCCGCGACATCTCCGCCCGCTTCCGCGAGGACCACGAGCGCGCCCAACTCCTCGCCCGCGAGCACGACGCCCACCTCGAGGCCGAGTCCCAACGCGAACGTCTCGAGACCCTCTTCATGCAGGCCCCCGTCGCCATCTGCCTCACCCGCGGCGAGGACCACGTCGTCGAGCTCGTCAACCCGCTCGGTCAAACCCTCGTCGGCGAGCTCCTCACCCCCGGCCGCTCCGTCCGCGAGTCCTTCTCCGGGTTGGATCCCAACCTCCTCCACCTGCTCGACGAGGTGTACCGCAAGGGCACCCCCTTCACCGGCCATGAGGTCCCCCTCCGCGCCGACTTCTCCGGCTCCGGCCACCCCGAGGTGAAGTACTTCGACCTCACCTGGCAGCCCTGGCGCGGTCATGCCGGCGAAATCCTCGGCACCATGGGCCTGTGCGCCGAGGTCACCGAACAGGTGCTCGCCCGCCGCGAGGTGGAAGCCCTCGCCTCCGACCTGCAGAAGGCCCTCCAGATTCGCGATGACTTCCTCTCCGTTGCCTCCCATGAGCTCAAGACGCCCCTGACCTCGCTCCAGCTCCAGTTGCAGCTGCTCTGGCGCTCGCTCCCCGAGACCGGCCCCGATGGCCAGCCCCATCCCGCTCGCAAGCGCATCAAGGCCACCCGCCGCCCCGCCGAACGGCTCCACCAGCTCGTCAACAACCTGCTCGATGTCTCCCGCATCCGCGCCGGCCGCCTCGCCCTCGAGCACGAGACCGTCGACTTCGCCGCGCTGCTTCAGGATGTCGTGACTCGCGCCGAGGCCGATGCCGCCGGCGCCGGGTGCCGTCTGCTCCTGCACGCCGAGGCCCCCGTCATCGGCCGCTGGGACCGCCTCCGCCTCGAGCAGGTCGTCACCAACCTGCTCTCCAATGCCATCAAGTACGGCGCCAACCACCCCGTCGAGATGACCGTCGTCCAGGATGGCGACCTCGCCCGCCTCACCGTGCGCGATCACGGCATCGGCATCGCCCCCGAGAACCAGGCCCGCATCTTCCAGCGCTTCGAACGCGCCGTCTCCGAACGCCACTACGGTGGGTTCGGCCTCGGGCTGTGGATCGTCAAGCAGATCGTCGAGTCGCTCGGCGGTGACATCCGCGTCGAGAGTCAGCCCGGTCAGGGCGCCACCTTCTCCGTGGCCCTCCCCCTCGAGCCGCCTCCCAGCGGCCGCTCCGACTCCGCCTCCGTCTCCCACGCCGCCAACTGAGACTCTCGCGTCTCCCTCGGGCGTGGGCCGGGCCTACTCCTCCTGGCGCAGCTCGTGCGGCAAGACCGCGTGCGCGTGCCTCGGCGCCCTCAGGTGCAGCTCCTCCGTCAGCAGCTCGTCCAGCTCCTCCAGCAGCTCGTCGTACGGGGAGCCGTCACCCCGTGCCCGCTGGCCCGCGTGCGCCTCCAGGCGGACCCTCGGCGCCTCCTCGTCCTCGAACGCCAGGCTCACCGCCATCCCCCTCGGCCCCCCCGCCACCGGCTCCACCACCGCCGGCGCGGGTTGCCGCTCCGCCTCCTCCACCAGCGGGCCCAGGCGCTCGAGCTCGTCCGCCGTCAGCTCCCGCTCCACCACCGTCTCGCCCTGCTCCAGCACCCTCAGGTGCCTCAGCCCCTCCAGCCGCACCGCCTGCGCCCCCGTGTTCGTCCTCCCGCTGCGCTCGTACGTCACCGTCTTCACGCTCCACCTCCCCCAGCTCCGGACCCGCAGGCTCCGCTTTCCTGCTCTCCGCCTTGTGGAGGTAGTCACTCCTCCTTCTCCTCGCAGCTCGCTCGCTCCCTTTCCCACAGTGTCTCCTCTTGGGGGCAGAGGGGGGAACCCGGGGTCCGTGGCACCCTCACCCCGTCCCTCTCCCGAGGGGAGAGGGGAAATGGGCGAGGGGATATTGGGGACGTTGGGGCTCCAAATGTTCGTCTTCCCTCACCCCAACCCTCTCCCAGAGGGAGAGGGCGTTGACTCTGACGCACCGCGTTCGCTTCCTGCTGCTTCGCCCGTACCCTCGCCATTACACTCCCGCCGTGCGTCCTCAATCCGCCGCCCTCTCCTCACCCCTCTCCCCCAGCGACTCGCTCGCCGTCGCTGCCCCCTCTCTCCCCCAGCCCCCTCGCCCCCGCTCCGAGCGCCTGCTCGCTCTCTCCTCCTCCGAGTTCGACCTCCTCGTCATCGGCGGCGGCGTCACCGGCTCCGGCATCGCCCGCGATGCCTCCCTCCGCGGCCTCCGCGTCGCCCTCGTCGAACGCGAGGACTTCGCCTCCGGTACCTCCAGCCGCTCCTCCCGCCTCATCCACGGCGGCGTCCGCTACCTCGAGCACGGCCACCTCGGCCTCGTCTTCGAGTCCTCCATCGAGCGCTACCGCCTCCTCCGCCTCGCTCCCCACCTCGTCCGGCCCCTCCCCTTCGTCTGGCCCGTCTACGAGGGCGCTCGCATCCCCCGCTGGAAGCTCGCCGCCGGCCTCAAGCTCTATGACGCCCTCGCCCTCTTCCGGAATGTGAAGGGCTCCCGCAGTCTCAACGCCTCCCAGGTCTCCCAGACCGTCCCCGGTCTGCGCACCGACGGTCTCCGCGGCGGCTCCCGCTACTACGACGCCGCCACCGACGACGCCCGCCTCACCTTCATCAACGCCCTCGCCGCCTCCGAGTCCGGCGCCATCGTCCTCAACCACGTCTCCGTCCGCTCCCTCGTCATCCAGGACGGCCGCGCCCGTGGTGCCCACGTCGTCGACTCCCTCACCGGCCAGCCCCTCACCGTCCGCGCCCGCGTCATCGTCAACGCCACCGGGCCCTGGTCCGACGAAATCCGCAAGCTCGATGCCGCCAACGGCGGCGGCCCCACCGTCCGCGGCTCCAAGGGCGTCCACATCGCCGTCCCCCGCGAGCGCCTCCCCACCGACTGCGCCCTCACCCTCCTGTCCCCCGTCGACGGGCGCGTCATGTTCATCATCCCCGCGGGCACCCACACCATCATCGGCACCACCGAGACAGCCACCCGCGCCCACCCCTCCGAGGTCCGCGCCAGCGTCTCCGACGTCGACTACCTCCTCACCTCCGCCAACGGCTTCTTCCCCAACGCCCACCTCGTCCGCGACGACGTCGTCAGCGCCTGGGCCGGCATCCGCCCCCTCGTCGCCAGCGGCTACTCCGGCTCCGGCGACGCCGGCAGCGCCAGCCGCGAGCACGCCATCCACACCAGCCCCACCGGCGTCCTCGCCATCTCCGGCGGCAAGCTCACCACCTACCGCGTCATGGCCCGCGACATGGTCGACGCCGTCGAGCACGCCCTCGGCCTCCCCCACCGCAAGGCCCCCACCCACTCCCTCCCGCTCCCCGGCGGCGACATCCCCTCCTTCGACGCCGAGCTCGCCTCCGCCCGCTCCTCCGTCGGCCGCGAGGACACCGCCCTCCACCTCGTGCGCGCCTACGGCGGCCGCTGGCGCCAGGTGTGGGCCCTCACCCGCGAGCAGCCCCTCCTCGCCGAGCCCCTCGCTCCCGGCCTTCCCTACATCCGCGCCGAGGCCGTCCACGGCGTCTCCCACGAGCTCGTCCACACCCTGTCCGACCTGCTCGTGCGCCGCCTCAAGGTCGCCTTCGAGACGAGAGATCTCGGCCGCGCCGCCGCCCGGCTCGCCGCCTCCGACATGGCCCCCCTGCTCGGGTGGAGCCCCCAGGACGTCGAGCGCCAGCTCGCCGACTACTCCCGCGACGTGGAGCGGCTCTTCGGCATCGACCCCGCCGACGCCTGACGTCCACCAGCCCTCATCCGCCGGGGGTTCCCCCGCTCGTCCTCCCTACCGTCCGGCAGCCAGACGGCCTACCGTGGTTCAATACGGAATGGGCCCGTCCTCCAGGCGTTCTGCGGGCCCTTGTCCTCCGCCCGGTACCGCCAGGCGGTGCCATTCCCCCGGACGGGGGTAAGGAGACGTACATATGAGGCGATTGGTGCTGTTGGGCCTTCTGGGGCTGGGTGTGAATGGCTGTGCCGTCGAACCCACCGACGGCCCCGAGCAGCAGGAGAAGCCGCTCTGCCCCGAGCTGGTCATCTCGGACCTGAGCCGCTCCCCCGGCCAGCAGCTCCCGGTGAGCACGGCCTCCTCCGCGCTGCGCCCGGCGTCCACCGCCGCCCAGCCCGTGCTGGTGCGCTTCCGCTCCAAGGCCGGCATGCGCTCGGCCACCGCGCTGCGCCAGCGCGAGGACAAGCTCCGCCAGGCCGGCGGCCGCCTCAAGTACCACTGGCCCTCGCTCGACGCCGCCGCCCTCTCCCTCACCCCCGAGGCCCAGGCCCGGCTCGCCCAGGACCCCGACGTCCTCTCCATCACCCCGGACCGGCCCGTGCACGCGCTCGGCCTGCCGCCCTCCGTGCCCGCCGCCCTGGCCGCCGTACCCGAGACTCCCGCTGCCCCCTCCGAGTCCACCTGGGCCGTCCGCATGACCGGGGCCAACGAGGTGTGGGACGCCGATGGTGACGGTGTGTTCGACTCCGGCGCCGTCACCGGCTCCGGCATCACCGTGTGCGTCATCGACAGCGGCATCGACCGCAACCACCCCGAGCTCAAGGTGACGTACGCCGGGGGCAAGGACTTCATCGACGACGACGACAACCCCGAGGACAAGGACGCCTCGGGCGCGTGGGGCGGCGGCCATGGCACCCACGTGGCCGGCACCATCGTCGCCCAGCTCGGCTCCGGCGGGCAGGTGGACCCCAACGACGCCACCCTCAGCAGCAACGGCATGGTGGGCATGGCCCCCGGCGCCAGGCTCCTCGTGGCCCGCGTGCTCGATGAGCGCGGCGATGGCCGCACCTCCGACGTCATCGCCGCCCTCGAGTGGTGCGGGGAGATGAAGGCCAACATCGTCTCGCTCTCGCTGGGCTCGTCCACCCCGGACGAGACCGAGGAGAAGATCTTCCAGGAGCTGTGGGACGCGAACATCCTCGCCGTGGCCGCCAGCGGCAACTCCGGAGACCTCTCCCCGTACACGCCCATGTACCCGGCCGCCTACAGCACCGTCATCGCCGTGGGCGCGGTGAAGCCGGACATGAAGCACGCCAGCTACTCGCAGGGCGGCGAGCACCTGAGCCTCGTGGCCCCCGGCACCGGGGTGTACTCCACCTACCCGCGGGGCAACTCGCCCTTCGCGAACCTGGTGGCCGACGGCACCTTCTACAAGTCCCGCTCGCTCGACTACGTCCCCTTCGAGGAGTACGAGGGCACGCTCGTGGACTGCGGCCTGGGCGCGAGCATGCGCTCGTGCCTCGGCGCCAGCGTCGCCTGCTCGGGCTTCGTCGCCTACGTGGACCGCGGCGACATCCGCTTCAACGAGAAGGTGAAGAACGTGCGCTCGCAGGGCGCGCGCGCCGTCATCATCGGCAACAACGACCCCGCCGATGACGACGAGCTGGGCTTCACCCTGGGCAACTCCGCCGAGTGGCCGCCCGTGACGGCCGTGACCACCACCACCGCGCAGCTGCTCCGCGGCCAGTTCGGCAAGACGGTGCGCGTGGGCATCCGCGGCGGGGACTACGCCTACAGCACCGGTACCTCCATGGCCACGCCCCACGTCGCCGGCGTGGCCGCGCTGGTGTGGAGCGCCAACCCCAACCTCAAGAACTCCGACGTGCGCCGCATCCTCGAGAGCACCGCCAAGGACCTCGTGGATGCCGAGGGCTCGCCGGACTCCGCCGTGGGCAAGGACCCCGTCTTCGGCTACGGCCTCGTGCAGGCCCTGCCCGCCGTGGAGCAGGCCCTCCGCGAGGCGCAGAACCCGTAGTTCCGGGACGCTCGTGTCCCCTGGCGCTCCCGTGTCCCGCGGGAGCGCCCACGCCCGGCCCGGAGCCTCGCGGCCCTCAGCCCTCGAGCTCCGCGTCGATGGCCTCGATGAACTGCTCCACCGGGCGCGCGCCCACCAGCGCCGTGTCGTTGACGAAGAAGGTGGGCGTCCCCGACACGCCGCGCTGGCGCGCCTCCGTCATCTCCGCGTCCAGGTAGTTGTCGTAGGCGCCGCTGTCCAGCGCGCGCTGGAAGGCCTCCACGTCCAGCTTCAGCTTCCTGGCCAGCTTCTCCAGCGACTTCCGGTCCAGCTCCGTCTGCTGCTGGAAGAGCGCGTCGTGGAACTCCCAGAAGCGGCCCTGCTCCGCCGCCGCCATGCTCGCCGCCGCCGCCAGCCGCGCGTTCTCGTGGAAGGGCAGCGGCATCTGCCGGAAGACGATGCGAATCCTGTCCCCGTACTTCTCGCGCAGCTGCTTCAGCGTGTTGCCGCCCTTCGCGCAGAAGGGGCACTGGAAGTCCGACCACACCTCCACCGTCACCTTCGCGTCCGCCGGGCCCTGGCTCGGAGCCTCCCGCCGGGGCGTGGCCGCTCGCGGCGCCGCTTCCTTGGCCACATGGCCCTTGGGGCAGTTGCCATCACAGGCCTCGGCCGACGACACCGGGACAAAACCAGACACGAACGCGCCAACGAGCGCGGCGGTGAGCATGCGCTTCATGAGTGACCTCTTGTATGGGTTGGATTGGCCAGGCCCCCCTGGGGCCGGCGGCGGCTTCGTCCCGCTCGCCCCTGGCCCTCATGAGTGACGCGTGCGGCGCGCGAGTTTCAGCGCGCCATTTTCCACTTCATTTCTCAGGGCAGCGGCCGCGCGGGCGACGCCAGCAGGCACGCCCCGAACGTCGCCTCCACCCGCGCCACCGCCTCCACGCTCGGGTCCATGCACGCCGGCACCCGCGCGATGGACACCATTCCCTCGCTCCACCCGTCCTCCGAGGAGAACCCGCCGTGCGACGTGGAATGCGAGCGCGGCGCCATGCTCAGCGCCATGAAGGCCACCGCCGCCGCCGCTCCCATCATCGCCACCCAGCCCCGGTGCTCCCGGTGGGGCGGACGCGCCACGGACGCCGGACGCAGCTTCGCCTCCAGCGCCTCGAAGCGCAGCGCCGGACGCGCCGGCATCCGCCGGGCCCGCTGCGCCATCCACCCGCGCTCCGTGCGCAGCCACGCCAACGCCCTCGTGCACGTGGCACACGTGGCCGCATGCGCGCTCACCCGCTCGGCCTCCTCCGCGGAGAGCTCTCCTGCGAGCAGCGCGTCCAACTCCGACTCGCGGCAGGGGGTGCTCATGACCGTCCTCCGTTCCCCATGTGCCCGGCGAGCCGCTCGCGCAGCTGCAGCCGTGCACGGTGAATCTCGTTCTTCACCTTCGGCAGCGACCAGCCCATCACCTGGGCGATGTCCTCGTACGCCAGCCCATGATCTATCCGCAGCAGCAGCGCCGAGCGCCGCTCCTCGCGCAGCTCCCCGAGCGCCTCCGCCAACAGCCCCTCCATCTCCCGGTCCAGCAACAGGTCCTCCGGCGTGGGCGAGGGCAGGGCGGCCTCCAGCAGCGGCTCGTTCTCCTCGGAGCCGATGTCCAGGTGCGTGCCCCGCGTCCGGCGCGACTCGAGGTAGATGTGGCGCGCAATCCCCAGCAGCCACGAGGCCAGGCGCGCATCGTCCCGCAGCGCCCCGAGCTTCCCGTGCGCCCGAACGAAGGTCTCCTGGGTGGCCTCGTCCGCGGCGGCATCGTCCCGGAACAGGTCTCTCAGGAAGCGCCACACGGCGGGCGAGTGCTGCTCGAAGAGCGTGCGGAAGGCGACCGGGTCCCCCCGGCGCGCACGCGTGAGCAGCCGGCGCTCGGCGTCGTCGGCCGAGGACGCGCCGCCCACCAGGGGCAATCGGACCGCGAAAAGGTGGCTCACGCGCCGTGGTGACATGAAGCCGCCGGGAGTTTCACCGCTCGTTCTCTTTCATGCCGGCCCGGTGCGTCAATCCGGACACGCCCGCTCCGAGAGCCGCCAGGGAGGCGGGGTGCCGCCTCGGGCCGGGTGTGTCCCTCCGAGAACAATTCCCACCTTTCGCCACGGGGAGGGGTCAACGAGGAGAACGGCATGCGGAGAGCCATCTGGATGGCGCTGGCCTTCATGGGGACTGCCCCTCTGGTGGCCCTGGCGCAGCAGCAGAACACGGGAAACACCCCGGCGGCGAGCCCCTCGGGCGCGGCCAGTATCGATCGGGGACAGGATACGACAGCCATCCAGGCTCCCGGGTCGCCCGGGCAGCAGTCGGCCGGGAGCATCGGGACGGGCCAGGGCCAGCCGGCGACCGGAGGCGGCGCGGGGACACAGGGCACCACCGGGCAGACCGGTGGGGCAGGGGGCTTCGGTGGGGCAGGGGGCTCGGGGATGGGCACCGTGGGCAGTGGCACGGGCGGCGGTGGAACGGGCTCGGTGAGCGGTGGCGGTACCGGAACGGGCAGCACCGGGGTGAGCGGCGGCGGGGCGGCGACCGGGCGTGGCGGTGGCGAGCAATCCGCGATGCAGCGCGAGTTGACCACCCTGCGCCAGCGCGTCTCCCGCCTGGAGGCCGAGGTGGATGCCCTGCGCGGAACGGGTGGTGGAGGAACGGGCGGTGGGGTCACCAGCGGCCCTACGCCGGGAGTCGATACCGGCACCCCGGGCCCGGACCCGGAGGACATGAAGATCGAGGGTCCCGTCACCGTGGCCACAGCGGTGTTCGATGGCCGCGTGGTCGACGTCACGAGCAAGCACATCGACATCGTCGATACCTCGGATGGCACCTTCTACCGCCTCGCCGTCGATGACCAGACGCGGGCCTTCGTGGGGCCGGACCTCAAGCGCATCCCCGTGGACCAGATCTCCGAGGGAACGACAGTGCGCACCTCGTTCGCGCTCATCTCCGGTGGCGAGTACGCGCGGAACATCGTCACGCAGCCCCAGCGGGCACAGCAGCAGCAGGGGCCGCAGGGGCAGCCACAGCGTCAGCAGCGGCAGGGACAGCCACAGCGCCAGCAGCCGCAGCCGCAGCAACAGCAGCAGCAGCAGCGCTAATCCCTTTCAGGGACAATATCCCCTCTCCCGGAGGGCGAGGGGAGAGGGCCTCGGGTGTCAGCACATGGCAACTGGTCCGATTGTTGGACCAGTTGGTACGCCGCGCCGCCGGAACCTCAATCGACTTCCAGCAGGTCCAGTGACTGGATGAGGGGCTGGGGCATCTGCCACAGCCCCGCCTGGTTCCGGTATCCGACGTCGAAGGCATCCAGGATGGCGGGCCAGCGATCCTCGAAGAGCGCCCAGTTGTACTCGGTCGGCTTCGAGGTGAGGAAGTTGTGGTCCCGGTCCGGTTGCCGATCGGCGTAGTCGCTGAACTCCCAGGCGACGGGCCCCAATGGCAGACGCAGTGTCGGCGTCATCGCGTGCATGAGGGCGTCGCGGGGCACCTCGCCCGTGCGCGGGGTGGCCGGCGTGAAGGCCGGCTGCACGGCGTTGTGCTGCTCGTGCCACGCCAGGTAGTTGTTGGCGAAGCCGATGAGTGCATTGCGCTCCGGGCCCTCCGCCGTCCGCCGCGCATCCTCGAACAGGGCGAAGGCGGCCACGAGCAAGCTCCGTCCCCCCACCTCGGGCAGCACGGTCGCGAAGTGCGTGGGCTGGGGCGAGTCCTTCACGTGCTCGAGTGCGTACTCCCGGGCCCGCCGCGCCTCGCCCACGGAGGCTCCGTCCAGCGCGAAGCCCTCCACCACCTGGAGCGGCTTCACCTCGTTCCCGCCCGAGCGCCCGCGCCACTCGAGGTACGCACGCGCCGCCGTGGCGATGTCCCCGTAGATGGCCACGTTCCCATCGAGCAGCAGCTGCTCCAGCGTGCGCACCACCGACTCGGCCTTGTCGAGCGGCAGGGCGCCCGGCGCGTCATGGAGCACGCGAGCCATCCGCCAGGTGGTGATCCACAGGGTGCGCGGGTCCGCGAGCACGTCCAGATTGGCCGCGCTCAGCAGTGTGCCCAGGGAGGCGGCCACGTCATGCGACAGGCCGAAGAACCGCAGCGTGCCCGCCACCTTCTCCGCCACGAGGCGATCCGGACCGGAGAGTCCTCCGCGGTCGAGCGCCCGCTGGATGGAGGGAGAGGGCTCGCCCTGGGCGGTGTCGATGATGGCCCGGGCGAGGTACGCACCGAGCATCCCCTTGCCCGCCTCCAGCGACGCGTGGGGGGCGAAGGCGAACCAGTTGCACAGGACGCGGCTGCTCCCGCCGGGCTGGTACCCGGGCTCGAGCAGGGCCTGCAGCTCATGGGCGAGCTGGATGTAGCCCTGGGTGATGCGGTGGTTGATGTCCAGCGCGCGGGACGAGTCGGCCACCAGCCAGGGCGCGGGCTCGCGGAGGACGTTGCGAGGACGCGAGGCCTCCAGGCGGACCGAGGGCTCGGACGAAGCCGGCGAGGGCAGGGGACCGGATGCGCCGGTGCCTACCGGAGTGATACCGCCTGGGTTGCTGGACGAAGGATCCTGGTTCGACAAGCGCTGAGCCCCCATGTGCCACGCGAGACCGGCCCAACACACGGAGGTGGCATCCGTGTGCCGGGAGCCTCCTCGGAGGCTCGGAGAGCGGCCGATGCACCGCTCCGTTCGTCCCGTGTCCCCGGCTCCGAGCCGGTTGCTCGCGGACGTCCGCCGCCCAACGTTCTACACGGAAGAAGGGAGCGCGGCGTAGATGCGGAAGCCGACCTGGTGGGATTTGGGAATCGCGGTGCTCGGACTGGTGCTCGTGTGCAGCGCCACGCAGGGCGTGTCTCTGGCGCAATCTCCGTACCCCGAGGGCTCCGTGGGTGATGTCACCCAGGACACGCGCATCACGGGGACGTCGGACGGGATGGGCTCGGACCAGGGGCTGACGACCGGCGATACGACGGCCCAGACGGGCACGACGGCCCAGACGGGCACGGGCGGCTCCGGGACCGGTGACACCACGCAGGACACGGGGACGGGGACGCAACAGCTGTCGGCGCTCGAGACCCAGCAGCGGGTGGAGATCGCCCGGTTGCGCGCGCAGGTGGCCACCCTCGAGCAGCAGGTCGCGCAGATGCGGGTCCAGCTCGCGCGGGCCCAGGCGGCCCAGGGCACGGGCACGGGCGGCAGCGGCCAGGACATGGGCACGGGGGGCAGCGGGACCGGGAGCTCCGCCGCCGGCAACTCGAACGCCGAGGCGCCCGAGGGCACCCCGGGCATCGGCTACTCCACGGCCGAGGGCGCGGGCGGTGGCGGTACCGCGGGCAAAGCGGCGGACACCCGCAGCGAGGGCGTCGCGGTGGCCAATGTCATCCACCGGGGCCGCGTGCGCTCGGTCACCCCGCAGCAGCTCGTGCTCGACGAGGAGGACGGAGGTACCAGCACGCTGTCGCTCGCCCGGGACGTGCGCGTCACCCAGGGGCGCCAGCAGATGGCCCTGAAGAACCTCAGCGAGGGCACCCTGGTGCGCACCTCCGCGGACCTCTATGCCCGCGGCAACCCGGTGACGAGCATCGAGGTGCTGTCCTCCCCCAAACCCAGGAAATGACAACGCCCCCTCCCGGTGCGCGGGAGAGGGCGGAGTCCTTCATTCACGCAGACTGACTACGGGCAGAGGAAGCGCACCCGGTAGTCCTGGCAGATGCCGTCGGGCTGCTGCGAGTTGACGCACACGCCACCGGAGAGCGAGCAGCTGTAGACCTCGCCCGTGCTGGTGTACGGGGCGCCGCCGGCCGTCTGGCACTCCACGCCGACGGGGTTGGAGCAGACGGAGTAGCCACCGGCGATGAGATCGGACAGCGTCTCGTAGTCACCGCTGCCACCGGGGGCGTCGCGGTTGAACCAGCCCGTCCACGTGGGGGTGGAGCCGTTGACCTGGATGGAGCGCGCGGTGGTGGCGTTGAGCTGCCGGCCCCACGAGTCGCTCAGCGCGGTGAGCTGCAGCGTCTTCGCGCCGCTGGTGGACCAGGCCTTGCCCGCGGCCGTGGCGGTCTGCGGCGCGCCGCTGACGTTGGTGGAGGTGCTGTCACCCCAGTCGAAGCGGTAGTTCACCGTGTCCCCGTACGGCCAGCAGGGGCGCATCTTCGCGGTGTAGCCCGTGGAGGTGTTCACGTTGGTGCTCGCCGGGCCGCCAATCATGGGGCGGATGGCGCTCGAGCCGCCGCTGATGAGGTCCCAGAACTTGATGTTGCGGCGCTGGGTGCTCCACAGGTTGTTCCACTGCGTGGGGTTGCCGCCGAAGGCCGAGGCCTGCGCGGTGATGAAGAGCCGCCAGTCGAGGTTGAAGGTGAGGGCGCTCACCGTCTCGTTGATGCCGTTGCCATCCGCGTCACCACAGGCGTTGCCGTAGTAGCCCCACAGGTCGCCGTACAGGTAGGGACGCACGCCCACCTGCGCATAGGCGAGCCACTCGGAGTACAGGTAGGCGCGCACGGCCACCTGCACCCAGACGGTGGGGTACACGCGGCCCGACACGCTGCCCGTCAGCGGCTGCAGCGAGTTGCCGCCCAGGTTGTAGTTGGCCCAGCCGCCGCACCCGCTCAGCGTGCAGGTGTAATCGAAGGCGCCCGTGGCCGTCTGGTTGCCGTTGTAGTTCACCTGGCCGGTGACGCTCGCCGACACGTCGAGGCCCAGGTTGATGGGCAGGTTGAAGCCGATGTGCACCGGCACCGGTCCGATGAAGAAGTTCAGCGAGCCCAGCGACGGCTTGGCGATCTCCTTCTGCCAGCTCCAGTTGTAGCTCAGCGTGCCGTTCACCGACGAGCCGTTGGCCACGCTCACGTTGCCCCAGGCCCGCGCGTGCTGGAAGTTCACGCCGTAGGGCACGCACACCCAGAAGATCTTGTGGCGCTTGACCTTCATCACCACCTCACCCGTCGCGCTGCCGTTGATGTTGCCCGTCGCGCTCAGGGTGCCCGAGAAGCCCGAGCCGAAGTTCTGGCTCGTGGAGATGGGCGTGTTGAGGGTGAAGCTCTTGCTCTTGCTGAACGTCTGGTCCGAGCACGAGCCGAACGGCCCCATCGTCTGCACGCCCGCCGGCACCTCCTCGTCCGGCGGCTCGGCGATGGCCTTCAGCGCCTCGGTCAGCTCGCCCTTCTCGTAGGAGAGGGCGATCTCATCGGCGATCTTCTTGTCGAGCACGAAGACCGTCTCGTCCTTGGTCTCGACGGCGGCCGCGGCCAGCTCCTCCTGGAGGTAGGGGTGCAGCGGCAGCTGGTAGAACGCCTCGCGCACCGTGCTCTTGATGTTGTAGATGTCCTGCGAGTAGTAGCGGCCGTCCCCATCCACGGCATAGCCGCTGATGTTCTTGAGCTGCCAGCCCGCGCCCTCGGCGAGCACCTTCTCCGCGTAGTACTTGTCCTCGGGCACTTCCTGCGCGAACGCGGCGCCTCCGGTGACGAACGCCATCCCCGTGCCGAGGCACAGGGCGAGATTCTTCCAGGTCATGGACTCTCCCCTCTTGGATGCTTGAAATGGACGCGCGAACACCTCTCACGTCTGGCTTTGTATTGCAAGCCTTCCGGTCAATTCCTGAATTGTTGCCCCGGAGGCTACAGAGGGGGAGTGGGGAGGTGGCCCCGGGTGCAACGGCAACCGTGTTGTCCGTGCGGCAACAGCCGGGTGTCTGGGATTGAGAAAAGGAGAGGGATTACTCCGGCAGCTTGATGCCGGAGAGCCGCTGGTAGAGCTCCACCGCGAAACCATCCGTCATGGCGGACACGTAGTCCGTCACGCACAGCAGCCGCTGGTAGGGCGTCAGCCGCTCGATGGCCTCGTCCCGGTTGTCCAGGTACGGCCCCGGGCGCTGGAAGAATTCGATGGGGAGGAGCTGCCGCAGCTTCTTCTCCTGGAGGTCCGGCGTGTCCGCGAGCACCGCGGGCGCGAACATGTCCAGCAGGCCGCCCAGCGTCTTGAAGCCCGCCGCCTCGATTTGCAGCACGCGCTCGCTCTCGTAGCCCTTGCGGCGGGTGATGCCGGTGATGGCCTTCAGCCGGGCGTCCACCTCCGGCCGGGCCGATACCAGCGACTGCTCGAAGCGCCCCACCTCCATTGCCTCCACGTGCTCCTCGAACGCCGCCACACACTCCTGGATGAGCGCGGAGATGGCGCCCGCCCGGGCCACGCCCATCCGCGACTCCCAGTCCACCTTCTCCTTGAGGGCCCGGAAGTGGCCGCTGAGCTCCGCCACGCTCTCCAGCAGCGAGCACGCCTCCTCCATGGGGATGAGGCCCAGCTTCGCCGAGTCCTCCAGGTCGATGAGCGCGTAGCAGATGTCATCCGCCGCCTCGACGAGGAAGGCCAGCGGGTGGCGGCTGAACACGTCCGGCTCGCGCTCGGTGAGCCCCAGCGTGCGGTACACCTCGCGCGCCAGCTGCGCGTCCTCCTGGAAGAAGCCGAACTTCTTCTCCGAGATGCGGCTCTTGTCCTTCGGGCGCCGCCCCGGCAGCACCGAGGGCCTCGGGTACTTGCTCATGGCCCCCACCGTCGCCACGGTGTAGCGCAGCCCGCCGTCCCGGTTGCGCGCCTGCAGCCGCGCGAGGATGCGGAAGCCTTGCGCGTTGCCCTCGAAGCGCAGCAGATCCTGTTCCTCGCTCCAGGTGGCGAACGGCCAGACCGGCTCCGTGCGCTCCTTGGGCATGCCAGACAGGAAGCGCTTGTCCACCCAGTGCTGGATGGCCGCCTCTCCCGAGTGGCCGAAGGGCGGATTGCCGATGTCGTGCGCCAGGCACGCCGCCGCCACGATGGTGCCCAGGTGCGGCGGCTCCACCTTCACGTCCCGCTGCTTCAGCGCCCGCCCCGCCAGCTGTCCCAGCGAGCGCCCCACGCTCGAGGCCTCGATGCTGTGCGTCAGCCGCGTGCGCGTGTAGTCGCTCGAGGACAGCGGAAACACCTGCGTCTTGTCGTGCAGGCTCCGGAAGGCGCTCGAGAAGACGATGCGGTCGTAGTCGACGTCGTAGGCCGTCCGCTCATCCCGCGTGTCCAGGGGCGGCCGATCCTTCTTGTCCCCCACGCGGTGCGGGGAGAGGAGCTGCTGCCACCGTTCGGTTCGTTGATTGCTCACAGGTGCCTCGTGCCAGGCGGCGGTGGGGGGGACCGCGCCATCCTGCGGTGGGGGCACCCCGGGGCAAGTTTCCCGGCGGCCCTCGGGCGGCGGTCCATCGAGAGGCCAGCATGCCCCAGGGGTCCCACGTCACACCGGCGGTGACACCGGCACGGGCTCCGCCCCCGCCAGGACCCGGTGACCCGTGAATCGAGCACGGGGTTTTTCCAGCCCCGCAGGTGAATTTCGCGTGGATTGAATTTTGAGAAAATAGATGCTTCCTTGGTGCCTCCCCCCCAGCCGAGGAGGCGTCGTATGAAGAAACTGCTCCGGTCCCTGTGTTTCGCCCTGCCCGTGATCGGGCTGATGGAGCCCGCCAGCGCGTGGGCCCAGACGAAGGTGCTGTTCGAGGCGATGCACGCGCAGACGGCGGGCAACGCGGATTGGGTGCTGGACGAGGACACGTGCGGCACGGCCCAGCGCTACCCCACCCCGGCGCAGAGCGGCATCACCGCCACCACCCCCGAGACGTACTGGGGCGGCGCCTACTCGGCCTTCGGCGTGGCCCTGGTGAAGAAGGGCTTCTCGGTGGAGAGCCTGCCCACGGGCAGCCGCATCACCTACGGTGACACCAGCAACGCGCAGGACCTCAAGAACTACAAGGTCCTCATCCTGCCCGAGCCCAACATCCGCTACACCACCGCAGAGCGCACGGCCATCCAGGCCTTCGTGAGGAACGGGGGCGGCGTGTTCCTCATCTCGGACCACGGGAACTCGGACCGCAACAACGACGGCTGGGACTCGCCGGAGATCCTCAACGAGCTGATGACGGGCGTGTCCTGGGGCCTGCGCTTCCAGGTGATGGGCGAGCCGGACAACTGGTTCAACGACAACCCGAACTCGAAGTACACCACGGACACCACGTCGCCCATCGTCCACGCGGGCGCCTATGGCAAGGCCACCGTGGGCAAGGGCCTGGGCCTCTTCGGCTCCACCTCCATCACCCTGGACCCCACCGCCAACCCCAACGCCAAGGGGCACGTGTGGATGACCACCGGCACGGTGGGCGCCAACACGCGGGTGACGTTCGCCACCTCCACGGATGGGACGGGGCGCATCGCGGCCATCGGTGACTCCTCGCCCTCCGAGGACGCCACCAACGGCTGCGGCCACACCACCTACAACGGCTGGAACGAGACGCTGTACGACAACGCCCTCATCCACCTCAACGCCATGGCGTGGCTGGCGGGCGCGGGCAGCGGCGGCGGGAGCTCCGATACCACGGCGCCCACCGCTCCGAGCGGCCTGAGCGCCTCGGCCGTGTCCTCGAGCCAGGTGAACCTGAGCTGGACGGGCTCCACCGACAACGTGGGCGTGGCCGGCTACAACGTCTACCGCAGCACCGACAACGCCAGCTTCTCGGCCGTGGCGAGCGTCTCCGGCACCAGCCACTCGGACACCGGCCGCGCCGCGAGCACCACCTACTACTACCGCGTGACGGCCGATGACGCGGCCAACAACGAGTCCGCCGTCAGCAACACCGCCTCGGCCACCACTCCGGCCGCCACCAGCGCCGCCCGGGTCATCCTCAACGAGATCCTCGTCAACGAGCCCGGCTCCGATGTCACCAAGGAGTTCGTCGAGCTGGTGAACGTGGGCGGTGCGTCCATCGACATCGGCGGCTGGAGCATCTGGGACTCCACGGCGAAGCGGCACACCTTCGCCACGGGGACGGTGCTGGGGGCGGGCAAGGCCATCGTGGTGTTCGGCTCGGCCAGTGGCGTTCCCGCGGGGATGTCCAACGCCGTGGGAGCCTCCACCGGAGCGCTGGGCCTGGCCAACAGCGGGGACACCGTCATCGTGAAGGACGCGGGCAGCGCCACCGTGGACTCGTTCGCCGTCCCGAGCTCGCTGACCAGCACCGACGGCGTGTCCGCCAACCGCAGCCCGGATGTCAGCGCGACGGGGAGCTTCGTGCTGCACACCTCGCTCTCGACGGTGGGCTCGTCGCCGGGCACGCGCGCCAACGGCTCCGCGTTCTAATATCCCCTCAATATCCCTCAATATCCCCTCAATATCCCCTCTCCCCTCGGGAGAGGGTCGGGGTGAGGGTATCTGTCCCTGTTCTCCAACCCGTGGACCCCCCCTGTGGACAGGGGGTTCAACCCGGGATGCGTGGCACCCTCACCCCGTCCCTCTCCCGGATGGCGAGGGGAAATGGGCACGGTGTCAGCCTGAGGGGGCTCAGGCCGGCTCCCGATGTGCCCAGCGCAGCAACCGGCCTTTGGCGAGGCGGGAGACTGCGTCGCCTTCAACTCCTCGACGGGCAAGGCCAACGTGGACCTGAGCGGGCTGCCCTTCGCCGTGAGCGCGACGTGGAAGACGGCCGGCTGGTACGCGGCCGGTGGGTACACGAAGTCCTCGAATGACCAGATCGTCAACGTGAGCGGCGGCGGCTTCTGCGGCGCCACCGCCGTCGACGGCGCCCTGACGGTGCGCTACCAGTACTACCAGTAGTCAGCGCTCCGGGCGGGACGGGCGGTGGGAGCACCTGGCTCCCACCGTCAGCCCAGTGCGGGGTAGTCGATGAGGCCCTTCTCCTCGCCGGTGAAGAAGGTGGCGGAGTCCGGGGTGTTGAGCGCGGCCCCCCTCCGGTAGCGCTCCACCAGGTCCGGATTGGCGAGGAAGGGCACGCCGTAGGAGACGAGCTCCGCCTCGCCCCGGGAGAGCGCCGCCTCTCCCGTCTGCGCGTCGTAGCCGCCGTTGACCATGAACGTGCCCGGGAAGGCCTTGCGCAGCAGCGGGGAGATGCGCTGCTCCGGGCTGGGGGCGCCCTGGCCCGACACGGCCTCGGTCACGTGCAGGTAGCCGAGCCCCAACCGGCCCAGCTCGCGAGCCATATGGGAGAACGTCTCGGCCGGGGTGGAGTCCGTCATGCCCGCGTAGGGGAAGGGCTGCGGGGCGAGCCGGTAGCCCACCCGCTCGGCGCCCCAGACGCCCACCACCGCGCGAGCCACCTCCAGCGGGAAGCGCGCCCGGTTCTCGATGCTGCCGCCGTACGCGTCCGTGCGCTGGTTGGAGCCATCCCGCAGGAACTGGTCCAGCAGGTAGCCGTTGCTGCCGTGCAGCTCCACGCCGTCGAAGCCCGCCTCCTTCGCATTCACGGCCGCGAGGCGGAACTGCTCGACGATGCCGGGCAGCTCGTGGGTCTCCAGGGCGCGCGGCGTCACCATGGGCGTCCTGCCCTTGAAGGTGAAGACCTGGCCGCCCTCCACGGGAATGGCCGAGGGGGCCACGGGCAGCTGGCCGTCATGGAAGTCCGGGTGCGACACGCGCCCCACGTGCCACAGCTGGGCGAAGATGACGCCGCCCGCCGCGTGCACGGCGTCCGTCACCGCCTTCCAGCCCGCCACCTGCGCGGACGAGTGGATGCCGGGCGTGCGGATGTACCCCACGCCCTGGGTGCTGACCTGGGTGCCCTCGGTGATGAGGAGCCCGGCCGAGGCGCGCTGCGCGTAGTAGGTCACCGCCAGCGGGTTGGGCACGTTGCCCTCGACGAGGGCGCGGCTCCGCGTCATGGGGGCCATCACCATGCGGTTCTTGAGCTCGAGCCGGCCCAGGCGGAAGGGGGAGAAGAGGTGGGAGAGGTTTGCCATGGCCGGAAAATGCCCGGGCCGCTATGGACGTGCCATGACATCCAGTCCAAAAGAATTGACCGATCGTCCAGCCCCCCGGGACGAGCGGGTAACGGATGTGCTGGCGGAGGTGTTGGACTCGATGCGCCTGACGACCCTGGTGTACGGCCGCCTGGAGCTCCATGCCCCCTGGGGCATCCAGTTCCCGGAGCTGGCGGGGGCGCACATCATCGTCGTGGCCCGGGGGAGTGCCCGCCTGGAGGTCGAGGGGGTGGAGGGCGCCCTCTCGCTGTCGGCGGGAGACCTGGCGCTGCTTCCGCACGGGGGCGGGCACACGCTCCGGGACGCGGAGGGAAGCCCGGTCCACGTCCTCGGCAAGGGCTCCTGTGAGCGGGGGCATGACGGACCCGGGGTGTTCCGGCTCGGCGGAGACGGGGCGCGGACGGTGCTGGTGGTGGGGTCCTTCCGGCTCGGCGCCGCGTCCCGCACGCCGCTGTTCGAGGGGCTGCCGCGGGCCATCCACATCACCGCGGACCATGCCGAGGCCTCCCCCTCGCTGCCGGCGCTCGTGCAGCTGCTCATCACGGAGAGCGCCTCGTCCAGCCCGGGGGCGACGGTCGTCATGAGCCGGCTCGCGGACATCCTGCTCGTGCAGGCCCTGCGCACGCACATCGCGGCGGGGGCGTGCCGGGAGCGGGGGCTGTGCGCGCTCGGGGATCCCCAGATTCGCAAGGCGCTCTCGCTCATCCACGAGCGGCACGCGGAGCCGTGGACGGTGGAGAGCCTCGCGACGGCCGTGGCCCTGTCGCGCTCCAGCTTCGCCGCGCGCTTCAGTGAGCTCGTGGGGGAGCCTCCGTTGGAGTACCTGGCGCGGTGGAGGATGACGAAGGCCGCCCAGATGCTGCGCGAGGGCGAGCAGCCGCTGCTCCAGGTCGCGGAGGCCATCGGCTACCAGAGCGAGGCGTCCTTCAACCGGGCCTTCAAACGTTGGGGAGGCGTCGCTCCCGGCGCGTACCGGCGCGAGTACCGCCGGTCCGCGCCAATGTAATGACAATCCGCCAATCCATTGGCAAGGCCGCTGACATATGGACGGGGACCGGGTAGAGGGAGCAGAACCACTTCTCTGCTGAAAGGAAGTACCCATGCCGTTCTCGCTGCCCGAGCTGCCCTACAAGAAGGACGCCCTCGCCCCGCACATCAGCGCGGAGACGCTCGAGTACCACCACGGCAAGCACCACGCCGCGTACGTGAACAACCTGAACAAGCTGCTCGACGGCAAGCCCGAGGCGAACAGCTCGCTGGAGCAGGTCATCCTCCACAGCGAGGGAGGCGTCTTCAACAACGCCGCCCAGGTGTGGAACCACACCTTCTACTGGAACTGCATGAAGCCGAACGGTGGCGGGCTCCCCACGGGGGACCTGGCGGATGCCATCAAGCGCGACTTCGGCTCGTTCGAGCGCTTCCGTGAGGAGTTCGCCAACGCCGCCACGACGCAGTTCGGCTCCGGCTGGGCCTGGCTCGTGCTGGAGAAGGGCAAGCTGGCGGTGACCAAGACGGGCAACGCGGACCTGCCCATGAAGCACGGCCAGAAGGCGCTGCTGACCATCGACGTGTGGGAGCACGCGTACTACATCGACTTCCGCAACGCGCGTCCCAAGTACATCGACACGTTCCTCAACAGCCTGGTGAACTGGGACTTCGTGACCCAGAACCTCAAGGGCGCCTGAGCCGGTGCATCGCGCGGCGGGCTTGCTGCCCGCCGTGTCCCGGTGGGGTAGCGCGAGGGCAGCAGCCCCCGGCCATTCTGTGAGATCTGGGCGGTAGGACGCTCCAGATGCACCGTGTAGCTCCCGTAAGGAGGGGCCGACGCGGTGCAAACACGCGAGAAGGAAGCCGGGCGGGCGAGCAGGCCCGCGAGGAGCACGCGTGGACGAGGAGAATAAGTCCGAGACGAGCGGGGCGGAAGTGGATCAGGTGGGGCCCTACCAGCTCCACGAGCAGATGGCGCAGGACGAGCACAGCCGGGGCGAACTCTACCGGGCCATGCACGAGACGAGCGGGGCGACAGCCCTGGTGCTCAGGTCCTCCCCGGAAGAGGGCGCGGAGCCGCTGCCGGACTGGCGGGGGCGGTGCATCTCCTCGGGCTCACCGGGTTACGTCGCCCTGGAGGTGGAGGATTTCGCCTTGGCCGTGGCTCCCGACAAGTACTCCGCGGAAGCGCTGGTGTGCCTGTTCGAGGAGGTGCGTGACACCATGAAGCGCATGGCCCGGGCCCTCCCGGACGCTGACGAGCTTCGCCTCGGGTTGCGGCTCGAGCTGGCACTGGCTGGCGCCCCGCCGCGGTGGGCGCCCTGGTCTTCGCGCTGCTCCGCCCGGCTCCCGTGAGCCCACCGCCAGACAGCGCGGACCCCCTGGTGCGCGCCGCGCCAGCACCCATGGGCCAGGAGGTGCCGACGGACACGGTGCTACCCCTCACGGGCCACTCGCTCCGGAGCGCCACGGATGGGGGGCCATCGCCCATCGCCCACCCGTTTCCGCGCAAGCCCTACAAAGGGCAGAAGCGCCCTCCCTGCACGCCTCGTATCGAGGTGGAGATCATGGGCGCCTGCTGGGTGCCTCATGATCTCAAGGCCCCATGCCCGGAGGAACTCTACGAGTACCAGGGCAAGTGCTACATGGCGGCCATGCTGCCCCCGCCGGAGCCCCGCTCGATCGAGCAGTGAGTGGCCACGGGGAGCACCCAGCAGGCGTGGTGCTGAACCTGGCGCAGCCGCTGTCAACACGCCCCAATTCCCTGCCTCTCTCTTCAAGAGAGGGCTGCCAGGGCAGGGGGGGCCCAGGGGTTGCACCGTGTACCGGCGCGGCACGCGGCCTTGCTGGCCCTCCCATGGAGCGGTGCACGCACTACCCAGTAGGGCGAGTGCGGCTGAAGGGGATGACGCGACCACTGGCCTCTGGTGCCTCTGGCTTCTGCGACATCGGGTCGATACCAATGATCCGGTTGAACGTCTCCGGCAGCCAGCCGAGCTCCTTCGCAATGAACAGAGGTGTAGCCCCAGTTCGTTGCTCTATGTGCTTGAGGGAGTTCTGGAGCAGCTCAGGCGGTTCATCTTCCGGCTCGTCTGGTTCGCCCTTGTGCCAGCGCCTGTACATGTAGTGCTTCCAGGCGCGTCGGTACTCAATCGCGTCAATGCGCCCCAAGTCATAGGCACGCCGCACGATGGCAGCTGCGCTGGCTTTCCACCGCCGCTTCATTGCGAAGACAGTCTCCCAGTTCAGCTTCGTCTGGTGCGGAAACTCACGCAAGAAGCCTGTGCGCGGCAGGAGGAATGCGCTTGCGAAGAAGTCCGCATCCTTCTCCTGTTCCGGGTCCCCAGAGCGGAGCCCCACATGCAAAATGAGGTGACCGAACTCATGCGCTATGTCCCACCGAGCACGCGAGGTGCTGCTCTTGTCGGTGTTGAGGACAACGACGGGATGCGTACCCATGCGCGAGAAGGCATCAACGCTCAGCGCGTCACTTTCCTCAGTCGAGGCCCCAAAGCGCGTGACAACCACGCCCCGGCTCTCCAACAGCCGAACCATGCTCGTAATGGGACGGTCTAGCCCCAGGCCTATCGTGCGGCGGCTGTTCTCCGCCACCTGTTCAACGGCCTCCTTTCCGGTCGCGCGTTCGCTCGGAATAGAAATTGTCGGGAACTTCAGACGCGCAGCCTTCAGGTGCACCGCCACCTGTCGCACGTACATCCCGAACACGGTGCCATGTGCCAGCACCCGGGTCTTCAGCGAAACGGGCATCCTCTCGCTTCGAAATTGGCAGTCCTCCTCTCGAAACTCCTCCTTGATGGGGACGAAGAAGTACCGAGGCGAGAACCCGAGCGCCTGTCCGAGCGCCTTGACGAGCAGTTCGTCAGGCTTACGTAGCTCGGTCTCGAAGTGGTGGATGGAGGAGTGCGACACATCCACCATCTGAGCCAGGTCGGCCAGCGTCATCCCGCGGAAGTTGCGTGCGATCCGCAGGTTGCTCCCAATGAAGGCCGCTTCATTCGTCGCGGTCATCGTCCACTGTGCCGCCTTCGGCGGCCTCCGTGCCAGTCTCCTCCGCTGCCGGAATCTCTTCGGGCTGCGGCGGCGCGAACTCTACTCCTTCTGGGCGGTGGTCGGTCAGGACCGTGAGTCCTGCCGCAGCCTGGCGGAATGGAATCTCGAACGCGTTCCGATAAGAACCAGTACTGTCCACCTCCTCGATCGTGATGCTCATCACTTCGGCGGTGATGGGGTTCACGTCAACCGCGAAGCGCCACGCCCAGTCGATGTCCGCCCGAGTGACCGTGTTCAGGTCGAACAACTCCAGATTGGCCCGCTGCTCCTTGGTGGAGCGCT
This sequence comes from Archangium sp., assembly GCF_036277355.1. Lineage (GTDB taxonomy): Bacteria > Myxococcota > Myxococcia > Myxococcales > Myxococcaceae > Archangium. Next base: position 26,808 of record NZ_DASUNC010000156.1, read on the forward strand.
TGCGGGCGCTTCGCGACGGGGTCTCCGGGTCTCCGTTGAAGAACCGAAACGGGACACCGCCGATGGAGGCGACGAACTGCATGGAGTCGTCGACGATCCCGAGCCATGGGTAAGCACCGGACTTGTGCGCCTCTTCCAGCTCGTGCACGACACGCGAGTACTCGGTAGACCCCGGAACCCACCTGCCGAAGCGCAGGTCGCCCTTCTCCGGCTGAATATGGCGGGCCACCTCTTCGTGAACGCGATTGATGATGCGCGCGACGTCGAGCAGACGGTCCAGCGTCAGCTCGGGGTAGATCTCCCACGGCAGCTTGGCTCTCATACAAGGGGATAGTGGATCGCCATTTAGAATTCCGCAATATTTTTTATACAGGTCGGCAAGTTTTATACGTGTCGTCGAGATTTATACCGATCCCTGTTTGCGTGTCGCGCGGAGCCTTCGACACCCTTTCGGGCGCGCTCGACGGCCCCACCACTTCGGAGTGCATCGCGCCGGGTGAGCCCGTGCCGGAGACGGTGTCGAGACGGTGTCAAAGGACTCGAAACGAGGGAGGCGAGCGAGAACGAGAGCTGGAGTGGACGGGTGAACCCACCGGCCGCCGAGTCTTTCCGGGGGGGGGGCGGTTGCCCCGAGGGGTGCATCGCCGTCGCGGATAGTACGGAGGATGTCTCGGCCAGCTTTCCCCTCCTCTCTTTTCCGCCGCGTGTCGTGTCGGCTCGCGTCACTCGAATTCTCTGGCACTGCGGACGGCGGACGACACTGCGGACGGGCTTGTCCCAATCAAATGATGTGGACCAAGCTCCGCCCTCATGCCGACTGCGAGCAGGAGAGGGCGCAGGCCACCACCGAGCCAGGAGCGCACGAGCCGAGTCCCTCGAGGGTTTCGCCCGTGGGCAGTGACGCTGTTGCTGGCCTTGGCCGCATGCGCAACGGACGATGGAATGCGGTGGGAGCAGGAGCCCGCCAGAGCGGTGGCGGAGGAGTCCTGCGAGTCGGTGGCCGGGCCCGCGCGGGTGGTGCTCGAGGCGGAAGGCGGCCGACAGGTGGTGCTCCCCGTCCTGCCCCGGCGCGAGCCCGTGCGTTTCTCCCAGTCCGAGTTCGAGCACGCCATGCGACTGCTGGTGGCGCAGCTCCCCGGCCCGCCCCAGCCCCTCTTCCACCGGCCGGGCAAGACTCCGATGCTCTCCGGGGCCTGGCGAACCTCGCGCTCCTCGCAGCTCGCCTGGTCGAGTTCGTGCTCCCAGCACGAGGCCCCTTCGCGCTGCGTGACTCTCCGAGAGCCTGAACTGCACCTGGACGAGGACGAGCGGGCGGACATGGCGCTCATGTTCGCGTTCGAAAGCCTCTGGCCCGGCGTTCAGTCAGTCGTAGAGGCCTCGGTAGACCCCGAGCAATTGAAGATGGCTGTCTACACCTCGCTCTCCACCTACCTCGGCTTGTTGCTACTGCCCGAGCCGACCTCCAAGCTGATCGCGCTGGGGATGACGGTGACGCTGGTCGCGTACCTGGGAACGGATACGCTCTTCAACGTAGTAGAGGGCTACCGGCGGTTACAGGAGGCTGTCCGGAGCGCTCGCTCCCTGCTGGAGTTGAGGAGCATCGGAGAGCGCTACGGACGAGTGCTGGGCGTGCAGGTGGGGCGGGTGCTGGTGCTGGTGGCGACGGCGGCACTGGGGTGGACGGCGCACGGGATGATGAAGGGCCCGGGGCTGCCGGGCTCTGGCCGGGCAGCACAACTGCTCGAGGCGGAGACGGGGCTGGACTTGTTGGCGGTAGCCCGCCAGGTACAAGCCGTGGTGGTGGCCCGGCCCGCGGTGACGGTGACCCTGATGCCGACGGCCGCGTACATGGCGCAACAGGGCGTGAGCGGCAGCCAGGGCGTGGGCGCCTCGGACCCTGCTTCCTCCAACGGAGGCCCGGACCCGAAGCGCCACCGCATCGAGCATGTGGAGGAATGGCGCAAGCCCAGGCTCACCCCGGACGGCCGAGTGCTGCCCTACATGGGGACAAGGCAGCCGCCTCAACCCATTGCCATTCTCGGACGCAACCGCGCGGGCAAGACGGTGACGAACGGGAAGGAGACCGTCCGCTTCGACAAGCACGGCTTCGCCGAGTTCGAGACGAAGTTCGAGACGCTCATTGATGACGTCCACATCGGGAGCAGCAGCCACAGGATGCATTTCAAGGCGGCCAACCAACGACTGTATGAGGCGGTCAAGGCCGATCCCCGTCTGGCAAAAGAGCTGAATCTCTCTCCAGGAGAGATTCAGGCGTTACCGACGAGCGTTACTGCTCCAAGTGGTTATACATGGCATCACCACCAGGACGTAGGCAGGATGCAGCTCATTACGGATGGCGCACACCAGCTTGCGAGACCGCATACTGGAGGGATGTCCATCTGGGGAGGCGGATACCCGTAGATTTTCGGAGGGAGGAGTTCAAATGAGTGTTCACTGGAGACCGCACGTCCTGAAAGCGTCAGGTTCCGTCAGTCCACATGAATTGGAGCGGATCGAGTCCGCATGGGGAGTCAAACTTCCCGATGACTACAAGCGGGTTGCATCCATGTATCAGGGCATGGCCCCCGAGCCCAATGGGTTCAGGGTTGGGAGAGGCGACAATGCCTTGGGGGTGCTACTGACAGTCTCCGAGCATGAGGGGAGGGAGAGCTACTCCATCCTCAATTCATACGAAGTCATTCGCTCCCATGTCCCATCGGGCATCTTCCCCTTCGCCAGAACCCCTGGTGGAGAGGACCTGTGTTTCGACTACCGAGGCTCGCCCGAACAGCCTCGTATCGTCCTCGTCTCCGTCGAGGGCTCCGTCCACCCCGTCGCCAACAGCTTCCAGGATCTCATGGACGGGTTGTACGACGACTGAAACCAGCCCATGGACCAGCTGTGATGCCCACCTCGTTGTGGTAGGGCGCGAGGCCATGAACATGGAACACTCCCAGGTGCTCGAGTTTCCAGCGTGGCTCTATGGCACCAAAGCCGCAATCCTCCGCGAGGTGAGAGCCGAGGGGCACTGGTGGGCTCGGGAGTATCTCGAGACCGGTGCCTTTCCCCAGCCCCGGCAGATGCGACAGGTGTCACCCGGCGAAGTGCTGGTGATGCACCCGGTGGCTGACTTCGACACGGGCGACCCCTGCTGGCGGATGCACATGTTCATCGAGGTCTTCATGGGCTTGGATGAAGGCGTCCCGAAGGAGGAGCGCCCGCGCATGAGTGACGCCTTCGAGTCCTTCTGCTTGAGCACCCCTTGGGGGGCTCTCGACCATGCCGTGTCTCCACCCCCGCCGCAGAGCGCGGAGCGCATGGCGAACCGGCTCGCCGCCTTGCTCCGCTTCTGGGAGGTGCTCCAGGGCCTTCGCTACGCGTTCGGGTCGTTCGAGCAGAAGTACACGCTGGAAGAGCTCATGGATGACATCTACCGCGGGACCCTGGAGGCCTGGTGCCCCGGAGGCCCTGCTCCTGTTCGCGAGCACCTGGCGCTGACGGTGGAGCGCATGTCTCGCGCCACCCGGGAGGACTGCCTGGAGGCCGTGCTCCGGGTCATTCCTGGAATGGTCGAGGTGGATACCGATCTCAAACACCGCGAGGTGCTCGGCGACCCGGGCTTCTTGCGTGAGCGCCTTTCCGCACTTCCCCCGAAGAAGTTCGAGGATATCTCCAGCGCCTACAAATACGCGGTGTCCACGCAGTTGTCGGACTGGGACAGGGAGTTGGGGCGGCATTAGAGCGGTTGGCCAGGCCGAAACCTGAGCGCATCAGCGCTGGGGGCCTGACCTGGCGTGTCCTTCGCATTCCAGGAGGGCACCCGCCCGTGATTCTGCCTGGGCCACTCGTCTCCCGCGAGAAGCCCGCCGTGCCACGCCGCTGACGCCTGCCCCTGCCTGCGCGTAAGCTGATTCACATGTCCCTCCGTCACGCTCTCTCCTGCTTCTCGCGCGGGCTCGCCGTGGCCGGCGCGCTGCTCGCGCTGCCCTCCCTGGCCGACAGCGCCAGCCCCACGCTTCACGCGGTGACCGCGCGCAAGGGGAACAAGACGTTCAAGACCGATGCGCTCGTCATCTACTACGAAAACATGATCTCCGGCCGCGAGGTCCGCTCGGGCAAGCAGGTGCGGATGCCGATGCCCGCATTCACCCGGCTCGAGATCCACGGCGGCCGCTACACCTTCCAATTCCCTCCCGCGTGCAAGGACGGAAAGCCGCGCACGCTCGTCCTCGACAACGCGCGCTTCTCTCCCGGCATCTCCCTCCGGGAGCCTTCGCTCTGCGCACTCGCGCCCACCGAGGTGGTGCTCGGGCCCATGAGCGGCAAATCACCCGACTGCTCGATGTCCAAGGCGCTGCGCGCGAAGGTGGCGAAGATGGAGAAGGAGTGCGAACAGGAAGGCGGCTGCGGTGACTTCGAGCCGTGCAGCTTCGCCTACGAGAAGAACTACCGGCCCTGCGAGCAGCTCTTCTCCTCGGGGCCGCTCGAAGGCGAGTGGACGTCGCTCGACCGTCTGGAGGGACAGTACGACCCGGCGAATCGCGCCCAGACCGCCGCGGCCTGCCGGGCGGGAAACCGCGCGGCCTGCTCGGACCTCATCCCCGACCGCCCCAAGAAGATCCGCTGCCACGGCCGGTTCTCCAATGGCACCGGGTTCGGCACCTGGGTGGAGAGCGAGGCCGAGTGCATGCTCCACGGCTATCTCCAGGTCCTCGGTGCGCAATGCGAGGACGGAAAGCGCATCGACGGACAGGTCTTCTTCGCTCCGCAAGGCGCGGCGGAGAAGTGGCAGCCGGTCCTGACGCCTCCGCCCCAGGAGCTGCTGGAGTCCATCCCGGGAATGGGGGCGGACGGTTCGTAGGAGGCGAGGCTCTGGGGGACGAGGGGCCGCAGGAAGGGTGTCAGACGATTCGTAGGGGACAATGTGTCGGTACGAGTCCTTTGACACCTTTCCGGGACACCTTTCCGGGCTTCACGCGCCTGCTCAGGGGGCCACGAACAGGGTCCACTCGGTGCCGGTGCCGGTGGCGGCCGCGTTGACGCCCTGGGCCGCGTCGGTCCGGTTCAGGTAGTCCCCCTTCACCGACTTGAGCTTCACCTTGCCGCTGGCGAACTCGGGCGTCCACGCGTTGCCGGCGGCGCCGGTGGCCGCCGCGATGACGGCCGGGGCCGCGTCGGTCCGGTTCAGGTAGTCCCCCTTCCACGACTTGAGCTGGAACTTGCCGTCCGCGGCGCACTCGAGGGTCCACACATTGCCAATGCCGGTGCCCCACGTGGTGACGCTCGCAGCGGTGTCCGGACGGTGCAGGCCGTCCCCCTTCGACGACTTCAGATGCACCTTCTTGCCGCACGCGGCGAGCTCGACGGTCCACGTATTGCCAATGCCGGTGCCCCACGTGGTGACGCTCGCAGCGGTGTCCGGGCGGTGCAGGCCGTCCCCCTTCGACGACTTCAGCGTGAGCTTGCCGCCGGTGAAGACAGGCGTCCACACGGTGCCGGTGCCGGTGGCCGCCGCGTTGACGCCCTGGGTCGCGTCGGTCCGGTTCAGGTAGTCCCCCTTCGACGACTTTACCTTCACCTTGCCGTCCGTGGTGCACTCGAAGGTCCACGCGTTGCCGGCGGCGCCGGTGGCCGCCGCGATGACGGCCGGGGCCGCGTCGGTCCGGTTCAGGTAGTCCCCCTTCCACGACTTGAGCTGGAGCTCCAAGCCGCAATAGGGGAAGGGCGCCGGGGTGGTGGGGGTCTGGGCGAGCGTGTTGGCCAGCAGGACGGAAGCGATGGAAGCGAGCATCATGGTCAATTCCTCACAGCAAGGGTTGATATCCGACAAGGGTTTGGATTCAGGACCGCGCGGTCGTCTCATAGCAACCGGCAGGCCAGTCCCTTGGGGCCCACGTGTCAGAGGAGGGGCAGGGGGACGGAGAGGGGGCTCGAGGCCTTTGACACGCCAGTTGACGCGTCAGCGAGGCCGGCTGGCGTGTCGGCCCATCCAGCAACGCCAGTGCCTGGGTCCCCCCTGCCAACCACCCGACTGCTCGATGTCCAAGGCGCTGCGCGCGAAGGTCGCGAAGATGGAGAAGGAGTGCGAACTGGGCCGCCAGCAGCTGCCGTTGCGCGGAGTCGTACGGCTCGGCTGGTAGCGGAGAGGCGGCGGCACGGTGGTCGTGCCGGGTCGCGTCACTCGAATTCTCTGACACCCTTTCGGGGGGACACCCTTTCGGGCACATCTAGTAATACATCGGCGCGCACTTGTAGTTGGGGCTGGAAACGGTGTTCGACGTCACCCCGGTGCTGTCGGTCACCTTGAAATCGAGTCTCAAGACGTCATAGGCGCTCGCTGTGGCGGAGACAGCGCGGCAGGACATGTCTACGGTCCACATGTCCAGGTACGAGGGCCAGCTGTATTCCATCTGGTCGTAATAGGAATACACGGATGTCTTCCAGGAGGGCGTATAGGAGCCGGAGCCTCCGCTGCCCGTCCCGGTGCATCGCACCGTGGTCGTGGAGATACGGTCGCAGGAAACGGACGCGGTGGTGGGGCACGGCTCGGTGACCGTCCGGGTCACCGACTTGTAACTCTCCCGGCAGACCGTCTTGGTGCCATCGCTGGCGACCACCATGGGGTAGGCCCGCACCTCGAAGAGCCGCGGGCCGCAGGCCACGCCCGTGCGGCTGTAGGACCAGGTGCCGCTGGCGCCCAGGCGCTCGGTGCTGCTGGGCGTCTGCCCATCCACGGAGAACTCGAGCGACACGGCGTTGGCGAAGGTGGAGACCGCGTAGGTTCCCGCCCCGGCGAGCTCGCCTTGATACGTGCTGATTCCGTCGAGGGTCAGGCGGGTGACGCTCAAGCCGGAGCACATCGCCGCCTCCCGGGTGCCCAGGGGCTCCTCGGACGGGGCCCACCCGGACCCGGGGATATCACCCTCACCACAGGCGGCCAGCAGCAGTCCGGACAGGAGTCCAAGGGTGGAGCGGGCAGGGCGACGTTGCGGCATGGCCTTCCTCGTGAGCGATGGGGCGCTCCGGTGTGAGCGGAGTGGAATCCTTCCCAGTGTATATGAAAAATGGCAGGGAAGTCGTGTTTTCCTGTAACGGCCTGAGTCGCGGGGATTCCACCTCGGATACCCCCCAGCATCGCGAGTCGCCCGCCCGGGAGTGCCGTGCCGCGGGTGCCGGTGTGCCTCGAGCGCTTCCACGGCCGAGCCGGGGAGATCGACCGTGCGCTCGCGCTCGAGGAGCCCACGAGTCGTGACCACTGCGCTCCCGGGCAGCGCGCTATGTTCGCAAGCATAGGAAGGACAGGAGCCCTCTTGGGCGTAGCGGGCGGGAGCAGAGCGGGAGGTGAGGGACGCTGACGGGGAGCCCATGCTTCCTGGATCGCGCCTGGCACACGCTGGCCTTCGTACGCGAGGAGCCGGGGGCCGCGGAGGCCACGCTCGACGAGGAGACGCTGCGCCTGCTGCACAAGACGGTGAAGAAGGTGGGCAAGGACATCGAGGCGCTGCGGCTCAACACCGCGGTGAGCGCGCTACGGAGAAGAAGTTCGTCTACGTGCCGGGCCGCATCATCAACCTGGTGGTGGGCTGAGCGCGGGCTGGGGTGGGGGCTCCGAGCCCCCGCCTCCAAGGTGTCTGACTCCCCTCTCCCACTGGGCGAGGGCCAGGGTGAGGGTATCGAGGGTCCGTATTCGTTGGTCCCTGGAGGAATCGGCTCCGTGCTTCGTCGTGCGGCTCACGGAGTGGAAGTGATTCCCCTGGGCTGAGGCGGGCCCGGTGGCATGCGGTTTCCTCCTCCATCAGTTGGCGTCGATCAGCCGGCGGAGGTACGGCAGCGGGAGCTCCGTCGGCCCTCGGGCTGGAATCCTCACACCCCGGTCACCGGCGAACGGCTTCAGCACCCCGAGCATGAAGCTCATGCAGTCCTGTGCGCCCAGCGTGTAGCGCAAGATCGTCCTCCGCTGCTCAGTGAACGACGGAAGCCCGCCGCTCACCACATCCGCTGCCGCGGCGATGGCCTGGTCGTAGGCCGCCTTGCTGACGAGCAGAACCAGGCAGTGCTCCTGTGTGGCAGTGAAGAGTTCCTCTTCGATCGAGCCTTCCACGGAGGGGCGCAGGCCGAGGTACGTCAGCAGGACGGCGCCAGGCGGAGCATACGTCGTATGTCCAACCGCGAGGTACCGGCGGGCGCCCTTGCGTGGCTTCATGCTGTACCCGACGAACGCGTGCCCAGGCAGGTTCAGTGCCGCGCTCGGGCTCGGGCGCGCGCAGAAGGACAGCGAATACTCCGTCCCATCCGGTTCGGAAGCCTTCGTGAGAGCGAGTGTTTTGTGGGGGGCGGCGCTGACTGCGACGAGAGCAAGGATCGAGAATGTGCTGACGAATGCCATGGGCAGACTCCCTAGCGTGGTACGCCCTTCCCGAGCTTCACCCTCCGGGTCAGGGTCCTCCCATTCAGATCGACGAACACGACATCGACCTTGTCGCCCGGCTCGAACTCCGCGAGCATGGCCTCGAGGTCCGAGACCGAGCCGATCGGCCGGCCTCCGAGCTTCCACATGATCTCCCCCTGCAGGACCCCGGCCCTGGCGAGCGGACTGCCCTGCTCGATGCACGTGAGCAGGATGGAGCCGACGATGGGGCCGCCCCGGAAGCCACAGACTCCCAGCCGGGCGGGGGAACTGCGTGCATCTTCCGGCTTCAACATCAGGGTGATCGCGCGCTGCACCGAACGCTTCGACACATCCGTCCAGACCTTGGATTCGCTCGTCGAGATGCGCTCGTGCGCAACGCGGAAGAAGTCGCCGGAGATCCGGGTCGATGAATCCTGGAAACGGACACCTTTCGCGAGGAAAGTGGCGTAATCGCCCCTGTTGAGCGCCGCCGCGGCCCCCACGGCATCCACTTCCGCGAGTGTCACGCCCTGCTGGAGTGCGTTGGCATACTGCAGATGGGCATTCGCGAGATCGACCTTGCCGGCGTTCTTGGCTTCGTCCGCCGCCGCGAGGTGGGCCGCAATCGTCTGCTCCTTCGAGAGGGTGGGAAAGAACGTCGCTTCGAATCGCGCCACTTGTGCGTCGTCCGCGTCGTTCATCACGATCATCGTTCGAGCCTGGGTCCCGCTGCTCACCTCCCGCGACAGACTCTGCTCCATCGATTGCTTCACCTTCGTGCGGCGGGAGCCGATATGGAAGATCTGCATGCCGGATGACTTGCTGCTGGTCATCACCCGTTGGCTCTCCTGGATGTAACTGTCCAAGATGGACTCGACCTCGAACGAGGCATCGATGCTGCCCACCTGTGCGTCGCGGAATCGATAGCTGACCTGGACCTCGAAGTTTCCGTCGGCGACGCGCTGCACGACCTCCTCGGAGGGCTGCTTCACGGCCAGCACCGGGAGCGAGCCGGAGAGCGCCACGGAGCCCGGGATGAACCGCTGCGAGACGACGTCTCCGTCAATGAGCAGCGCCACCACGAGCTCGTTGAGCCCCGTGGTCTCGGCCCGGTATGACCGCCACCGCGCCAGATTGGCTTCCTGCTTGCTCAGAAGCCTGGTGTACGCGCCGCAGTCTTCCCCGACCGCCTGCATGAGCATGGGCATGCTGTTCAGCCAGGGATGCATCAACGGATTGCCTGCGGCGTCCCGGCTCGGCCCGGGCAAGTACGCGGGTTGTGGCTCGCCGCCCGTCTGCACGGCGATGCCAATGCCCTGCGGCTCGGTCGGCAGCGAGCCGGAGTAACGCAGAGGAATGTTGATGGACTTGATGGAGGCCGCAGGAGCATCACCGGGAGTCACCTGCCTCCCCCCGCTCGAGAAGAATTGAATCTTCTCGCGGACCACCGACACCTCGGGCAGCAGGAAGACACGCGGATTCGTCCCGGGCCCGCCGGGCTCATAGAACCCCGCCGAGTGATAGAGGCGGTAATCACCGTTGGCATCGAGGTCGTAGTAGTTGTCGACGGTGAAGAAGATCGTGTTGGCGGTCAGCGCGGGCCCTTGCGCCCCACTCGAGGATGGAGCAACGGAACTCAGCAGTGCGGCCAGAGCGGCCAGCGACATGGATTTGTGCATGATGGACGGCCCCAGGAGCGAACAGGGACTACGAATCCCTGGCTAGCATTTGCCGTGCCTGTACATGGGAGAGCAGCGCGCTCGAATCCCCTGGACTCCCTGGCGCAAGTCTTGCGCCTCACACCGGGAAGAGCGCAAAACGCACACGCGCGCGCCCCGGCATGCCTCCAGCAGCCCACCTCGATGCGTGGAGGGTCGCACAGGAAGTCGGCCAGCACCTGGGGGCCTTTGCCACTCCAGTCGGGGGTATAATGGATGGAGGTATCCGCGATTGATGCGCCGAACCGATGGAGCCCCGCCCCGTTTCCAGGCCGCTCCAGGGCATTGCCCGGGGACGCCCGGGCACCGAGAGTCCGCGGCATGAAACTGCGTCCCATTGCCGAAGTTGGTGCCGAGCTGGGCCTTTCTCCAGAGGATGTGCTGCCGTGGGGGCGGGATCGCGCCAAGGTGTCGCTGGAGGCACTCGGCCGCCGCTCGCACCAGGGGCGGCTGGTGCTAGTGGAGTGTCCGACAAGTTTTTCAACATAGTCCATCGTCCTGGAGCGAAGCATGGTGCGGCCTCCGGGCACGAGTTCGAGCAACTGGTCCGATGGTCGGACCAGTTCGAGCGACGCGCGGCCGGAAGGTGCTTCCAGGGTCGGATTCTGGCTTGAGCGCGGATGGTCTTCGGTGTCGTCTCCGCGAGGTGGACCGGCTCTCGGGGGAGCATTCTCCCAATGGTGCGAGCCTCTCTCGAATATGTTGAAGAACTTGTCGGACACTCCACTAGTACTACAGTTGGACTTCCAAAACAGATTGAGAACCGTCGCGCTGGCCGGGGGCAATAGAGGAACCGCACCTTGAGGCAGGCAGACCTCGTCATTCATAGGAGTAACGGCGTCGCCCCTGGCTCGCAACTTCTCAGG